>VGXM01000001.1 GCA_016873295.1 Phycisphaerae bacterium
ACACCGCGCGGGTGTGGGACGCGACCAGCGGCGCGAGCCTCGCCGAGCTCAAGGGGCACACGGAATACGTGACCTCCGCCGCGTTCAGCCCGGACGGGTCGCGGATCGTGACGGCGTGGGGGGACGACACCGCGCGGGTGTGGGACGCGACCAGCGGCGCGAGCCTCGCCGAACTCAAGGGGCACACGAAGTACGTGACCTCCGCCGCGTTCAGCCCCGACGGCACGCGGATCGTGACCGCGTCGAGTGACGACACCGCCCGGGTGTGGGATGCGGCGACCGGCAAGAGCCTCGCCGAACTCAAGGGGCACACGGCGGACATGACCTCCGCCGCGTTCAGCCCGGACGGGACGCGGATCGTGACGGCATGGGGGGACGACACCGCGCGGGTGTGGGACGCGACCCCCGGTGCGAGCCTCGCCGAGCTCAAGGGGCACACGAGGGGGTTGACCTCCGCCGCGTTCAGCCCGGACGGCACGCGGATCGTGACCGCTTCGGGCGACCAGACCGCGCGGGTGTGGGACGCGGCGACCGGCGCGAGCCTCGCAGAGCTCAAAGGGCACACGGAGTGGGTGACCTCCGCCGCGTTCAGCCCGGACGGCACGCGGATCGTGACCGCGTCGGGGGACGACACCGCGCGGGTCTGGGACGCGGCGACCGGTGCGAGCCTCGCCGAGCTCAGGGGGCACACGGAGGACGTGACCTCCGCCGCGTTCAGCCCGGACGGCACGCGGATCGTGACCGCGTCGGGCGACCAGACTGCGCGGGTGTGGGACGCGACCACCGGCGCGAGCCTCGCCGAGCTCAAGGGGCACGCGGAGGACGTGACCTCCGCCGCGTTCAGCCCGGACGGCACGCGGATCGTGACCGCGTCGTGGGACAAGACCGCGCGGGTGTGGGAGAGCGTGCCCTACCGCGAGCGGTTCCCGGCCACCGACCGTGCCCGGGCCGCGGCGGCCAAGATGGGGCCGATCGTTCAGGCCCGTCTGAGAGGCGGAGCGTCACCCGAAGGCCTGGCCGCCGCGTTCGCCTCCGACGCTTCGCTCTCACCAGCGGAATGCACCGCTGCGCAGGCGGCGTTGTTCACGGTGATCGACGAGCAAAGTGGCGCCGCCGAAGCCCGCGCCGCTGAGGCCGAGACGCTCAATACCGCGGCGTGGTACGCCGTGCGCTTTGCGCCGGTGACGCCCGAGGCCGCGGCCAGGGCCGTGGCGGACGCGCGCCGGGCGGTCGAACTCGCCCCCGAGGAGGGCTTCTACATCAACACGCTGGGCGTGGCCCTCTACCGCGCCGGCGAGTTCAGGGAAGCCCTCGACACCCTCACGCGCTCCGACGCCATCAACGCCAAGGGCGAGGACGGCCCCCAGCCCAGCGACATCGCCTTCATCGCCATGGCGCACTGGAGGCTCGGGCACGAGGCCGAGGCCCGGGCGGCGCTGGCGAAGTTCCGGCAACTGGCGGTGGCAGAGCGCTGGAAGGCCGACGAAGAGGTCGCGCGGTGGGCGCAGGAACTCGACGCCCTGGTCCCGCCCGTGCCGTAGCGTGCCTCTGCGCCGGGCGCGGGCCCGGCCGGCGCTCACTCGCAATCCATGCCGTCCTCAGTTGACCGTCACGTCGCGCTGGGGCGGCTTGGTCTCAACCGTCGGCGGCTGCCCGAGCATGGACAGCGGGTCGGAGGTGTTCCCGCCCTCGCCGGGTTGGCCCTCGGCCCCTTCCTGCTCGTTCCGCGTGCCCAGGAACTGCTGCTCCAGAACCGTGCGGATCTTCTCCATCGCCTTGTTCTGGATCTGACGCACCCGCTCCTTGGTCACCCCGATGATCTGCCCCACCTGCTCGAGCGTCATGGGCTTCTCGATCTCGCCCGCCTCCAGCCCGAAGCGGTGCTCGATCACCGTCCGCTCGACATCCGACAGGTCGGCCCGGTTCTCGAGCACGATCCGCTTGACCTCGTCCGCCGCGTCCTTCTCGAACCCGGCCCGCTTGGTCTCCAGGAAGTTGGAACGCTCCAGCTTGGGGTCAAAGTCCGTGGGGAACCGCTGCCGGTACTTGCTCAGCTTCATCCCCTGGCGGCTGAAGGCCTTGAGGATCGCCCGGCAGGCGTACGTGCTGAACTTGTACCCGCGGCCCGCGTCGAACTTGTCGACCGCCCGGAGCAGGGCCATGTTCCCCTCGCTCACCAGGTCGGCAAAGTCCACCTCGCTCATCCGCGTGCGCTTGGCCATCGCCAGCACCAGCGCCAGGTTCGTCTCCGCGATCTGCTCCCGCACCTGGTCCGCCACGCGGTACCAGCGCAGGATCTCGGCGGCCTGGGGCTCCTCGGGCTTGCGGCTCGGCGCCCCCCACACCTCCTGCTGCAGCTTCCACACGCGGTACCGCGCGTAGTTGAACTTGTGGAACAGCACCTTCTCCTGCGCCCCCGTCAGGATCACCTGCTGCGCGCTCTTCACCGTCCGCGTCCGCGCGCTCGACAGGTCGTCCATCACCGGGTGGTACCAGCTCGTGTCCGGCAGCGGGATCGGCGGCGCCTCGTCGTAGATCTTCACCTCCGCGTCCTTCTCGTAGAACGCCGGGCTGTCGATGAAGTCCTGCTCGTACGACAGGATCTGGTTCAGGAGACGCTCGTCCTCCTGGCTCAGCCGACGCGTCACCGCGGGCTTCGACGGCGCCGTCGCCGCCTTGTCCCGCGTCACGGGCGCCACCGCGGGCGCTCCGCTCACGCCCGTCTGATGACGGCGGCGGGCCTGCTCCAGCGGACTCAGTGGTTTCTTCGAAAGCACTGCTGACATGACCGTTTCCCGGCTCGTCCTGGAGCCGTCCGATTTCGGGCGGGCCCACCCGGCCCGCCCGTTGCGCTTCCCGCGACGCCGGGCTCCCTTGTCCCGCCGATCGCAGCCAGCAATTCCCCGAACTCGCCGTTCCCGGCAAGCCGGACACCCCACCCCTCGACTCCCTCACTCCGAAGGTCGCCGAGCCTCCCGCGGGCCCAAGCCGGCGGCCCACCGCTCACCGGGCACTCCGTGCCCCTGGCTCGCGAACAGACCGTGAACGACGGGTCCGGATACCCGCCAGCCGTCCTGGCCCTTCCACGTCTCCTCTTACGGCTCGGCGGCCGATTTGTTTCCCCTCCCGGACGGCCTCCAGTCTACCGCGCCCCCATCGGCAACACAACCGCCACCGGCCCCCGCACCGCCGAAAGACGGGGTTCCCCACAATCTGAGGGCGTCCCAGAACCAACAACCCGCACAAATCCCCATCTTCGCGGGGGATCCGTTGACCCCGGCGGGGGAAGAAGTTAGGCTCACCGGGCCCGCGGAGTCCTCCCCGATCCGACGCCCGCCCCGGCGGGACGGACCGATGCGTTTGGTATATGTATGGCTACCGGAGTCGGGGCGGTTGTCCACGGACGATCCACAATCCCACAGGGTCCACGAAAGGAGCGATCCATGCCATTCACTCTCCCCCAACTGCCCTACGCCCCCGAGGCCCTGGAGCCGCACATCGACGCGGCGACCATGCAGATCCACCACGGCAAGCACCACAAGGCGTATGTGGACAACGCCAACAAGGCCCTTGAAGGGAATGCGTTCGCCGCGCAGGATCCCGCCGACGTGATCAGGAAGCTCGCCGAGGTGCCCGAGGACAAGCGCGGGGCCGTGCGCAACAACCTGGGCGGGCACGTCAACCACTCCATGTTCTGGGCGCTCATGGCCCCGGCGGGGAAGGGCGGCGGCGGGGCGCCGACGGGAGCGCTCGCCAACGCCATCAACACCGCGTTCGGCTCCTTCGAGAGCTTCAAGGAGAAGTTCCAGGGCGCCGGGCTCGGGCGCTTCGGCTCGGGCTGGGCGTGGCTGGTGCTCAACGCCGGGAAGCTGGAGGTCGTGAGCACGCCGAACCAGGACAACCCGCTGATGGGCCGATCGATCGCGGGATGCGAGGGCACTCCCATCCTCGGCTGCGACGTGTGGGAGCACGCGTACTACCTCAAGTACCAGAACCGGCGCGCGGACTACCTCTCGGCGTGGTGGAACGTCGTGAACTGGGGCGCGGCGTCGGAGCGCTACGCCAAGGCGGGGGGGAAGTAGCGGGTCGACCAGGGACGCTGCTTGCCGCAGGGCGGTTGCGAGCGACCGGGGCGGGCTGAAGATCGGGACGGAGTGTGCTGTTGAGGCCCTCTGTTGCAGGCCCGAAGGGCCGCCCGGGATGGAGCCGCGGGTGGAGCGAGTCCGCGAGCGCAACCCGTGGTGCGCTCGCGGTCGTGTTCCTCGCCCCGGAGGGGCGAAGGAGGGCGCCGGCGCGGCGAGCGGATCATGCCTCCGTCCCGGCCGGGGCGGGAAGAGCATGCGGGAGAACGCTTCCACGGGCTGCGCGACGCTGCGCGTCGCTTCACCCGCGGCTCCGTTCCGCGGCCCCCGCGGGGCCGGGCCGGCGCGCGGGGGCGTGCGCCGGGATTGGGCGGAGCGCGGGTGCTTATAGTCGATGCGGAGGTCGCGTGGAAGGAGCACAGGCGGGGCGCCTGTGCCACTCGGCGGAGGTGGGGCATGGCGACGCGCAGGCAGAGCTTGATACTGACGGTGCTGCTGGCGATGCCGGTGTTGGTGGTGGCGGGGCTGCTGTACGTGATGTCCGGCGTCACGGACCAGCGGGCCGAGGCCGAGCGGGAACGGGCGGCGGCGGCCCGCGTGGAGGATGCTCGGCGCGCGGCGGGGGCCGCGGCCATGGGCCCGCGGGTGGTCCGCCCCGAGACGCTGGAGCAGGGCGTCGTCCTGATCGTGCTGGACAAGTCGGGCAGGAGCAACGCCGACGAGCCCATCTACTTCGCCTCGTCGCTGAGCGCCTGGAACCCGCGCGACAACCGCTTCAAGCTGGGCTCGCGCTCGGACATGCGCTGGCAACTGCACTTGAGAGTGCCGGCGGGGACGGAGCAGGTGCAGTTCAAGTTCACGCGGGGGTCGTGGGACAGGTGCGAGGTGTCGGCGGACCTGTCGGACATCGAGAACCGCTCGCTGCCCGAAGTGGACGTGTCGATGCTCCAGCCGGGCGAGCCGCCGCGGATCGAGCTGGCGATCGAGCGCTGGTCGGACGAGCGCCCCAGCGCGGGGGCGGTGGAGGACCCGGTCTACGGCCCGATCAAGGCGACGGGGACGGTGAAGCGGCTTCAGGTCTCGGGCGGGGCCGGGTCGGCGTCGGGGGCGACGCGCGACGTGCTCGTGTGGCTGCCGCCGGGGTACGAGGACCCGGCGTACGCGGGCAAGGTCTACCCGGTGCTGTACCTGATGGACGGTCAGAACGTCTTCCAGAAGCACTCGAAGATCCCGGCGGAGTGGGGGGCTGACGAGACGGCGCGGGGGCTGATCACGGGCGGGCAGTGCGAGCCGTTCCTGATCGTGGCGGTGCCGAGCCTGGGGGCGTCGCGGATGGAGGAGTATCTGCCGGCGCCGGCGCTGGAGGGCGTGACGCCCGCGGGCGACCGCTTCGTGGAGTGGCTCGTGACGCAGGTCAAGCCGCGGGTCGAGCGGGCGTTCCGCACCGACCCGCGTCCGGAGCGCACGGCGATCGGCGGGGCGTCGC
Source organism: Phycisphaerae bacterium (assembly GCA_016873295.1). Classification (GTDB taxonomy): domain Bacteria; phylum Planctomycetota; class Phycisphaerae; order Phycisphaerales; family UBA1924; genus VGXM01. Next base: position 5,569 of record VGXM01000001.1, read on the forward strand.
TGGGCGGGGCCATCGCGCTCCACGCCGCGACGCGCCGCCCGGACATCTTCGGGCTGGCCCTGGTCGAGAGCCTGCCGCTGACGGCGGGGGACGCGGCGGCGTGGAAGACGTGGCAGTCGGGGTTGACGAGTTGGCCGGGCAGGCTGTTCCTGGGCGTGGGCGGGCGCGAGTTCGAGCCCGACGCCACGGATCGCAACCAGGCCCTCGTGCAGGCCGTGCGCGACCTGCACGCCCAGGTCACGGCGTCGGGCGTGGATGCCTCGCGCGTGCGGCTGGTGGTGGGTGATCAGGACCGGCACGACGAGTCGGCGTGGGCCCGGCGGCTGCCCGAGGCCCTGCGGTTCCTCTTCCCATCGCCCGAGGGCGTGCCGGGCAAGTAGCGGGCGGAGTCGGCGACCCTGAAGATCCTCCTGGGCATCGTGCTGGCGATCGGGCTGCTGCTGGCGGCGATCGTCGCGGTCTCGGCCCTGACGGTGTGGCTCAGGCTGCGCAAGAAGTCGCGGGAGTGGAGCGATCGCGCCGCGGGCGTCAAGCGCGTGCGCAACGAGGCCCGCGACGCGGGCGAAGACTGACGCCGCGCGTACCCTCAACCCGTGCCGCGGTACAAGCTCACCATCGCCTACGACGGGACGGACTTCTGCGGCTGGCAGCGGCAGGTCACGGGGCAGGGACCCGACGAGCCCGACGCCTCCGAGGCCGGCCCGGGCGAGCTGCGGACGGTGCAGGGCGTGCTGCGGCGCGTCGTTGCGCGGGTCGTGCGTGAGCCGGTGGTGGTCAAGGGCGCCAGCCGCACCGACGCGGGCGTGCACGCCCGCGGGCAGGTCGCGGCGTTCACCTGCTCGGGCGACGCGGCGGAGGGGACGGGGTGGCCCAGCGAACGCGGGACGGAGCGCCTGGCGCGGGCGATCAACGGCAAGCTGCCGCCCGACGTGTGCGTCGTCGGCGTCGAGGACGTGACCCGCCCGCCGGGCGTCGACGCCTTCGACCCCGTAGGCGACTGCACGTCCAAGGCGTACAGCTACACCATCCACGCGCTGGAGACGGGCGAGGGGTCGCTGGGGGTGCGCCCGGTCTTCGACCGCCGATCCGTCACGCTGGTGTGGGAGCGGCTCGACGTGGAGGCGATGAACCGTGCGGCCCGGCACCTGGTGGGCGAGCACGACTTCGTCGCCTTCGCCGCGGCGGGTCACGGTCGCCTGACCACCGTGCGCACGATCCTCTCGTGCGCCGTGACGGACCTGGGGGAGCGCGAGGGCGGGCGTCGCGTGCGCCTGGACGTGGCGGGCACGGGCTTCCTCTACAACATGGTGCGGATCATCGCGGGGACGCTGGTGGAGGTGGGGCGGGGGCGCACGCGGGCGGAGGGGGTGCCGGCGATCATCGCGGGCAGGGAGCGGGCCGCCGCGGGCCCCACGCTCGGGCCCGAGGGCCTGTGCCTGGAGTGGGTGCGCTACTGACGGGGGAAGAACGCGGAGAGGCGCGGAGGTCGATCCGGGATTCCAGAGGGGTCTTCGCGCTCCTCCGGCGACCCGGCCGCGCTCTTCCGATGGGTCCGGGAGGGGCGTTCGATCGTCGTCGCGTATCCTCGGGGCTGGATGCGGATCCTGCACCTGTCAACGCGCCTGATCCTCGGCGGCTCGCAGGAGAACACCGTCCTGTCGTGCGAGGGGCAGGCCCGCCTGGGGCACGAGGTCCACCTGGGCTTCGGGCCCATCTACGGCCCCGAGGGGTCGCTGCTCGCCCGCGCCGAGGCGTTCAACGCGCGGTGCGCCGCCGGGGGCGAGCGCGTGCGCCCCGTGGGCGGGGCGGCGACCGTGCGCCCCGAGGGACAGCCTGTCACGCCCATCGCCATCCACGTGCTCAGGCACCTGGTCCGACCGGTGCGCCCGTGGGCGGATCACGTGTGCTTCCACCGCGAGCTCAAGCCGCTGATGCGGCTGGGTTTCGACGTCGTGCACACGCACTCGAGCAAGGCCGGGATCCTGGGTCGGATGGCGGCGTGGGGGCGGGCCCGGGCGGTGGTGCACACCATCCACGGCCCGCCCTTCATGCCCGCCGAGGGTGGCGCGCTCCGTCGCCTTGGGACGCGCCTGGTGAACCTGGGGTATGAGCGCTCCGAGCGGCTCGCGGCGCGCCGGTGCCACCGCATCCTCAGCGTCGCCGACGCCATGACGGGCCTGTTCCTGTCCCGCGGCATCGGGAGGCCCGGGCAGTACCTCACGGTGCACTCGGGGATGGAGGTCCAGACGTACCTGGAGCCGGCGGCGGGGCAGTCGCGCGAGGAGGTTCGGGGCGGGCTCGGACTGGAACCGTCGCACTTCGTGATCGGCACGGTGGCGCGGCTGGCGCAGCACAAGGGGCACGACGACCTGCTCGACGCCCTGGGCGATCGAATCCGCGCCGAGCCGACGTGGCGGCTGCTCTGGGTGGGCGACGGCTGGTGGCGCGAGCGCCTCATGGCCCGCGTCCGGTCGATGGGGCTGGAGGGGCGCGTGCTGACGACCGGGCTGGTGCCGCAGGATCGAGTGCCGGGGCTCGTCCGCGCCATGGACCTGCTGGTCCACCCCAGTTACCGCGAGGGCCTGCCGCGGACCGTGCCCCAGGCGCTCCTGTGCGCCGTGCCGGTGGTGGCCTACGACGTCGACGGCACGCGCGAGGCGTGCATCGAGGGCGTGACGGGCCGCCTGGTGCGCCCGGGCGATGTCGCCGCGCTCCGCGAGGCGGTCGTTCGGATGTTCGCCGACCCGGGCGCGCGCCGCGCCATGGGCGAGCGCGGGCGCCGGATGTGCCGCGACCTGTTCAGCGCCGAACGCATGGTCGCCCGATTGGAGGAGGTCTATGCCCAGGCCCTGGCGTAGCGCGGCCCTGTCCCTGCTGCTGGCGGCGGCCGCCCCCGCCCAAACGCTCAATCTGGGCGGGCCACCGGAACCCCCGCCTCGCCTGGAACTGGCCATGGTCGCCCACCGCCGGGTCGTGGAGCAGGAGCTTCGGCGTGCCGAGCCCGGCCCGGCGGGCGCGGCATCCCAGGCCCTCCGCCGGCTGGCGCTGGCGCTCATGGCCCGGGGCGAGGCCCCGGACGCGCTCCGCGATCCCGACGCCACCCAGGCCGCCCTCCTCGGGCTGACCATCGCCCGCCATCGGGCCCACCTCGATCGCGCCCTTCTGGAGGTCCGCGACGCGGCGGCGCTGGAGTCAGCCGCGGCCCTGCTCGCCTCGGGAGGGACCACCGCCGACGTCGAGCGCGCGCTCCAGCGTCTCTTCGCCGAGGTTCGGCCCGCGGCGGGGCTGGGCGCGGGGTGGATCGACGCCGACGTGCCCACGAGCACGCCCGGTACCGCCCTGGTCGACCTGGCGGGGGCCGCCGCACTCTCGGAGGGGTCGGTCGCGGCGGTCGGCGCGATGGAGACCGAGTGGCAGGTCAGGCGGGCGACGCGGGCGTGGGGGCGCGAGGCCGAAGCGCTCCGCGCCGACCTGGCCCAGACCCTGGGCCTGCTCGACCCGCGCCGGCGCCTGGCGCCCGCGGCGAGGCTCAAGCCCTGGCGCGACGGGCTGGAGTCGGTCATCCCCGGCGTCAGTGGCGGCGACGCGCGGGCCGCCGCGACCCTGGCGCGCCTGGCCGCCCTGGGACGATTGACGTCGGGCCTGCCCACCCTCCGCAACCCGAGCGAGAGCCGGCGCCTCGTCGAAGCCCTGCTCGAACTGGACCTGTCGGGCCCGGAGACGGACGCGCGTCTGCGGGACGCCGAGTCGGCGGTGGCGTCGGCCTCGCGCGCGTTCGACCCCGCGGTGGAGCGCGGGCTGGTGCGGGAGCTGCGCCAGCCCTTCCGCGAGGTCGGGCTCTCGACGCGGGAGTCGGCGCTCGCCGTGGTGCGGGCCGCGACGGAGATCCTCACCAGGCCCGGCGCCATGTCCGACCCCGGGGTCCTCAGCGCGCTCAACAACCACGGGGCGCGCTGGGACGAGCTGGATCAACTGCGGGCGCTGGCCGACCTGATCCGCGAGGGGCCCGTGGCCAGGCCCGGCGTGGAGGCGAGGGTCGCCGAGCCCTTCCGCGCCCTGGCGCGCAGGCTCGTGGCGATCCAGCGGGACGTCGCGACGCCCGCGAAGCGCGACGCGGCCCAGGGCGAGCGGCGCGCGCTGGTCGCCGCCGCCGTCGGGTTCTGGTCGATCCCGGGCGAGGACGCGCTGCGGGCGCACGCGGGCGAGGCGGTTCCGGGGCTGGAGCGGGCGACGGGCGGGCACGTGCGCGCGCTGCTGGACCGCCTGGACGCCGAACGCGCGGCGTGGCTGAAGGGGACGACCGAGGCCGGGGCGGCGCCCCCCGCGGCGGCGGAGGCACGCCTGCGCGCGCTGGCCCGCGTCGTTCCGCTGGCGCTGGACGCCGCGGCGTGGATCGCGGGCGGCGAACGGCTCAACGAGTGGCCCGGGTGGGAGTGCGGGCCCGAGGCGTGGCGCTGGGTGGGCGGCGACCTGGAGGGTCGGGTCGCGGCGGCGTGCGCCGAGGGCGCGCGCGCCAACGCGGTGGACCTGTCGCGCCGCCTGGACGCGCTGGAAACCGAGCACTCGGCGGGGCTGCTGGCCGGGGCCCTGGCCCGCGCGTGGGCGGCGCGGGTCACGCCCGCGGCGGACCCGGTGGACGCGGCCCTGGCGGAGCTCTCGGGCCCGGCGATGGGCCCGGGGGCGTGGATGGGGCGATGGCGCGTGGAGGTGGCGCGGGTGTGCCTGATCGCGGAGGAGGCGGCGGCGCTGTCGGCGTCGAGCGACGGGTCGCAGGCGCGCGGGCAGGAACGGCTGGCGGCACTTCGGCGCGCGCTGCTGGACGCCGCGGGGCCCGTGTCGGGCGTGCGCTGAGGGTCACGCCGAGCCGGCGGCGGGCTTGAGGGCGGCGTTGACCTTGTCGGCGAGTTCGTCGAGCGTGGCGCCGCTGGGGAACCCCTCGACGGTGTAGAGGATCTGGCCCTCGGGGCTGAGGAGGAGGAGGGTGGGGTAGGCGCGGACGTCGTACGCCGCGGCGGTTGCGTCGGCGTGGAGCAGCGTCGAGAAGCCGGCGTTCTCGCGCTGGAGGAAGTCGGCGGCGGCGGCGGGGACCCGCTCGCGGACGGCGAGGGCGACGATCGCGAGCTGGGCCGGGTCGTGCCTGGCGCGCAGGGCGGCGAGGGCGGGGACGGCGTCCTGCGAGGGGAGGCTCCAGGTGCCCCAGAAGAAGAGGACCGCGGGTCGGCCTCGCAGCGAGTCGAGCGTGACGGTCTCTCCGGCGGCGGTCCTGAGCTCGAAAGGCACCGCGTACTTCGGGGCGGGGGGCGGGGGCGGCGGGGCGGCGGTCACGGTCGGGGCGGTGGCGTCCGGGGTTGCCGCGACAGGGGTGGTGGGCCCGGGCGGGGCCGGCTCGGCCTCCGCCTCGAAGCCCGCGGGGACGGGCACGCGGGTCTCGGAGGGATCGATGGGGTTGAACGCGTCGACGCCGCTCAACTGGAAGACGGTGCGGCCGTCGAGCTGCCCGCTGACGATCTGGTCGTATCGGCGGACGAGCCCGTCCTCGAGGCCGACGTAGACGCGGCGCGTCCCGCCGCTGGGGCCCAGGGTGGCGACCTCGACGACGCGGCAGAGCTCGCCGTCGACCTCGGCGTCGTCGAGGAGTTTGCCGTTGACGGCGACGCCCAGTTCCTTGGAGAAGGCGACCGGGGCGAAGATCCAGTCCATGCGGAGATGCTGGGCGTGGCGGAGGGTCTCGCTGCGGGGCTGGGGGCGCGGGGCTCGGCGCAAGAGCTTGCGTTCGGCGGGCTCGACCCACTCGATGAAGTGCTCCTGGAAGCCGGCGTCGAAGGCGCCCTCGGGCTTGTCCGGCGCCAGCTTGCCCGAGCCGCTGATGCGGATGAGCCAGGTCTGCGGGTTGGTCGGCGAGCGGACGGCGACCACGCGGGCCTGCAGGATCGGGGCGTAGGTGGCCAGGAGCCCCTCCCCCCGCATCGACACGTCGAAGGTGATCGAGTTGATCCCGCGGATGGACTCGGAGGCCTTGACGAGGACCTCGCCGGCGGGGGAGGCGGGGCGCGGCACCTCGGGCAACGCACCCGGCGGCGTCTCGGGCGGGCTCCCGGGCGCGTCCTCCTGGGCCAGGGCGGGGGCGGGGGCCAGCGCCAGGGCGGCGGCGAGGAGCGAGCGGACCATCAGCGGCGTGTTCATGGCGAGGTTCCGTTCGGGGGCGGCGTGAGCAGGTCGCGGAGGGCCTTGCCCGGGTCGTCGGCCCGCATCAGGTGCTCGCCGACCAGGACGATTCGGACGCCCGCGGCCCGGAGGCGGGCCAGGTCGGCGGGGGTCTTGATGCCCGACTCGCTGACAAGGGTGGAGCGGTCGTCGACCATGTCGACCAGGCGCAGCGTGTGGGCCAGGTCGACGGACATTGTGCGCAGGTCGCGGTTGTTGATGCCGAGCAGGGCGTAGGTGGCATGGGGGAAGCCGACGTAGGGGCGGACGCGGAGGAGCTGCTCCACGCCGTGGGTCTCCAGGAGCACCGTCAGCCGAAGCTGCTGGGCGAGGATCAGCATGTCGACGAGCTGGCTCTCGGTGAGGCACTCGGCGATGAGCAGGACCGCGTCGGCGCCGGCGGCCCGCGACTCCCACACCTGGTACGGGTCGACGATGAAGTCCTTGCGGAGGACGGGGATGCCCACGGCGGCCTTGACGCGGGAGAGGTGTTCGAGGCGGCCCCCGAAGAACTTCTCGTCGGTGAGGCAGGAGATCGCGGCGGCGCCGTTCGCCTCGTACTGTCGGGCGATGTCCTCGGGGCGGAAAGCGTCACCCTCATACTCGGGCCGGATGAGCCCGGCGCTGGGGCTGCGCCGCTTGACCTCGGCGATGACGGCGGTGCGGTCGTCGTTGCGGGTGACGGCGGCGAAGAAGTTGCGGGGCGGGGCGGCCCGGCGCACCCGGTCCTTCAGCGCGTCCAGCGAGGTCTCCGCCTTGGCCCGCTCCACCTCCGAGCGAGTGTGCTCGACGATGCGGCGGAGCTGGTCGGGCACGTCGCTCATGGGCTGGATTGTTGGCGCGGCGACGGTCCCGCTCGCGGCGACGCCCGCGCTGGCCGCCCAGGACGCAACCCCCGCCGCGGGCTCGTCCGTGGCGTCGGTCGTCGGCTGGGCCCTCCTGCTGGCGGCCCCGCTCGTGCTGGCGTGGCTGTGGAAGCGCGACGCGATCAGGCCGGGGTCGTTCGCCCGGGCGGGCGTGCGCGACCCCGGGCCGCTCCCCTGGTGGTTCTGGCTGGTGGCGGCGGTGTGCGTCTTCCTGACGGCGGGGATGGCGATGGCGGTGACGCTGGTGGCTCTCACGGGCGGGGCGGGGCTGCACCCGGCGGACCAGGGGGCGCCGATCGACCGGGCCTGGTCGGCGGTGGGGGGGTTTGGGGCCGCGGCGGTGCTGGGGGCGCTGCTGGCGGCGCGGGCGCACCGGATCGCTCCGCTGGCCGGGCTGCGGATCACGGGACGCGGGATGCTGATCGGCGCGGGCGCCCTTGTGGTGGCGGCGCCGGTGGTCTACGCGGCGGGTCGGCTGAGCGTGTGGGCGTACCGGGCGCTCACGCAGGTTGAGCCGGAGCGCCTGGCCCACGACACGCTCAAGGAGATCGTGGAGCGCCCGGGCGAGCCGGCCGCGTGGCTGCTGATCGCGGCGGTGGTGGTGCTGGCGCCGATCGCGGAGGAGATCGCCTTCCGCGGGTTCCTCCAGACGTCCATCCTGAGGCTGACGCGCCGGCCGTGGGTCGCGATCGCGGGGGCGTCGGCGGTCTTCACGCTGGTGCACGGGCTGGAGCCGTACGCGATGGCGACGGTCTTCGCGCTGTCGCTGTGCCTGGGCGTCGCGTTCGAGCGGAGGAAGAACCTGGGCGTGCCGATCGCGATGCACGCGATCTTCAACGCGGCCAACGTGTGGCTGGCGATTCCGGGCGGCTGATGCCGATCGGGGTTGGACGGCACGCTATCGGCGCCGGCGGACGCCGACGAGCCCGGCGAGAGCCAGTGCCGCAAGCCCGCCCGGGGCGGGAACCACGCGCACTGTAAGGGAGCCCTGACCGGTCGCGCCGTCGAAGGAGTACGCCTGCACGCTGACGCCCGTTCCTCCCACCACGTGCGAGAGGTTGCCGTGGTAGGGTCCGTTTCCGCTGAACGAGAACCACGTGCCCACCATGGTGCCGGCGAGAGGCGTGGCGAGCGCTCCGGCCGCGTCGCGGAACGCGACCAGGTGCGGGACGGCTCCGACCGGGCCGGCGAAGTGGGCGGGGTTGTCGCCGAACCACAGCCCAATCGCGTGGCCGGGGTCGACGCGCCCCCAGACCTGGAAGGTGAACAGGTCGTCGCCCAGGGAAAGGGCGAAGGTGGTGGCGCGCGGCGCGCCGTTGATCACCATCTCGGCGTTCGCACTGCCCGGGGCGTTGCAGAACTCCCAGTGCCCGCCGATGTTGGCGCCGCTGGCCGGATCGGCCAGCCACAGGTTGGCCGAGGTGAGGTACACCTGGGCCGGGACAAGCAGGCCATGCAGGCGACGGCAAGGGCGGCGACGTGGATCGTGAGCAACACATCCTCTCTCTTCTCGATCCCCGGAGCGGCTTTGAGACCCCATGGATTAGGCCTCACGGCGCCGAGAATGCCACCTCCATCGGTGAATAGCGGCCTTTTTGTGGTCGGAATGAGGAACCACGAGGCGGCCGGCGGGCTGCCGCTCCCTCAGAGGCCGGCCGACCGGCCCGCCCGTGTGCCGAACGAGCAGGCCTCTTACCCTCCGCCCCATGGAGACACGGAAGGGCAAGCCCCGCATCCTGACCGGCGACACGCCCACCGGGCGGCTTCACCTGGGGCACTGGGTGGGCAGCGTCGAACGCCGGGTGCAGTTGCAGGGCGACTACGACTGCTACTTCCTGCTCGCGAACATGCACGCCTTCACGACGCGGGCGGATCAGCCGGCGGAGATCCGGCGGGACACCATCGAGATCGTGAAGGACTGGCTGGCGGCGGGGATCGACCCGGAGCGCTCGACGATCGTGCTGCAGACGGAGGTGCCGGCGATCGCGGAACTGACGTGGTACTTCGCCATGCTCCTGTCGTTCAACGACGTGATGGGCAACCCCACGCTGGTGCACGAGCTGGAGACCAAGGGGCTGGCGGGGAAGCACTCCTTCGGGTTCCCGATGTACGCGGTGGGGCAGTGCGCCGACATCCTGGCCTTCCGCCCCGTGTACGTGCCGGTGGGGGAGGACCAGGAGCCGCACATCGAGATGTGCCGCAAGGCGGCCCGGAAGTTCGACCAGCTCTACTGCGGCGTGCCGGACCGCACCAGGGACGAGGACTACGAGAAGGCGGGGGGCGTCTTCCCGATCCCTCGGGCCCTGATCGGGCGCGTGGGGCGCCTGCCGGGCGTGGGCGACGGACGGCAGAAGATGTCCAAGAGCCTCAACAACGCGATCTTCCTGTCGGACGACCCCAGGGACGTGCAGAAGAAGATCAACAGGATCACGACGGGGCGGCAGAGCCCCACCGAGCCGGGAGACCCCGACAACGTGCTCTTCGAGTTCGTGGAGGCGTTCATCGCGGACGAGGGCCGCGTGGCGGAGCTGAAGGACCGCTACAGGCGGGGCGACAACCTGGGCGACGGGCACGTCAAGCAGGAGGTCGCGGCGGCGATCAACACGCTGCTGGAGCCCATGCGGGCCCGGCGGGCCCAGTTCGACAGGCCCGGCGGCGACGACGTGATCGTGGACATCATCCGGGCCGGCACGGGGCGCGCCAACGCCACGGCGGAAGAGACGCTGTACATGGCCAAGAAGGCCATGAAGCTGGACTTCGGGAGGAGGGTGTTGGGGTAGCCCAGCGCGGGGGTGTGGGGTGGAATCGCGGTACGTCGGATCATCAATGGGGCATGTTGATGACGCCGCCGCCGACGTCGTGCACGTCCGGCTGCCGCGGAACGTCAACCGCGCGTGGGAGATTGCGCTGCTGGCCGGGCTGGTGCTGCCGACGATGGGGGCTCAGACGTGGTTCGCACCGGTGTTGGCGCCGGGCTTTGCCGGTGTTGTGCGAACCATCAGCGTTGCGGCTGGGGCGTCGACGGCGATCGGGGCGTGCGTGCTGCTCTTGCGATCGGCGCGCGTGCGGAGGCGGGCCAACGAGACGGTCGAGCGGGCCGCGGCGGGCGGGCTCGTGAGCGACGAAGAGCTGTGCGTCGCGGCGGCGGTGCTGGGGGGCGCGCGGCGGGGGTCGGTACGCCGGCTCCGGAGGGCGCACCTGGACGCGGTCGAGGAGGCCGCCCGGCGCGTCCTGCCGCGGGTCTGGCTGCTCGACAAGTCGGCGGCGCGTTCACTCGCGATGCCGGAGCGCAACGACGACGAGAGCGGCGAGGAGTCGTGGTTCGTGGTCGCGGCCAGCCCCATGCCGTTCTCCAAGGGCCTGGTCGAGGGGGCCGCCGTCGTCGGCACGCTCGCCGCGAGCATCGCCGTCGAGGTCGCCGCCGCCCGGGGCTGGCTGGGGCGGCCCTCGAAGCTCGTCCATGGCCTCCTCGGGATGTTCGGCGGCGCGATCGTGGCCGCCCCGGTCTACTGGTTCTTCCGCGGCGCGGGGTGGCGGCTTCGCACGACGCTGGAGCGGGCCGAGTTGCTGCTGCTCGACCGGCGCGGCGAGCCGGCGCGGCCTCCGATCGAGATCGACCCGATCGACACCTTCGTGCTCGTCAGCAAGCGCGGGGAGGACGCCAAGGTGGAGGGCAAGGTGGCGTGGAGGCTGTTACCGCCGAGCCCCGCGCCGGCGATCGACGCGGCGGACCTGCGGAGCGGGCTCACGCCCTGGAGCGCGGCCGGGCGTCAGCACCCGGCGTTGTAGAGGTTCAGGAACTCCAGGAAGTCGTTGAAGTCGACCAGGCCGTCGAGCGTGAGGTCGGCGCGGCGGTGGCGCGAGGTGAAGAGGTTGAGGAACTCCAGGAAATCGTTGAAGTCGACGTCGCCGTCGGCGTTGACGTCGACGGGGCAGGCGTCGCACTCGTCGGGTCGTCCGTTGCCGTTGAGGTCTCGGCTGACGAGGTTGAGGATGTCGCACTCGTCGGGCTGGGCGTTGTTGTTGCAGTCGGCGTGGTCTCCCGGGGCGAAGTCGAAGCCGGTGGGGGCGTTGATCTGGGTGTCGTTGCCGTTGATGTAGGGGCGCATGAGGTAGCCCAGCACGGGGTGGAAGATGAAGACGCGGGCGCTGGTGCGGTGGGAGTCGGTGGGTTGGATGGCCATGCTCACGTGCACGCCGTCGTGCCGGAAGCGGATGCACACGGGCCCGTTGAGGTTGAGGACGGTGGCGGTGCCGCCGTTGTTGAACCTGCGGAGAAAGGCGCCGGTGGCGGGGTCGTATTCGAGGACGGCGTCGGTGTTGTAGCTGCAGACCAGGAGGTTGCCGGTCGTGGGGTGGAAGGCGATGCCGCGCACGCCGTCGAGCCCGCCCAGCCCCGCGGCGACGACGACGCGGCGGAAGGCGCCGGTGTCGGCGTCGAACTCGAGGACGCGGTGGTCGTCGCTCGTGACGTACAGCCCGTTGGCGGGCCCGAGGGCAAGGCCCCAGGGGGACGTGAGGTTCTCGCCGCCGCGCGTGACGAGCGTCCGGAGGAGCGCGCCGGTGCCGGCGTCGTACTCGTTGACGCGGTGGTTCCCGGCGCTGGCGACGAGCAGTCGCCCGTCGGCGCGGCGGAGCATGGTCCGGGGCGTGTCGAGCCCGCCGCCGGCGACCAGGTCGCGGACGTAGTGCCCGTTGTGCCAGAACTCGACGACGCGGTGGTCGCCCGAGCTGGTGACCAGGACGCGCCGGTCGGGGGTGACGAGGACGTCGCTGGGCTGGTCGAGGGCGCCGCCCGAGGCGCGGCGGGTGACCACGCCCGTGACGGAGTGGGTCTCGGAGAGCACGCCGTCGGACCCGACGACCCAGGCGTGGTGGGCGCCGTCGAGCTCGACGAGGTCGGGGATGCCGTCGCCGTCGCAGTCCTGGCAGGAGTCGAGGACGGTGTCGCGGTCCTTGTCGAGGGTCATGTCGGCCATGATCTGGGAGAAGTCGCTGACGCCGTCGTTGTTGCAGTCGGGCTCGCACTCGTCGGGGACGTTGTCGAGGTGGAGATCGGTGCTCGTGCCCAGGGCGATGTCGAGGTCGTCGGGGACGGCGTTGCCGTTGCAGTCGGGCTCGCACTCGTCGGGGATGCCGTTGGTGTTCAGGTCGGTGCTCGTGCCGGAGCTGATGTCGAGGGGGTCGAGGACGCCGTTGGCGTTGCAGTCCTCGCACTCGTCGGGGATGCCGTTGGCGTTGGCGTCGGGGCTGGTTCCCGCCGAGATGTCGGCGGCGTCGGCGACGCCGTTCTGGTTGCAGTCGATCATGATGCAGGGGCGGGCGAGGATGTAGGGCCGCATCTCGTTGCGGATGGGGGTCTCGAAGCGGAGGTCCATGACGGCCTTGCCGCCGGAGACGGTCTGGGAGCAGTAGCTCATGATGCCGCCGCGGACGGCGGGGGTGTTGAGCTGGTCGCAGGTGTCGATGCCGTAGTCCGGGTTGTGGCGAGCGGCGCAGTTGTGCCCGAGCTCGTGCGCGGTCACGCCGATGTCGAACATGTGGACGCCGGGTCGGAGGGGCTCGGGGAAGGCGCCCTGGGCGTAGCCGACGACGCTGTACGAGTTGCTGTTGCAGAGCCCGTTCAGGTAGGCCACGCCGCCCCACGCCAGGTTGCGCCGCCCCGAGAAGAACTGGGCGACGTCGCGGGGCACGCCCTGCATGTTGGTGTTCCAGTGGGAGCGGAAGGCGCCCAGTGGGTCCGACCCGTTGAACAGGTCGTTCACGGTGTCCCAGATGCGGATGAACGTCAGGTCCACGCGGGTGTTCAGCTCCGACAGGTAGATGTCGCTGACGGCGGCGTACACGCGCACGACGTAGTCCGTCGCCGCCTGCACGTTGTTGAACAGCAGGTAGTACTCGTAGTCGGTCTCGATGGCCATCTCGATGCGGCGCAAGTCGCGGCGGGCGGTCGAGTCGGCCGACGACGACGGTGGTTCGAGCGGCTGGGCGTGGTGGGGCGGGCCGTGCTCGCCGTGGGGCTCGGTCTGGAGCCCGCAGAGCTCCGGCCCAGGGCTGGGCACCGACCCGTCGTGGGGGAAGACCAGGACCTGGGCGCCGGGCAGCGGCACCCCTCCGTTGTGCGACGAGATCCAGTAGCGCTGACCCGAGCGGTCGGGCGTGATCCAGCCCGTCGTGCCGTGGGGAGTGGTGACGAGGAAGGCGCGGGACCCGTCGCGGCCGCGGAGCGACCCGCGATAGGCCCGGACGGCGGACCAGTCGAAGTCGACGGGCGTGTCGGCGGCGTCGAGACTCCCGAGGACAACCCGGGCCCCGGGGCTGGCGACCGGGAAGCGTTCGAGATCGAGTTCCACGGCGCCCAGGCCCGGGACGCGGAGCCCGAGCGCGAGGGCGGCCCCGCCGGGCCCCGCGCCGTCGAACAGGGCCAGTTCGCAGGTTTCGACCCGGGGCATCGCCGGGGCGACGCCCTGTCCGAACACCGAGCCCGCGGACCACACACCGACCGCCGCCGCACCGATCAAGCACGTTCGCATGCCGACCTCCACCCCATCGAACAGATGAGCATACCACGGGCGTGCCGCATTCCCAAGCCGATCGCGCCCCCCGGGGTTCCCGGGCGTCCGCCGCGCGCGCCCCGGGGGGCAAGCGGGGCCTTTGTGCGGATCCCGTTCGCGGTCGGGCCCGGACGGGCGGTGTAGCATGGGAGGGACCGGAAGGAGGCGCCATGACGACGACCGCCGAGACGGGGGTCCGCCTGTACGAGGGGGACGCCGACAGCCTGATGAAGAGCGACCTGTTCCCCGACCGGGTGAGCCTGCTTCCCGGGGCCGCCGGGAAGATCGACCCGGGGGAGCGTCTGCGGATCATGTGGGGTCAGGACATGCTGCGCGACCTGCTCGACGGTCGCTACCGGGCGGTGATCTGCGGCGTGAACGACCGCGACAACAGCCACGGGATCATCGCGCAGCTGTGCTCGCTGGTGCCGACGAGCCAGTGGACGGCGGCGACGATCACGGCGTATGCGCGCACGTTCCAGGACTCGGTGAGTGTGCTGGCGGCGGGCGACCGTGAGCCGTACATCCTCAAGTTCGACCTGGACCAGTTGCTCATCTTCGCGGTCCTGAGGCCGCGGGGGCGGGAGTACTTCACGATCGAGGACATCGGTCGCGGGTTCGGGACGGTGTGCAAGATGCTGCGGGGCCGGCGCGAGCGTCTGCCCGTGGCGACGGTGAGCTTCCTGAACGCGCGGGCCAACCGCCTGCTGGGCCCGGACGGTCGCGAGCCGAGCTTCGAGGCGGTGTTGAGCGCGATGTTCCAGGCGGGGTTCCGGGGCGACGTCTACGCCGCGCCCAACATGTGGAAGGTGGCGCACGTCGGCGTCTTCTCGAGCTACCCCTTCCCCGAGAGCGTGGAGCGCATGCGCACGGGCGGGTTCTGAGCGGCGGGCCCGTCAGGGACGGGGCGGATGGGCGCGGGCTTCCGCGGGGGGCGCGGGCTCGCCCGCCGTGGCGACCGGGTCGATCGCCTGCCCGCGATCGTCGAGCGCGTACCCCGCGGCGTCGAGGGCGGCCTTCTCCCAGGCGGTCACGAGAGCCTCGCCCGGGCGCGGGTCGCGGATGAGCACCCGGTCGGCCTCCGACAGCCCCGCGGTGATCTCGCACAGGGTGTCCGACCGCTTGCCGACCCGCACGGGCACCCGCACCAGGCCTTGGGAGCGATCGGCGTACACGAACCGGACGGCGCCGTCCATGAAGACGGCCTGGATCGGCACCGTGAGCGTCGGCTCGACCGAGGCCAGGCGGATGGTCGCCTCCACGCGCATGGAGGGCTTGAGCGCGGCGACCGGCTCGGCGAGGGCGATCTTGACCGTGTACTCGCGCTTGTTCTCGTCGATCCAGTCGTCGCTCTGCGCCAGCACGCCGATCGACTCGACGGTGCCGGGGAGGGCGCGCCCCCCCAGGGCGTCGACCTTGACGATCGCGGTCAGACCCGGCGTGATGCGCCCGGCGAGGCTCTCGTGGACGCGCACGGTCGCGAGCATGCCCGAGGTGTCGGGGAGCACGATGATCTCCTGCCCGGGGTACACCTGCGAGCCCACGGCCCACGACCGCCCCATCCAGCGCCACTGGCGCAGGCTGGTCGTGTAGACCACCAGCCCGTCGATCGGGGCCTTGAGCGTCGCCTTGTCGCGCTGCTCCTCGAGCCTCTTCAGGCGGGCCTGGCGGCTGGCGAGCTGGTTGCGGGCGTTGGCCAGGGCCGCCTGCTTGCTCGTCAGCTCGCTGTCGTTGGTCTTGCTGACGCGTTCGAGCTCCGCACGGGCCTCCTCGAGCTCCGAGGTCTTGGTCCGCTCTTCCTTGGGGTGCTGGTAGGTCTCGTAGGTGTCGTGGGCCAGGCGGGCCTTGGTCAGGTCGGCGCGGGCCTCAAGCACGGCGGTGCGGTCGCGCTCCAGCTCGTCCTTGGAGAGGAAGCCCCGCCCGTGCAGGCTCTCGCTGTTGAGTCTCCGCTCGTCGAGCCGCGCCAGCTCGCGGTCGGCCTTCTCGATCGCGATGCGGTTGGTCTCGCGCTGCGTCGCGACGGTGCCCTCGGCCCACTCGCGCAGGGCCAGGTCCGCCAGGTCCACCTTCAGGCGGGCCTGGCGGACCTTGGACTCGTTCTCGCTCTTCTGGATGTCCGCGGCGATCTCGGCGGCGATCACCGCGGCCTGGGCCGAGTCGACCTGCATCGACTCTTCGTCGATCTGCCGCTGCATCTCGTCGGCGTTGAGCCGCGCCAGCACGTCCCCCGCCTTGACGCTCGATCCCTCGGGCACGATCTCGACGATCGTCGTCTGCCGCTCCAGGTCGTTGCGGAGCTGGACCTGGCGGGCGGCCTCGAGCTCGCCCACCGCGGTGATGTTGATCTCGAACCCGGCCCGGCGCGCCTCCGCGACGTCCGACCCCACCCGCAGGCCCCGCCCCTCGCCGGCGCCGCCGAAGAGCGCGACCCCGAGAGTCGAGAGCCCCAGCACGGCGACGCCCCCAACGATCCACGGCAGCGCGGAACTCCGGCGCGTGCGCACAGCCGCGACTGATCGGGCCGCCTCGGGCATCGGGCGCTCCTCGCGTGCGCGGACCAGTGGATCCGCGCCCGTTCATGGTAGTTCTAGCGGGTGCGCGTGGTTCGGGTTGCGGGTCGCGGGGCCCCAACGGCTTACTACCATCGGGCGTGACGCGCGCGCCCGGACAGGATGGCGTCTTGACGCGGTGGCTGGCGGGGCGGTCGCGCTCGTGCGTGCTGCTGGCGGTCGCCGCCCCGCGCGAGGCCGAGGCGGTGTTCGAGGGGCTCGGGGTCGCGACGCCCCCGGGGCTGAGGGACTGGTCGGTCGTGGCGGCGGCGCCGGGCGTGGACGTGGTGCGGACGGGCGTGGGGAAGGCGAGCGCGGCGGGGGCGGTGGCGCGGGGGCTCGATCCGGCGCGGCACGCGGGCGTCATCTGCGTGGGGGTGGCGGGCACGCTCCCGGGCTCGCCGGCGGGACTTGGCGACGTGGTGCTCGCGACCGCGTCGGTCTTCGGCGACGAGGGCCTGGCGACGCCGGACGGGTTCGTCGGCTGCGCCGAGATGGGCTTCCCGCTGGGCGGCTTCGCGGGCGCGGCGGTGCCGCTGGATGCCGGGCTGAGGGAGAGGCTGGCGCCGCTGGCGGCCCACGTCGGGGTGATCGCGACCGTGTCGACCTGCTCGGGCCGCGACGACCTGGCCCACGAACTCGCCCGTCGGACGGGCGCGCTCGCGGAGGGCATGGAGGGGGCGGCGGTGGCGGCCGTCGCCCACCGCCTGCGGGTGCCCGCGGGAGAGTTGCGGGTCATCAGCAACACGACGGGTGACCGGGGCACCCAGCGGTGGGACCTGGGCGGCGCCCTTTCGCGCCTGTCGCGGGTTATGGGACGCCTGTAGCGTTGTCGCGGACCGGCGGCGCCGTGCGCATCGCGCCTGCCGGATGCGCCGGACGCGGCGCGCGGTCGCGCCTCCGCCGTCACGCCCCGCGGGTTCACCCTCCCCGTCGCTTGCGTCGATGACGAGCCGGTCGTTCGCGGGCCGGGTCTTGTGGGTGGGCAGGAGGCTCCGGGGCGGCGATCGGGCGAACCTGAGGCCGGCATCGACCCATCTCGAGTGCAACGCATGGGACTCGGAAAGCTGCCTGGACTGTCGTCGCTGAGCAAGCTGCAGGGGATCTCCGCGCTGTCCATGGTCAATCACTCGCAGCCCCCGATCGGGGTGGACTTCGGGGCGGCGTCGCTCAAGGTGCTCCAGCTCACGGGGGCGGACGCGCCCTCGATCGTCGCCGCCGCGTGCCTGGAAACGCCCGAGCTCCTGCTCACCAGCCCGATCAAGCGGCTGGAGCACCAGTTGGAGCACGTCGGTCGGATGCTCCGGCAGGGGGGCTTCCGCGGCAAGCGGGTGGTGTGCGCCATCCCCGCGCAGTTCAGCGTGTGCAAGCACCTGCAGATGCAGCGGGCCGAGGGGATGGTCACGGAGCCGCTCGTGGCGTCGACGATGGCCCAGGCGATGGGGTGCGATCCGTCGGCGCTGGTGACGCGTCAGTGCGACGTGCCGCTGCCGCCGGGGTCGGGCAAGTCGGAGATCATCTGCATGGCGACCGGTCGCGACCTGGTGGGGCGGCTGATGGGCGCGATCCGGGAGGCGCGGTTCGAGCCGGTCGGGATGCAGTCCGAGTTCCACGCCTCGCTCCGCGCCTTCGAGACGATCACGAGGCGGCTGGACGACTTCGCGCTGACCTCCCTCTACATCGACCTTGGGTTCGCCACGACCAAGATCGCGATCGCCAACGGGCAGCAGATGGTGTTCGCGCGCAGCATCGAGATGGGCGCGCGGCACCTGGACGAGGCGGTCGCGCGGCACGCGGGCGTGGACCTGCTCGGGGCCCGGGCCCTGCGGATCCAGGACGCCCGGAGCGTCGCCGCGCCGGTCCCGGTCGCGGTCGCCGCCGAGGGCAACACCATCAACCTGGGCGACCGGCGCGGCGCCGGCACGGGGATGGAGGTGATCCCCGAGGGTCCGCCGGCGTCGCCCATGCCCGCGGGGTGCGACCTGCGCGAGACGCTGGAGATGCTCACGGACGAGATCCAGCTGTCGATCCGCTACCACGCGTCGCTGTTCCCCAACGACCGCATCGGGCGGATCATCTTCGTGGGGGGCGAGGCCCGCAACCGCGCCACGTGCCAGCACATCGCGCGGGTGCTGCGCACGCAGGCCCAGATCGGCGACCCGCTGGCGCGCGTGGCCCGCTCGGGCAGCGAGCCCGCGCTGGGCGTGAACCTCAAGGAGCCCCAGCCGGGCTGGACCGTCCCGCTGGGCCTGTGTCTTTCCCCGACGGACCTGTGACCACGAGCCCACGGAGCGAGCGATGAGCCACCCGCAGCACAGGCCCGGAGCCGGGAACACCAGCTTCCTCCCCGAGGACTACGTCCAGCGTCGCACCGAGGCGCGGGCCAACCTGCTCACGCTCACGCTCTTCGCGGTCGTGCTGCTGGGGGTCGTGGGGGCGTTCCTGGTGACCAACCGGGCGTGGAACACCATCCGGATGGAGCAGGAGGCGATCAACGTCGAGTACACCCAGGAGGCGTCGAAGATCGACCAGCTCAAGGAGCTGGAGCGGCAGCGCGAGCAGATGATCGAGAAGGCCGAGATCACCGCGGCCCTGATCGAGCGGGTGCCGCGCTCCGTGCTCCTGGCCGAGATCATCAACCGCATGCCCGGCGAGGTCACGATCCTGGAGCTGGAGCTCAAGAGCACGCGGGTCGACACCGCCCCGCCCCCGGCGACGGCGGCCCAGGGCCAGCCCGCCAAGATCACCCCCAAGGTCCGCTCGCTCATGGACCTGGGCGAGGGCGGCAAGCCCGACGCCGAGTCGTCGAAGGTCAAGCCACCCAAGTACGAGAGCGGGCTGCGCCTGGTCGGGGTCGCCCGGGGCAACGAGCAGATCGCGGACTACCTGGCGGCCCTGAAGGCCAGCCCCCTGATCACGCGCGTGGAGCTGGTCTACATCAACGAGGCGACGATCGACAAGCAGTCGTTCCGGAAGTTCGAGGTGCTGGCGGCGATCCGCCCGGACGCCGACGCCCGCCAGGCCCTCAAGGCCGCGCCCCCC
This sequence comes from Phycisphaerae bacterium, assembly GCA_016873295.1. Taxonomy (GTDB): domain Bacteria; phylum Planctomycetota; class Phycisphaerae; order Phycisphaerales; family UBA1924; genus VGXM01. The sequence continues at coordinate 24,784 of VGXM01000001.1, forward strand.
GAGAACCGCCAGGCGTCCGAGACGGACGCCCCGGCGTCCAGCGCCTCGGCGCCGTCCGACGCTCCCCGCTAGACCCTGTCCCGGAGACGCCCATGCGATTCGGATTCCGCGAGTTCCTTCTGCTGCTGATCCTGATGGCGGTCCCGGTTTCGAGCTGGTGGCTGGTCTTCCGCCCCCAGAACCGCGAGATCGGGCTGGCCCGCCAGGAGATCGGGCACAAGCGTTCCATGCTCGCCAAGCTCCGCGAGGAGACGGCCCGCAGCGTCGACCTGCGGCAGGCCAACGAGCGCATGCGCGAGGGCATCTCGGACATCGAGGCCCGCCTGCCCAACAACAAGGAGATCGACAGCGTGGTGCGCCAGGTCTCGAACATCGCGGTCGAGTCCGGGCTGGGGGCCCCGGCCCTCAAGAGCGAGAAGCCGCTGTCGGCCGCTCTCTACTGGGAGCAGCCCATGCAGATCAAGATGACGGGCGACTTCAAGGGGTTCTACGACTTCCTGCTCAAGCTCGAGCAGATGCCGCGGATCACGCGCGTGCCCGACCTCAAGCTGCTGCGTTCGGACAAGGAGGACGGGCACCTGGTGAGCGAGTTCACCCTGAGCATCTACTTCCAGGACGACGCCTCGCGAGGCAGCGCCCGCTGATCGCCCCGGAGCCCATGACATGACCATCAACCTTGCGCCCATGCCCGACGACCGCCGCGAACACGAAGCGCCCGCCAAGCCCGGCGGGGGCGGGGCGGCGTCGCTGCTGGCCGAGCTCCGCGGCGGCGAGACGGCCCGCCCCGAGCCCGGCGCGGCGCCCCGGAAGCCCTCGCGGGTCTCGGGGCAGACGCTCGTGCTCGTGCTCGTGCTGGGGGTGAGCGCCGCGTCGCTGTTCACGATGCGGCAGATGAGCAAGCGGTCCGGCATCCGGCTCGAGACCGTCGACGTGGCCTACGTCCCCGACGAGAACGCCCGCCGACGCGCCGTCGACCAGGCCCGCATCGTGCGGTTCCTGAGCGAGAGCGGGTCGCCCGTGCAGGTCCCGCGCGAGAGCCTGGACAAGAACCCGTTCTTCCTCGGGCTGGAGAGCACCTCGCTCCCGATCGGGGCGGACCCCGCGGAGGTCGAGGCCCACCGCGCCGCCGAGCTGGCCCGGGAGCAGGCCGCCCAGCGCCAGGAGGAGATCCAGAATCACCTGGCGTCCTTCACGCTGCACAGCGTGCTGGGCGGGCGGAACCCCATCGCCCGCATCAACGACGTCACGGTCCGCCCCGGCGACACCCTCAACGACCTGTTCAAGGTCGTGTCCATCGAGGGACGGTCCGTCACGCTCGAGTGCGACGGCAAGTCGTACGCCCTCGACCTCGACGCCCGCAAGGGCGCGGCCCCGGGCACGTCGGCCCGCCCACGCTGACACGCGACGCCGCGGAGCAGACCGGTGCCCAAGTTCAACCTCGACGACATCCTCAACGAGCTCGGCGTGAACGAGGGCAAGGGCAAGCCCCCGCCCCAGCTCGCGAGCGCCGGCGACCCGCCGACCCCGAAGCGCCACCGGGTGGACGATGCCGAGGAGAGCTTCAGCCCCCTCCCGGCGATGCCCGGCCACCAGCGGCGCTTCGGGACCGAGCCGCCCTCGACCCCGTCGGACGACCCGGCGGTCAAGGTGAAGCCCGACGCGGCGGGCGGCACGCCCGCGGTCGGACCGGCCCTGGCCGACGTGTACACGCCCGCCGGGCCCGAGCCGGGCGGCGCGCGCGAACTGGGCGAGCTGCTCATGCACCGCGCGGTCGTGACGCCCGATCGCCTCCAGTCCGCCCGCCAGGTGATCAGGCAGAGCCCGGGGCGACGCCTCGAGGAGGTCCTGATCGAGCAGGGGGTGGACGAGGCCTCGGTGCTCGCCTGCATCGCGGAGATCGCGGGGATCCCCTTCGAGCGCATCGACCTCGCCAAGGGCCTGGACGGGGGGTTCGACGGCCGCCTGCTTCAGCGGCTCGGGGCCGACTTTTGCAAGCACCACTCGGTGCTCCCGCTTCGGACCGACGGGCGCCGGGTGGTGGTGGGGGCCGGCCGCGCCGACGACGCCTTCCTGGTGGACGAGATCCGGCAGCGCCTGGGCGTGCCCAGCGTGAAGCTGGTGCTGGTGCCGGCGGTCGACATCCGCGGCGCGATGGAGCTGATCGGCGCCGAGACGCAGGAGCCGACCAACCTGGGCGACCTGCTCGCCGAGGTGGCCGAGGGCGACGTCCAGCTCGAGAAGGACCGTCAGCAGCAGATCGACCTGGAGAAGGAGGCCGGCGAGGGCCCGGTCATCCGCTACGTGAACTACCTCATCCAGCAGGCGGTCAAGGAGGGCGCCAGCGACATCCACATCGAGCCCAGCGAGAAGAAGATCAAGATCCGCTTCCGCGTGGACGGCGAGCTCTACGAGAGCATGAACCCGCCCGCGAGCATGGCGGCCGCCGTGATCTCTCGCATCAAGATCATGGCGAACCTCGACATCGCCGAGCGCCGCATCCCCCAGGACGGGCGCATCCGCTGCCAGGTCGCCGGGCGCAAGCTCGACCTGCGCGTCTCCACGCTCCCCACCGCGGTCTCCGAAAAGATCGTGATGCGCATCCTCGACACCCGCTCCATCAACGTCGAACTCGATCAACTGGGGTTCGACGACGACACCCTGGCGGTGTGGAAGCGCCAGATCGACTCGCCCCACGGCATCATCCTGGTCACCGGCCCGACGGGCTCGGGCAAGACCACCACCCTCTACTCCTCCGTCCGCGTCCTCGACAAGAACGCGATGAACATCTCCACCGTCGAGGACCCGGTGGAATACCACCTCGACGGCATCACCCAGACCCAGATCCACGAGAAGATCGGCATGACCTTCTCCGTGGCCCTGCGGGCCCTGCTCCGCCAGGACCCCGACGTCATCATGCTGGGCGAGATCCGCGACGGCGAGACCGCCCAGATCGCCGTCCAGGCCGCCCTCACCGGGCACCTGGTCCTCAGCACCCTGCACACCAACGACGCCCCCTCCTCGATCACGCGCCTGGTGAACATCGGGCTGGAGCCCTTCCTCGTCGGCGCCGCCGTCAACGCCGTCCTCGCCCAGCGCCTCATCCGCCGGTTGTGCAAGGAGTGCCGCACCATGGAGCGCCCCGGCGAGGAGATGGCCGAGTTCCTCACACTCCAGGGCCTCCCCGCCGAGACGGTGTGGGTCGCCAAGGGCTGCGACAAGTGCCGCAAGACCGGCTACTCGGGCCGCCTGGGCATCTACGAGCTCCTCACCGTCGACGACCAGCTCCGCGACGTCATCGCCCGAAACCCCAACGTCGCCGAGTTCCGCCGCATGTGCCTGGAACGCGGCATGGTCACCCTCCGCCAGGACGGCCTGCGCAAGGTCCAACGCGGCATGACCACCGTCCAGGAAGTCCTCCGCGTCACCGAGGCCCACTGACCCCCTCCAAGGGAGGGCCGGCGAGCGGTTGGCGGCTGTCCTCGGCCTCGGTGTGACAGGCGCCCCGCCTGTCCGCCGAGCCCGAAACTCACCCCAGCCAGTGCCGCGCGACGCCGGAGATAAGGGGCCAAAAGAAGAGGACGACCACGGCGACCCACGGCAGGACCGCCACCCAGCGCCAGCGCGAGAGCATGAGCCGCGCGTGCCAGCGTCCGAAGTAGACCCGCCGCAGCGCCAGCGGGTTCTCCAGCCCGCACTCGGGGCAGGGCCGATCCGCCGCGGCCTCGTAGCCGCAGCGGACGCAGACGGGGGCAGCACCAATCAGCGGGTCGTTGTGGGGCGCACGGCGGTGATTGGCGGCGTGCAATCGCCTGCGAACAAGCCATGCGAGTGAAACGAGGTACCCCAGCCCGCCCCCCGCGTAGGGCATCGCCATCGCCCATGTGCTGTAGTCGATCGCCGGCTCGGTCACCGCCCCCGGACGAACCATGTTACTTACCGCGAACCAATACCCGCCAGTGAAGTGTGAGAGCAGCGCAAAGCCGATCCACAGAGGGAATGATCGCACGACCGTGGGCAGAATCAGCGGGCGAGCCGACGCCAGCCCACCCGGGAGCGGCGGAGTGCCGAATCGCGCGACCAGCAAAACCGCCGCGGACGCGCAGGCCACATGGATCGGGATCCCCACGACTTCAATACCTTCAAGGTCAAGGGCCATGGAGCGGACCCCCATTCAGGGCGCGGCCAGGATCATCGGAATGGATTGTGGAAGTGAATCTCATCAGGCCACGACCATCTCCATGTGCCGTCCGGCCTCACCCAACTCGTCCTGGATTGGCTCCGGTGCGGCCATGCGATCGCCGTGTGGTGCCCAAGCCACCCAGACGTTGGGGCCAGGATGAGTGCGTTCACTCCAGCACCAACGCATCCCGCGGCCAGCATGGCGCCCAAGGCCGCGGCCCAGGCAAGGATTTCGCTGCGCTGCGCGCGCCGCCGGGGCCGCGCCAGCGGGGACCACGCCAACACCCTGCCCATCTTCGCGCCGGCAGACGTGATCCAGGCCATGCTCCTGCTCCACGGATCGAGGTTCACGGGCGCGGCTCCCGCGGCCATGCTCACGGGCAGGCCGTCGGCGGCGGAGGCAGAGCGCAGCTCGGCGTCAGCGGACACAAGAGGAGCCCAGGGGGCGCGGGGCACGAGCCCGACTGAACGAGACCTCCACCGCAGTCCATGTCCCAGCAGATGCACGAGCCCAAGAGACAGCATTTCCTCGTTCGAATGTAGAGTCGGCTGTACGAGCACACGGGCGGTATTCCCGCGGGCACCGCCACGACCGACACCCAAGGGCCCGTCGCCCAAGCAACCGGGTCGTAGCAGAAGAAGGACGAGCTCTCGGGAGCGCCGTTGGACGCCACAACCTCCTCGATCTGCACTATGAAGGACGGAAGGACCATCCCCAGGAGATCGTCGCTCGCGTTGAAGGTCTCGGTGCAGGCTGGGCTGGGATCCGCGGTGAATCCAGTCAGCTCCGTCGCCCCTTCCGACCCCAGGCTCACGAACCACTCCAGCAGCTCCGCCGGCATCGAGCCCGCGTAGGGCTGCAACGGGTCCGTCACCGCCAGGCCGTCGACCATCGGCACGAACCCCGCCTCCGGCTCCGCGCCCGTCGCGGCCAGCCCCGCCAGCTCGCTCACGTCAAACGCCGAGGGGTCGTCGAGGAGCATCCTCACCTTCTCCGCCGCCTCCGCGATCGAGGTTCCCGAATACCCCTCCATCGAGAACGCATCCCCCGGCAGGCGACGGAACCACACGATCGAGAACCCGTTGGGGGCCGGCGTCCCCCCCACCTGCTGGGCGAGGTAACCGACGAGCGTGTTCCCCGCCATCGCCGGGTGCAGGGCCCAGTTCTCGCTGATTTGGACCCTGAGGTTGGAGACCTGCGCCTGAGCGGGCCAGGCGACCGCCGCCAGCGCCGCCCACGCCGCGATCACCCACGCCCACGCCCACACCCTCCACGCCTCACCGCCGAACGCCGAACGCCGAACGCCAATTGTACTGGTTCTCATGATGGGCTCCCTACTCGCGTGCTCGTTCCGCCGAGCCGTTTCCGGCGACGGCGCCAGTCTCCCACTCCGCCGCGGCGTTGTCAAGCCCGATCCGCGGGGCGCCGGGCGGGTTGTGGAAACACACATCCCCGTGTCTGGGCGTGTTCCCGATCGCCGACGCGACGCCGGGGCTTGGGCTCCGCGGCGGTGCAACGCACGGAATCGTGGGCGGCCCTGAACGCGCCGCCATCCCCGCCGCGCGCCCCGCAAACCGTCCCCTCACCCCAGCCAGTGCCGAGCCACCCCCGAGATCAGCGGCCAGAAGAAGAGCACGACCACGGCGACCCAGGGCAGGACGGCCACCCAGCGCCAGCGCGAGAGCATGAGCCGCGCGTGCCAGCGTCCGAAGTAGACCCGCCGCAGCGCCAGCGGGTTCTCCAGCCCGCACTCGGGGCAGGGCCGATCCGCTGTGGCCTCTCTTTGCGAACCGCGTCAGGTCCATGGCCCGCGACCGCACGGCGCGCGGACCGGAACGGAGGGTGAGGGCAGCGCGCGTGCGACGACCCCGGCCGTGGGCGATCAGGGCCGACGTTGATACACCACCCAGTACACCAGCCCCACGAACCCCGCGCCGCCCACGATGTTGCCGAGCGTCACCGGGACGAGGTTCCGCAGGGCGAAGTGCCGCCACGTCAGGTGCTCCAGCGACCCCGGCGCGACGACCGACAAGCGCCAGAACTCGTCGCCCGCGCCGCTCTTGATCAACAACCCGGCCGGGATGAAATACATGTTCGCGATGCTGTGCTCGAACCCCGTGGCGACGAACGCGGTGATCGGGAAGATGATCGCCAGGATCCGGTCCGTGGTCGTGCGGCACGAGAGACACAGCCACACCGCCAGGCACACCAGCGCGTTGCAGTAGACGCCGCGCGTGAAGGCGACCATCCAGTCGAGCCGGCACTTCTCCTCCGCGATCACAAGGGCCGTCGTCCCGACGCCGCCGCCGGCGAGCATGTACTGCTCGGTCAGCAGCATCACCCCGGCCGTCGCGACCGCGCCCATGAAGTTGCCGACGTACACGACGCCCCAGTTCCGCAGCAGCGGCCGCACGGAGAGCTTGCCGCTGACGAAGGCCATGATGAGCAGGTTGTTGCCCGTGAACAGCTCCGCCCCCGCGACGATGACGAGGATCAGGCCCAGACAGAACGACAGCCCGCCGATCAGACGCGAGACTCCCCAGGGCAACTCGCCCGCTCCGGTCATGACGGTCGTGAGGAAGATCGATCCCATCGCGATGAACGCGCCGGCAAGGACCGCGAGCATGAGCAGCGGCACGAGCGGCATCGCCCCCTTGGCCGCGCCGATGTCCTCCGCCTTCGCGGCCATCTGCGGCGGCATCAGCGCGTCAAACCGCGCGGCGTCCGGCCCGGCCGCCGTGTTCGTAAGCAAACCAGTCATGCGCTCCTCGGGTGTGGCGGCGCTCGTCCGCCGCCGATCCGCTTCACCGGCCTTCGCTGCATCATGCATCGCTTCACCGCGATCGGCGCCGTCCCCACGGAATCCGGATGCCCCGTTCTTCTCTCCGCGCCACGACCGCCGTGGGCGCCGGACGCTGAGTATACCGGCACAACCACCCCGCCTGATCGGTGACCCGCTCCGATCGCGACCGAGGCCTCCGCGCCGCACGCGTCCGCGCGGCGGCGTGGCGTGCTTCGCAGGTTGGGAAGGCATGCGCCACCCGCATGCCCTCCCCGGGCGGGGGCCATGCCACCCACGAACATCGGATCCGGGGCGGGCGCGTCGTCCGTACCCTCTGGGCGTGACCATGCTTGTTGCCCCAGTTCTGCTCGGCTGCTGCCTGGCCCAGGCCGCGTGGGGGCAGGACCCGCCCGGGTGGGAGGACCGTCCGCTCCTGATCGCCGACGGCCCGGCGCTCCCGCCGCCGCCCCCGGAGGACGCGGCCTGGGTCGTGGCCTTCCGCGACGGGCGCGAGATGCACGAGTTCCTCGAACGGTCCGTCTCCTACGGGTTCTCGGGGGCGGTGCTGGCGTTGCGCGGTCAGGACATGCTGCTCCGCGCGGGGTACGGGCTGCGCGACCGGGCGGGCAGCGAGGCGATGCCCACGACGGCGCGGTTCGACGTCGGGTCGATCGCCAAGTCGTTCACCGCCGCCGCGGTGCTGCGCCTGGCCGAGCAGGGCAAGCTCGATCTGGATGCGCCGGTGCGGCGCGTGCTCGGCTACGTGCCCGAGCGGTACGACGGCGTGACCCCGAGGCTGCTGCTGCGTCACACCGCGGGCGTGTCCCCCGCGCCGGACTTCTCGGGGCTGGTCGACTTCGTGGACGCCGAGCCGGTCGTGCTCGCCGCCATGGCCTCGGTCGAGCCCGACGCCGTCGGCGCCGCCTTTGCGTACGCCAACGCGGGCTACGGCGTGCTGGCGTCGATGGTGGAGCGGGCGGCGGGCAAGCCGTTCCACGAAGCGATGCGCGAACTGGTCATCGAACCCGCGGGCCTGCCGCACACCGGGCTGGTGGGCGAGGGGCTCGACCTGGGCCCGCTGGCGATCGGCTACGCGGACCGTCCCCGCCGGCGACCGTCGACCGAGGGCATCGTCGCGGACGCCAGCCCGTTCGAGTGGGGGCACCGGGGCGCGACGGGCGTGGTGACGACGGTGACCGACCTGTACCGCTGGGCCCGGGCCCTGCAGTCGCCCGCCGTGCTGGCTCCCTCCAGCCGCGACGCGATGTTCCAGACGGGCCCGGGCGACTACGCCCTGGGCTGGTTCGTGCGCTCGCGCCCGGCGCCGGACGTCGAGCGGCTGGTCCACGAGCACGAGGGCACGACGGTCGGCTTCCAGTCCTCGCTCTCGGTCTGGCCCGACGAGCCGGCGGTGTTGGCGATCCTCTCTAACACGAGCAACGGCTCGGGGCCGCTGATCAGGCCCAGGCTGGAGAAGATCATGTGGGGCGGGGTGGCGCGTCTGCCGCCCAAGGCCGCCGATCCGCCCGTCACCCCCGCGCGGCTCAGCGCACTCGAAGGACGCTTTGGCATCGGCGCGGGCACGATCGTGGTCCGGCACGACGACGACCTCGACCGCCTCACGGTCCACGCCGAGGGGCAGGACGCGGTCGACGCCCTCGTCCCGCTCGACCCCGAGTCGCGGAGCCGGGTCGATCGGTGGCACGCGATCGCGCTGGAGGTGCTGACGGCGTTCAAGGACCGCGATCCGATCCCCGCGCTGGCCCACGCCCACGAGCAGGTCCCGGAGCGGGCCGCGGAGAACTGGATCATGCGCTGGGCCACGGTGGAGGGCGGGGCCCAGCTCGATCGCGTGGAGGTCCTCGGCACGGCTCCGGGCGAACTGGGCCCGCTCACCTTCGCGCGCCTGGTCTACGCCGAGGGGCGCAGCCCGGAGGTCGTCCGGGTCCTGTGGGCCGACGGGCTGATCGCGGGGATGTCGAGGGCGCCGCTCCACGGCCCCGGCGCCCTCGCCTTGGTCGCGGAGTCCGACGAGTTCCTCGCCGGCTTCGAGCCCCGCACGTGGGACACCACCCGGTTCTTCTTCCCCCCCAACGCCCGCTCGCTGACGATCTCGGGCCCCGCGGGCGAGCACCGCGCCGAACGCGCCCCGTAAGCGAGGCGTGGCGTCCCCCCCACGCTCCCCCCACGCTCCCCCCACGCGCTCCTGTTCCCTCGCCCCCCGCTCCGCAGTATCCTCTTGGGACGTCCCCCGGGGTGGGGGCGAGGGAGAACCCGCCATGACCCAGGCCAACAACGCCTCGATCGAGTCGCTCCTCGCCGAGACCCGCGTCTTCCAGCCGCCCGCGCCCGACACGCTCGGGTTCAAGGCCCCGGGCGGTCGCGGGCCCCGCGGCTGGCACATCCACTCGCTCGAGGAGTTCAAGCGCCTGCACAAGCGCTCGATCGAGAACCCCGAGGGCTTCTGGGCCGAGGAGGCCCGCACCGTCGAGTGGTTCGCCCCCTGGACCCGGGTGCTCGACTGGAAGGCCCCCGACGCCCGCTGGTTCGTCGACGCCAAGCTCAACGTCTGCCACAACTGCGTGGACCGGCACGTGAGCGCGGGCTACGGCGACGAGACGGCGATCGTCTGGGAGGGCGAGCCCCTCGGCGTCCGCACCGGGCACCCCGCCCCCGGCTCCAAGTACGCCAAGACCCCGGAGATCAAGCGCCTGACCTACAGGCAGGTGCAGTCGGAGGTCTGCCGCCTCGCCAACGCGCTCAAGGCCCTGGGCGTCAAGAAGGGCGACGTCGTCACCCTCTACATGCCCATGGTCCCCGAGCTGGCCATCGCGTGCCTGGCCTGCGCCCGCATCGGCGCGCCCCACAGCGTGATCTTCGGCGGGTTCGCCGCTCAGGCCATCGTCGAGCGCGTCGAGGACGCCCGGAGCAAGGTCATCATCACCGCCGACGGCGGGTATCGGCGCGGCGACGTCGTCAAGCTCAAGGACGCCGTCGACCAGGCCTGCGCCAAGACCTCCCTGGTCAAGGACGTGCTGGTGCTCCGGCGCACGGGGCACGCGGTGCAGTGGCACGACGGGTCCGCCGGCGGCAAGCGCGACCACTGGTGGCACGAGACCGTCCCCAAGATGAGCGACCAGTGCCCCTGCGAGCCCATGGACGCCGAGGACATGCTCTTCCTCCTCTACACCTCCGGCTCCACGGGCAAGCCCAAGGGCATCGTGCACACCACGGCGGGGTACCTCGTCTTCGTGCAGATGACCGCCCGCCTGGCCTTCAACCTCATCCCCTCCTCGGGGCAGCTCTTCTGGTGCTCGGCGGACATCGGGTGGGTCACGGGCCACTCCTACGTCCTCTACGGCGCCATGGCCAACCGCGTCGCCACGCTCATCTACGAGGGCGCCCCCAACTTCCCCGACAACGCCCGCTTCTGGGACATCATCGAGCGCCACAAGGTCACCCAGTTCTACACCGCGCCCACCGCCATCCGCTCCTTCATGAAGTGGGGGACCGAGTTCCCCGCCCGCCACGACCTCTCCAGCCTCAAGGTCCTGGGCACCGTGGGCGAGCCCATCAACCCCGAGGCCTGGATCTGGTACCACGAGCACGTCGGCGGCGCCCGCTGCCCCATCGTCGACACCTACTGGCAGACCGAGACCGGCGGGCACGTCATCACGCCCCTGCCCGGCGCCGTCCCCACCAAGCCCGGGTCGTGCACCCTGCCCATGCTCGGGGTCGACGCCGCCGTCGTCAACGAGCAGGGCGAGGAGCTCCCGCCCGACCGGGGCGGCCTGCTGGTCATCCGCAAGCCCTGGCCCGGGATGCTCCGCGGCATCTTCCGCGACCCCGACCGCTACGTGCAGGCCTACTGGTCCCGCGTCTTCGGCAAGGGCGCCGGGGGCGAGCGCACGCCGTACTACTTCTCCGCCGACGGCGCCCGCCGCGACAAGGACGGCTACTTCTGGGTGATGGGGCGCGTCGACGACGTGATCAACGTCTCGGGGCACCGCCTGGGCACGATGGAGGTGGAGTCGGCGCTGGTGTCGCACCCGGCGGTGGCCGAGGCCGCCGTGGTGGGCATGCCGCACGCCATCAAGGGCACCGGCATCTGCGCCTTCGTGACGCTCAAGAGCGAGTTCCTCAGGACGCTGCCGGGGCACCCCGACGACGCGGTCCGCAAGGCGCTCTCCGACCACGTCGTCCGGGAGATCGGCGCCATCGCCCGCCCCGACTCCATCCGCTTCGCCGACGGCTTGCCCAAGACCCGCTCGGGCAAGATCATGCGCCGCCTGCTCCGCGACGTCGCCGCGGGCGTGGAGAAGATCACGCAGGACACGACCACCCTCGAGGACTTCTCCGTCGTCGCCAGGCTCCGCGAAAGCGACGAGGAGTAGAGCGCGATCAGAATCGCTTGTGCGTCTCCCGCCCCTCCGGGTCGCGCACGCCCAGGATCGCCCGCGCCAGCCTCAGGTCGTTGGGGCGGGTGATCTTCAGGTTGCGCTCGTCGCCCTCCACCACCAGCACCGCCTCGCCCAGCCGCTCGGCCAGTTGGGCGTCGTCGGTGCTCGACAGGTCCGCCTGGGCATAGGCCGACTCGAAGACCTGCCTGCGGAAGACCTGCGGCGTCTGGGCGGCGACCACGCCCCCGCGGTCGAGCGTGGACGACACCGTGCGCCGCGAGACCTTCCCCTCGGCGGGCGAAAGCCCGAGGATGTCCGCGATGGGATCGCGCTCCCCGGCGTCGGCCCGCTCGGCGGCCACGCGCTTGAGCGTGTCGGTCACCTCGACCGCGGGCACCACCGCGGCGTGCCTCTCCGCCGCGGCGAACACGCGGTCGAGAAGCTCCGCCGGCGTGCAAGGGCGGGCGGCGTCGTGCACCGCCACGTGCGTGATGTCGCCCCATGTCGGAAGCGACTGCGCGTGCCGCAGGGCCGCCAGCACCGTCTGCCAGCGATGGGCCTCGCCGCCACGGCACAGCGCCGCCCCCATCAGCCCGAGCCGGTCCGCGTGCCGCGTCCGGAACTCGGCGAAGGCCTCGCCCTCGTGCGGGCCCGCGACCACGATCGACGCCACCAGCGGGCCGACCTCCGCGTGGTTCACGAACTGCTCGATCGTGCGCTGGAGCACGGGGCGCCCGCCCAGGTCCGCGTCGAGCTTGGAGCGCTCGGCGCCCCCCTCGGCGTTGAACCGCTTCGAGGCGCCGGCGGCGGGGATGAGCAGGCAGACGCGCACCGCCGAACGGTATCCGGGCCCCCGCCCCGGCACGGCGCGCGACGCCGACGCTCGATCCGCATAACGTGGCGTGTCCGACCCGCGATTCCACGGAGGTCACATGGCGAATCTGCAAGTCGCGGACCAGGTCGCGGCGGCGTGGGACCGCATCGTCGTGGGGAACCCCCTCTGGACGTGGGCCCTCGCCGTCGGGATCGCCCTCGGGGTCTTCCTGGCCCTGCTCATCGCCCGCCGGATCGTCGCGTCGCGGGCGCGCACGATCGCCCAGCGCCGGCCCCGCCCGGCGACCCAACTGGCCGCCCGCCTCGCCGGGTCCGTCAACCGAACGGCGCTCCTGGTCTTCTCGAGCGCCGGCGGATCGCTCCACCTGGCCCTCTCCGCCAAGGCCGGGCAGGGCGTCCGCATCGCCGTGGCCGTCGCCGCGGGCGTGCAGGCGATCGTGTGGGGGCGGCACCTCATCGACGTCATGCTCGAGCGCCTGCTCGCCGCCAAGACCACCGACCAGGGCCAGCCCGACCCCGCCCTCCTCACCGCACTCACCCCCATCCGCTTCCTCTCCATGGCGGTCCTGCTGGGCGTCGTCGTGCTCATCGTGCTTGACAACGCGGGCGTGGACGTGACGGCCATGGTCGCGGGGCTGGGCATCGGCGGCATCGCCATCGCCCTGGCCGCCCAGAGCATCCTGGGCGACCTCTTCGCCGCCGTCTCCATCGTCGTCGACAAGCCCTTCATGGTGGGCGACTTCATCACCGTCGACGACAAGCTGGGCACGGTGGAGTCGATCGGGCTCAAGACCACGCGCCTCCGGGCCCTGTCGGGCGAGCAGCTGGTCTTCGCCAACTCCGACCTGCTCAAGAGCCGCATCCAGAACTTCAGGCGCATGCACGAGCGGCGCGTGCTGTTCACCGTCGGCGTGGTGTACCAGACCCCCGCCGAGAAGCTCCGCCAGATCCCCCGCATCGTCCGCGAGGCCATCGAGCACAACTCGCCCACGCGCTTCGACCGCTGCCACTTCAAGCGCTTCGCCGACTCGGCCCTGGAGTTCGAGGCGGTCTACTACGTCGGCAACCCCGAGTTCAACGTCTTCATGAACATCCAGCAGGCGGTCAACCTCGAGCTCTTCGAGCGCCTCCAGCGCGAGGGCGTCGAGTTCGCCTACCCCACGCGCACGCTCTTCGTGAACCAGTCGCCCGGGGGCTGAGGGGTCGCCCCGCCCGGGTCTGCACTCGCCGCCGTGACGATCGACACGCCCACCGCAACCCCCGAGGATTCCGGATCCCCGCCGACTGGCAGGGCGTGGTGGACACGATCGACCTCTTCACCGTCACGCCGGACACGCCCGGCAACCGCCGCATCCTCATGCCCAACAGCCAGGTCTTCAACAACACCATCGAGAACATCACGCACCACCCGCGTCGGCGCGCCGACGTGGCGGTGGGCGTGCACTACCGGGCGCCGGCGGACGCGACCCGAACCGCCCTCGAACGGGCCGCCGCCCGCGTCGTCGAGATTGTCCCCGGCGCCCCCGCCGACCCGCCCCCCAGGATCGTGGTCGTCGAGATGGGCGCCTCCAGCAACAACGGGCAGGTGCGGGTGTGGGCGAGGACGCCCGACTTCATCGAGCTCCGCAGCCGGGCCAAGGCGATCGTCAAACACGTCCTCGACGCCGAGGGCCTCATCATCGCTTTCCCCCGGCTCGACCTCCACCCGGACCCGGCGGTCGAATCGGCCCTGAGGGCCTTGGCGGGTCGCCCCGACGACCGGAAACCGACCTAGTGGCGCGAGTCGGAAGAACGCGCACCAAGGCGCGGGCGGGCGCTGCGGGTGCCACGGGCGATCCGCCTTGCGGATCGCCCGTGCCGGCGTCCGGACCGGCCTCGAACAGCCGCACGGGTCACGGGCGAGGCGCCCGATGACCCGTGGCACCCGGAGCGCATCCGTCCACGGACTCCCGACTCGCGCCACTAGGGCTTGGTCGCGGGCCGGCGCTGCGGTATCCTGTCAGGGCGAGGTGACCATGGCCCGGACGGGCGCGGCGACAGCGTGGGCGTGTGTCTCGGCGGCCCTGGTCGCCCTGCCCGCCGCCGCGCAGACCTGGGAGGAACTCGGTCCGGCCCCGGTCACCTGGTTCAACGGCGCCACCGGGCGGCTCTCCGCCATCGCCGCGTCGCGGGTCGACCCGAACCTGTACTACATCTCCGGGGCCGACGGCGGCGTCTGGCGCACCACCGACGCCGGCCTCTCCTGGACCCCGCTCACGGGGCACATGCCCACCACCGCCATGGGCGCGCTCGCCCTCGACCCGTCCGACGAGCGCGTGATCTACGCCGGCACCGGCGAGGCCCACTTCGCCAACCACAGCCGCTACGGCCTGGGCCTCCTCAAGAGCACCGACGCCGGCGCCACCTGGTCGCTCCTGGCGGGCGGCACCTTCGCCGGGCGCTGCTTCTCCTCCATCGCCATCGACCCGCGCGACACCCGCGTCCTCTACGCCGGCATCACCCGCGCGGGCGGGTTCCCCGTCACCGGCGGCACGCTCGCCACCCCGCCCCCCGCCGCCAAGGGGCACCCCCAGGGCAACGGCCTCACCGGCGTCTTCAAGTCCACCGACGCCGGCGAGACCTGGACGCACCTCACCAACGGCCTCCCCGCACGCGACTGCACCCGCGTCGTCATCACGCCCGACAGCCCCGACGTCCTCTACGCCGGCGTCGGCTTCATCTTCGGATCGCCCGACAACGGCGTCTACAAGAGCGCCGACGCCGGCGCCACCTGGACGCGCCTCGCCGGCGGACTGCCCACCGCCAACCTCGGACGCGTCAGCCTCGCCGTCGCCCCCAGCAACCCCAACCGCGTCTTCGCCCTCATCGCCCGCGCCTGCGATCCCTTCGGCGGCGCCGGCGGCACGCTGGGCATCTACCGCTCCGACGACGCCGGCGCCACCTGGACCACCACCGCCGCGCCCTCCTTCCAGTCCACCTACGGCTGGTACCTCAACGTCGCCGCCGTTCACCCCACCAACGCCGACATCGCCTTCTTCGGCGGGCTCTCCTTCCAGAAGACCGCCAACGCCGGTGTTTCCTACGCCTCCGCCTCGCCACCCCACCCCGACAACCACGCCATCGCCTTCGACGCCGCCGGCAACCTCCTGGTCGGCAACGACGGCGGGTTCAACCGCAGCACCGACCTCGGCGCCTCCTGGCAGGTCCGCAACCAGGGCCTGGGCACCGTCCAGTTCTACGCCGGCCTCTCCACGCACCCCACCGACGACGAGTTCGTCATCGGCGGCACCCAGGACAACGGCACCAACGCCCGACGGAGCGCCACCCGTGTCTGGAACTCGGTCCTCGGCGGCGACGGCGGGTGGACCCAGGTTGACCCCAAGAACCCCCTCATCATCCTCGCCGAGAGCCAAGGCACAGGCGCCCTCTCACGCTCCACCAACGGCGCCGCCTCCTTCTCCGCCTTCGGCTCGGGACTGACCGGCCGCAACTGCTTCCTCCCGCCCTTCCTCATCGATCGCGCCAACCTCTCCCGCATCCTCTACGGCACCGAGCGCGTGTGGCAGAAGATCGGCACCGGCACCTGGACCGCCATCAGCGTCGACCTCTCGGGCGGGGGAAACGCCGCCATCCGCTGCCTCGCCGCCGCGCCCAGCGACCCCGCCGTCGTCTACGCCGCCACCAACGACGGCCGCGTCCTCCGCTCCGACGATGGCGGCTTCTCCTTCTCCCTGCTCCTCACCGGCAACCCCGGCTGGCCCCGCGTCACGCGCGAGCTCTTCGTCCACCCCACCGACCCGCGCACGGTCTACCTCGCCGGGGCCGCCTTCGGCGTGCCCCAGGTCCGCCGATCCACCGACGCCGGCGCCACCTGGCAGGCCCTCGACGCCGGGCTCCCCGACATCCCCGTGAACACCGTCGCCGCCGACCCGCGCTACCCCGTCCCGCGCCTCTACGCCGGCACCGACGCCGGGCTCTATTACTCCCCCGACGACGGACGCACGTGGCGCACGCTCGGCTCGGGCCTCCCCAACGCCCCCGTCATCGACATCCTGCTCGAGCCCGTCCGCCCCTCGGGCCGCGGCCGCGTCATCGTCGGCACCCAGGGTCGCGGCGCCTGGCGCCTGCCGATCTCCTGCCCCGCCGACGTCAACGCCGACGGCGTGATCGACTTCAACGACTTCCTCGCCTTCCTCAACCTCTTCAACGCCCTCGACCCCGACGCCGACCTCAACGCCGACGGCTCCCTCGACTTCAACGACCTGCTGATCTTCCTCAACCTCTTCAACGCCCCCTGCTGACCCCCGCCCCGGGGCCTTCTCAGGCCCCCTCTGCGTGGAACGCTCCCAGCCCTGGGCAAGCACGCTCGCCCGCCCGACTCCCCAGCCTCCCGCCCTCCCTACAATCCCACCTCTTTGGAAACCCGGGGCCGAACTGGATTCGACCGAGCAGAATCGGTCGGCGGTGGCGCGTCGCGGAGCATGCACGCCCGCGTTATCAAGCATGCACCATAATGATTGCCGAGCGTAACTACGCTCTGGCGGCCTGAACACCAGGCAGCCCGGTCCGCTCTCCACGCCCGATAAAGAGCGGCCCGAAGACATCGGGCTGGTCCGCGCCGGGGGGCTCCCGGCGGCGCGGGCGAGATCACGCCGGGGCCTGGGCCCAAAGGGAGGCTGCCGATGGCCGCCCCAGGGCCGAGATCAAATCACACGGCTACACGCGTAGAGGCCGCCGAGCGACTGTCCCGGGACGGGGGTTCGATTCCCCCCGGCTCCATTCCGTACGGAACACGATCGGGTTGCGCCCACATGAACCCCTTGGTACCCTCGTGCGTTCAAGGGAGGTCAGGGCGTGTCCGCGCCCGCCGTTCCCGCCGTCACATGGAGGCCCCATGCCAGCCCATCGATTCGCCCTGCCCGGCGTCATGATCGCCGCCCTGCTCGCCACGTCCGGCCAGGCCCTCGCCGCCAGCCCGCCCGAGGCCCAGCCCGGCGCCGTGGCCCCGGGCGACGACACCGCCCGGGCCACGCTCGACGCCGCGCGCGAGGCCGTCAAGGCCGCTCGCTCCTTCGGCACCACCGCCATCGTCGAAGGCGACTGGTCGAAGCACGGCGGGGCCAAGGTCGGCGGCAGGTACAACGTCGCCGCCCTCCGCGCCGACGCCGGCGGGTGGATGATCCGCGCCTTCGGCGAGGGCAAGGGCCAGGACGCGCCCCCCATCGACATCGCGTTTGACGGCGTCACCGCCCGCGCCACCGCCCGCGCCGACAAGACCATCCACGAGATGGCCCCCGCCAACGCCGACGAGACCCGCGGCTTCTTCGCCGCGCAGCACGCCGCGGCCCCCGTGCCCTGGGACCTGCTCGCCGGGTTCACGTTCCCCGACGGCGTCCGGTTCCGCGCCGCCGGGCGCCAGACCGTCGCCAACACCGACTGCGAGCTGGTCTCGGTCGCCGTGCCCGACGACCCGGTCGTCCTCACCATCGCCTTCGGCGTCGAGGACCACCTGCCCCGGCGCTTCGAGTGGCGCTCGGGCGACGCGTCGCGCTCGCTCACGCTCGCCGAGCTGAGGCCCAACCGTCCGCTTTCGCCCTCCAACTTCATCGTCTCGGCCCCGAGCGACTTCGTCGTCAAGCCCATCCCGAGCCCCTCGCGCCAGGCGCAGCGCGAAGAGCCGAAACCGCTCGTCGAGGCGCCCAGGCCCGCGGCCCCCGCCAAGCCGCGAGAAGTCGCCGTGGGCAAGCCCGCCCCCGCCTTCGCGCTCAAGAACCCCGAGGACGAGACGGTCTCCCTCGAGGGCCTCAAGGGCAGCGTGGTCCTGATGGACTTCTGGGCCACCTGGTGCGGGCCGTGCAAGGCCGCCATGCCCAGCCTCCAGGAGTTCCACGAGGCCTACGAGAGCAAGGGCCTCAAGGTCATCGGCGTCAACGCGTGGGAACGGGGCGACCCCGTCAAGTTCAAGAAGGAGAAGGGCTACACCTACGGCCTGCTCCTCAACGGCGACGAGACCGCCAAGGCCTACGGCGTCTCCGGCATCCCCGCCTTCTTCCTCGTCGATCGCGAGGGCAACCTGGCGTGGAAGGGCGTGGGCTGGGGCCCGGGCTCCAAGGACAGCATGAAGAAGGCCATCGAGGACGCGCTGGGACAGGCCGGGGGCAACTGAACCACGCTCGGGCCCGCGCTCCTTCCGAACCGACGGCGCCAGCCGTCGGGCCCGGCGAGCCATGATCCTCCCACGGCGCGAGCCGTCGGCTCGGACGAAGGGCCCGGGCGCGGATCGCCGGAGCCGGAATGAAAACCGGCCGCCGCGGTGAAGCGACGGCCGGTGGAGTCAGTCCAGTCGAATCCCTTCCAGGGGGAAGGGGTCGGATCAGAAGACGACGACCGCCTGGACGCGGAAGCCGATCTCACCGCTCTTGCGCTGACCGAGCTGGGCGACGTTGGTCCCCAGCGGGCTGCCCAGGATCGGGCTCGCCTTGATGGCGTCGGTCTTGTTGAAGGACCAGGTCAGGTCGGCCTGGATCTTGGCGGCGTGGCTCTTGGGCGAGATGTAGTAGTTCATGCCCAGGGTGCCGAAGTGGAAGTCGCTGTCGATGTCGACATCGGGGTCGCCGCCGGAGAGGAAGTCGCTGTCAATGAACAGCGCGTCCCAGCGGCCGAAGAGCTCGACCTGGTCGGTCACGAACACGCCGCCGTGGATCACGGCGCCGAAGTCATCGACCGAGGCGCTGCCCTCGACGTCGGAATCGACGTTCACGCCGGTGAACGAGCCGAAGAGGTTCCAGCCGGCGCCCTCGTAGGAGGCGTCGATGCTGTACATGAACACGTCGGTGCCCATGGAGCTGGAGTTCTCGTGGTCGATCCCGTCGCCGGTGTCGCCCGACTGCTGGTAGTGCACGCCGGCGCCGAGCAACCAGCCCTGGTTGGCGTCGCGCCAGTTGGTGAAGTCGCTGAACTGACCCCACTCGCCGGCGCCCTTGAACTCGGCCCGGGCCGTGAGACCCCAGTCGGCCTCGCGGGAGTCGTTGAAGTCGGTGTTCTGGGAGCGCCAGCCGTCGGTGAACCCGGCGACGAAGCGGAACTGGTCCCCGCCGTAGCCGAGGGCGATGCCCTGGGCCCGGCCGGGCTGGAAGTACGCCGTCGTGACCGAGCGCTCCGTCGCGAGCTGGAACTGCTCCTCGACGTTCCGCTCACGGAGGAGCGGCACCGTGAACTGGCCGCCCTGCATGAAGAACCCGTTCTCCCAGGAGTACTTCAGGAAGGCGTCGTCGAGGGAGAACGCGCCGTCCGTGCCGCTGCGGAAGCTGGCGAGCGTGGCGTCCGGATCGGCCGGGTCCTCGATCTCGATCACGCGGCTGCCGCCGTTCGAGAACGCGCCGCGGATCTTGAAGTAGAAGTTCGGATCCCACAGCGTGCCCTCGACGCCCAGCTTGGTGACGCGGTTCGTGAACCCGTGCGTGAAGTTGTCCTGGTCGGTGATGCGGGTGGCATCCGGCTCCGGATCCGTCTCGGTGCCCTCGCGCTTCGAGCGGAAGTTCGCCGTGTACCGGAAGATCGAGTAGCCCTTGATGTAGAGCTTGTACGCACCGCCGTCGGTGATGTAGAAGCCCTTGTCGTCGCGACCCGCACCGCCCGCGGCCAACAGGCTCGTGCGATTGGCGGCGTCGGCGAGCAACTCGGCGCGATACGCCTGCGACTCGCTCGTCTGCGCCGCCGCGCTCGAGGCGAGACCGGCCGCCGCGCCAGCCAGCACCACAAGAACCTTGCTCAGACTCATTTCCTGACTCCTTCTTGGAATCTCGGGCCGCCGGTGACGCGCCGGATCGGGCCCCACACTGGACTTCCCGGTTTCCCGTCCAACGCGGACGGACCGGATTCGACTCCTGACCGCTTCCGACGACGCCGGCGGCCCAGACTCGACACCCCCGCACACGCGGGGACCCGAGCTTGAGCCGCCTCACCCGACTCCGGGCCGGCGTCGGCCCCGTCGGCAGCGGAACGATGGACCCGGCATCCGACCGGGCCCTGTGAATCGCGAGGATAGTACCCACGAACCTTAGCCAATGCAAACACCTCGCACGCCTCTCTTCGACCACCCCACCCCACCCTCACGAGATTTCACATCCACCCGACCCCTCAATAACGCCTTCGTGAACCGTCCACATAACCTACAAAAACCATACAAAAACCGCTCGTCGCAGTCCTTGCCGAATCTGAACCCATCCCACGGCGACCGTCAGCCCCCGCTCCGGTACCGTGCATCCTCGCCATGAACGCCCCCCGCCACATCCTGGTCGTCGACGACGAGCGCGACATCGTCGACCTCCTCGCCTTCAACCTCAGGCGGGCCGGCTACGACGTCGCCACTGCCCTCACGGGGCGCGAGGCCCTCGCCGCCCTCGCCCGGCGGGCCCCGGACCTGGTCATCCTCGACGTCATGCTCCCGCAGTTCTCGGGCGTCGAGATCGCCCAGCGCATCCGCACCGACCCCTCGCTCCGCCAGGTCCCCATCCTCATGCTCTCGGCCAAGGCGTCTGAAGCGGACCAACTGGTCGGCTTGTCCTCTGGCGCCGACGACTACGTCACCAAGCCCTTCTCCGTGAAGCTGCTGCTCGCCCGCGTCGAGTCCATCCTTCGGCGCACGGGCGCGCCCGCCGGGGGGGAGGGCGCGGCGTCGCTGGGCCCGATCCGCATGGACCCGGGGACGTTCGAGGCCTTGGTCGCGGACCACCCGCTGCCGCTGACGCGCACCGAGTTCCGCCTGCTCTGGGCGTTGCTGCACGCCCGGGGGCGGGTGCTCAGCCGCGCCGACCTGATCGCCCAGGCCATCGGCCCTGGCGTCACCGTCACCGAGCGCACGATCGACGTCCACATGACCAGCGTCCGCCGGAAACTGGGCGAAGCCGCCGCGTTCATCCACACGGTGCGGGGCGTGGGCTACCGGGCCGCGGAGCCCGACGCCCGCCCGCGCCGCGCGACCTGAGCGCCCCCGTGTCGCACGGGGGCCGGTAGGATCGCCGGCGATGGCTCACGCCCGGCCCGACAAGCCTGACCTGCTCGTGATGGCGGCCCTGGCGGGCGTTTTCGCCGTGGCCCTGGGGTCGGCGGTGCTGAGCCCGGCGGTCTCGCTGGACTGGGCCATCGCCGCGACGGCCCTGATCGGCGCCGCCGCCCTGTTCGCGTCGATCCGCGAGCGACGGCGCGAGCGCGGGCGCATCGACGAGGGCGTGCGCACGATCCTGGGCCGACTGGGGGGGTCGGCGGCGTCGGGCGCGCCGGCGGGCGAGACGCTCGCCCGGTGCGTCCGGCTGCTCGACGCCGCCCTGTCGGCGGACCGGGCCCGGGGTGGGCTGGCGGCCGCGGTGCTCCGGGGCGTGGGCGAGCCGGTGATCGCGACCGATCGCAACGGGCGCGTGACGCTCTTCAACCCCGCCGGGGCCGACCTGTGCGCCCCCCGTCCGCCGGCGGCGGGCGACCCGCTCGACGCGCTCTTTGCCTCGCGCGAACTCCTCGACCTGCACGCGGCGGCGCTGCGGGGCGAGCCCGGACGGGCCCAGGCGCGGCTGGCGGTCCGGGGCGGCACGCGCACGTTTCAGGTCGGCGCCGCGCCGCTGGAGGACGGCGGGGCCGTGCTCACCCTCCGGGACGTGACGGACGTGGCGGCGGCGGCCCAGCTCAAGACCGACTTCGTCGCCAACGCCTCGCACGAGCTGCGCACGCCCCTGGCGTCGATCCGCGCCGCCGTCGAGACTCTGGGCGACCAGGCCCGCGACGACCCCGCCGCCGCCGAGTGGCTCATGGGCAAGATCGTGGGCAACCTCGACCGCCTCGACGACCTGACGCGCGACCTGCTCGACCTGTCCCGCATCGAGTCGCCGGAGGCGGTCGTCCGCATCGTCCCCGCGCGGGCCTCGGCGATCGTGGCGTCGGCGTCGGCGGACGTGCAGCCAGCCCTGGCGCGGCGCCGACTCACCCTCGCCCTCGACCTCGACCCGGCCCTCGAACGCCTCCGCACCGATCCGGGCCTCGTCGCCCTCATCCTCAAGAACCTGCTCGACAACGCCGCCAAGTTCGCCTTCGAGGGCACCGAGGTGCGCCTCGTGGGCCGGCGGACCCCGGCGGGAGCCCGCTTCGAGGTGGTCGACCGCGGCGTGGGCATTCCGCTGGAGCACCAGGCGCGGGTCTTCGAGCGCTTCTACCAGGTCGACGAGGCCCGCGCCGGCGGTGCCGAACGCGGCACGGGGCTGGGGCTGGCCATCGTCAAGCACGCCGCCAAGGCCCTGGGCGGAACCGTGGGCCTCGAGAGCGTCTGGCAGCGCGGCACCACGGCGTGGGTCGAGATCCCCGACGGCGTCGAGGCGTGATCCGGGCGCTCGCTGGTCCATCCGCCGGACGACGGGCCCACACACGCCGTCGCCGAGTCCGAACAGCGATCGGAAGGACCTTCTCGGCGAGCGTGAAGTGTCCTCGCCCCAGCGGGGCGGCGGAATGGAGCCGCGGGTAGAGTGCGGCCCGCGTCATCGCGGGCGGAGCGCAACCCGTGGAGAGCGTGAATCGGCCCGCCCCGCCCCGGCAGGGGCGGGGGTCCTGCGGAGGGTGTTTCAAGGCCCTGCGGACGGCATTCGAAGGCGCACCCCCGCCGAGACCCGCACAATCCGCCCGCGACTCCAACCGACTTGGCGCGTTGGTGCGCTGATGCGGAGAGGGCGGCACGCCCTCTCCGCACCTCTCCCTGCCCGGAAAGGAAACGACCGCCGCGCTGGTCGTGCGCCGTGTGCCACGACTGTGCCGCTTGGGGCACAGTCGTGTCCGGCGAGGGACGCAGTGACCGGTGACGGACGCACGACTGTTCGCCGAGCCGAACAGTCGTGTCCGGCGAGGGACGCAGTGTCCGGCGAGGGAAGCAGTGTCGGGTGACGGACGCACGACTGTTCGCCGAGCCGAACAGTCGTGGCACGCCGTGTGCCACGACTGTGCCGCTTGGGGCACAGTCGTGTCCGGCGAGGGACGCAGTGTCCGGCAACGGACGCACGACTGTTCGCCGAGCCGAACAGTCGTGGCACGCCGTGTGCCACGACTGTGCCGCTGGGGGCACAGTCGTGTCCGGCAAGGGACGCAGTGTCCGGCGACGGACGCACGACTGTTCGCCGAGCCGAACAGTCGTGGCACGCCCCCGGGCTTGCCGCGGGGGCGCTTCGAGGTCGGCGGCCTGGCGTGCGGCGGCGTCCGTGCCCACGCCGCGTGTGATGCACTCCCCTCGGCCCAAGCGCAAGTCGGTTCCCGTTCGCGTCCGGCGCGTGGAACACTGCTGAGGAGTTGCGATTCGTCTTGTTCTGGCTCCGGATATCCAGTATTCTGTCGCTGGAGCCTGCCATGAAACACGCCATGTGCCTCGCCGCGATGCTCGTTCTCGCTTGCACGAACGGGGTCCGGGCCCAGCCCCTGTCGACCGCGTTCACATACCAAGGCGAACTTCGCAATGGGACGATCCTCGCGACGGGCCCGCATGACCTTCGCTTCCGCCTCTACGACGCCTCCGTGGGCGGCTCGCAGGTCGGCCCGACGCTGTGCAGCGACAGCGTGAGCCTGACCGATGGGTGCTTCACGCTGAACCTTGATTTCGGGGCCCAGTTCGCCGGTCAGCAGCGGTTCCTGGAGATCGACGTCCGCGCCGACACCGGGCTGGGGTGCGGGAACGCGACGGGGTTCGTGACGCTCGCGCCGCGGCAGGCGTTGACGGCGTCGCCGAACGCGGCGTACGCGCTCAGCGCGGGAACCGCGGGCAGCGCGGCCAACGCCACGCAACTCAACGGGCAGTCGGCGGCGTTCTACCAGAACGCGGCCAACCTGACCGGGGGGACGCTGCCGGACGGTCGGCTGGCGCCGACGGTGGCGCGGACGAACGTGGCGCAGACGTTCACGGGGGCGACCACGTTCAGCGCCGCGCCGTCGTTCGCGTCGGCGGGGGCGCCGTTCGCGGTGTCGTCGCCGACGCTGGTCACGGACCTGAACGCGGACCTTCTGGACGGGCTGCACGCCTCGGCGTTCCTGCAGTCCATCCCCGTGCCCCTCACGCTCAGCGGAACAAGCCCGTCATCCCACATCATCAGCGGCACGAACGACGCCACAACGGGAAACTCCTACGGCGTCCTGGGACGAACGACCGCCGCTACGGGGCTGACCTGGGGCGTGTTCGGACGCTCGGATAGCGAAGGCGGTAACGGCGTGGGTGGCTACGCCTCATCGACCACGGGCTCGGCTACGGGCGTATGGGGACGGAGCATGAGTTCCGAGGGAATCGGCGTCGTTGGAGACGCCGGCGGACAGACCGGCACGACGTACGGCGTCTGGGCCCGCAGCAGCAGCACCAGCGGCCGCGGCGTCGCGGGCGTCGCAACGGCGACCAGCGGCGTCACCTACGGCGGGCGCTTTGATAACGCCAGCACGAGCGGGTTTGGCGTATTCGCCCGCGCGAGCGCGACCAGCGGGGGCACTTTCGGACTCTGGGCTCAGAGCGACAGCACCGCCGGGTCTGGCGTGTTTGGCGAACAGACCGCCGCCAGCGGCACGACCTATGGCGTGTACGGTCGCAGCGCCAGCACCAGCGGACGCGGAGTTTTCGGGCATGCCATCGCCACCAGCGGTGACACCGTCGGCCTGTGGGGTCAGAGCGACAGCACCGACGGCACCGCCGTATTCGCCGATCAGACCGCCACCACCGGAACGACTTACGGTGTCTACGCGCGCAACCGCAGCGCCAGCGGGATCGGCGTCGAGGGGCAGGCCCTGTCCAGCACGGGTTCGACGGTGGGCGTGTCGGGCAAGAGCAGCAGTTCCCAGGGATTCGGCGTGGTCGGCGAAGCGAATGCGGGGAGCGGTTCAGGTATTGGTGTTCGCGGCTTTACGAGCGGCTCATTTGGCAAGGGCGTGCATGGGTGGGCGGGGAACGCCGCCGGCACCTCGATCGGCGTGCACGGGGAGAGCAGCAGCTCGGGGGGAATCGGCGTCAAGGGAGAGACCACGGCCTCCGGAACCACCTACGGCGTGTATGGCCAAAGCAACAGCTCCACCGGCTACGCGGGGTACTTCGTCGGGGCCGGCGGCGACGCGCTGTACGTGGAGAACAACGCCAGCGGGCGCGGCATTCGCGCGGTTTCCTCCGCCGACACCGCGCTCTGGGCGCTGACCA
Source organism: Phycisphaerae bacterium (assembly GCA_016873295.1). Lineage (GTDB taxonomy): Bacteria > Planctomycetota > Phycisphaerae > Phycisphaerales > UBA1924 > VGXM01. The sequence continues at coordinate 50,172 of VGXM01000001.1, forward strand.
CCTCGGGCGTGGCGGGCGTGGACGGGCGCAACGCCAGCACCACGGGCCGCGGCGTCTATGGCTACGCCACCGCGACGACCGGCACGAACTTCGGCGTCTACGGGCGAACCGCGAGCAGCACGGGGTACGGTGTGTACTCGCTTGGCAACACGGGGGCCAGCGGAACCAAGTCCTTTCAGATCGACCACCCCTTCGACCCCGAGAACAAGTACCTGCTGCACTACGCCGCCGAGTCGCCCGAGGTCATCAACTTCTACCGCGGCACCGTCACGCTCGGCGCCGCCGGCGAGGCGACTGTGGACCTGCCCCCCTACTTCGCCTCGATCAACAAGTCGCCGAGTTACCACCTGACCGCGGTCGGCGCACCGATGCCCATGCTGCACGTGGCAGAGGAGATCAGCGAGCAAGCGCTGGCGGCGGGCGAGCGGGCCGGCCCGGGCGTCGCCCCGCCTCTTTGCTCCTTCCGCGTCGCCGGCGGCGTCCCGGGCGCCAAGGTCTGCTGGCGCGTCGAGGCCGTGCGCAACGACCCGCGGATGCGCCTGCACGGCGCGCCGGTCGAGCGCGACAAGACCGGGCCGGAGCGCGGCAAGTACCAGCATCCCGAGTACTACGGCCTGCCGGCGGACCTTGGGATAGATACGGCCGCCCGGGCGTCAAGCGCCCCTGCACCCTCCACACCTGCAACGGCCCGGTGACCATCGGTCGCCAGGATCGACAAGGGGATGCACCATGCCACATGCGCTCTTCATCGCTGCGCGAGCGGGCCTGCTCACCGGTCGGCGCGTGCGCCCTTCGCCTTTCGCTGCCGCTCTCTGATTCGGGCTCCACTTGAACATCGCGCGCTGTTCGGCGCCCGGACGGGTGGCGCGGCGCGCGGAAGGGTGCGATGACCTGGCCACCAGGCACGGGGGCCGATCACGCGCGTGGAGCCACGGCACGGAAGCGCTCGAGTCGCTGATCCGGGATGAGAAGGACGCGCGGGTGACCACGCGCCCCCGCGAACAGGCGGGAAGGGAGCGGCGGTCGGAGGGGCCCCAGGGGCCACGGCCTGCCTCGCGCGGATCGCCCGGGCCCGACGGCTCAGCGAGCGATGCTCAGTAGGGCGCGCTTGAGCGTGGCCCGGTCCTGGATGGGGCCGAAGCGGCCCTGGTCGAGCGTCGCGGTGAGGACGCGGTCGGCGCGGTCGGGGCGGGGGAGGCCGAGGGTCAGGTCGTGGCTGGGCTCGGCGCTGCTGAGGCGGACGCTGGCCAGGGTGCCGTCGAGCGCGATCGTCAGCGTGGCGTCGCCCCAGAGGCGGGCGTCGAGGGGGAGCTCGGCGGTGAGGGAGAGGTGAATCGCGCCGCGGGGCAGCGTCCACGACACCTTCATCGGGCCCGGCAGCTCGATGTCCGCCAGGCCCAGCGGGGACGGGTCGCCCGTGCGCAGGGGCGGGGTCCAGGGGCGGTCGGCGGGTGGCTCGGCGCGGGCGTCGAGCTGCGCCAGCGGGAGCAGCACGCCCGATGCCAGCCGCGCCGCGAGCAACTGATCCGGCGGCACATCGGCGACCTGCCCCGAGGGGAGGCGCACGGCGAAGACCTCGCCGCCCTGGGCCGCCCGCTCGGTGGTGAGTTGGTCCAGGTCGGCGATGGTGCCGTCGCCCAGCCAGACGCGGGGGGCGGTGGACGCCGCCGCGGGGTTCGCCAGCCGGATGGACGCGACCTGGGCGGGCGCCAGTTCGATCGGCTTGCCTCCCGCGGCGGGTTCGACGTCGACGGTGGGCTGGAGCCGCCCCACGAAGCCCTCGAGCCGGTCGCCGTTGGACAGGCGCAGGGCGTCGCCCGACGCGGGGTCGGGCAGTTCGGCGTCGGCGTTGAGGCGGACCCAGGCCAGGCGGTCGAGCGGCAGGATGAGCGTGCCGAAGTGAGGCGTGTCCCAGAGCGCGGTCTCCGCCCGGGAGGGCGCCTGCGGGGAGAGCCGCCCCCGGAACACCTGCCCGTCGGTGAGCGCGATCAGCGAGGCCATGGGAGGCGGCTCCTCGGCGTCGGCGGGAGGCCCGGGCTCCTCGGGCACGGGCACCGTGGGCCGCGGCGGCGCGGGCGGGGGCGCGGTCCGCCCGTGTTCGAGGAAGGTGGCGGCCGAGTCGACGCGGAGGATGGCGGCGATGGACTGGCGCGGGATCGACCGGCGCTGCCCGCGGGCGTCGCGATAGTGGAGCGATTGGGCCTCGAGCCGGATCTCGACCGCCTCGAGCGTCGTGAGGTCGGCGCGGTAGATCAGCCACGAGAGGTCGGGCTGGGCGGCGGCGGCGGCGGGGAGCAGGAGCAGGGCCCAGCCCACCCGCCACTCGCGCCGAGGAGTTCGAGGGGTGTCGCGGCTCACTTCTGGAAGATCGGCAGATAGCGCTTGGGCATCTGAAGGACGATGAGGGCCATGGCGGTGCCGTAGGCGTCGCCCACGGTGGCGTCGGGCCAGGTGCCGTCGGGGTTCTGCATCTGGAGGAGTTGGCGCCGGATCTCGGGCCACCAGCGGGCCCAGCGCTCGCCCCCGGCGAGGTAGACGGCCTGGACGGCGTAGTAGTGCCCATAGAAGTAGTGGGCCCGGTTGGGGTCGGTGCGGGTGGGGAAGGCGGCGGTCATGAGGTAGTCGATGCCGCGGTCGATGGCCTCGTCCTTGTAGATGCCGGCGTAATAGAAGGTGGCGACGCCCGCAGCGGAGCGGGGCCAGGCGCTGGGCCCGCCCGAGAGCTGGTACTTGAACCCGCCGTCGGGGTTCTGGCATCGGCGCACGTACTCGACGGCGCGGTCGATGGTGTCCCTGGGGACCTCGAGCCCGGCGTTGCGGGCGGAGCGCAGGGCCATGATCTGGCAGATGGTGACCGAGACGTCGGCGTCGTAGGGGACGGGGTTGTAGCGCCAGCCGCCCTCGTCGTTCTGGGTCTGCTGGATGAGGCGGACGGCCTTGACGAGGGCCTCGTGGATCCGCCCGTCGCGGGCCTCGTCCTGCCCCTGCGTCATGCCGTAGATCTCGCCCAGGAAGAGCGAGGCGAATCCGTGCCCGTACATGGGGCCGTTGGCGCTCTCGGCGGCGACGAGCCCGTTCTCGGAGGCGTTCTGGAGCACGAAGTCGAGCCCGCGGATGACGATGTCGCCGTAGGTCCCGCGCCCCGGCAGGTGACCGTCGCTCATGAACGCCAGGCAGGCCAGGCTGGTGATGGCGACGGAGCGCCCCCAGCGCGAGTCGCCGAAGGACCCGTCGGTGTTCTGAACGCGGGCCAGTGCGGCCAGCCCGCGCGTGACCGCCTGGTCGAGCTCGGGCGTGATCTCGCGCTCCAACGCGTTGTTCTGGGCGCTGGGGGCGACCCCCTCGGGGCGCTCGACGCGCTCCGGGGCGACGGCGGGCCCGGGCTGGGCCTGCCCCAGGGCCGGGGCCGCCAGCGCCAGCGGCGCGAGCCATCGCAGGTGCCGCGCAGTGGGCGTCATCGCTTGGGCTCCTCGGCCAGGCGCTTGTAATACTCCTCCGTCAGCCGCTGGTACAGCGAGCTGTACCGGTCGCTGAGCCCCTGGATCAGCGCCTGGCGGACGTGCTCGGGCAGGTTGCCCCACGCGGCCCCGGCGGCGACTGCGACGGGGTTCAGGGCCCCGTCCTGCCGACCCGGGCCGGCGCTGGCCTGCTCGCCCGCGCCCTGGGCGTTGGCCTGGGCGTCCTGCCGCTGCTGCGAGCTCTGCCGCCCGGCCTGCTGCTGCTGCTGGTCCTGCTGCTGCTGTTGCTGATCGCGCCTGCGCTGGCGGCGGGCCTGGGCGATCATCTGATCGAGCTTGCGGAGCGTCTCCTCCTGCAGGCGCTGGGTCTGGAGGCCCGGATCGCTGGCGTCGAGGCGCGAGGCGGCGCGGCGCATCAGCTCCACCGCCTGCTCGAACGGCTCGCCCGGCGACGTCCCCGCCAGCTCCTGGTCCAGCGGACGCGGCGCCGGCGCCTCCGACCGCTGCTTGGGCAGGCCCAGCAACTCATCCAGGTCCGGGAGCGGCTCGGCCGGCAGCGGCTCGGGCTGCCACGCCAGGAGCGCGAGGATCAACGCGAGCGTGTTCATGGCGCCGGCTCCTGGCGACGCGGGCCCGCGGGACGACCGCCCTGCTCCTGCATCAGCTTCTCCAGCAGCGCCCGGGCCTGCTCGGCCAGTTCGCGCTGCAGCGCGGCGACGGCGGCGACCTCCGCGGGGTCGCCCCGGGCGTCGGGCTCGCCCAGCGTGCGCGTGCGCTCCGCCGCCTCCTCCTGCATGAGGCGCAGCAGGCGGAGTTCGGCCAGTTCGGGGACCAGCGGTGGCTGCTGCTGCCCCTGCTCTCCGCCGCCCGATCCGCCGCCCTGTTCGTCCTCCCGGAAGGGGTTGTCATCCTCGGGGTTCTTGAGGGCCTCGACGAGCCCGGCGAGGATGGTGGCGACGGTGCGCTGGTCGCGCAGCGCCGACAGCGGGGCCTCGCCCTCGGCGAGCGGCCCCGAGGCGGACCGCGACGCCGCGTCGATCCGGCGGTGCGCGAACAGGAAGACCGTGGTCTCGGCCAGGTCGGAGGTCCTCGTCCGCAGTTCGTCGAGCGAGAGACGGAGCGCCTCCTGCCGCTGACCCACCCGCCGCACGACGACGCGGTCGCGCCGCGAGAGCTCCCGGCCCGCGAGCGGCTCGCACTGGGCGATGATCGCCCGCTGCTCGTCCAGGGCCTTGGCGTACTCCCCCGCCAACTCGCCCCGGCGGCGCCGCAGGTCGCGCTGCTGCGACTTCTTGAGCAGTTCCTCCGCGTCGGCTCGGGCCTGGGCCAGGCGCTGCAGGCTCTCGCGCTCGTGCGGGTCGGCGGCGGCGAAGTCCGCGGGGCTCGCCCGCAGCGGCGCGATCGCCCGCGCCTGGGCGTCGCCGGCCGCCGAGATCGTCGGCGCCACCGCCGCCAGTTCCCGCGGGCCCGCTTCGACCTCCTCGGCGATCGCGAGCGTGTCGCGGTGCAGGGCCCGCATCCCCGCGTCCGGCGGCTCGGCGGGCTGACCGCCCAGGGCCCGGGCCAGCCCGGCGATCTCGCCTTCCTGCGTCTTGATCAGGCGGTCGAGCGTCTGGACCAGGTCGGAGAGCTGCCGCGAGAGCACTTCGTCGCGCCGTCGCGCGGCCTGCTCGAGCTCCTTGAGCATCTGCTCCAGCGTCTGGCGCGACTGCTGCTGGAGCTGCTGGGCCTGCCCGGGCTGGTTCTGGCGGATCTGCTCGGCGGCCTGGCGCTGCTGGCGGGCCAACTGCGCCTGCTGGGCCTGGTTGGCCGCCCGGCTCAGCGACTCCGACGTCGCCCGGTCCGACTCGGCGGTGCGCTCGGCCGCGGACCGCAGGTCCGACGCCGCCTGCTCGCTCCGCTGGGCCACGTCCTGCTGCTGCTGCGCCAGCCGATCGAGCGTGCGACGCTCCTCGTCGTTGAGCTCGTCGGCCTCGCGACCGGCGGTCTGCTCCGCGGCCTCGCGGGTCTGGTTGGCCAGCCGCCGCTGATCTTCGATCAGGCGCTCGATCGCGCGCCGGGCCTGCCACCCCTCCTGGCCCTGGTCGAGCACGTCCATGGCGCGGGTCAACTCGTCGCGCACGGTCTCCTGCTCGCGCCGGGCGCGCTCCTCGAGGTCGCGCCGCGTGGCCTCCTCGCGCCGGGAGGCGCCCGCGTCCTGCAGCGTGCCCGCCGCCCGGTCCGAGGCCTCGCCCGCCCGCGACAGCGAGTCCGCGGCCTGGGCGATGATCCCCGCGATCGCCTCGTCGCGGAGGCGGTTCTGCTCCAGGCGGTCGGAGAGTTCTTCGAGCAGTTGGAGCGCCGGGCCCAGCCGCTGCCCGATCGAGGACTGGGCCTGCGACGCGCGCCGGTCGCGCTCCAGCGCCTCGCCCTCCGCGGCGGGCTCGTCCAGCTCGCGCATGAGCCGGCGCTGGTCCGCGTCCGACTGGGCCGCGACGCGCCGCACCACGCCCAGCTCCGCCCGGAACTGCTCGACCAGCTCGGTCTCCGAGATGATCCGCAGGCGGCGCGGCCGGCTGACCGTCGGCGGGCGCCGCTGCCCCTGGGCCTCGTGCGTGTCGGCGGCCCGGGCCAGCAGCCACAGCTCGTCCCCCGGCGAGAGGTCCATCGTCGCCAGCTCCAGCCTGAGCGACACCGACGCGCCCGTCGCCGGGTTCGTCGGCGCGGTCGGCGACGGTGGGTCGGGCGTGGCCTGGGCCGCCGAAGCGGGTTCCTCGGCGGGCACGGGCACGCGCGAGCCCGAGGTCGGGTCCGGGCGGTGACGCTGCGTCAGCACGTCGAGGCGCTCCAGCCCCACGTCGTCGCGGGCGTCGGCCTGGGCGTCGATCACGGCGGTGGCGAGCACGCTCTGGTCGCGGGCCGGCGCCGAGACCGTCGCGGTGGGGGGCTGGTCCGGCACCGCCTCGAAGCGGAAGCTCGTGCGGTCGTCGGACCGGATCCCGTACTCGTCCACCAGCACCACGGGCAGGCTCATGGAGCGATCGAGCGTGAACGAGAGGGTCCAGCGGCGCCCCGCGTGCTCGGCGGCGAAGTCCGCGGGCAGGTCACCCGGGAACGTCGTCGCGAGGAACAGGGCCGCGTCGAGGCTGTCGCCCGACGGCACCGGAACGTCCTTGGAGAGGTCCAGCCTCAGCGTCAGCCGCGAGCCCGCGAGGATCGGCCCGACCACGGCGCGCTCGTTGGAGAAGACCGAGAGCGGGCGCGCTCCGATCACCGGCTCGCGACCGGGCGCCAGGAAGGGCGCGGCGTAGGGCGGGGGCGCGACCTCCACCTCCGCCGACGCCAGCGCCGGGGGGGACGCCAGGATCACCCGCCCGACTTCCGTCCGGTTGTCGTCCGCCTGGAACCAGTACTCCAGCGCCACCTCGCCCTCGCCCGCGTCGGCGGCGGGCTCGACCAGCCCCTCGAAGAGCGTGCCCTCGAGGCGGGGCGGGAGGTGGGCCGCGGCCAGGTGCGCCGAGCCGGCGGCGCCCTGCGCGTTGAGGAGCATCGTGCGCCACGGGCCCGGGGCCTGCCCGCGCAGCACGCGGAAGTACACGCGGACATCGTCGCGCACGTCCGCGCTCGTGCTGACGATGGCCCGCAGCGGCAGGGCCTGCCCCCGCGGGTGCGCCACCAGGGCCGTCACGTCCGCCAGGCGCGTGCGCTTCGGGTAGTCGGCGCCGGCCCAGGGCGTGAGCACCCGCCGCGTCGCGACGGTGCTCGACAGGGGCCAGGCCATGAACGCGCCCGTGATCAGCACCGCCGACCCCACGACCAGCCCCGCCGCCCGACGCAGACGGCTTCGGTCGATCGCCTGGTGCGAGGCCCGGGCGAACGCGCGCTGGAAGCGCGGCCCCGCCTCCTCCACGGTCGCCGCGGCCCCGGGACGCGGGTCGCCCGTCAGCTCGACCGCCGAGGCCAGGCGGTCGGGGAGTCCGGCGGCCCGCCCCGCGGCGGTCCGCTCCAGGCGGAGGGCCAGCGTCGTGAGACTGGGCGAGAACCGCAGCACCGGCACCAGCCGCCGCCACGCCAGGGCCGACAGCGTCACCAGCCCGATCGCCAACAGGCACGCCCGCAGGGGCGTCGGAAGGCGGAGCAGGTAGTCGAGCGCGCCCAGGCCCGCCGACGCCAGCAGCACCCCCCACGCCAGGGCCATGGCCCGTTGGGTGAGGAGCGTGAAACGCACGGCGGCCCGCAGCGACCGCAACCCGCGCTCGATGGGTGGGCGTGGTCCGGGCGGGGCGCCGATGGGCGGTGGGGTGGTCATCGGGTTGGCCCCCCGCCGGGCGGGACGGCCCGTTCCTGACATCGGTCCTTGGACTTTACGCGGTGAACGAGCGTGCCGTTCCGCGTCCGATGCGGGGTCCGCCCCGTGTTACACGCCGGCTGGGTTGCCTAGACCAGTTTGATCAGGCGGCGACCCGCCCACTCGGCCGACAGCAGCAGCACCAGCGCCGCGAGCACGATCGGGCGGTCCCACAACGTCTCGACCTCGGGCGCGCCCAGCAGGCGAAGGTGCCGGATCGGCACCAGCCCCGCGTCGGCCTGCCCCAGCAGCGCGACCTCCGCCTCGGCGAGGACGCGCCCCTGTGTCTGGTCGGCCAGGCCCGCCAGCAGGGCGTGGTCGGCGTGGGCGAAACGCCGCTCGTCGTCGGGGGGCGAGACGTCCAGGTCCGCCGACAGGTTGAGGTCGGCGAGCAGCGCGTCGATGGCGGCGAGCGTGTACCGCCCCGGCTCGGAGGGGATGAACGACGCCTCGAAGACCGCGGGGCCCGCCCCCGCCAGGGGGACGAGCGTCAGGTCCACCGCGCTGGGGCCCGAGCGCGAGGCCTGGGCGGGCGCGACCCGCACGCTCACGTTGCGGGGCGCCGCCCGCAGCAGGGCCTGGTCCAGGAGCGTCACCGTGACGCGCACGGGCTGGTCGACCACCGCCAGTCGCGGCGAGGTCTCCAGCAGGGCCGGGCGCCCGAGCCGCCCGATGCTCTCGCGGGCCAGCAGCCGGACCAGCGGGAGGTAGAACCGCTCGGGGAGCGTCTCGCCCTGCCCGTAGCGCCAGCGCCAGATCTCGTCGGTGCCCACGTAGACCACGCGCCCCGCGCCGTACCGCATCGCCAGCACGATCGGGGCCTCGCCCGCGCTCGGGGCCGACGCGACGGCGAGGGTCTCGACCGCGGGCTTGATCACCGCGGGGTCGATCCGCTGGGCCCAGCGCAGGAGCGTCCAGCCCATGGTTGGGTCGGCGAGCACCTCGGGCCACCCGGGCGAGTCGGGCCCGCCCAGGCGCATCAGGGCCAGCCGCTCCGCCGCGGGCGTGGGGCGGACCAGCACCGGCACGGGCCAGGGCCGCACGCCCGACAGCCCGGACTCGGTGTCGTCCAGGGTCATGGGGAGCAGGTCGGCCAGGGGCGTGGGGCCCCAGCGCATGGGCGTCGATTGCGGCCCGCCCACCCACAAGAGCCCAGTCCCCCGCGTCGCCACCGCCTGCTTGAGCGCTTCGAGCTGCTCCGGGCTCAACTGGCTCGGGCGAAGGTCGCCCATGATGACCACGTCGAACGCCGCCCACTCCTCCGCCGAGCGCGGCAGCGCCACGATCGGGTCCGTGCCCTCCTGGATGAAGCGCCGGTCGGGGGCGAGCAGGAGCACGGCGGATCGGAGCGTGCCCTCGCGCACCAGCAGGTTCTTGAGGTAGCGGTACTCCCAGCGCGGGTAGCCGTCCAGGTACGCCACGCGGATCGGGCGGTCGACCAGTTCGATCGAGAAGACCTTGAGATCGTTGTCGGCGGAGAGGTCGGGCTCGGGCGCGGCGAGGCGCACGCTCCAGGTCTGCGGGCCCGGCTTGTCGGGGCGGGCCGTGAGCGTCACCCGGTCCGTGCGCGCGCCCTCCGACGATGGGTCGTCGGCGAGCGGGCGCTCGTCGAGCACGCGCCCGCCCTCGTCCAGGAGCTCGACGCGCGCCCCGGAGCCCCGCTCCGGGCCCGTGCGCTCGACCGTGACCGTGACCGGCACCACGTCGCCCGTGAACGCGGCGGATGGAGCCTCGACCGTGCGCACGGCCCGGTCGAAGGGCGGGTCGGGGCTGCCCAGCGGCACCACGAACACCGGGACGCGGTCGGCCTGCAGCCGCTTGAGCGTGCCCCGCGCGATCGGCTGGGCCGTGCGGCCGTCGCTCAGGACGACGATGCCCGCGACGGGACGGGCGGCGACGCGGCGCAGGGCCTGTTCCAGGGCCTGGGCCAGGTCCGTGCGCATGCCCTCGGGGGGCGCCAGTTCGACGGGGGCGCCCGTCGCCGATGCCTTGAGGTCGTACGCGCCGTGGTCGAACCCCAGCCAGAGGACGTTGCGCTCGCGGGCCAGGTCGCGCCACATGGGCCCGGTGGCGCCGAGGATCCGGCGGGCCTGCTCGTCGCGGGTGTCGCGATCGGGCCCGTCGCCGACCTGCATCGAGGCGGAGCGGTCGACGAGCACCACGACCCAGTCGCGCTCGGTGCGCTCTTCCTGGCGCACCAGTTCGGGCCCGGCGAGGAGGGCGACCAGCAGCAGGATCGCCAGCGCGCGCAGGGACGCGAGGACGGCGCGGGCCCAGCGGGACCCGTCGAGCCGCCAGTAGCTCCACGCGGCGACCAGGGCGGCGGCCAGCGCGATGAGCAGCCAGCCCCAGGCGGGGATGGGCCAGGCGAAGGCGAAGCGGACGTGGGGGTCGTCCGGCGAGAAGCGGCCGAGGGCGAAGACCTTGAAGAGGATGGACCTCACGCGGCCACCCCCGCGGGCGTGGTCGGCACGCCCGCGCGACGGGCCGCGGGGGCGTGGCTGAAGAGGCGGGCCAGGGCCAGTTCGAGGAGCGCGACTGCGGCGGCGGCGAGGAAGAGCCAGAGGCTCCAGGCGCGGCCACGACGGGGATCGCCCGCCGCCGCGGACGAAGACGACGGCGCCGCGGTGTCGCCCCCCATCCACTCGGGGGGCGACCCCAGGCCCGCGAGCCACGGGGCGATCTCCTGATCCGTGCGCGGCTCGACGAGCCCGGCGCCCGGATCGGCGTCGACCGTGACCAGCCCCTGCGACACGCCACGCTCGTCGGCGACCCGGTAGACCCCCGCGCGCGTCAGCGCGACGCCGCCGGCGAAGGTCGGCATCTCGGCGCCCGCGGCGGGGCCATCGATGGCGCGGAGGGTTGAGGCCCCGGGCGGGAGCGCGGGGACGGCGCCGGCGACGGCGTGGGCGGCGCCCGCCGATCGTCCCACGCCCTGGCGCAGCAGTTCCTGCATGAGCGGCACCATGAGGGGCATGGCGGGCAGGTCGCTCCAGGAGAGGTCGGGCGCGACGGCCAGGAGCGCCACCAGCCCGCGCGAGGCCCGGGGCGCCCCGTCGCCGACCCGCGACGCGGGCGCGTCGAGCGCCAGCAGTGGGAGCCCGGGCTCGATCGAGAGGGAGCGGTCGAGGGCGTCGGGCGGCCCGATCGCGACGGCGCGGCGGACGGTGACGGGGCGGACCAGGTCGGGGAGTTCCGCCGCGAGGCGCGCCAGGGGTGAGGCATTGACGGTCGCGGCGTCGAGCAGGAGGGGCGCCGGCGTGTCGAAGGGACGCGTGTCCGGGGCGATGGTCCAGGGGAGGGCGAAGGCCTCAACGAACGCGGGCGTCCACTGGTGGGGCTCGGCGGCGAGCGCCGGGAAGACCACCACGAGGCCGCCCGCGTCGACGAAGCGGCGGAGGCGCTCCCACCCCGGGGCGGGGACGAGGTCGGGGGCGAGGACGAAGGCGGCGTCGGCGCCGGCGAGGGCGGCGCCGTCGAGCAGCCCGGGGTCGATGCGCCGGGTCTTGACCTCGGAGGCGGGGGCGTCGGCGGCCCAGCGGCTCTGGGAGGTCGGTTCGAGGGCGAGCGTGACCCACTCCGCCGGCCCGTACCGGGCCGCGCCCGAGGCGGCGGGGTCGCGGGGCGCGACGATCGCCGCGGTGATCGACTCGCGGACGACGACGCGCCGGAAGAGGTCGTTGTCGCCGGCGATGGCGTCCTGGTCGACGCTCGCACGGACCACCAGTTCGTCGATGGCGCCGGCCTCGGCCCTGGGCATCTCGGCCTGCACCGGGATCGAGGCCTGGGTCTGCCCGGGCGTCCAGCGGATGGAGGCGGCGAACGGGGGCGACTCGGCGCCCGGGCGCGAGAGACGGACGCGGACGGCGGAGGTCTGGGCGGCGCCGACGCCCTCGCCGTCACGCCGAACCGTCACGCGCACGGGGCTCGACGCGGCCCCGGTCCGCAGCAGAACGGGGGTCAGCGGTTCGGCGCCGAGCACGGTGAGGTTGGTCAGCCCCTCTGACGCGGGGCGCCCCGCCAGGATCCGGGGCCTTGGCCCGGCGCCCGAGACCAGGGCCGCCAGCGGGCGCTGCGGGTCGGCGGACCCGGCGCGGAAGTCGGAGAGCACGGCGACGGTGACGCCCTGGTCGTCCGGGACCGAGGCGATCTGGTCGCGCACGATGGCGGCGGCGCCCGGGAGGTCCGCCGCGCTCTCGCTGGGCCCGATGCGATCGAGCACGCCCCGCACGGAGGCCAGGTCGGGCGACGGGGGCAGCACGATCGACTCGGGCGGCGCCGCCAGGGCCAGGACGGCGACGCGGTCGCCCCGGGCCGGGTCGAGTCGGGCGACGAGCGATCGGGCGCCGTCGAGGTGGCGGTCCAGGGCGCGGGCGCCGTCGGGGCTTTGCGCGGAGGCGGTCAGGCTGTTGTCGATGAGCAGGTAGAGCGTGGTGGGCCCGGTGCGGGCGTGGGCGCCCCGGGCGTCGAGGGCGGGCTTGCCGACGGCCCCGGCGATGAGGGCCAGGAGCAGGCAGCGCAGGGCCAGGAGCAGGACCTGCTCGAAGCGGATGCGTCGGCGCTGCTGGCGGTAGGCCTCGAGGAGGAAGCGCATGGCGCCCCAGCGGATGGGCGTTCGCCGGCGGCGCATGAAGAAGTGGATGAGGATGGGGACGGCGATGCACGCCGCGCCGGCGAGGAAGAGCCCCGGGTTGAGGAAGGAGAGGGCCATCCGGTTCAGCCGTACTTGGATCGCTTGATGCGGGCGTTGCGCCGCGCGACGAAGGCGGCCAGGGGCGGGCCCAGCCAGTCGTGCGTGTTGACGAACTGGTAGTCGAACCCGAAGGAGCGGGCCGCCCTCTCGCAGTCGGCGACGTGGGTCCGCACGAGCTCGAGGTAGCGGTCGCGGACGGCCCGCGGGTCGACCCGCAGGCGGGACTCGCGCTCAAGCCCCTCGAAGGGGGCCACGTCGGCGAAGTCGAACTCCAGCTCGGCCCGGTCCATGACCTGGAAGAGGATCAGGTCGTGCCCGGCGTGCTTGATGCGGGCCAGGCCCGCCCGCAACTGGTCGAGCCCGAAGAAGCCGTCGGTGATCAGGGCCACCAGGCCGCGGTTGGTGACCTTGCCCAGGGTCTCGTCGACGGCGCGGCGGAGGTCGGTGGGGCGCCCCACGTTCCCGGGGTCGAGCGGGTGCGTGGACAGGGCCCCGATGATCTGGCGCCAGGTGCCCTGGCTGCTGGAGCGCTTGACCATGGCCCGCACGGCGTCGGCGAAGATCACCAGCCCGGCGCGGTCGCCCTGGCGGAGGGTGACGTAGGCCAGGGCCGCGGCCAGGGCGGTGGCGTGGTCGAACTTGCTCCACTGGGTGCGCTCGTCGAGGCTGGTCTTGCGCCCCACGCCCGAGGCCTCCTCGAAGAGCCGCGAGCCGTAGAACATGGAGCCGGAGACGTCGACCATGGCGGTGAGGTCGAGGCTGGTCTCCTGCTGGTACTGCTTGAGCTGGAGGCGGTCGCTCTTGCCGTAGACCTTCCAGTCCAGGTGCCGCAGGTCGTCGCCGGGGACGTAGGGGCGGTGCTGTGCGAACTCGACGGAGTAGCCCTGGAAGGGGGAGCGGTGGTGCCCGCTGGAGACGCCCTCGACGATCATCTTGGCCCGGAGCTCGAAAGAGCCCAGGCGCGCCAGGGTCTGGGGGTGCAGGTAGAGAGAGGCGTCGACCTCCGGGGGCGGGGCGGCCTGGGGCGACGGGGTGGGCTCGGGCATCGATCGATGGTATCGGCTCGCGGGGCGTCGACGGTCCGCACGGGCCTTGCCGGGGGCGCGAACGTCGGTTAGCGTTGCGGGGGGGGCGAGGGTACCTTGGGCGCGTTCAGAGGGATCATGGCGGCGGCGGGCGGGTGCGCATGGGCGCTGGGGTGCGCATCGCCCGGGGCGATGACGCCCGAGCGGCGCGTGGAAGCGGCGATCGTGGAGCGGGCGGGGGTGGCGCCGTCGACCGAGCCGATCGTGGTCGAGCTCCCCGTGGAGGAGGCGGTCGTCGAGGAGCCCGCGCCGGAGGAGGCGCCGATGGCGGCGCCGGCGGTCTCGGAGCCGGAGCCCGCCGTGGAGGCGCCGCCGCCGGCCCCCGACCCGCGCGCGCTCGATGAGGCGGGGCGCGTGCAGTTGAGGCAGGGCGGGCTGGCGGCGTTGGCGCTGGGGGGGAGCGCCGACGCCGTGGTCGCCGCGGCCTTGGCCCGCAACGGGGAGTTGTGGTGGGCCCTGGGCGGGCTGGGCGTGTCGGCGTCGCGCGTGGCGTCGCGCTGGACGCCGGACGGGAACGCGGCCTGGCCTGAGCGTCGGCTGGCGGAGGTGGTGGAGACGCTCGCGGCCGCCGGGGCGGGGTGGGAGGCCCGCGACGCAGTCGGCGCGCTCGCCCACCGCGTGCGCGTCGCATCCCTGCGCCTGCAGGCGGCGGCCCGGGCGCTGGACCTGCATTCGACGCACGTCCGCTCGTTCCAGGCCGCGACGGCCCTCTCGCGGATGGACGCGGCGGTGGCGGACCACGCGGGAGAGCGGGCCGCGGCCCAGCGGGCGCGGCTGGAGCTGGTGCGCCTTCAGACCGAGGTCGCAAGCCACCAGCGCGAGCTGGAGCTCCTGATGGGCTTCGCCGCGGGGGCCCCCGCCTGGACTCCGAGCCCGGGCCCGCCCGCGCTCCCGCCGCCGAGGCTGGACCCGCGCCTGGAGCAGGCGATCGCGTCGGCCCTGCGCGACCGCGCCGACCTGCGCTCCCGGCGCGAGCAGGCGGCGAGCGATGGGCCGGGGGAAAAGGCCCGCGCGGCGGAGCTGGAGCTGGCGATCCGCTCCCAAGTGATCGATGCCCATGCGCGGATGGCGACGGCCCGGCTCGTGGGCGAGGCCTGCCGCGACGCCCTCATCCCCATGCACGAGCGCATCGTCGAGCTCTCGCTGGACCGCTTCAACGCGGGGACGGTGGACGCGGCGACGCTGCTCTCGGCCCAGCGCGAACTCGTGACGGCGCGGCGGCAGGAGATCGAAAGCCTGCGCGACTACTGGATCGCCCGGGCCGACCTGCTGCGGGCGACGGGGCAGTGGTGAGAGCAGGCCGTCGGTCTTGAAGGGCGGGGGCCGGTCAGCGGTTCACGTCGACGCCGCGGCAGCCCCACGCGGGGGCGTTGAAGGGCACGGCCGTCGTTGTGGGGCGCATGGGCGAATGCCACGCGAGGTTGAAGCTGTACTCCAGCGAGGGCTCGACGCCCGCGAGGAGCAGCCGCTCGGCGTGTCCATCGACGAAGGCGGCGTTTGCGCGGGCACACGCCGCGTCGGTCAGGAGTCTGGGCTCGCGCCCGTGATGGTCGGCGACCTCCGCGAACATCGCCTTGCGCGTCGGGTGCAGAACGTCTGACATGCCGACGAACCGGCGGAACTCCCGGTCCTCGGAGCGGAGGCGCCGCTCGGGCGCGGCGGGGTCCCACAGTCGGGCGTCGGTGATGAGGGCGGTGGAGTAGAGATAGCTGAACATCCCCGCCGCCGCCGGGTTGTGCGCTTGAGTGAGATCTCCCATGGCCCGGGCCACGGTGGGGCAGGCCCAGGCGGCCATGGGGTCGCCCTCCTCCCAGATATAGCCGATCAGCGCGCCCTGCCAGGCGCTGAACTGGCCCAGATACGCGAGCCCGGTGGTCGTCGTGGCGGTCGAGAAGTTCGCGAGGTTCTCGCCGAAGACCATCTCCTTGCGGAGGAAGACGTTGGGGCAGTTTCCCTTGTAGTCGCCCGCGAAGAGACTGGCCCCCTTGAGCAGGCCCGAGAGCGTCGAGAGGCACGAGGTGGACTGGGCCGACCGTCGGGCATCGCCCAGCGCGGGCAGGGTGAGCGCGATCAGCACGGCGATGACGCTGATGCAGACGAGGAGCTCGACGAGCGTGAAGCCCCGATGGATTGGGCCTGACCTCGTTGATGTTTCATGCGGTCCGAGCGCCGCCATGGCGTTCTCCCGCGTCAATACCACATGATGTGGGCCGCCACGTTCTTCATCGCGAACGACGAGCAGTGCCAGGTGTGCAGCTGGGGATCCCAGTACCAGCGCGACACGAGCGGGTAACGCACGCCGCGCTCGGACTCCGCCACCGTCGTGGCGATCGCGTAGACGACCGATCCGTTGTCGCGGAGCACGTCGGCGTAGCTCCTCCGCGGCACGCGGTAACGCAGATCCCCGACGGTCGCCGTCGCGTCCCAATACGAATCGAGTTCGACGGCGGGAAAGGCGACCACGAGCGACGTGTTCTGCTCGCGGGTTTGCCCGACGTGGATCGACGTGCCCCAGTCTCCCACGCCCACGCCCTTGATCCGGACGCCATACTCGGCCCACGCGAGCTCGAGCATCGCTTTCAGCGCCTCTCGGGCCTCTGTGCGGCTGGGAACACGCCCGGTCACGCGTTCGTGGTAGAACAGCGGCAATCTCCAGATGTCGTCCGAGTCGTCGGGCCCGATCCACCTGGTCTTCTCTCGGTCCGCAAGAGCCAGATACTCCGCGGGGCTCTCCGCCGCTCGCGCGGCCAGGTGGTCTCCGAGCGTCCGCAGCAGGGCGTCGCGCGACGCGTCGGTGAGGAGGCGGTGCGGGTCGCTGAGACCGGCTTGAAGGGCGGCGTCAACCCGACCCCGATCGTCGGCCGGGATGAAGGTCAAGCGCGCGATCCGCGCCGCCCGAAGCTCGCGCATGCGCTGTGCTTCCAACGCGACGCCCCGAGTGAAGGCGTCAACTCGGCGCGACGGGGTCAACGCCCGAACCCCGTGCCATGCGGCGAAGGAGAGGGCCGCGACCACGAACGCCCATTGCAGCCATCCCGTCGAGAGGCGGCGCCGCGGGCGATCGCGCTCCGGGGCCACCGCGACCGCCCCTCCGATTCCCTGGCGTGGGCTCAATCCCCACCCCCTCCACCGCCTCCGCCGGGAGGCGCCGCGCCCAGGCAGCAGGTCGTGCAGTTGATCATCGGCACGATGGACGTTGCGCAACAGACAAAGGGCGCGATCGCTCCCGACCCGCAGAAGCAGCAGTTGCAGGTCGACCCGGCAAGCCCGCAGATGACAAAACCACATCCGGTCTGCCGGTTGCAGCACTGGTTGGGCCCGCACGGCTCGCTCGTGTCCGCCAGCAGGCTGCCACCGGCCCACAGCGCCAAACCCGCCGACACACCCATCAAGACCGATCTCATCGCGAATCTCCTTTCGAGGGGGTCAACTCCAATGCTCCGTCATGGCCGATGATCCACCCGGACCAGGTCGCCGACTCGGGCGTGAGGAGACTCAGCACCAGTTCCGCGGTGCCGTCCGTTGGGATCGCCACATCCCCAACAATGACCAGCCGCCGGCGGTCGCGGTCCACGATCACCCGGATCGGCGCATCCCGCCCCGGGATATGACAAACCCCGCCCGCGACCAGGTCGAGGAACCTGGGGTCGACGGCCAGGAGCGCCGCGCCGCCTTCCAATGCCACCGCCGCCCGGTCGGGCCACCCCTCGAACGGCGAAAGGACCTTCCCTCGCACGATCAAGCGTGAGGTGTAGCCGTCGTCCAGCGTCAGGAAGATCTGGGCCTCGACGATTCGCTCGTGCTTTCCGGGCTTGACCACGACGTCGAGGGTCTCGCTTGACCAGGGCCTGATTACGCGTGGCCCAGAATCCACGAGCGTGCACTGGCAACTCGACGAGAGTTCCTTGAGAGTGGCCGACCGCAATGGGTGCTGATTCCGAATGGGGACGGGCACGGTCACGGCAACCATCGGCAACACCATCCCGACGTCGACAACATCCTGAATGGCGAGCGATGCCGGTCGGCGCCACAACGTTACAACGGCGACGCCGAGAATTACGCCAACCCCTGCCACGAACCCGATGATCGACCGAGCGGCGCTCATTCGACCCTCCGCCGGGAGACTCAGCGCAATCCAGCGTACCCGTCCCCTCCCCCCCGACAAGCTTGGCTCAGTGCTCTATTCCAATTGTGGAGAACCTGTGGACAGCATGCGCGGGGAACAATGTATCGTCGCCTGCCGGTCCCATAACGCAGGTTGCTGTTTCAGCGTGAGACTCGCCGCGCACGAAACATGGTTGTTAGAGCAGGCCGTCATGGTCGGCGGGCGGGCCCGGCGCGCCGGGGTTGCGTGGGTAGTCGCGTCCGTTGGTGGGGGGGCCGCCGAAGCCGGGGCCGGGGTCGTTGTAGCCGGCGGGCGGTCGGTGCCCGGAGTGGTTGCGGAAGCGGGTGACGTCGGCGTCCCAGACGAGCCTGACCGAGCCGGTGGGCCCGTTGCGCTGCTTGGCGACGATGACCTCGGCGACGCCGATCTTCTCCTGGTTCTCGGGGTCGTTCGCCCAGTCGGGATCGTGCCGGTGGTAATAGTCCTCGCGGTGCAGGAGCATGATGACGTCGGCGTCCTGCTCGATGGAGCCGGACTCGCGGAGGTCGCTCATGCGGGGGCGGTTGCCCTCGCGCTGCTCGCTGGCGCGGTTGAGCTGGGAGAGGACGACGACGGGGATCTCCAGCTCGCGGGCCAGGGCCTTGACGCCGCGGCTGATGGCGGCGACCTCGACCTGTCGGCTGTCGCGGCTGGCGCCGGGGGCGGTGATGAGCTGGAGGTAGTCGATGACGACCATCTGGATCTGGTTGCGGTCGCGCATCCGCCGCGCCCGAGAGCGCAGCTGCACGATGGTCATGTCGGGCGAGTCGTCGATGTAGACGGGGGCCTCCTTGAGGTCGTCGGCGGCGAGCATGAGGCGCTTGTACTCGTCCTGCGAGAGCCCGTGCCCGGTGCGGATCTTCTGCGAGTTGACGCCCGAGACGGCGGAGAGGAGCCGCTGCACGACCGCCGACTTGGACATCTCCATGCTGAAGACGAGCACCGGGATGAGCCCGTCGGTGTCGCCCGGTCGGCGCTGCTCGGGGACCAGCCCGCGGAAGGCGACCTGCTCGGCGAGGTTGAGGGCCAGGGCGGTCTTGCCCATGGAGGGGCGGGCGGCGACCACGATCATCTCGCCCTTCTGGAGCCCGCGGAGGAGCCCGTCCAGGTCCGGGTAGCCGCTCTTCAGGCCCGTGGCGCCCGCTCCGTCGAACTCGGCGGCCTCGAGGCGGGTCATCTCGAGGTCGAGCAGGTCCTTGAGCTTCTGCGGGTCGCTGGTGTCCGACTCCTTGGCGATGTCGAAGACGGCCATCTCGGCCTTCTCGATCACCTCGCGCGGGCCGTTGGGACCGGCGTCGCCCACGTGGTAGGCGTCGTAGAGGATGCGTCCGGCGGCGTCGATCAGGCGGCGCAGGCGGGCCTTCTCGGCGACGATCGAGGCGTAGTGCGGCGCCGTGACCGACGTGGGAACGCTCTGGACCAGCTCGCCGATGTAGTTGAGCCCGCCCACCTCGTCGAGGGCGTTGCGGTCGCGGAGAAGGTCGGCGACCGCGATCACGTCGAGGCGCTCGCCCAGCTTCTTGTCGTACAGGTCGATCACGGCACGGTAGATGGCCTCGTGGCGCTCGTCGTAAAAGTCCGTCGGCGTCTTGACGATCGGCAGCACGTCGGCGAGCACCCGCGGGTCGAGGATGACGGCCCCGAGCAGGGCCATCTCGGCCTCGATGGAACGCGGCGGCTCCTTGTCGAAGAGCTTGCCCACGGGGACGACGACGGGCCTGCCCCGGAAGGGGATCGAACGGGAGGCGCCGGGCTGGGCGGGATCGGTGGTCATGGCGGGACGGGGCGTCGCGAGCGGTGGGCGGCGAGGGGCGGGGGGACTGTGACCTGGGGGGACAACGGGTGCCGGCCCGCGCCAGCGCGTCCCCCGCAGCCGACACCCATCCCGGGACCGTACGGGCGCCGGCGACCGGCGGCATGGCCCGTCCCTTAAGGGTTATTCCGGGGTGCCAGGCACGCCCGGTTCACACGGGGCTCGGCGGGGACCGATGGTGGAACCGTGGCACCCCCAGCCCGTGCGTGGTGATTGAATGAAGGCACGCGCCGAACTCTCAGCCGCCGACGTGGTGCAGATGCTGGCGGCGTTGGACCGCAGGCTCGAGTCGATCGGGCT
Organism: Phycisphaerae bacterium; assembly: GCA_016873295.1. Lineage (GTDB taxonomy): Bacteria > Planctomycetota > Phycisphaerae > Phycisphaerales > UBA1924 > VGXM01. The sequence goes on from VGXM01000001.1 coordinate 69,992, forward strand.
GCGGACCCAGCCCGGGGTGGCGGTGCGCGTGCTGGAGCTTTCCGCGCAGTCGGACGCGGCGCTGACGGACTACGCGAGGGTGATCCGGACCGACGCGGGGATCGTGGGGCGGATCCTCAAACTGGCCAACTCGGCGGCGTTCGCGCAGCGGCAGCCGGTGACGAGCCTGGATCGGGCGTGCGTGCTGCTGGGGCTGGAGCGGATCAAGTCGATCGCGATCGGGTTCTACCTGTGCCGGTCGGCGGCGGACCCCGAGGGGGGCGACCTGTCCGGGCGGGTGTGGGGACAGTCGGTGCTCCGGGCGTGCCTGGCGGCGGAGGCGGCGCGGCTGACGCTGGCGGAACTGACCAGCGAGGCCTTCGTCGTGGGGCTGATGCAGGACGCCGGGATCCAGCTGATGCCCGCGCTGGTCGGGCGCGGGGTCTATGCGGGCCTGCTCCGCGACGCCCCGGGCCCGCAGGTGCTCTTCGAGCGCGAGACCCTCGCGCTGCCGTTCACGCACGTGGACGTGATGTCGGCCCTGGCGGCCCGCTGGCGGCTGCCGGAGGTCCTCACCAAGCCCATGGTCCGGCACCACACGGCGCCCAAGAGCGGGAAGATCGCGGGGTCCATCGGCAGGCTGCACCGCATCGCGCACTTCGTCGGCGGGCTCGACCTGTCGGGCGGCGCGGAGTCGCCGGCCATCCCCGGGCTGGGGCGTGAGCTGGGGCTGCAGGCCGAACAGGCGGCGGAACTGATGCGGCTGGCGACGCAGGAGTATCGGCTGACGTGCTCGGTGTTCCCCGGCGCCACGCCCATCTCGGACCTGGAGGCCCTCGCCGAGCGGGTGCAGACACGCCTCATCGCGGCGCTCGACCGGGGGGTGGAGGACCTGTCGCTGCGGAGCGGCAACGGCCCGCTGGACCTGGTGGTGTCCGGGCAGAGGATCCAGATCCACGCCGACGCCGACGCCCTCGGGCAGGCGGTGCTGTACATCCTCGGCGACGGCGGGGAGCGGGTGATGAGCCACTGCTTCCCGGTCAAGCAGGCGTCGGCGGCGGCGCTGCTGCGGGCGGTCGCGGTCGAACCGCCGGCGGACCGGTCGGTGCTCGATCAGATCACCACGTACCTGAACCGCCTGGCGGCGTGATCAGGACGAGACGCTGGGCCCGGGGCGGTCGCGGTAGTGGGCCCGCAGCAGGGCGATGAACTCGCGCCAGCGCATGGGCTCCACGCCGGCGGCGCGGCGCTCGGCGCCCAGCTCGAAGATCGTGCGCCACTGGCGCGCCAGCGTGTGCCAGGCCCAGAGCACGCTCCGGCGCGGGTCGTAGATGTTGGTCGACTCGCCGAAGAGCCCGTTCATCTCCACGATGGCAAAGCCCTCGCCGCGCCGCAGGGCCTCGTCGCTCGTGTAGCGAACGTCCAGGCGCGAGTAGTCCAGCGAGCCCGGGACCCCGCCCCCGCGGAAGGAGGCGCAGACCCGGTCGATGGCGCGCTCGAGGTCGGGGCTGATGAGGTCGGCGCCGTCGCGGAAGAGGGTGCCCTGGGCGTGGTTGCCGGCGATCGCCAGGCGCACGCGCTCGCCCAGGGCCGGGACGCGGGCCAGGTCGCCCTCGAAGCGGACGGCGAAGACGTCGGCCTGGCAGCGGAAGCGCGGGTGGGCGTGGAGCAGTTCCTCGACGGTGCGCCGTCCGTCGCCGACCAGATGCTGGAAGTCCTTGCGGGTGATGGAGAAGATGCGCCCGGAGCGGGCGCCCGGCGTGCGGGCCCAGAGGATGCCCGCTTCGCAGGGGCCGGGGTGGTAGGGCTGGAGCACGGCGTCGCGGGTCATGCCCGCGAAGTAGGCGGGGAGCTCGCCGGCGCTCTCGATCAGCCGCACGCCGAAGCCGCGCTGCGCCGAGTCGGGCTTGACGATGACGGGCGGGCGGAGCCGCGGGAGGTGGGCCATGAGGGCGGCGGCCTGGGCGGCCCGTTCGCCGGGGGACCGCCCCGCGGGGATCATGGCGGTGGGCAGGGCCTCGGGGTGGTCGGCGACGGCCTCCATGACCTTGTGCTTGCTCTCGTTGACGATGCCCCCGCCGGGCGGGATGCCGGGGTTGACGCAGGTGCAGGTCGGCAGCCCGCCGAAGCGGCGCGAAAGCACCGCGACGTACGCGACGATGGGCGGGTAGAAGACCCAGCCGGGCCACCACTCGTGGTGCCGGAGGCGGGCCAGCGTCGCCCAGGCCCGTTGACGCGCCATGCGGCTGGGCAGGGCGGCGGCGAGCCCCACCAGCGGCAGGCAGGCGAGCAGGGCGACGGCGGCGCCCGCCGGGCCGAGCACGGCTTCGCCCTCGCGGAGCATCGCCCACCCGGCGGTCTGCACCACGACCATGCCCGCCAGGCTCCACACGGCGATGCCGGCGAGCCGCGCGAGCACGAACTGGACGCGGTCGAGCAGGGCCGGGCCGGGCGCCCGTGCCCCGAGGTCGGCCCCGCGGCGCAGGGGCGCGACGAACGCCGATCGCCATCCGGCGGCGACGGGCGCGCGGGCGATGCGGACGGCCCAGTCGGCGTGCCGGGGATCGAGTCGCCGCGGGGCGGTCCGCGCCGCGCCCGCCACGCCGCAGACCAGCGTCGGCACCCCCAGCCCCAGCATGATCCCGCACAGCGCCAGGAACATGTCGAGGGCCAGCGAGGCGACCAGAAGCCCGGCGGCGGCGAGCGTGAGCCGGGGCCACCGCCGGACGGCGAGGGCGATCCCGACGAGCCAGACGCCCCAGGAGAGGCGCACGTGCTCGCCGACGCGGGTGGAGAGCAGCCCGTCGTCGGGCGGCGCCAGCCACACGGGGTCGGTGCGCGGCGCCACGCCGGGGCGGTCGTGCCGGGCGAAGAACTCGCCCAGGATCCGGCCCGCGCCCGGGGCGTCGGTGAAGGGGATGAAGTGGTTGGCGTCGATGACGACGAGCTGGTCGGTGGGCACGAGGTGGCTGACCGCCTCAGCGCTGCGGAGGGGCACGAGCACGTCGCGATTGCCGTGCAGCACCATCGTCGGCGCGCGGATGTGGGACAGCGCGTCGGCGAGGCGGCGCAGGTCGGTGTCGCGGAAGGTGGCCAGCCACAGCGTCCGCGTGCGGGCGCTCCCCAGGGCCCCGAAGTGGGGGATGAGCTCCATGGCGCCCAGGCTGGCGACGCCCACGGCGTACTTGAACTGCTCGAAGTAGTAGTTGCCCGAGCCCTCGTGCTCCTGCGTCCCGATCGAGCCCATGAGCGTGAGGCTGGCGATGCGCTCCGGGTCGTGGGCCGCGAGCCAGGCGGCGGCGCCCCCGCCGTACGACCAGCCCACCACGTGGGCCCGCCCCACGCCCAGCGTGTCGAGGAACGACGCGAGCATCCTGGCCTGGGCCTCGATGGAGAGGTCGTCGGGGAGGTCGCGGATCGTGTCGCCGAAGCCCATCAGGTCCGGCGCGATCACGCGGCGATCGGGGAGGTGGGTGGTGAGGCGGGCCCAGTCGCTGGCGGCGCCGGGCGAGCCGTGCAGGAGCAGCACCGGCGCCCGCCCCTCGCGGGGCGTGCCCGTGTCCCAGGCGTACACGGTCACGGGCGCTTCGACCCCGAACGTCCCCGCGCGGGCCGGGCCCACCTCGACGGCGTGCTTGCCCCGCTCGGGCGCGGGCAGGGTTCGCAGCAGGTTCGTGTAAACCAGGGACGCGAGCGTCGCCAGGGCGTAGGCCACCGCCAGCGCGATGCGCGCCGCCCGGCGGCGTCCGGGTGGCTCATGCGGGGATTCGCGGGTCGCGGTCGGCACTCGCTCGGTCCGGGTCAGGCGCCCTGCTCCACCAGCCGGCGCCGCCGGATCCGCTCGTCCCCGAGCTGACCGCACGCGCCCATCAGCGTCCGTCCCTTGGTTCGGCGTCGGGTCACGAAGGTCCCATGGGCGGCGACGGCCTCGACGAAGCGCTCGACCTGCTCCTCGCCCGGCGCCGGCCAGGGCGAGTCGCGCCGCGGGTTGTACGGGATCACGTTCACCATCGCCGTGCGCCGCCCGTCCGGCGTGCGGAAGGGCTCGACGAACGCCGCGACCTCGGCGGCGTGCCCGGGCGCGTCGTTCACGCCGGGGATCAGCACGTACTCGAAGCACAGCTTGGCGCCGCCGAACCGGGGCCAGGCGAGCAGCTCGCCCCGCAGGTCGCCCATGCCCCACCGGCGGTTGACGGGCATGAGCTCGGAGCGCACGCAGTCGTTGGGCGCGTTGAGCGAGAGGGCCAGGTTCAGCCGCTTCCAACCCGGGCGCGTGCGCACGACCTCCGCCAGGCGCCGGATGCCGTCGAGCCGACCGACCGTCGACACGACGATCTTGCTCATGGGGAACCCGGCCCCGTGGTGGTCGGTGAGCGCCGCGATGGCGGCCAGGACGTTGTCGAGGTTGTCCATGGGCTCGCCCATGCCCATGAAGACGATGTTGGAGACGGGGTGGGCGAGCGTGTGCGTCGCGGTCCACCACTGCGAGACGATCTCGCCGGGCGTCAAGGAGCGGACCAGCCCCATCCGCCCGGTCTCGCAGAACCCGCACGCCATGGCGCAGCCGACCTGGCTCGACACGCACAGCGTGAACGTCCGCCGGCCCTTCTTGCCGACCATCGGGATCAGCACCGACTCGACCGCGAGCGTGTCGAGCTGGGCCAGCGCGGGCGCCCCCAGGCAGCGGCCCGGGACGGGCGGCGCCGAGGGCACCGCCGTGACGAACTTCGTGATAACGCCGTCGTCGCCCTCCTCCGTCACGCGCCGCGTCACCGGCGAGACCAGCGGCCGCACGACGCCGGGCAGGTCGGTGGCGCCCTCGCGGAAGAACCGCTTGTAGGCCTCTGTGGCGGCGGGGATGGTCAGCCCGTGCTCACGCCTGGCGCTCGCGACGAACTCGTCGAAGCCCAGGCCGAGCGGGTCGATGGTGGGGGGGCCTTCGGGCATTCGCCGCCAATCCTAGGGAGCGGCGGGGGGTTCGCCCGAACGCGCCGCCCTCTGCCGGGCCGTCACCGACACGATGCGGGCCCGCAGGCGTTCGACGGCCTCGCGCACCAGCGGGTGCTGCGCCGGGTCCTCCGCCGGGGGCTCCGCGGCGGTCGCCTCGGGAGCCGCGGCGGGCTCGGCGCCGCGCACGCGCACCTCCACCCGCATCGGGCGGCCGGCGGCGCCGGTGAAGAGGGCCTCGATCGCCTCCAGCCGCTCGCGGGCCATCGACGCCCATCCCGCGTCCATCGACAGGATCGCCACGCCCGGTTCCACGCCCTCCAGCTTCGATTCGTCGAGCAGCGCCGCCAGCCGCCGATTGGCCCGCGATTGCGCCAGAGCCCGCGCCCATACCTGCTCGGGTCCGAGCGGTTCGCCGACGGAGGGCGGCCCCGCCTCCTTCCTGAGCAGCGGCGCGGATTGGGGTTCGAAGAGCGGCGCCGGGGCGTCGGGGGCGGGCCCCGCGGGCTCCGACGCCGTCAGCGTTTTTTTGCGATCGGCTCCTGCGCGGCCCCACCCGCCTCGATCTTCGCCAGCACCTGCCCGATGTCCGCCAGCTTGGCCGACTGCGACAGGCGCACGACCAGGGCGTCGAGCAGGGCCCGGGGCGTGCCGCTGAACTTCGCCGACCGCTGCGCGTTCTCGCACAGGGCGATCATGTGCAGGAGCCCCGCGGCGTCGAAGGCCTGGGCCCGGGCCACCTCTTGCTTCCTCGCCTCCCCCGACAGCTCGACGAGGGGCGAATCCGCACCGCACACCCGTACGACCATCAGGTCGCGCAGGCGGTCCAGCAGCGCGTCGACGAGCTGGTCGATCGACACGCCCCGGGCCAGAAGGGCCGCGGCGCCGTCGAGCGAGCCCCCGGCGTCGCCCCGGGCCATGGCGTCGATCAGCCCGCCCACCAGCGCGCGGTCCGGCAGGCCCAGCAGCTCCTCCAGCAGCGCGACCGTGAGCTTCTTCTGCCCGCACGCGATCAGGCGGTCCAGCAGCGAGAGCGAGTCGCGCATGGAGCCGTTGCCCAGGCGGGCCACGGCGTGCAGGAGCTCGGGCTCGGCGCTGAGCTTCTCGTCCTTGACCACGCGGGCCAGGTGGGCCGACACCTCGCCGGGGGCGATGTTGCGGAAGTCGAAGCGCTGGCAGCGGCTCTGGATGGTCGCCGGCACCTTGTGCGTCTCGGTCGTGCACAGGATGAAGACCACGTGCTCGGGCGGCTCCTCCATCGTCTTGAGCAGCGCGTTGAAGGCGTGCGACGAGAGCATGTGCACCTCGTCGATGATGTAGACCTTGTGCCGACCCCGCATGGGGCGGTACACGCTGTTGGCGATCAGCTCCCGCGCCTCCTCCACCTTCGAGTTGCTGGCCGCGTCGATCTCGATGACGTCGGTGTCGCGCCCGGCCATGATCGCCTCGGCCACCTCCGCCGGCTCGTCGTTCGGCGCGTTCAGGGCCTTGGCGAAGATCCGGGCCGTGCTCGTCTTGCCCACGCCCCGCGTCCCCGTGAACAGGTACGCGTGCCCCACCCGACCCGAGGCGATGGCGTTCCTGAGCGTCCGGGCGATCGGCTCCTGCCCGACCAGGTCGTCGAAGGACCGCGAGCGATACCGCCGGGCGAGCACCGTGTAGGCCATAGGGGGCGATTGTACGGAGGACCCCCTCCCCTTCAGGAGAGGGCCGGGGAGGGGTTGGCCCCGGCCCCATGCCCCGCCATCCACACCCAAGAGGCCGGGTGACGCCGGCTCCCGCCCAGTTCCTCGCCCCGAAGGGGCGCAGGGCTGCGGCCGCGGGCGCAGCGACGTCGCCGGGCCGCGCGGAACCCGTGGGAACCCAGTCGCTGCTGCCGCACCGCTCTCGGCCCCGAAGGGGCCAAGGGTTGTAGCCACGGGTGGAGCGCAGTCCGCCGCGAGGCGGACGGAGCGGAACCCGTGGAAGCGGTGTCACCCCCTCTCTTCTGCCCCGGAGGGGCAGAGGAAGCGAGCGACCGCGCGGCGGCTCAGTCGAACACATGCTTCTCGTCAAACTCGATCTCGTGCAAACGCAGCATCCGCAGAAGCTCCGACTTGAAGGTCTCCTTCTTGTGGTGCTCATGCTGCCCGGCGATGTACGCCTTGACGGCTCCCTCCTGCGACTTGCTCACCGAAAACACGCTGTAGCCCTCCTGCCACGCGAACTCGCGCAGGGCTGGGAACGTGTCGTGGACCCACTTCGACGAACGTGCCTTCACGGTACGCATCAGGTCTGACACGGACTCATCGGGCCGCCACCGGAGATACATGTGGACGTGGTCCTCCACGCCGCCGATGTCGTACAGCACGCCGTTCTCGGCCCGGACGATGCCGCCCATGTACGGGTACAGGCGATCGCTCACCTCTGGCGTGATCCACGGCTCTCGGTGCTTCGTGCTGAAGACGATGTGCAGGAGAATCTGGGAGTAGGTGCCGGGCATTGGGCCTTCCCTTCTTCGCTCCGAAGGTGCGCCGGAATGTAGCCACGGGTGAAGCGAGGGCGTTTCGCCCAAGCGGAACCCGTGGAAGGCGGCGTGCGTCGGGTGACCCGCCCCGGCGGGGCGGCGGAGGTGCTTGAAACTCGAGTGAGGAGCTCCTTTGCCCCTCCGGGGCAAGAAGAGGATAAGAAGGGAGACCGCTTTCCACGGGTTTCGCGACGCTCAAGGCAGCGTCGCTCCACCCGTGGCTACACCCCGCGGCCCCTCCGGGGCCAGGAATAGCCTGCTCGCGTTTCGCCCCAACGGGGCGCAGAGGTGCAGCCTCTTCGCCCCAACGGGGCGATGGGGTGCAGCCTCTTCGCCCCAACGGGGCGCAGAGGTGCAGCCTCTTCGCCCCAACGGGGCGATGGGGTGCAGCCTCTTCGCCCCAACGGGGCGCAGAGGTGCAGCCTCTTCGCCCCAACGGGGCGATGGGGTGCAGCCTCTTCGCCCCAACGGGGCGCAGAGGTGCAGCCTCTTCGCCCCAACGGGGCGATGGGGTGCAGCCTCTTCGCCCCAACGGGGCGATGGGGTGCAGCCTCTTCGCCCCAACGGGGCGATGGGGTGTAGCCTCTTCGCCCCAACGGGGCGATGGGGTGCAGCCTCTTCGCCCCAACGGGGCGATGGGGTGTAGCCACGGGTAGAGTCGGCGCCTCGCCGACGGAACCCGTGGAAGGGGACGTGTTCAAGCGTGTTCAAGCGTTCCTGCCCCGGAGGGGCAGAGGAGGATCACGTACGCCGGTCTGGCGTTATCGCCTTTCTCTTCTCGTCAAGCTCCGTGCGGTCCGCGGGCGAGAAGCACTCGCCGCACTGTGTGCAGATGTAGTCGCCCGTCTGGGCACCCAAGATGTCCTCTTTCTCGAAAGCCGGGTGGTCGTTGCGGAAGGCGACACCAAAGCACGGCGATTGACTCGCGATGACCCCAGATGCCGGGGCTGCCGCCCCCGGCACCCCCGCTTTCGATCCGAAGGCCGAGCCGCCACGCGCCCCGGGCTGCCTTTTCCGGGCCGGGAGAGGTGCGGAGAGGGCGGCGTCTTGATACGCCGTCCGCAGGACCCCTCTCCGCATCAGTGATCGAACACCACGCCGCGATTGCATATCAGCGCCCACGGCGCGCCATCTTCGCCCTGGACTTCGAGCAAGTCCGCATGAACCTCGATGTTGGTCGCGTCGGACCTCCCATCGTTCCGGATCTCAACGCGAAGCCGGCGGGACTTGAAACGCGTGTCTTCTTCTGTGCCAACAACGATGGGCGCGTCGATGAGCCACGGCCGATCGGCCTTGCAGCGGAGGGAGAGCTTCGGACGACGCCACCACTCTCGGATCGGAAAGACGGCGACGATGGCGACAGCGATTGTCCCGCCGGCCGTCGCCCAGGTCCCGATCGCGTTGACCCACGATGCATCCATGGCGCATCATTGGCGCGCGGCGTCGTCGTCCGCGCTCGGATCCCCCGCCCTACTTCTCCATCAGCGCCGCCTGGGCCGCGGCCAGCCGGGCGATGGGGACGCGGAAGGGGGAGCAGGAGACGTAGTCCATGCCGACGCGGTGGCAGAAGTGGACGCTCCTGGGGTCCCCGCCGTGCTCCCCGCAGATGCCGATCTTCAGGTCGCTCTTGGCCTGCCGTCCCTTGTCGACTCCCATGCGGACCAGTTGCCCCACGCCCTCCTGATCCAGGGTCTGGAAGGGGTCGGCGGGGAGGAGCTCGCGCTCCATGTAGTCGGGGAGGAAGGTCGCGATGTCGTCGCGCGAGTACCCGAAGGTCATCTGCGTCAGGTCGTTGGTGCCGAAGGAGAAGAAGTCGGCGTGCTCGGCGATCTCGTCGGCGGTGACCGCGGCCCGGGGCACCTCGATCATCGTCCCGATCTTGATGTCCAGCCGCGGCTTGTAGTCCTCCTCGGTCTTGACGAGGGTGATGGTCTCCTCCACCAGCCCGCGGAGGTACGCCAGTTCCTTGCGCGTCCCGACCAGCGGGATCATGATCTCCGGCATCGCCTTGATGTTGGAGCGCAGGCAGTCGATCGTCGCCTCCACGATCGCCCGCGCCTGCATCCGCAGGATCTCGGGGTAGGTGACGGCCAGCCGGCACCCGCGGTGCCCCAGCATGGGGTTGGCCTCGTGCAGCTTGCCCACCAGCTGCCGCACCTTGTCGAGCGTGACGCCCATCGACTGGGCCATCTCCTTCTGGCTCTTCTCGTCGTGCGGCACGAACTCGTGCAGGGGCGGGTCGATCAGGCGGATCGTCACCGGGCAGCCCTTCATGGCCTTGAAGATCCCGATGAAGTCGTCGCGCTGGAAGGGCAGGAGCTTGGCCAGGGCCTTCTCGCGAGCCTCCGTCGTCTCCGCCAGGATCATCTGGCGCATGAACCTGATGCGCTCCCCCTCGAAGAACATGTGCTCGGTGCGGCACAGCCCGATCCCCTCGGCCCCGAACTCGCGCCCGCGCTGGGCGTCGCCCGGGGTGTCGGCGTTGGTGCGGATCCCCAGCCTGCGGTGCTTGTCCGACCAGCGCATGATCGTCACGAAGTCGCTGGAGAGCTTGGGCTCCACCGTGGCCAGCGACCCGGCGATGACCTCGCCCGTCGACCCGTCGATGGAGATCGTGTCCGTGCGCGTCAGCACCTTGCCCGAGACCTTCGCCTGGCCCTTCTCGGTGTCGATCTGAAGGTCGCCGGCCCCCACGACGCAGCTCTTGCCCCACCCGCACGCCACCACCGCCGCGTGGCTCGTGCGGCCCCCCGTGCTGGTCAGGATGCCCGCGGCCCAGTGCATCCCCTCCACGTCCTCGGGGCTGGTCTCCTTGCGGACCAGGATCACCTTCTCGCCCGCCTTGGCCCGCTGCGTGGCCTCCTCGGCCGTGAAGGCCAGTCTGCCCACGGCGGCGCCGGGGCTGGCCGGGATCCCCTCGCACAGCACCGTCGCCAGCTTCTTGGCGGTCGGATCGAAGCTGGGCAGAAGCAGCTGCGTCAGGTCCCCCGCGGGGATGCGGAGGATCGCGGCCTTCTCGTCGATGAGCTTCTCACGCGCCATGTCGCAGGCGATCTTGACCGCCGCCACCCCGTTGCGCTTGCCCGTCCGCGTCTGGAGCATGTACAGCTTGCCGCGCTCGATGGTGAACTCGATGTCCTGCATGTCGCGGTAGTGCTTCTCGAGCTTGTTCTTGATGTCCAGGAGCTGCTGGTAGACCTTCTTGTTCCACTTGGGCATCTGGTCGACGGGGAGCGGCGTGCGGATGCCCGCGACCACGTCCTCGCCCTGGGCGTTCACGAGGTACTCGCCGTAGAACGAGTTCTCGCCCGTCGCCGGGTTGCGCGTGAAGGCCACGCCCGTCCCCGAGTCGTCCCCCATGTTGCCGTACACCATCGTCTGGATGTTGACGGCGGTGCCGTTGAGCCCGGTGACGTTGGCGATGCGCCGGTAGGCGACCGCCCGGTCGCCGTTCCAGCTCTTGAACACCGCCTCGATCGCCAGCTCCAGCTGCTTGAACGGGTTCTGCGGGAAGACCTCGCCCACGGCCCGGTGAAAGACGTGCTTGTACTCCTCGCACAGCTCCACCATGCCCGCCTCGGGAACCTCCGTGTCCTGCACCGCCTTGTACTTGGCCTTGATGCGGTCGAACGCCGCCTCGAACAGGTGGTGGTCCACCCCCGACACCACGTCCCCGAACATGTTGATCAACCGCCGGTAGCTGTCGAAGGCGAATCGCCGGTTCCCCGTGACCCGGGCCAGACCCTCGACCGACGCGTCCGTCAGACCGAGGTTCAGGATCGTGTCCATCATCCCGGGCATGGAGACCGCGGCCCCCGACCGCACCGACACCAGCAGCGGGGAGTCGATGGCCCCGAACTTCTTGCCCGTCTCCTTCTCCAGCAGCGCGATGTTCTTGTGCACCTCGTTCATCAGCCCGTGCGGCAGACGCTGCCCCGCCTTGTAGTACGCGGCGCACGTGTCCGTCGTGATCGTGAACCCCGGCGGCACCGGCAGCCCGATCGACGTCATGTCCGCCAGGTTCGCCCCCTTGCCCCCGAGGAGCGCCTTGAGCGTCACGTCCCCCTCCGACCTCGACTTCCCGAAGTAGTACACCATCTTGCCCAGCTTCCCCGCCGATCGCGGACGGGCGTTGGGCCCGTTCTTCCCCTTGGGCTCGATCTCCATGGTGGCTCCGCGGCTTCCGTTGTTGCTCGTCCTGGGCATGCGCGTTGACCTCGCTGAAGGGCCCCGGGGGCCTGCGACTGCTCCGACCCGACCTCTCCTCCCGACGGCGAACCGTCCGGCGGCGTGCTCCCGCTCGCGCCTTGTGTGCGTCACCCAGCCTCGCCCGCCCAAGCCGCCGATCCGCGGCGGGTGCAAAGGACGGGGTGGTGGTTGGGCCGTAAGTTTAGGACCGGACGCCCCCAAAAACGAGCGCCCCACCTCGCCCCATGCCCCACGACCCCGCCTTCCTCGATGCGTTCGACCTCTCGCCCGAGGCGGCGCTCCGGGCCTGGCCCGCCGACGAGCCCTTGGCGTCCGTCTGGTCCGGCGGAGACGATCCGCACGCCCGATGGGTCATCCTCGCCCGCCCGGGCCCCACCCGCCAGGCCCGCTCGGTTGGGGAGGCGCTCGGGCTCCTTCAAGAGATCCTCGGGTCGTCTTCCACCGCCGCCGACGCGCCCCTCCCCTTCGTGGGCGGTTGGATCGGCTACCTGAGCTACGACCTGGGCCCCGCCCTCGAGCCCGCGATCGAGCACCACGCCTACCCCAGCGACCGCCGACTCGGACCCGGGGCCGTCGACGACCGCGGCTGGCCCCCGCTCGCCTTCCAACGCTGCCAGTCCGCCCTCGTGTACGACCGCGCCCAGCGGCGGTGGTGGGGGGTCGGGCCCGAGGCGCCGAGGCTCGCCGAGCGCGTGCGGCGCGGCCCCCCGCGCGAACGCGCGCCCTCACCCCTCGGCGCCCCGGAGTCCGACCAGGAGGCCGCCAAGGATCGCTACGTCGCCGCCGCCGCCGACGCCGTCGACCTCATCCGCGCGGGCGACGTCTACCAGGTCAACCTGGCCCACCGCCTGTCGTGGGCCTTCCGCGGCTCGCCCCGGGCCCTCTTCGCGTCCGTGGTCGAGCGGGCCCGCCCGTGGTACGGCGGGTTCATGGAGCTCGAAGGCGAGCACGCTCGGCGCGCCCTCTGCAGCGCCAGCCCCGAGCTCCTCTTCGCCCTCGACGCCCGCTCGCGGCGCGTGATCGCCCGCCCCATGAAGGGCACGCGCCCGGGCTCGACCGACTCCCGCGACCTGATCGCCTCCGCCAAGGACCGCGCCGAACTCGCCATGATCGTCGACCTCGTGCGCAACGACCTCGGACGCGTCTGCGGCTTCGGCAGCGTCCGCGTCGACCGGCCCCGCGCCATCGAACGACACGCCTCGGGCCGCGTGCTCCAGGCCACCGCGACCGTCTCGGGCGAGCTGCGCCCGGGCCGCACCGCCGCCGACCTCGTGCGGGCCGCGTTCCCGGGCGGCAGCGTCACCGGGGCCCCCAAGATCCGCGCCATGCGGCTCATCGACCGCCTCGAACCCGTCCGCCGCGGGCCCTACTGCGGTTCCTTCGGCTTCGTCAGCGACAGCGGGCACGCCGCCTTCAACATCCTCATCCGCTCCGCCCTCCTCTCGGGCCGACCCACCCCCGACGGCCTCGACGGAATCCTCGACTACTCCGTTGGCGCCGGCATCGTCGCCGACAGCGACCCCCAGGCCGAATGGGAGGAAACGCTCGTCAAGGCCCGCCCCTTCATCGACTCCCTGGTGCCGGGGAGCACGCTCCACGTTCCTTAGCCCGGGTCATACACGTTGATGGCGTGTCGCGTGGCGGTCGCCTGTCGGCGGCGTCGGGCTGAGGCGGGGGAGTGTTGGGGCGTTGATGAGCGCGGACCTTCCCCTTCCCCGTTGTGGTCCCGGGGTTGGCCGCGCGCCGGGCGTTCTTCACCGGCGGGCTGGTGACCACGAAGCGGAGGTTGGTCCCCTCCCCGGAACACTCGCCCTCGGCGATCACGGTGCGCCGCCGGTCTTGGCGCGGGAGCGCCGGAAGGCGAAGAGCCGCGAAGGCTCGCCGGTCTCCCCGTAGCGCTTCTCGGCCCGGCGCAGCAGGGGGTGGGCCCATCCCTTGAGCCTGGAGCTGGTGCCCAGGCCGAAGGTGCAGGCGTGTCCGTCCTTCTCGCACAGCTCGTCCATTGCGGGGGAGCCGATGCCGGCGTCGCTCGTGAGCATCGCGGCGCCCGGCCTGAGCACCGGGTCGCGGTCGGGCATGAAGTCGAAGTGCAGCCCACGCCCGGGATGAGCCACGCGAATCCCGGGATCGACCATCACCCGGCGCCCCGCGGGACGAGCCCGGCGCACCCCCGCGACGTGCCCCATTGCAGCCCCTTCCCGCCTCTGGTCGATACCCTCGGTCCATGCTCCGCGCCGGTCACATGGTCGCCCTCTGCGTCGTCGCCCTGCTGACCGTGGGCGTCGTCATGGTCAACTCCGCCGGCATGACCGTCAACCCCGTCCGTGCCGCCGTCGACGGCGCCGTCATGGTCGTCGACACCCCCAGGGGCGTCACCTTCGAGTCCATCCTCTTCTCCCGCTCCAGCGTCTACATGGCCCTGGCCCTCGGGGCCCTGGCGATCGCTTCCGTGCTGCCGATCCGCCGCCTCTCCGCCTCGGTCCAGCAGCGGGCGGGCTCGCTCGGCGTCGACCTGGTTGTTGTCGGCCTCGTGGTCGCCGCCATCCTCGTCGCGCTGGGGACCGTCTACTTGCCGGGCCTGGGTCGCGAGGTCAACGGCTCCAGCCGCTGGATCAACCTCCCCGTCGTGGGCGACGGCCTGAGCGTCCAGCCCAGCGAGGTCGCCAAGTGGGGCCTGCTCGGGCTCACCGCCTGGTGGGCCGCCCGACGCGGATCCGGCATGTCGTCGTTCTGGTTCGGGCTCATCCCCGCCCTGGTCGCCGTGGGCGCCGTCGCCGCCGTCGTCACCGCCGAGGACCTGGGCACCGGCGTCCTGATCGCCGCCTCCGCCTGCATCGTTCTCCTTGCGGGCGGGGCCCGCCTCTGGCAGTTCATGCTCTTCGTGCCCATGGGCCTGGCCGCCGTGGGCCTGGCCATCCTTGCCAGCCCCTACCGCGTCGCGCGCCTGACCGCCTTCCTCGATCCCTACGCCGACCCCCAGGGAACCGGCTACCACATGATCCAGTCCATGGGCGCCGTCGCCGGTGGCGGGTTCTTCGGCCGCGGCCTGGGCCACGGCCTCCAGAAGTTCGGCTACCTCCCCGAAGACCGGACCGACTTCCTCTTCGCCATCATCTGCGAAGAACTCGGCACCCCGGGCGCCGCCCTCGTCGTCTTTCTCTTCGCCGGCCTCCTCCTCGCCGGCCTCGCCATCGTCCGACGCGAGCCCGACCGCCTGCTCCGCCTGATGGGCGTCGGCGTCATCACCACCGTCGGCCTCCAGGCCGTCATCAACCTCGCCGTCGTCACCGGCCTCGGGCCCACCAAGGGCATCGCCCTCCCCCTGGTCTCCTCCGGCGGCACGGGCTGGATCCTCACCGCCTTCTCGCTGGGCCTCCTCGTCGCCATCGACCGGCGCGGATCCGCCGAGCCCGCCGCCGTGATCGCCCCGCCCAACGCCCGCGCCGCCGCCGCGTGAGGACCCGCGCGTGACGGCACCCACCACATTCCTCTTCGCCGGCGGCGGCACCGGCGGGCACGTCTTCCCCGCCCTCGCCATCGCCGAGCACCTCCCCCCGGGATCCCCCTGCGCCTACCTCGTCTCCGAACGACCCATCGACCGGCGCATCCTCGAACCCCGCGGCGTTGCGTTCCACCCCATCCCCGCTCGCCCCTTCGGGCTCCGCCCCGCCACCCTCACCTCCTTCATCGCCCACTGGGGCCAATCCGTGCGCGCCGCCCGCGCCGTCATCAGGGAGGCCCGCAACGCCGGCCCCGTGCGCCTGATCGCGACCGGCGGCTTCGTCGCCGCCCCCGCCGCCCAGGCCGCCCGCGTCGAACGCGTCCCCCTCACCCTCGTCAACCTCGACGCCGCCCCGGGCAAGGCCAACCGCTGGATCGCCCGCCACGCCCGCCGCGTCTTCACCGCGGCGGAGGCCCCCGAGTTCGAGTCCCGCGGCTGGGTGCGCATCCGCCCCATCGTCCGCCGCGAAGCGATCGCCCCCGGCACGCCCGCCCAGTGCCGGCGGACCTTCGACCTCGACCCGGACCGCCCGACCCTCCTGGTCACCGGCGCCAGCCAGGGGGCCGCGTCGATCAACGGGCTCGCCACAGCCCTGGCGCGCGCGCACGCCCGCGAGTGGGTCGACGCCGGGTGGCAGATCATCCACCAGACCGGGCGCGGGGGCGTGGACGAGGTCGCGTCGGCCTATCGCCAGGCCGGCATCACCGCGGTCGTGCGCGAGTTCCTGGACCCGATGGGCCCGGCGTGGGGGTCGGCGAGCGTGGCGCTCAGCCGCGCGGGGGCCGGCAGCGTCGCCGAGGTCTGGGCCAACCGCGTCCCGACGTTGTTCCTGCCCTACCCCTGGCACCGCGACCGGCACCAGCGGTTCAACGCCGAGCCGCTCCGCCGGGCGGGGGCCTGCCTGGTCGAGGACGACCTGGTGGACCCGGCGCGGAATCTCGGACGTGCGGGGGCGGCCCTGTGGTCGCTCATGACCGACGCCGACGCCCGCGCGCGCATGGAGGCGCGGTTGGAAGCCCTGGGCCCGGCCGACGGGGCGGCGACCGTCGCCCGCGCCGTGCTCGGGGATGAGCCGTAATCGGGCGGGGATCCGTCGGCGATCGAATACAATGGGGGCATGAGCGGACGGGTGCCAGAGCGCGCCTCGAACGTCGGCCTGTGCGTCGTGTGGGCCGAGCCGCCGCCGGCGCCGGGCCGGCTGGTGTCGGTCTTGCGCGGGCGCGGACTGGACGTGCGCGAGGCGGGGTGCGCCGCGGAGGCGGTGGCGTTCGTCGCCGGGTCGCGCGAGCGGCGCATCCTGCTCGTGCTCGTGGAGCCGGCGTCGATCGGCGGCCTGGCGCGCGCGCTCGAGGTGATCGGGCGGCGGTGGCCGCGGGTCGAGGTCTCCGAGGTGCGGATGGAGTTGCGGGCGCGGCGCGGAGTTCTCGGACCGGCGCCGGGCGCGGGACGGGCGGTGGCCGCGCGGGCGGGGGGGGGTGAGGCGGTGCGGTTCCCGGACGCTCCGGGCGGCACGGTCGATCCGGCCCACCTGCTGACGGACGAGGAACTGTCGATCCTGCTCGCCGACGAACCGCGCGCCGGCGGAGGTATGTAATGATGGAGGCGGGTCGCCACTGCGGAGCAGGGCCATGACAGGGGCGGAGTCGTCGAACACGGTGCGGGTGATCCTCATCGGCCAGACGGGGCTGGACGCGGTGCTGCGCGCCGACCCGTCGCTGTGGCTGGTCAACGTGCCGGACGGGCTGGAGGCGGTGGCGGAGCTGTCGGAGGCGGGGCGGGCGCCGAGCGTGGTGGTGCTGAGGCCGGGGGAGGGCGAACCGGACGGGCGGCTCGTGGACGCGCTGCGGAGCGTGGACCCGGGCGTGCGCGTGCTGACGGTGACGGAGAACGGGGCCAGGGCGCCGGCGGGGGTGGACGGGGTGCTGCCGAGGTCGCTGGCACCGGCGGGGTTGTGCGCGCGGGTGCACGAGGCGGTGCGGTCGGCGCCGAGCGCCGCGCCGGGCCCCTCGGCGCCGTGCGTGGGGGACGAGGCGGTGATCGAGGCGATGCTGAGGGGGCGGGACGTGTCGGCGGCGGCGCTGGAGGTGCTGCGGGCGCGGGCGGGGGATCCGGGCGCGGTCTTCATCGGCGCGGCGGACCTGGGCCCGGGGTCGGCGGCGGGCGTGCCGGTGTCGATCCACGGCGCGACGCTGGGGCGGCTGGTGTGCAGGGGGGAGGCGGCGACGGTGGCGGGCCACGCGGCGTGGCTGGCGGGGTGGCTGCGCCTGCGCGACCAGCACGAGCAGTTGAGGCAGGCGGCGTTCACCGACTCGCTGACGGGGGCGCACAACCGGCGCTACTACGACCTGTCCATGAACGCGCTGCTGGAGCGGGCGCGGCGGGACCGGCAGACGGTCTCGATCCTGCTGCTGGACATCGACAACTTCAAGGCCTTCAACGACCACCACGGGCACGAGGCGGGCGACGAGATCCTGCGCGAGACGGTGCGGCTGCTCGGCAGCGTGATCCGCCCGGGGGACCGCGTGTGCCGCATCGGGGGCGACGAGTTCGTGGTGATCTTCCACGACACCGAGGGCCCGCGGCAGCCCGGGTCCAAGCCGCCGAAGAGCGTGTTCCAGATCGCGCAGCGCTTCCAGGAGCAGGTGCGGCGTCAGCGGTTCCCCAAGCTGGGGTCGCAGTTCCCGGGGGCGCCCGAGCGCCTGGAGGTGTCGGGGGGGCTGGCGGTGTACCCGTGGGACGGGGCCAGCGCCGAGGCACTGCTGGCCCACGCCGACGCCCTGCTGCTGAAGGGGAAGCGGAGCGGGAAGAACGTGATCCGCTTCGGGCCGGAGGGGGAGATGTAGCGGGGCGAGCCGGGCAGCCCGGCGCCGATGGGATCACCGTGGCGGGCGCACCTTGGCGGAGCGGGCGCGAGCGGGACCGGCCCCTGGGCGGCTTCTCAGGTGCAGGCCCGGCGCCGCACACCGGCCGGAGGGCGGTTGCACTGGAGGCGGGAGGCGGGCTTCTATTCCGGCGTGCAGACGCTGAGCCAGATCCGGCAGCTGCTGGAGGAGCGGGGGCTGTCGCCGCGCAAGGCGCTGGGGCAGAACTTCCTCGTCGACCACAACCTGCTCACGCGGCTGGTGGACGCGGCGCGGGTCGGCCCGGGGAGCGTGGTGCTGGAGGTGGGCCCGGGGACGGGCACGCTGACGGAGGAGCTGCTGGCCCGCGGGGCCCGCGTGGTGGCGGTGGAGCTGGATCGGGCCCTGGTTGACCTGCTGCGCGAGCGCTTCGCGGCGGCGATCGCGTCGGGGCGGCTGTCGTTGGTGGAGGGGGACGCGCTGGAGTGCGGTCGGCGCGTGAACGCGGAGGCGTTGGCGGCGCTGGGCCCGGGCCCGTTCAAGCTGGTGGCGAACCTGCCCTACAACGCGGGGACGCCGCTCATGATGGCGCTGCTGCTGCGTCACCCCGAGTGCATGGGGTTCTGGGTGACGATCCAGCGGGAGGTTGGGGATCGGCTGCTGGCGTCGCCCGGGAGCAAGGACTACGGGCCCCTGACGGTGGTGTCGCAGGCGCTGGCGCGGGTGTCGAAGCTGGCGACGCTCTCGCCGGAGTGCTTCTGGCCGCGCCCGGAGGTGACAAGCGTGATGGTGTCGGTGGAGCGTCGGGCGGACCCGCTGACGGAGGACGCGGAGGGGCTGGAGGCGTTCTGCCGGGTGGCGTTCGCGCATCGGCGCAAGCAGCTCGGGTCGGCGCTGGGTCGGGACTTTCCATGGCCCGAGGGGGTGGAGGCCCGGCACCGCGCGGAGGAGGTGGCGGTGCCGCGGTTGATCGAGCTGGCGTCGCGGTGGTTGCGCGCGTGATCGGACGTTGGTCGTGCGCGACAGGGGCGAACCGCCCGGGCCCGGGCGCGGTACTCTTCTGGAGCATGCCCGAGCCGCACGCCGCAGCGCCCGACCCGCACGCCCTCGGGGAGTCGCTGGGTTCGGCGCTGCGGGCGGCATGCGACGGGCGGTTGGGCGCGATCGAGTGGTTCCGTTCGTCGTGGCAGCACGGTGGGGCGGCGACGGGGGTGGCGTTGTGGAGTGACGGTGGGGGGTCGATCCCGGCGATCGTGAAGCTGCCGGTGCCGGCGCTGGAGCATGGGTGGACGGTGTTGATGGGGGACGGGTCGCACGGGCCCACGCCGCGGGTGCTGGCGCACGGCGCGGGGGTGGGCGGCCAGGACGTGGACTGGTTGGTGCTGGAGCGTCTGCCGGGCGAGCCTCTGTCGACGCGGTTGGACGAGCGGGCGGTGTCGGACCTGGTGCGGACGGCGGCGGTGTTCCAGCAGCAGGCGGGGGCGCGGCGGGCGGTGGACGGCTCGGCGCCGGACAAGGACTGGTTTGGGCTGTTGGACCGGGCGCGGACGGTCGTTCGGATGCACGGGATCGAGGAGGAGCAGCGCTGGAACGACATGCTGCGGCTGGTGCACAGGTCTCTGGACGGTCTGGTGGCGCGGTGGCGTGCCCGCCCGATCGACGCCTGGTGCCACGGGGACCTGCACCCGGGGAACGCGCTGCGGCGGTCGCCGTCGGACGTGCCGGACGCCTCGCCGGCGGTGCTCATCGACCTGGCGCTGGTGCACGCGGGGCACTGGGTCGAGGATGCGGTGTACCTGGAGCGGCTGTACTGGGCCAGGCCGGAACTCCTGCACGGGGTGAAGCCTGTGGCGGCGCTGGCCAAGGCCCGGCGCGCCCTGGGCCTGCCCACCGATGAGCCGGGCGGGGCGTACGTCGAGGTGGCGAACCTGCGCCGCGTGCTGATGGCGGCGGTGGTGCCGGCGTTCATGGAGCGTGAGGGTCACCCGGCGTACACGCACGCGGCCCTGGAGGTTCTGGAGCGCACGCTGCCGGGGGTTGTCCATTAGGCCGCGCCGTTTGTTCGCATGATGTCAGGTATACGGGTGAGGAGCGTGGCCCTCGGCGCGCTCCGGCGCGGGTTCCGGGTAGGATTGGCGGCCGGCATGGCGGCGTGCCTGGCGGGGTCAATCGACACGCGTACCGCCCCGGCGGGGACGGAACGGGAGGCCATGATGGAAGCCTACGAGAAGCTCAAGCAGTTGGTCGCCGAGGTGGAAGAGGACCTGAAGAAGACCGAGGGGGGGAACAAGGCGGCGGGGACGCGGGTCCGCCACTCGATGCAGTTGATCAAGGAGACGGCGCAGGAGATCCGCGAGAAGGTGCTGGAAATGAGGGATGCGGGCAAGACCCCTTGAGAGCGTGGTCCCGGTCGTCGAGGCCGACCCGCGCGACGGCAAGTCGCTGTTGATCGATCTGACGAAGATCGACCTCTCGCTGTGCGCGCGGGACAAGGCGAGCCTGCAGCTCAAGCTCCCGCACCGCGGGCTGATGCTGCTGCTGGACCGGCTGGTGTGGGAGAGGCCCGATTTCACCGAGGCGGTGGCGGTCAAGCACGTGAGGGACGACGAGTTCTGGGTGGCGGGGCACTTCCCGGGCCGGCCCATGTTCCCGGGCGTGCTCATGATCGAGGCGGGGGCGCAGCTGGCGTGCTACCTGTTCATCGTGAGGCAGCCCGAGGTGAAGCTGGCGGCGTTCCTGCGGATCGAGAGCGCCAGCTTCCGCACCATGGTCAAGCCGGGCGACGACCTGTACCTTCTGTGCAAGGAGGTCAAGCTGGGTCGTCGGCGGTTCATCAGCGACATCCAGGGGGTCGTCAACGGTCGGATCGCGTTCGACGCCCGGGTGAGCGGGATGCAGCTCGAGGGGCCCGTGCTGCTCTGACCGGTTCGGCGGGGTTTCGCGGCTACGCTCATGGTGCCCGATGCGCGGACGCGTCGTGCCCGGCATGCCGATGAAGGTCGACACACCACTCGCTCCCCTCTGGTTCCGCCCGCTGCTGTTCGAGAAGGTCTGGGGCGGGGACCGTCTGCGCCGCTTCGGCAAGCCGGTGGCGGCGGGGCACCAGGTGGGGGAATCGTGGGAGGTGGCGGACCTGGCCCAGACGAGCGCCTCGGGGGCTGGGGGGGGCGCGGCGCGGAGCGTGGTGGCCTCGGGCCCGCTGGCGGGGCGGGCGCTCGCGGACGTGCGCCGCGCGTGGGGCGACGAGGCGCTGTTCGGGCGGGCGATCGCGTCGAGGGACTTCCCGCTGCTGGTGAAGTTCCTGGACGCGCGCGAGAACCTGTCGGTGCAGGTGCACCCGAGCCCGGAGTACCTGGCGCGGTACCCGGGAGCGCAGGCCTATCTCAAGACGGAGTGCTGGTACGTGCTCGACGCCGAGCCGGGGAGCCTGATCTACAAGGGGCTCAAGCCCGGCGTGACGCGCGAGGACGTGGCCCGGGGCTGCCGAGACGGCTCGGTGGTCGAGATGCTGGACCGGGTGGAGGCGGTGCGGGGCGAGTGCCACGACCTGCCCAGCGGGACGGTGCACGCGCTGGGGGCGGGGGTGCTGGTGGCGGAGGTGCAGACCCCCAGCGACACGACGTTCCGGCTGTACGACTGGGGGCGGAGCGGGCGCGAGCTGCACGTCGAGCGGGCCCTGGAATCGATGGTGCTGGGCCCGGCGCCGGCGGCGGCGCGACGGTCGGGCGCGGAGCCCCTGGCGGAGATGGTGCGGAACGAGCACTTCGCGCTCGCCGAGTTGTCGCTGGAGGCGGGGGGTGTGGCGGAGCTGGGCGATCCGCGCTGCAGCGTGGTGATGGTGCTCGGGGGCAAGGCGGAGCTGGCGTGCCGCGGGGGGGCGGCCCCGACGAACGTCGCGGTGGGGATGACCCTGCTCGTCCCGGCGCGGGTGGCCGAGCGCGTGTCGATCACGGCGACGACGCCCCTGACGGCGCTCGTCGCCACGGTTCCCTAGGGCATCGGTCCTCCGAGGAGGTCGCATGGGTGCGGGCATCGGATGGGGGCCGCGCGTCGGACTGGCGGTCATGGCGGCGTGGGCGACGCTCGCGGGGGCGCGGCAGCCCGGGGCGGGGCACGCCGCGGATCCGCCGGCGGCGCCGGACGTCCGGGCCATGATCGCGTCGGCGGTCGGGTACCTGCGCGGGGCGCAGGACCCTGCGAGCGGGGGCTGGGGCGTCCCCCCGGGCCCGGGCACCCCGCGGTTCCCGGCGATCACGGGCCTTGTCCTGCGCGGCATGATCGAGAACGGGTCGGTCAGCGCGGACGACGCGGCGGTCCGCCGCGGCGTGGCCTTCGTGCTGAGCTTCCGGCAGAAGGACGGCGGGATCTACGACCGCGTGCTGCCCTCGTACAACACGGCGATCTGCCTGTCGCTGCTCACGCGCCTGCGGGACCCCGAGGCCAGGGCTGCCATCGAGCCGGCCGCGCGGTTCCTCCGCTCGCTCCAGTTCGGCGAGGACGCGGTGACGCACGGGGGGACGGGCGAGTCGGCCCGCCCCGTGGAGCGGGCGCACGCGTTCTATGGCGGGGTTGGGTACGGGCGGAGCGGTCGCCCCGACCTCTCCAACACGGCCTTCTTCCTCGAGGCCCTGCGCGACGCGGGCGTCGAGGGCAACGACCCGGCCGTGCGCCGGGCCCTGGTGTTCCTGCAGCGGCTGCAGATGAGCGAGCGCGTGAACGACCAGCCCTACGCCGCCGGCTCGACCCAGGGCGGGTTCATCTACGCGACGTCGGCGAGCGGGGAGGCGGCGGGCGGCGGGCAGAGCTTCGCGGGCGAGGTCGCCGAGAGCCTGTCCGGGCCGCCCGGGCTGGCCGCCCGCGTGCGCCTGGGGACGCGGGACGGGAAGCCGCGGACGCTCGATCGCGCGGAGGTGGAGCGTCGGATCGGGGACGCCGCCGGCGCGTCATCCATGGCGGCGCTCCGCGGGCTGGGGGACCGGTTCATGGTGCTGCTGGGGCCGACGCCCGACGGCGCGCAGTCGGGCGTGTTCGAGGTGCGGGCGGCGCTCGCCGACAAGGGCGACCTGGAGGAACTGCTGCGCGCGGCGCTCGGCGGCGACGTGGAGGTGCTGGAGGTAGAGGCGGTGTCGGCGTGGCGTGGGGTGAGCCGGCTGCGGGCCTACGGCTCGATGACCTACGCCGGCTTCAAGAGCTATCTCTACGCCGACCTGTCGCGGACGGACCCGCGCGTCGTGTCGGCCCTGGGGTGGATCTCGCGGCACTACACGCTGGATGAGAACCCGGGGCTGGGGACGGAGGGGCTGTACTACTACTACCTGACGTTGGCGCGGGCCATGGCGGCCTGGGGCATGGACCGGGTCGAGGTGCACGGGCCGGGCGGCCCGGAGCGGCGCGACTGGGCCCGCGACCTGGTGGCGAAGCTGTCCAGGCTGCAACGGCCCGACGGGTCGTTCACGCCTGTGGACGACCGCTGGATGGAGAACGACCCGGTGCTGATCACGGCGTATGCGCTGATCGCGCTGCAGCAGGCGGCGCGGTAGGGCTACTCCTCGTCGAACCCGCTCTCGATCAGGGCCCGGAGGGCGGCGATCGCCTTGACGGCGTCCGGGCCCTCGGCGCAGAGGACCAGCTCCGACCCCTTGCCGGCGGCGAGCATCATCATCTGCATGATGCTCTTGCCGTCGACCTCGTGCTCGCCCTTGCGCACGCGGACCTCGGAGTGGAACTGGACGGCCAGGTCGACGAAGGTCATGGCCGGGCGGGCGTGGAGGCCCAGGCGGTTGACGATGGTGACCTTGGCCTCGGCGTGATCCGGCATGGGCGATCCACGGGGGCGGCCCGGGTGGGGGCACGCCGCCCTCGGCCGTGCCCGCCCCGTTCAGCCCGTGAGCTGCGACTGGTCGGCTTCCTCGAGGAGGGCGGCGACGCCCTGGGCGGATGAGGCCTGGCGGAGGAAGCGGCGGAAGGTCTCCTTGCTGAGGTTCTTGAAGATGACCTCCATGGCGCGGAGGTGGTCCTCGGGGCGGCTGTCGGGGCTGATGAGCAGGACGAAGGTGAAGACCGGGGCGCGGTCGAGGGCGTTGAAGTCGACGCCCAGGCGCGAGAGCCCGATCGCCCCGCACATGCGCTCGATGGAGCGGTGCTTGACGTGGGGGACGGCGACGCCCTTGCCGAAGCCGGTGCTGCCCTTGCGTTCGCGCTCGAGGACCCTGGCGCCCAGGTCGGCGGCCAGTTCGGCGGCGACGGCTCCGCAGCGGACCAGGGCGTCGAGCAGTTCCGCGACGATCTCCTCGCGCGTCCTCCCCCTCAGGTCGGGGACGATGGCGTGTTCGGGGATGATCTGCGCCAGCTTGAGCATCGGACGGTCTCCCTCGCCGCGGCCCCGGGGCGGCGTCAGCGGTTGCCCTGCTTGAGCCTTTCCTTGTACTGGGTGAGCTGGCGCACGCCCTTGTCGATCACGCCGTCGATGGCGGCGTAGAGGTCGAGGTGCTTCTCGCTGCTGACGAAGTCCTCGTGCTTCTCGACGTCGATCCGGAGCTCGACCTCGAACTCGCCCTTGTGGTGGTGGTTGTTCTTGACCACCGTGAGGGTGATCTCCTGGATCCGGTCGAAGTGCCGAGTGAGCTTCTCGAACTTGGACTCGGCGTATTGGCGGATCGCCGGGGTGATCTCGATGTTCCGGCCGACAACCTCAGTCTTCATTCGCTCCCCCCAAGCGGGGCGCCGGGCGCCCCGGGATGGAATCACCGGAATGCCGCGGGGCCCGCCGCCACGCCGGGCGGCCCCGTCGGCCCTGGCGGTGGGGTCGGCACACGCGGTCCGACCCCCGCCGGGGGGGATCATACGGCGTGCGGGCGGCGGGAACGGCTACTTGCCCGCGCGTTCGGTCGCCGGCAGGGTGGGCGACCCGTGGGAGGCGGGGAGCAATCGCTCCGGCACGAGCACGCCCCCGGTCACGACGAATCGCAGCGCCTCGTCGAGGGAGATGGGGATGTCGATCACGTCGGCCTCGGGCACGGTGAGGGTGAAGCCGGTGAAGGGGGTCGGGGTGTTGGGCACGAAGACCGTGACGGAGGGGCGACCGACGGCGTCGCGCGCGACGGTCATGGCCGGGCCCGTGACGAACGCGATGACCCATTGGCCCTCACGGGGGAACTGGATGAGGACAACGCGCTTGAAGGCCAGGGGGCGCTCGCCGATCACCAGATCGACCAGTTGCTTGACGTGGGGGTAGACCTGCTTGAACCCCGGGATGCGCGAGATCACCCGCTCCAGGCGCTGGTAGAACTTGCGCCCGATGAGCCCGCCGACCATGGCGCCGGCGACGTAGAGCAGCACGATCGCCGCCAGCAGCCCGGAGGCCTGCAGGTACCACGCCTGGCGCCAGACCTTGGCAAAGGCGCGGGCGCGGAGCTCGGTCCTGACGGCGGGGTCGGGCAAGCCCTTGAGCGCCCCGCCCTCGGTTCGGCCCCCCTTGGCGTCGGCGAGGGCCTCCGGGGTGACCACGTACCACGCGGGGTGGTAGGCGTCGGGAACGACGGGCATGGCGTGGACCACGCCCTGCCGGATCAGGCGATTGATGGGCTCGGCGACGTTGTTGTAGACGAAGACCGAGGCCATCCACAGGATCCACACGGTGAGGATCGAAGGGAGGAGCACGGCCAGGCCGCGGAGCACGAACCGCACGAATGGCCCGCGCTGGCGCGTGGGAGCGGAGCGGATGGGGGCTTCGGCGCCGTGGTCCTGGGGCGACATGGGTCCATCCTTCGCCGCTGCCGGGCGGGGCGATGGGCGCCGCCGCGCACGGGGAACCGGGTTCTGCCAGCGCCAAAGAAGAAGGGGGCGTGCCTCGTGCACGCCCCTCGCGAATGGGCCTGGGCAGACTCGAACTGCCGACCTCACCCTTATCAGGGGTGCGCTCTAGCCAACTGAGCTACAAGCCCGCGGCCGCCCGCGGCGGGGGGGAGTATAGCCCCGGCCGATCCCTGCGCGTCCCCGCCGCCATCCCGTGCCGCCCCTTGGTCGTCGGGCGACGGGCGGGTCAGCGGACCCGGTAAACCCCTGAATCCAGATGCCATGCGTAGGGTCAACACTCTATTTCAGGACAGCTGGGTACTGATCGTCGCGCAGGGTTTGCGGGTATTCAGTAGCGTCCCCGCCGTCTTGGGAGCGACGGTCGCCACGTGGGGTGTTCGCGCGGTTGCTGATCGACAGCGCCTCCCGAGATGGCAGTGGGCACCCCGGCGCTGGCGCGGCGTCGGGTCGTTGAAACGGAATCCATGGCAATCTCGGTCCGGCTTGTGGGCAATGGGGCGGTGGTTCTGGTGGCTCTGGTGTGTGGGGTGGCGTGGGCCGATCCGCCGGGGCCCGCGCGTCTGCTCGTCAGGCCCTTCTCGGCGCCGGAGCTGGTCGGGCGGGGCGTGGCGCCGGAGGGCGCGGCGCAGCGGCACGCGGCCGCGGTGGCGCGCGTCAGCCCGCGGGCGGTCAAGCGGGTCGACCCGGTCGGGCTGATCGTGCTGACCCCTCCGCCGGGGCAGGACCCGGGCGCGTACGCCGAATCGCTGCGCGCCACGGGCGACTACGCCTACGTCGAGCCCGATCCGGTGCTGGACCCGATCACCTCGCCCAACGACCCGCTGTTCGGGAGCCAGTGGCACCACCAGCGGATCGCCAGCCCGTCGGCGTGGGCGCGGAGCGTGGGCGCGCGCTCGGTCACGATCGCGCTGGTGGACACAGGGGTGGACCTCTCGCACCCAGACCTGGCGGGGGCCTTGGTCCCGGGCTTCAACTCGGAGAGCATGCTGGCCCAGGGGCAGGGGGGCGACGTCTCCGACGTCAACGGTCACGGGACGGCGACGGCGGGGGTGGCCGCGGGGATCGGGAACAACGGCGTGGGCGTGGCGGGCGTGGCGTGGAACGTGAACCTCATGCCCATCCGCGCGACGAGTCGCACGAGCGGCGGGGCGTACCTCTCGGACATCCTGTACGGCGCGAGCTGGGCGGCGGCCAACGGGGCCCGCGTCGTCAGCGTGAGCTACGAGGGGTGCGGCTACCAGGCGGTGCAGGACCTGGGCTGGGCCATGCGCTGGCAGAACTCGCTGTTGGTCTGGGGCGCGGGGAACTCGGCGACCCGCCTGACCAACAACTGGACGGACGTGACGATCGTGTCGGGGACCACGGCGCACGACGGGCTGTGGCCCTCGTCGAACTTCGGACCGGCGATCGACCTGGCGGCGCCGGCGGTGAACATCGTCACGACGGCGCGGGGTGGGGGGTATGCGTCACGCGAGGGCACGAGCTTCGCCGCGCCCATCGTCGCGGGGCTGGCGGCCCTGGTCATCTCGGCCAATCCGACGCTGAACGCGAACCAGGTCGAGCAGCGGCTGATCGCGACGGCGACGGACCTGGGGCCTCCGGGTTGGGACGAGTCGTTCGGGCACGGGCTGGTCAACGCCGGCGGGGCGCTCGGCGGCTCGCCCCCGGCGGTGACGGTGGCGCCGGACCTGGTCAAGGGCGGGCGCCGCAGCGGCGTCGCGGCGAGGGTCTACGAGACCGGGCCGCTCGTCCGCCTGCCGGACCTGGCACAACTGGCGCCCGATTCGACGCTCGAGCTCGAAGCGCTCGACGTTCCCACCACCACGGGTCCGTTCGGGCCCTCGGGCCTGTACGACGGGTTCGCGGCGTCGCTCACCGCGTGCGTGCGCGTCCCGGTGGGCGGGGCCTACACGCTCTACCTCACCTCGGACGACGGCTCGATGCTGTGGATCGGCGGTGTCCGGACGATCGACCACGACGGCGTGCACGCGGCGAGCGAGCGCAGCGCCACCGTGAATCTCCTGAGCGGGTGGTACTCGCTCCGCGTCGACTACTTCGAGGTGTCGGGACCGGCGACGCTGCGGCTCGAGGTCGCGGGCCCGGGGCTGGCCCGCCAGGTGCTGCCGGCGTCGTGGGCGTCGCACGACGAGCCCGCGGGCGACCTGAACGGCGACGACTCCGTCGACTTCGTCGACCTGCTGACGTTCCTGACGTGGTACAACTCCTGGAACTCGCGGGCGGACCTGACGGGCGACGAGGTGATCGACTTCCAGGACTTCCTGGCGCTGCTGCGGTACTTCTCGTGACGGGCGTCAGGTGCGGCGCAGCTCCTCGGCGTCGAGGCGGCGGCGCTCGGCCTGTCGGTAGCGGGCGAGCGTGACGGGGAGGAGCCCGCCCATGACCGCCGTCGCGATGAAGCCGACGAGGAGAAGCGGGTAGTAGACGTGGTAGGGCTGACCGGTCACGACGGCCACGACGCCGGAGGCGAGCGTCGCCGCGCCGAGCCCGGTGAATCCGACCTGGGCCCCGAGGATGGGGCCCTTGCACTTTCCTTTGGGCGCAAGGGCGCCGATCGCGGCGCCCAGCGTGCCGCCGACAACGCCCGCGATCCCGCCCGCGATGCCTCCGATCAGTCCTGCCGTCTGCGGGTCCCACCATGGGGTCATGAGGAGCCTCCTTCGCGTGTCCGCACGAGGTCGCGCACGGCCCGTGCGGCGCCGGGGGTGATCTCGCCGCGCTCCGTGAGCGCGGCGAGGAGTTCCGAGATCGGGTCGGGCTTGCGCCCCTGGGCGGCGTCGCAGACCCGCTCGATGAGACGGTCGAGGCGGCTCCGGATCGTGGGGTAGCTCACGCGGTAGGCCCGGGCCAACTCCTTGAGGGAGCCGGAGACCAGCACGAACTCGACGATGAAGTCGAGGTCCTCGCGGGGCAGGCGGGCGAGCGGGTGGCTCTTGAGGTGGTCGCCGGGCGCCGCCGCGCTCGGCTGGCCCTGATCTGCGGCGGGCTTTATCGAATCAACGGTCATGCTCAACAAAAGATATCGTCCAGTTGAGCAAATTCAAACGATGGTTTTATTTTATTCAGAGATCCGCATGATGTTCGTATTTTGAACGGTTGACAAGCGGGGCGTATGGGTTGCTCACCGGTCAGCCGCCGGGCTGGCCGGCGGCCGGTCCCTTGGGTGCGGGGGGAGCGGCGAGCCAGGTGTGCAGCGCCTCGCGGGCCTCGGGCGAGAGGCGGTCGTCGTGCTCGGCGTGGAAGCGGACGATCTCGATCATCTCGGGCGTGGCGGCTTCGCGGGGGTGGTGGTCGGCGAAGCTCGTCGGGTCGGTGGTTCGGGGGCCGAGGTTGCCGGCTCCTCCGAGGGCACGCCAGCTCTTGTCGAGGAAGAGGGTCCGGACCCAGGGGCGCGTGGCGGCCCCGGCGTTGAGGGCGGCGTGGATGGCGGGGATGGGGGGCTCTGTCTCGCGGTAGGCCAGGCGGGGCGGGGGGTCCCATACAGGCGGGAAGGCGTCTCGATCGAACCGCGACATGTACGCCATGCCGGCGGAGGGGTCGTCGCGGAGCAGGCGCGTGGCTTCGAAGCGGCGGTGCTGGGCGGGCTGGAAGAGGGCGAGGAGGGCGGCGAAGCCCGCGAACGCCGCGGTCACCGCGACCACGACGCCATGCGAGACGGCGGCGGCGCTGGGCGTCACGCGCCAGCCCCCCTTGAGGCGAACGGCGGCGACGATGGCGCCGATGAGCAGGACCGGGCTGAGCAGCACGGCGAAGAAGGCGACCATGAAGTTGATGGCGGCGAGGGCCTGTTCCTCGGGCGCGTGCTGCATGCCGCCCATGAAGTCGACGACCGGGGCGGGCGACGCGGCCACCGCGGCGATCAGCACGGCGTCGGCGAAGAGCAGCACGAGGAACAGGCAGCGGACGAACCCCGCGCCCCACAGCACCGACAGCACGCGCGTGATGAGCAGCACGCGCCAGAGCGAGACCAGCGCCAGCGTCCAGGCGTTGGCCCCGACCGCGTCGACGGGCGTCATGAAGTGCTCGTAGGGGATCGCGTAGACCCAGCCCATGGGCGCGGTGAGCCAGAACAGCCCCAGGAACGAGAGCAGGCCCGGCCAGAACCCGGGGCGGGCCAGGCGGCGGAGGGCGGCGGCCGCGAAGACCAGGGTGAAGAGGATCGTGGCGTTGAAGGCGGAGATGGCGAGGCCGTGGAGCAGCACCCAGGGCTCTCCCGGGAGCCAGGCGCCGTCGTGGTTGCGGGCCAGGCTCGCGGCGAGGACGAACAGGGCGCCGACCCAGAGGGCGTGGCGGGTGCCGGCGAGGCGTTCGATCGCGCCGCGATCGCCGCCCAGGAAGCGGGCCAGGTCACGGAGGTTCACGGGGCGACACCCCGGCGGGCCCAGACGGAGCGGCGCAGGTCATGGCGACGGGCGGACGCCTGGGCGCTGAAGACGATCTTGACGAGGTTGTGGAACGCGGACTGGAGCTGGTCGGGCGAGAGCGGGTCGGGGCGGTGGACCACGTCGAAGAGTGTATAGGAGTCCCAGCCGCGATCGGGGAGGAGTCGGTCCTGATCGGCGAGTCGGCGGTGGAGGCGCGTGCCGGGGAAGGGCGTCAGAAGGGTGAGCTGCACGTCGGCGAGGGGGGCGTCGAGGAGGAAGTCGGCGAGGTGGGCGAGGGACTCCTCGTCCTCGCCGTCGGCCCCGACGACGAAGCAGCCGATGACCGCGACGCCGACGTGGTGGATCGCTGCGACGGCGTCCATCATGCGGTCGATGCGGGCCTTCTTGGCGCCCATGCCGGCGAAGCGGGGCGAGAGCGATTCGAGGCCGACGAGGACCTGCACGCAGCCGGAGTCGGCGAGGCGATGGAGGAGGTCCGGGCGCTCGCCGATGCGCCAGTCGGCCTCGGTGAAGTAGCGGGCGCCCGAGGCGGCCAGCGCGTCGAGGAGGGGTGCCGGGTCGCGGCGTCCGGCGAAGGTGTTGTCGTCGGCCAGTTCGACGATGGGGCGGGGCGCGATGGCGCGGATCGCGTCGAGCTCGCGGGCGACGTGCTCGGCGGGCTTCTCGCGGAAGGGGCCGAGCAGGCGCGAGGCGGCGCAGAACTCGCAGGCCAGCGGGCAGCCGCGGGCGGTCTGGAGCGTGAAGCGCGGGCGGTCGCGGGGCGGGAGCAGGTCCCAGCGGGGCGGGCGCGACTCGGCGAGGTCGAAGGGACGCTCGGGTCGGTAGAGGGGGCGGAGGGAGCCGGCGGCGGCGTCGGCCAGGAGCGCGGGCCAGACCGGCTCGCCGTCGCCGGTGACCACGGCGTCGAAGTGCGGGGTGCAACCGTCCGGGCAGGCGGTGGCGTGCAGCCCGCCCAGCGCGGTGCGCACGCCCTCGGCGCGAAGGGATCGGGACAGGGCGATGGCCCGCGGGATGGAGGCGGTCAGGGCCGAGATCGCGACCAGCGCGGGCTTCTCGGCGAGGATCCGCTGGACCGCGGCGTCATCCGCGGCGGGGGCCTCGAGGATCGATTGGGTCCAGCCCTCGGGGGTGTGGGCGGCGAGCGTGAGCGGGGCCAGGGCCGGGAGCGCGGCGATGGCCCGGGCCCGGTCGTGCAGGCCGGGCAAGGTCATGCCGAGCGCGAGCATCTCCGGCTCACGCACGCGGAAGCCGGACAGCGAGACAAGGGTGACGTGGGGCACGGCAGTTCATACGGGAGATGGGGGGTGGAGTTGCGGGGTGGGGGGGTGAGCAGTGAACGGCGAAGAGTGAACTGTGAACAGTAGAAGAGTGGGCATTGGGGTTGGGTGCGGGGGGTGTGCGGGGATAGGGTGGGGGTGGGCGTGGCGCGTGGGGAGATCCCGGGATTCGCGGGGGGAGCCGCTCATCCCGGGCGTGTGGCGCGGGCGCTTGAGGGGGGCCTGGATGGGAAGGCGCGGGGGCTACTTGCTCTTGGCGTCGCCGCGGGCGAAGATGGAGGCGACGTAGTTGAGGACGTCTGCGGCGGAGGTCTCGTTGTAGCCGAACTGCTTGATGAGGCGTTGCTTGACGATGTCGATCTTCTGCTGGGTCTCGTCGTCGATGACGCCGGAGACGACGTTCTTGAGCTTGATGGTGTCGCGCTGGTCCTCGAAGAGCTTGAGTTCGAGGGCGCGGTAGAGGCGGGGGTTGGTGTTGTACTCGAACTTCTTGCCGTCGAGGGCCAGTGCCCCGATGTAGTTCATGATCTCCTGGCGGAAGTCGTCCTTGCGGGTGTCGGGGATGTCGATCTTGTCCTCGATGGCCCGCATGAGCCGTTCGTCGGGCTCCTCGTGCTTGCCCGTGTACTTGTTGAGCACCTTCTCCTTCTGGGTGTAGGCGCGCACGTTCTCGATGTAGTTGGCGCACAGGCGGCGCACGGCGTCCTCGTCGGCGGAGATGGCCCGCTGCACCTCGCCCTTGATGATGTCCTCGTACTCCTCCTTGACGACCGAGAGCAGCTCGCGGTAGCGCTTCTTGGTGTTCTCGTCGGTGATGAGGGAGTGGTGCGAGAGCCCGCCCTCCAGCTCGTTGATCACCATGAAGGGGTTGATGCAGTGCTCGTCGAGAGCCTGGCGTCCCACCAGGGCGTTGGAGATCTTGTCCTGGATGTAGCGCGGGCTGATGCCGTCCATGCCCTCGCGCCGGGCCTCTTCCTTGAGCTCCTTGACGGCGTCCTCGGTGAACCCGGGCAGGCTCTTGCCGTTGTAGAGCTTGAGCTTCTGGAGGAGGGTGAGCCCGGCCTTCTTGGGCTCTTCGAGTCGGGTGAGGACGGCCCACATGGCGGCGACCTCGAGGGTGTGGGGGGCCACGTGGATGCCCTTGATGCGCTCGGGGCCGAAGTCCTTGAGGTAGATCTTGATCTCGTCGTCGAGCCGGACGTTGTAGGGGACGTCGATCTTGATGGTTCGGTCGCGGAAGGCCTCCATCATCTCGTTGGACTGGAGGCGCTTGTACTCGGGCTCGTTGGTGTGCCCGAGGATGACCTCGTCGATGGTGGTCTGGGCGAACTTCTTGGGCTTGATGGAGTGCTCCTGGCTGGCGCCGAGGAGGTCGTAGAGGAAGGCGACGTCGAGCTTGAGGATCTCGATGAACTCGCAGGCGCCGCGGTTGGCGATGTTGAGCTCGCCGTCGAAGTTGAAGGCGCGGGGGTCGGAGTCGCTGCCGTAGAGGGCGATCTTGCGGTAGTTGATGTCGCCGGTGAGCTCGGTGGAGTCCTGGTTCTTCTCGTCCTTGGGCTGGAAGGTGCCGATGCCGACGCGGTCCTGCTCGGAGAGGACGATGCGTCGGACGCGGACGTGGTCCATGACCCTGCGCCAGTCGCCGTCGTAGAAGGTCATGAGGTCTTCGAGGACCTTGCGGCAGAAGGGGTCGGGGTCGCCGGTGACGCGGAGGCGTCCGTTGTGGTGCTTGGGTCGGTAGGAGTTGTTGAGTCGGGCGAGGATGTCCTCGCGGGCCTCGCGGGGGACGAGGAGCAGGGGCTCCTCGTGCATGGGGCAGGCGAACTCGTGGGTGCGCTGGGCCTGGCGCGGGTTCTCGACGCCGGGGCGGATGTCGCACTGCTCGCTGAGCAGCCAGGAGAAGGAGTAGAGGGCGCCCTCGGGGGTTCGGCTGTAGGCCTCGAGCCCGCGCTTGAGCAGGCGGGCGATGGTGGACTTGCTGGAGCCGACGGGCCCGTGCAGGAGCAGGATGCGCTTGTCGGTGCCGTAGCCCTCGGCGGCGGAGCGGAGGAAGTCGACGAGCTGCATGAGGGCGAAGTCCAGGCCGAAGACGGCGTCGGCGCCGTCGCCCGAGACGGCGCCGGCGTGCGAGAAGGGGTCGGAGAAGAAGTGGTAGCGGACGCACTCCCTCTTGAAGACGCGGTACTTCTCGTATCCGTGGGCCATGATGGCGTCGTAGAGGCGCTGGTAGGCGTTGCGCAGCACGGCGGGGTTCTGCGCGCAGATGTCGAGGTAGTCCCAGAAGGTGCCGCTCCAGTGGTGGTCCTGGAAGCGCCGGCGGTCGAGGCGCGCGTCGACGGCGGAGGCGAGGTCGCCGCCCGTCAGCGGGCCCGCCGCGGCGCCGATCGAGGGGGAACGAACGCTGGACACCGCCATCAGATTCCGTTCATCGGGCATGGTCGATCCCCTGTGCGGCGACTCCGGGCGCACGAGCGGGCCGGCGCCGGAGGGCCGACGCGCCGTCGGTGGCGCACCAACCCCTGATATCGGTCGCGGACCCGGCCCCCGAAACCCGCAGCGGACATTTCAACACCGCTCCGCCCCTTGGCTTATACGGACGGTGCGGCGATCGGATCGGCGGATTCCGCGCCGAGGGCCGCCCGGGGTCCGGGTTCCCCCGCGCCGGGCGACGCCGGGGGATCGGGTTCGTCCCTGGGTTCGCCCCGCGGGCCGCCCTCGTCGGGGCGCGGGGTACAGTCGCCCGCCATGGCGACGGACCTTGGACGGGGGCGTGAACTCGATCCCGCGCTGGGGCGCGTGGGCGTCGCGCCGCACGAGCTGCCGCCATTGCCCGACGCGGTCGTGACCGACCCTGGCGCCGGGCGGCTGGACCCTCGGGCCTGGTTCGCCGACCCGGGCCGGCCCCTGGAAGTCGAGGTCGGGACGGGCAAGGGGGGGTTCGTCCTGGCGCACGGGGGGGCGACCCCCGGCGTGAACGTGCTGGGGATCGAGCGCGAGGGGTCGATCTGGGCGTACGCCTCGGACCGCGTGCGTCGCCGGGGGCTCCCCAACGTGCGCATGCTGCACGCCGACGCGGTGGACTTCCTGCGCTGGCGCTGCCCGGATTCGTGCGTGCGCGTGCTGCATCTTTACTACTCGGACCCGTGGCCCAAGCCCAAGCACCACAAGCACCGCGTGGTGCAGCACCGCTTCCTGGCGGAGGCCTGGCGCGTGCTGAGGCCGGGGGGCGAGCTCCGCGTCGCGACCGACCACGCGGCCCTGTGGGCCTGGTGCCGCGAGCGCTTCGCGGTGTGGACCGACGCGTCGGCGTACCGGGGCTGGTTCGAGGGCGGGCGGGCGGACCACGGGGGAGCGGTGTCGGAGTCGGCGTGCCCGGCGCCCGACGATCGGGCCCCGTTCGCGCTGGAGGCGTTCACGCCCCCCGACTGGGCCGAGGAGGGGGAGCTGCTCGGGACCAACTACGAGCGGAAGTTCCGTCGCGAGGCGGGTCACCACGCGTGCGTGTTGCGCAAGCGGGGCGTGTAGGGGATGTGTTGGGGCGACGGGGGCGGGCCGCCGGCGCATCTAGAGTGACAGAGCGACCCCGAGCCGCTCCGCCCGGCCTCGGGTGTGACGGGGGCGGAACACACAGGAGGCTCTCCCGATGCGATCGCGATGGGCGTGGATGGTCGTGCTGGGCGTGCTCCTGGCGCCGATGCCGGCGCTGGGGCAGCGCACCGAGGACATCACGGAGGAGATCCAGTTCGCCCGGGGTCTCTCGAAGGTGTTCCAGAGCGTGGCCCGCAAGGCCGAGCCGAGCGTGGTGCACATCACGCAGCTCAACCGCGTGCAGCAGGTGCAGCGGGACTGGTTCGGGTTTCCGGTCGCGGTGGGGGAGCCGCGCCTGACCGAGACGGGGCTGGGGTCGGGGGTGATCGTCTCCGACCAGGGCTACGTGCTGACGAACAACCACGTCGTGCGCCAGGCGGAGGTGGTGCGCGTCAAGCTGCAGGACGGGCGCGAGCACGAAGCCAAGATCGTGGGGCGCGACCCGCTGACGGACGTGGCGGTGCTCAAGATCGAGGCCGACGGGCTGCGGCCCGCGACCTTCGCCGATTCCGACGCGCTCGAGGTCGGCGAGTGGGTGGTGGCGATCGGCTCGCCCTTCGGGTTCAGCAGCACGGTGACGGCGGGGATCGTGTCGGCCAAGGCCCGCTCGGGGCTGGTGCTCGACGGCATGGTCGAGGGGTACCAGGACTTCATCCAGACGGACGCGGCGATCAACCCGGGCAACTCGGGCGGCCCGCTGCTCAACCTGGAGGGGCGGATCGTCGGCATCAACAGCGCCATCGCGTCGCGCACGGGCGGGTACCAGGGGATCGGCTTTGCCATCCCCTCCAACATGGCCCGGGCGGTCATGGACTCGCTCATCAAGACCGGGCGCGTGGCCCGCGGGTGGCTGGGCGTCAACGTCGTGGACCTCTCGCCCCGCGAGGGCGGCAACGGGAAGCGGCAGGGGCTGCGGGTCGAGTTCGTCGCGCCGGGGAGCCCGGCGGAGAAGGCGGGCCTGAGGCCCGGCGACGTCGTCACGCGCGTGCAGGGCAGGCCCGTCGAGGGCAGCGCCAAGTTCCGCACGTCGATCGCCCTGATCCCCCCGGACACGGACGTGACGATCGACGTGCTGCGGAACGGCGAGGCGGCGACGCTGACCGCCAGGGTTGTCGACCAGTTGACGGTCGGGCTGTCGGCGCTGCCCATCCCCAAGCTCGGCATCTCGGTGCGCACGCTCACGGACGAGGACGCGCGCCGGCGGGGCTACCGCGGGATCTCGGGCGTGATCGTCGATTCGGTGGACCGCGGGAGCCTGGGCGAGCGGGCGGGCATCCGCCAGGGGGACATCCTGCGGGCCGTGGGCGACGCGGCCTTCGCCAGCGCCGAGGAGTTCGCCAGGCTCGTCGACCAGGCCGATTTCCGCGAGCCCGTCGACCTTCAGGCGATCCGCGGCAACCGGCGCGGGTACATCACGGTGCGGGAATAGCCGGCGCCGTCAGGCGGCTCGGGTCGATCGTGGGCCGCGCCGGCGCGTCTGGGCGGCCCGCACGTGCCAAGCGGCGCGAGTCGGAAGTCCGTGGACGGAGCGCTCCGGGTGCCACGGGTCATCGGGCGCTTCGCCCGTGACCCGTGCGGCTGTTCGACGCCCGTCCGGACGCCGGCACGGGCGATCCGCCGGGCGGATCGCCCGTGGCACCCGCGGCGACCGCCTGCGCCTTGGTGCACGGTCTTCCAACTCGCGCCTAGGCCCTGGCCTTCTCCCCCTGCTTGCCCGGCTTCTTGCCCGACGGGGCCTTGACCGTCACCCAGCCCCATTTCCACACGCGCGAGCCGCACTTGCGCTTGCCGGTCTTCCAGCGGACCTTCTTGCGGATCACCTCGGCCATGGCGTCGTCCTTTCTGGCGGGGCGGTGCCCGCGGGCTCAGATGATTGACCGGCGGCCCGCCCGGGGCCACTCCAACAATCGCCCATGACCACCTGGCACGAGGACGACGCCTTCTGGAGGGCGTTCGGGCCCTTCATGTTCACGCCCGAGCGGGTGCAGGCCGCCGAGGCCGAGGCCGACGCCCTGGTGCGGCTCCTGGGCCTCGACCCCGCGCGCACGCCCGCGATCCTCGACCTGCCCTGCGGCGTGGGTCGGCACGCGATCGCCCTGGCCCGGCGCGGCTTCCGCGTCACGGGCGTCGACCGCACCGCCGCCTTCCTCGACCTGGCCCGCCAGCGCACCCCCGAGGGCGTGCGGGTCGAGTGGCGCCGGGGCGACATCCGCGAGTTCGACGGCGGCGGGGTCTACGACGCGGTGCTCAACCTCTTCACGAGCATCGGGTACTTCGAGGACCAGGACGAGAACGTGCGCGCGCTGGCCCACCTCCGGCGGGCCCTCAAGCCGGGCGGGCCCCTGCTGGTCGACGTGCTGGGCAAGGAGACACTCTCGCGCGTCTACCGCCAGAAGCACTGGGACGAGTTGCCCGACGGCACGGTCCACCTCGCCGACGCCCGCATGGTCGAGCACCTCTCGAGGATCGAGAACCGCTGGGTCCTCATCCGCCCCGACGGCTCGCGATTCGAGACGATGGTGCGGCACTGGGTCTACTCGGCGGAGGAGCTGGACGGGCTGCTGGAGCGGGCCGGGTTCACGGATCGGCGCTTCTTCGGCTCGCTGACCGGCACGCCCTACGACCTGAAGGCCGAGCGCCTGGTCGTCGTGGCGTCGGCGTGACTCCAGCGCCCCGAGGGCGGGGGCCGGGGGGTGGGTTTCCGCTCCTCACACTTCGTGCCCGACCAGGGCGAAGAACCGCCAACCCCTCCCCAACCCTCGCCTGAAGGGGAGGGCTCAGGCCTTCCAATCAAACCCGGTGTAGCGGCTCTCGACGGTGCCGTCGTCGAAGAGGTCGAGCAGGGCGTAGCCCTCGAAGGCCTCGTGGTACGCGCCCTTCCACCAGTTGCCCGACACGGCCCCGTTGCACAGGAACTCGATGCCGCGGAAGACCAGGCGCTCCACGCGGTGCGTGTGCCCGCTCACGCAGCACTTCACGGCCGGGTGGCGGGCGAAGAGGTCGAGCAGCCGGCGGTTGTCGGTGTGCATGAGCCCGCCCGAGACGCGGCGTTTGCCGTCGGGCTCGACCTTGCCGAAGAGGGCCGTCGCGGTGTGGAGGGGCACGTGCGAGCAGATCAGCACGTGCGTGCCCTCGGGCGTGTCCTTGAGTTCACTCTCCAGCCACGCCCACTGCTCGTCGGCGATCCGGGCGATGTAGCCGTCGGGGTCGGCGGGGTCGGGGACGACGCTGTCGAGGCGGATGATCTTCCACCCGGCGTGGGTGGAGGCGTTGAAGGCGCGCTCGAGCCCGAGGGCCTCCAGGGCCCAGGCCTTGCCCCACAGGCGCTCCGTGCCCCGGGTCCTGCTCTTGCCCTTGTTCCAGCCCCAGATGTCGTGGTTGCCCAGCGTGTGCAGCACGGGCGCCGAGGCCCCGTCGTGGAAGGCCTTGGTGAGCAGGTCCCACTGGGTGCGCGTGCGGGCCTCGTCCTCGTCGAAGGCGTCCATGACCAGGTCGCCGCCGGTCAGGATCAGGTCGGGCCTGGCGTGCTCGGCGACGTGGGCCAGGCAGCGTGCAACGCCCTCCGCCGCGTGCCGCTCGGGCTGGATGTGCAGGTCGGTGAGGTGGGCGAGGCGGAGCAGGCGACGGCGGTCGTCGCCGCGGGCCCGGGGCAGGGGGAGGGCGGCCAGGGCCAGCCCCGCGGCGCCAGCCGCCAGCACCGCCCGACGCGTCGGGCCCGCCCGGGCATGGACTTGGATCGAATCCACGGTCGATTCCGCAGGCATGAGAACCTCCGGGGGCAGAGTACCCGATCCCGGCGTTGCGTTCATGCGGGGTGTACGCCGGGCGGACGCCCATCGCCCCGCCGACGGGCGAGGTCTACGCCGGCGTGCGCGCTCTCCCGCCCATGCCCTCAGCCGATGCGGACGGCTGAAGAGTGCCGCCGGCCCCGACGGGGCCTGGGGGTGTAGCCTCGGGTGAAGCCCGCGCTTCGCGGGCGCAACCCGTGGAGCAGGACGCACATTCACGATCCTGCCCCGGAGGGGCAGAGGAAGTGCGCGCCCGCACAGGGGTTCAATCGAACACGTACTTCTCGTCGAACTCGACTCCGTGAGCGCGGAGGATGCGGAGCAGTTCGGACTTGAAGTCCTCCTTCTTGTAATGCTCGTGCTGACCGGCGATGTACGCCTTGACGGCTCCCTCCTGCGACTTGCTGACTGAGAAGGCGCTGCAACCCACCTGCCAGGCGAAAGCGCCGAGTTTGGGGAATGAGTCATGCACCCACTTCGACGAACGCGCCTTCAGGGTGCGCATGAGGTCCGACAGGGATTCATCCGGCCGCCACCGGAGGTACAGATGCACATGGTCTTCCACCCCGCCGATGTCGTACCGCACGCCTTTCTTGGCTCGGGCGATCCCACCGATGCAGGGATAGAGGCGTTCCGCGGTTTCAGCGCTGATCCACGGCGCGCGGCCCTTTGTCGAGAAGACGACGTGGAGCAAGAGCTGTGAGTAGGTGCCCGGCATGTTGCTTCCTGTTCTTCGCTCCGAAGGAGCGCCGGAATGTAGCCACGGGTGGAGCGCAGCGCAACCCGTGGACACGGTGACCCCCGAACGACTCCGTCCCGCAGGGACGGAGGAGGGGAGGGACACGCCGCGCGAGTCAAGGTCTCGTGCGCCTCCTCCGCCCCTCCGGGGCGGCAAGAGAATAAGGGGACCACGCTCCCACGGGTTCCGCGTCGGCGGGCTTCGCCGCGCCGCCGCTCCACCCATGGCTACAGCCCGCGGCCCCTCCGGGGCCAAAGCCTGCCCTGTAAGGGCGGTCCGAGCGGATCAGAGTCCGGCTTCGCCGTCTTCAATCTGCATCGCGGAGGCGAGGGCGAGCGTGTTTCTGAGGATGCTGGTTCCGTACTTCCGA
Organism: Phycisphaerae bacterium; assembly: GCA_016873295.1. GTDB lineage: Bacteria > Planctomycetota > Phycisphaerae > Phycisphaerales > UBA1924 > VGXM01. The sequence goes on from VGXM01000001.1 coordinate 109,955, forward strand.
GCGAGTTGGAGGACTTCGCGCGCGCCTTGCTCAGTCCACGCGGAATCTCGCACAAGCGCCGCGACAAGCTGCTCGTCGGTCGCGTTCTCGCCCACTCGGAGAATCATTGTTTCATACTCAGAAACGAGGGAATCGGTGATCAAGTCTGGCATGGGTTCTTCTCCGCATCTGCGTAGTGTGCAGGCCGGGAGCATGTTACCCTGGTGGAGCATGGCCGATGCTCCGCTGCCGCAGACCTCGCACCCACTCGCCCGAGCGTACTACGCGGCGAGCATCGACGCGTTCCGTGCCGACAATGACGAGACGATCCTTGGTCGTCTGGCCGCTTCGTCGTCCTTCGCCATCGAGCCCACCCAACGGGACGCGTGGCTGGCCCAGATCGCCATCATGCGTGCCGCGCTCGCGCAAGCGCCGGGGCAGGGCCTGATCGCCTTCGAGTTCGCCGTGCCGCGGATGGGCAAGCGGATCGACGTGGTGCTGGTGCTGGGCGCGGCGGTGTACGTTCTGGAGTTCAAGGTCGGCCAGCGCGAGTTCACGTCCGATGCGCTCAACCAGGTTTGGGATTATGCGCTGGACATGAAGAACTTCCATAGCACCAGCCACCACGCGACGGTTGTTCCGGTGCTGGTGGCGACGGATGCCGAGGATCACGGCGTGCAGGCGGTGATCACGAGCGACCACGACGGGGTCGTACGACCGCTGCGAGCGACGGCGGGAACGCTCGGCGAGTTGCTGCGCACGGTCGGGGCGTGGTGCGCGGGGGCCTCGATCGACTCGAGGCATTGGGCCGCAGGAAGGTACAGCCCCACGCCGACGATTGTCGAAGCCGCGCTGGCGCTCTATGGCGGCCACAGGGTGGAGGACATTTCGCGGCGTGAAGCCGAGGCCATCAACCTGACTCAGACAACGGCACAGATCGACGCGGTCATCCACCAGGCTCGTGCGGGCCCGCACAAAGCCATCTGCATTGTGACGGGAGTTCCCGGTGCGGGCAAGACGCTGGTGGGTCTTGACGTGGCGACGAAGCATCACGACAAGGCGAGCGAACTGTACAGCGTCTTTCTCTCCGGCAACGGTCCGCTGGTCAAGATTCTGTGCGAGGCGTTGGCCCGCGACCGAGCGGAGCGTTCGCCAACATCGGGCAAGAGGGTCACGCTCGGCGAGGCCCGCAGCGAAGTGCGAGCGTTTATTCAGAACGTGCACCACTTCCGCGATGAGTGCATCCGCGATGGAACCAAGCCGCCCATCGAGCACGTCGCGTTGTTTGACGAAGCGCAGCGAGCGTGGAACAAGGATCAGACCGCGGCGTTCATGCAGCGGAAGAAGGGGCACGCCAACTTCGCCATGTCTGAACCGGCCTTCCTGGTCTCGTGCATGGACCGGCACGCCGACTGGGCGGTGATTGTGTGCCTCGTGGGAGGCGGTCAGGAGATCAACACAGGCGAGGCCGGGATCGGAGAGTGGCTCCGGGCCATTCGCTCCGACTTCCCGCATTGGCACGTGCACCTGTCGCCCCACCTCACCGATTCGGAATACGCGGCGGGCGACGCGCTCGGCCTCCTCGCCGGGCACGCGCATGTGCAGACACACGCCAGCCTGCATCTGTCCGTGTCGATGCGATCGTTTCGGGCCGAGCACGTGTCGGCGTGGGTCAAGGCCGTGCTTGACATCGACCGCGCAGCGGCCGCGAGTTCCTTTGCAAGCATCCGCGATCGGTACCCGGTCGTCCTGACGCGGGACCTCGCCAAAGCCAAGGCGTGGCTGCGCGAACGCGCCCGCGGCAACGAGCGCTACGGCTTGGTCGTGTCGTCGCAGGCGCAGCGCCTCAAACCGCACGCGATCGACGTGCGCGTGGACCTCAACCCGGTGCATTGGTTTCTGCACCCGCGTGAAGACGTGCGGAGTTCGTATTACCTGGAGGATGCCGCGACGGAGTTCGACGTTCAGGGGTTGGAACTCGACTGGGCCTGTGTGGTGTGGGATGGGGACTACCGCTACTCGACCGGCGGCTGGCAACATTGGAGCTTCAAGGGAAGTCGTTGGCAGCGCATCAACAAGGTCGACCGCAAGGGCTACTTGAAGAACGCGTACCGCGTGCTCCTCACGCGAGCGCGGCAGGGCATGGTGGTGGTAGTCCCCGCTGGTGATACAGCGGACCCGACACGGGCCCCCTGGATGTACGACGCGACGTTCGAGTACCTGCGGGGGTTGGGTGTGCCGGTATTGCCATGAGCCGCCGGGGGCTGCCGCTCCCGGCACCCCGGCTCAAGGCACTCTGAGGCCACGACCAGCGCGGCGGGTCGTTCTCTTCCGGGCGGGGAGAGGTGCGGAGAGGGCGGCACGCCCTCTCTGCATCAGCGCTTCAGATCGATGAGTGAGGCCGAAGCGGGGGCGGATCGCGCGGGGGTCGGCAGACCTGAACTTCCTCAGCCCCTGCCGGGGCGGGGCCGGGCTGACTCACGCTGTCCACGGGTTGCGCTGCGCTCCACGCGTGGCTATAGCCCGCGCACGCGACGGCTCACACACAGCGTCAGGTGACCTTCGATCGTGATGAGGCCAGGGTCAAACGGGCGGTCGAAGGTGGCGGATATGCATACGCCGTCGGTCGGCCCGACGCGTCGGGCCCGCCCGGGCACGGACTTCCATCGAATCCACGGTCGATTCCCCGGGCATGAGGATCTCCGGGGGCAGTGTACCCGACTCCGGCATTGCGTTCATGCGCGGTGTACGCTGGGCGGATGCCGATCGTCGCGCCGCCCGCAGAGGTCTACGCCGCCGCCCGGGCTCACTTCCCGTCGCTGGCCTCGGGCGAGGTCTTCCTGGACAACGGCGGGGGTTCGCAGGTGCCGCGGGTCGTCGCCGACGCCATCCATCACTACCTGCTGCACGACTATGTGCAACTGGGGGCCGACTCCGCGACGAGCCGGCGTGCGACGGCGGTCGTCGCCGGGGCCCACCGACTTCTCAAGACGTTCATGAACGTGCCGGACGGTCGGGAAGGCCCGGTCGGGGGGCGGACCGGGGGCGAGGTCATCCTCGGGGCCTCCACCAGCGAGCTGTGCGCGCGCCTGGCCCACGCCTACGCCGACGCGGGCAAGCCCGGCGATGAGTTCGTGGTGTGCCAGACCGGGCACGAGTCCAACATCGGGCCGTGGGTGCGCCTGGGCAGGCGTGGGTTCGTGGTGAAGGAGTGGAAGGTCGATCCCGCGACGGGCGCCGCCCCGCTCGAATCTCTGCGGGGGCTCCTCACGCCGCGCACGCGCCTGGTCGCGTTCCCGCAGGTCTCCAACGTGCTGGGCGAGGTCATCGACCTGGCGCCGATCGTGTCGATGGTGCACGACGCGGGTGCGCGGATCATGGTCGACGGCGTGGCCTACGCCCCCCACCGCGCCATCGACGTCGCCACGTGGAACGTCGACTGGTACGTCTACAGCACGTACAAGGTCTTCGGGCCCCACATGGCGGCTCTCTACGGCAGGCGCGAAGCCCTCGCCGAGCTGGTCGGGCCCAACCACGAGTTCATCGCCAAGGACGACCTGCCCCGCAAGTTCGAGCTGGGGGGCGTGAACCACGAGGGGGCGGCGGGCATCCTGGCGCTGGACCACTTCCTCCGCGACCTGGCGGGCCTGCCTCGCCTGCGCGACCTTGCCGACCCGGCCGCCGCGTTCGATCGCGCCGTCGTCGGCAAGGCCTTCGACCTGGTCGAGCGCCTCGAGGTGCCGCTGCAGGCGAGGCTGGTGGAGTACCTCAAGGGGAAGCGCGGCGTGCGCCTGATCGGCCCGCCCGTGGGCGACCGCTCCCGCATCTGCATCATCAGCTTCCGGCACGAGCGCACGCCGTCACGTCAGATCGCCCTGGCCGCCAACGAGCGGGGGCTGGGGATCCGCTCCGGGCACTTCTACGCCCACCGCCTGTGCAAGGCGATGGGGCTGGAGCCCGACGACGCGGCCCGGGGCGGGGTGGTCCGCGTCTCGTTCGCCCACTACAACACGCCGGAGGAAGTCGATCGCCTGATCGAGTTCTTCGACGAGGCACTGTGAGACGAAGGGAGTTTGGGCATGGGTCAGCCACGGATCCTCGCGTTCGCCGGCAGCCTGCGTGCCGGCTCGTACAACATGAAGCTGGTGCGGATCGCCGCCGGGGCGGCCCAGGCCGCCGGGGCGTCGGTGACGGCGCTCGACCTCCGCGACCTGCCGCTGCCGGTCTTCGACGAGGACCTGGAGGCCAGGGAGGGGCTGCCCCCCAACGCCCGCACGCTCAAGGACCTCATGCTGGCCTGCGACGGGATGATCATCTCCAGCCCGGAGTACAACAGTTCGATCTCGGCGGCCCTCAAGAATGCGATTGACTGGGCGTCGCGGCCGTGCACCGGGCCCGACGGCAAGCCCGAGCGGCCCCTGGCGTGCTTCAAGGGCAAGGTCGCCGGGCTCCTGGCGGCCTCGCCGGGGGGCTGGGGCGGGCTCCGGGGGCTGGTGACGCTGCGGTCGATCCTGGGGAACATCGGGGTGATCGTGCTGCCCGACCAGCTCGCGGTCGCCAAGGCCGACCAGGCGTTCGACGCCGCGACCGGCAAGCTCCTCGACCCCAAACAGCAGGCGATCGTCGAGAGGATTGCCTCTCAAGTGGTCGAGACGTCGCGCCGACTCGCCGCTGGATAAGCCGTACAAAGATCGTATATCAACCGGTTGGAATGCGAACTGTTCGAGCCGTGGTGGCGGCACGGGCGATGTCCGGCGAATACAGTTCATCCGTCATGGAAGGCGGCGCCGGACTCATCGGGGGTGGATCGACCGAGGCGGGCTCCGCCCCGGACGCGGCGCGGGCCGACGAGCCCGGGGCGGCGTCGGTGGACATTCTCGACAGCACGGGGCGCCTGCCGACCGCTCACGTGGGGTGGCTGGGCGATCACCTGCGCCGGGCGCTCGGGCTGCTGGGCGCGGCGGGCGAGGTGCGGGTGCGCGTGCTGGCCGACCAGGCCATGAGCGAGTCCCACGCGCGGTTCAGGGGCGTTGAGGACACGACCGACGTGCTGACGTTCGACCTTTCGGGCCCCGGTCGCCCGCTGGACGTGGACGTGCTCGTCTGCCTGGACGAGGCCGAGCGCCGCGCCGAGGAACTGGGGCATCCCAGGCAGCACGAGCTGCTCCTCTACATGATCCACGGCGTGCTGCACTGCCTGGGGCACGACGACCACGACCCCGAGGCCCGCGCCCGCATGCACGCCGAGGAGGACCGCCTGCTCCGCGCCATCGGCGTGGGCGCGGTGTTCCACGCCCCGGGCGGGGGGGGCTCGGCGTGAACCCCACCCTGGCCCTGGCCCTGCTCGTGGTCTGCCTGCTGCTGGCGGCGATCCTCGGCGCCCTGGTCCAGTCGTTGCGCGACCTGTCGCGGTCCAAGCTCGAGGACCTGGCGGCGCAGCGCAACCGCGCCCGAGTCGCCCGCCGAATCGACCTGATCCTCGACGACGTGGAAGGGCACGCTTCGGCGATGGCCCTGCCCCGCGTTCTCTTCCAGCTCTCCGCGGTCGTGCTGGCGGCGGTGTGGATCGCGTCCACGCGCGGGCTGGACCACCCCGCCTGGCCCGATTTCGGGCTGGGGGTGCTCGTCGCGTCGGTGCTCGTCTGGCTCTTCGGGGCCGTGCTGCCCCAGGCCGTGGCGAGGCACGCGGGGGAGGAGACGGTGTACGCGTGGTCGCGCCCCGTTCGCGGCGTGTACCTGGCCATGTTCCCGGCCCGGGCGGTGGTCCGCTTCTTCGACGAGGTGGTGCGGCGCCTGGCGGGGCGCACCGAGGCCGACCACTCCGACAGCCTCGAGCACGAGATCCTCTCCGTGGTCGAGGAGGCCCAGCAGAGCGGCGCGGTGGACCAGAGCGAGCGCGAGATGATCCAGGCGGTGGTCCGCTTCCGCGACACGACGGTCGGGCAGATCATGACGCCCCGCACCGAGATCGAGGCCCTGGAGCTGACCAACAACCTGGGCGAGGTGACCGCGGCGATCCGGCGGATCGGGCACAGCCGCATCCCCGTCTTCGAGAACGACCTCGACCACATCGTCGGCATCTTCTACGTCAAGGACCTCATGCGCTGGATGTCGGGCGAGACGGCCCGGGCGGGCAAGACCTTCGAGCTGCGCGAGATCCTGCGCCCGCCGGTCTTCGTGCCGGAGACCAAGACCATCCGCGAGCTGCTGCGCGAGCTGCTGCAGAAGCGGGTGCACATCGCCGTCGTCGCCGACGAGTTCGGCGGGACGGCGGGGCTGGTGACCGTCGAGGACATCATGGAGGAGCTGGTCGGCGACATCACCGACGAGTACGAGCAGCCGCCCGAGTCGCAGGAGGAGATCCTGGTCAAGCCCGAGGAGCGGGCGGCGGAGCTGGACGGGCGGGCGTACATCGACAGCGTCAACGACCGCCTGCGGTCGGCGTTCGGGGTGCAGATCCCGGAGAGCGAGGACTACGACACCGTGGCGGGGTTCGTGGTGGTGACGCTGGGGCGGATCCCCGCGGTGGGCGAGACGTTCGTCGCCGAGGGCGTTCGCGTGACGGTGCTGGCCGCCGAGCCGCGTCGCGTCAAGCGCGTGCGCGTCGAGGTGCTGGCGGAGAGGCCCATCGAGCCCGAGGAGCCCGAGCAGCCGAGCGCCGCCGCGGCGGTCGATCCACACCGCGCCGAGGCGGGCTGAGCGGGCGTTCGCCCCCACTACGATCGCCCCTCGATGCCGCTCCGCCTCTACAACACCAGGACCCGTCGGGCCGAGGAACTCCGCCCCATCGACCCGGGCCTTGTCACGTATTACTCGTGCGGTCCGACGGTCTACGACGACGCGCACATCGGGAACTTCCGCGCATTCCTGGCCGGTGACCTCCTTCGGCGGTGGCTGGAGTCGCCCCTGTGCGAGGTTTCGGACGGTCGCGGGGGCGTGCACCGCGGGCCGCGGCGCGTGGTGCAGGTGATGAACATCACGGACGTGGGGCACATGACCGACGACGCGGAGGGGGGCGAGTCGGGCGAGGACCGCATGGCGGTGGCCGGGCGGCGGCTCGAGGAGGCCAAGAAGGCCGGCACGATCCCCGCGGGCGTCGACGTGGACGCGGGCAACCCCTACGCCATCGCCCGCTTCTACGAGTCGCGTTTCCGGGAGGACGCGCGGCGGCTGGGGCTCAAGGTCGCCCTCGACGCCGATCGCGACCCGACGCTCATGCCGCGGGCCACCGAGAACGTGCCGGGCATGATCGCGGTCGTGCGCCGGCTGCTGGCGTCGGGGCACGCGTACGTCGCGGGCGAGCCGGGGCGGCGGGCGGTGTACTTCCGCGTGCGCTCGTTCGGGCCCTACGGGCGACTCAGCGGCAACACGCTCGATCGGCTCCGCGAGGGCGAGGGCGGGCGCATTCAGGCCTCTCACCAGTCGCAGAAGGAGCACCCCGCGGACTTCCTGCTCTGGAAGGAGGACCCGACGCACCTCATGAGCTGGGAGGCGGCGTTCGACGCCTCGCCCTGGGGCAGGGGCTACCCGGGGTGGCACGTGGAGTGCACGGTCATGAGCGTGGCGCGGCTGGCCCGCGGGGCGCTCGACGGCGAGCCGCTCACCCCCGAGCAGCTCGCGTCCCTGGTCGTCGAGAACGGCGCGCCGCTGATCGACCTGCACTCGGGGGGCGAGGACAACATCTTCCCGCACCACGAGTGCGAGATCGCGCAGAGCTGCTGCGCCTTCAACGCCGACCCCGACGCCGGGTCCTTCGCCGGGCTGTGGCTCCACGCCCGCTTCCTGCTGGTCAACGGCGAGAAGATGAGCAAGAGCAAGGGGAACTTCTTCACGGCGCGGGACCTCTTCGCGCGGGGGGTCGAGCCCGCGGCCCTGCGCCTGGAGCTGATCAAGACCCACTACCGCGCCAACGCCAACTTCACCGACCAGGGGCTGGTCGACAGCCAGCGCCTGGTCGAGCGCTGGCGGCGCGTGCTCGCGGCGGGGGGCGGGCCCGAGGCGGAGGGCGGGGGCGTCAGCCCGGTCGAGCGCGAGTTTGCCGACGCCATGAACGACGACCTCAACATCGCGCGGGGCATCGCGGCGGTCAACACGTGGGCGGGCGGGCTGGCCTCGCCGGGCCCCGAGGACGCCCGCGTCATGCGACGGCTGGACGGGGTGCTGGGCGTGCTGGGGCTGGAGCGCCCCGAGGCCCGCTCCACCGCCATCGGCGTGTACCAGGCGGGCGTCGAGCCCAGCGCCCAGATCGAGGCCCTGCTCGAGGAGCGGCGCGCGGCCCGTGCGGCCAGGGACTTCGCCACCTCCGACCGCATCCGCGATCGCCTGGCGTCGATGGGGCTGGCGGTCAAGGACACGCCCGGCGGGCTCGTCGAGGTCTCGCGCCGACCCTGAGGCGCCGATACCCTCCACCACTCGATGATGAGGCGACCGCCCCGGATCCTCTGGCTGCACACGCTCGCGGCGCTCTGGCGCCTGCTCGCCCTGACGACGGCGGTGCTGGTGACGGTGCTGGCGTTCGCGGCCTCCATCCGCCCCGTCGCGGGGGGCGAGCTCTCGCCCGTCGACGCCCTGCGCTTCATCGCCCTGGCCCTCATCCCCATGTCGGCGTACGCGCTCCCGTTCGCGTGCGCCTTCGCCAGCACGCTCACCTACCACCGCCTGGCGACGGACCTGGAGCTGACCGCCGCCCAGGCCAGCGGCATCTCGCTGCGGGCCCTGCTCGTGCCGGCGGCGATCACGGGGCTGCTCGTGAGCGGGTCGCTGGCGGTCCTCAACGAGGCGGTGATCCCGCGCTACCTCCGCGGCATGCAGGAGGTCGTCAAGGCGGACTTTGCCCGCCTGATCACCAACGCCATCCAGCGCGGGCGGAGCGTCGAGCTGAACGACCTGATCGTCGCCGCCGATTCGGCCCAGGCCCTGACGCCCGACCCCGCGTCGGGCGCCGTCGACCACGTCGTGCTGCTGAAGATGGTGGCGGTGCGGGTGGACAAGCAGGGGCGGGTCAAGGACGAGATCTCCGCCACGCGGGCCGACGTGTGGATGTTCCCCGAGGTCCGCGCCGACGGCACGCTCTCGGGGCGGCGCCGGGGCGACGGCGACATGGCCCTGGTGCTCCGCGTCGACGACGCCGTGGGGCTGGACCAGGGCTCCAACCTCGTGCTCACGTCCGGGCAGGAGTGGGCCGTGATGATGCCCAGCACGCTCAAGGACGACCCCAAGTTCCTCACCTTCGGCGAGCTCCGGCGCCTGGGCGACGACCCGGACCAGATGAACTGGATCGACGCCCGCCGCCGCGAGCTGGCCCTGGCCCTGGGTCGCCTGGCCGCCCCGCGCGAGCTGCGCCGCCGACTCGACGCGACCGGCTCGATCACGCTGACCGACGGCGCCGGGAACCGCGTGGTCGTGCGGGCCTCCGGGCTGGCCCAGCTCGACCCGGCGACCCCCGACGACTGGACGCTCATCCCGTCCGCCCCCGGCGGCGCGATCGAGGTCGATCTGCACCGCCCGGGCTCGCCCCGCGCGGGGGCGACGACGGCGTGGTCGGCGCGCTCCGCCCGCCTGGTCCCGCGCATCTCGACCGACACGGTGCGGCGCGACTTGGCCTTCCAGCTCGAGCTGGACGACGCCTCGGCCAGGGCCGTGGGCGGCGCCGCGTCGCCGGTGGGCGCGCAGGGGCGCGTGGTCCGCGCCGGGCTGACGCCCCAGCCCGACCCGATGATCGACCTGCTCGCCGAGCCCAGCCTCGCGCTGGCGCTCCGGGCCCGCGCCGACGCCGAGGCCTCCGGCGCCGGCTCGCCCCTGCGCAAGGCGCATGACTCGCTGGTGAAGGAGATCCGGGCGTTGGACCGGGAGGTCCTGAGCAAGCAGCACGAGCGGATGGCTCTGGCGGCGTCGTGCTTCGTGATGGTGCTCACGGGGGGCGTGACCGCCGTTCGCCTCTCGCGCAGCCAGCCCCTCACCGTGTACCTCTGGACGTTCTTCCCGGCCCTGCTGGCGATCATCACCATCGCGGGCGGGCAGAACATGACGCACGCCTCGGGCCCGATCGGGCTGGCGCTGCTGTGGAGCGGGGTGCTGGCGCTCGCGGCGTACACGCTGGCGGTGTACTCGATCCTCGCGCGCCACTAGCGCATGACCGACCCGACCGCCATCGACGGGCCGCGCTTCGCCCCCTGGGCCGGGTCGTGGCGCGCCGTGCTGCTCCTGACGCTCGCCGTCACCGCCGCCCGCGTCGCCTACCTCGTCCTCCTCTGCCCCTACTCCCTCATCGAGGACGAGGCCCAGTACTGGGTCTGGAGCCTGCACCCGGACTGGGCCTACTCGACCAAGGGCCCGGGCGTGGCGTGGGCGATCGGGCTGGCGACGCAGGTGCTGGGCGACGCCGAGTGGGCCGTGCGCCTGCCCGCGGCCCTGGCCGGCGGCGTGGCCATGCTCGCCGTCGCCGGGCTGGCCCGCGACACGATTCCCGATCGGCGGGCCGCGTTCTTCGCCGCAGCGTGCATGGGCCTGGCCCCCGTCTTCCAGGCCCTCTCGCTCCTCATGACCATCGACGGGCCGCTCGTCGCCTGCTGGGCCCTGGCGTGCTGGTCGGCGTGGCGGGCCCTGGCGATGGGGTCGAAGCGGGCGTGGGTCGCGCTGGGGCTGGTGCTCGCCGTGGGCGTCCTCTTCAAGTTCACGATCGTGCTGCTGGTCCCCGGGATCGTGCTGGCGTGGGCGCTCCGGCGCCGCGCCTGGCGAGCGTGGCCGACCGGCGTGGTCCTCGCCCACGCGCTCCTCATGCTCGGCGTCGCGCCGCCCATCCTCTGGAACGCGCGCCACGGCTGGCCCACGCTGGCCCACCTCCTCGGGCACGCGGGGCTCCCCGGGAGCGACCTGGCGCCGACCGCCGAGCCGGGGTACTCGCCCCTCTGGACGCTCTCCCTCCTGGGCGCCCAGCTTGCCCTCGTCGGGCCCGCCCTCGCGCTCATGTGGGTCGGATGGCGTGGGCGGCGCGAGACCGCCGGCCCCGGGCCCGCCTCGGGCACGCTCCTCCACCTCTCCCTCCCGGTCCTCCTCTTCTACCTCGGGCTGAGCTTCCTGAGCGAGCCCGAGGGCAACTGGCCCGTCGCGGGATGGGTGGCCCCGATGCCCCTCGCGGGGTGGGGCGCCGTCCACGGCATGGACCGCTTCAAGAGGCGCCTGCGCGACTGGCTCGCGCTCCCCGCGCCCCGACCCCGCGCCGGCCTCCTTCGGCGACGCCCCGAGACGATCCCGCAGGTCGCCTGGCACGCCACGCTCGCCGTCGGAATCGCGGTCGCGATCGTCGTCGCTCGCCTGGACCTGATCCTGGGGCTGCCGATCGTGTCGAGCGCCGTCCCGGCCGGTCGCCTCACCGGGCTGACGCGGGTCCCGCGCCTCGCGGCCCACGTGCGCACCCTCGCGGACGGCACGGGCTCGGACCCCATCGTCATCGCCCAGCACTACGGACGGGCGGCCCAGCTCTGGTACTACCTCCACCGCTCGCGCCGGCCGGGCGACGGGCCCGTCACCGTCTACTGCGCCAGCCGACCGCTGGGCGGACGCAAGACCCCCTGGGACTTCTGGCCCGACACCGATCTCGCCGACCCCGCCCTGCTCGGGCGGGCCGCCGTCATCAGCGCCGACGAGCCGGGCACGCCCGGCGAGGCCCATCTCCGGCGGGCGTTCGAGTCGCTCCAACACGCCGGGCGGCTCGACGGCGACCCCAAGCGCCGACGGGCGGCGTACCTCGGCGTCGGGTACCGTGGCTTTACCGACGCCCCATGACGACGCCCGCCCGCCATCCCGCGACCGGCCCCCGCCGAGCGGTCGTCATCGTCGCCGCGATCGCCGCGGGGTTCGTCGTCGTCAGCCTGCTCGACCGAGCGATCTTCTTCGCCCTGCGCGTGACGTCCGAGCCGGGCTCTCGCGCCTTGGAGGCCCGCGACTGGTTCCAGCTCTTCAGGCAGGTCGGGTACGTCCCCACCTGGATCCTGATCGCCCTGTCGATCATGCTCTTCGACGGGGCCTCGGCCCGCCGACGCCTCCGCACCGGGGGGGCGCGCACGCCCATCTTCGAGGTGTGCCGGCGCGGGCTGGCGCTCCTGGGGGGCGCCGTGCTCGCCGGTGCCGCCGCGGAGCTGCTCAAGCTCGTCATCGGGCGCGAGCGTCCCATCGGCCCGGACAAGGAGTACCAGGGGTATGTCTTCCGCCCCCTTCTGGACGGGTTCCGGGACGGGTCGAACCTCGGGCTGCCCAGCAGCCACGCCGCCGTCGCCTTCGGCGCCGCCTTCGTGCTCATGCGCCTGTTCCCCGGGGTGTGGCCCGCGGCCCTGGTCGCGGCGTCGGGCTGCGCCCTGACGCGTCTGCTCGCCGGGGCCCACTTCGCGTCGGACGTCTACCTCGCCGCCGCCGTCGCGTACGCTTGCTCGCTCCTGGCCGGGCGCGTCGCCCGCCCGGCCCCCTGACCCCCGATGTCGATCCTCGACCGCTACATCGCGAGGACCCTCCTGGCGAACATCCTCGCGCTGCTGGTCATCCTGTTCTGCTTCATCGTCGCCGTCGATCTGTCGTGGAACTTCAACTCGTTCCGGTCGGCGGCGTCGGCGATGGCGGGGTCGGGCGAGGCCCGCCCGGGCGTGGTGCGCGTGACGCTGGTCACGCTGCTGCTGGTGTTCGACTTCTGGTGGCCCAAGCTCCTCAACCTCTACAACGTGACGATCGGGCTGGTGCTGGTGGGGGCGATGGGCTTCACGCTGGCGGCGATGTCGCGCCACCGCGAGCTCATCGCGATCCTGGCGGGCGGGCGCAGCCTCTTCCGCGTCGCCCGCCCGATCGTGCTGGTCGGTCTGCTGGCGGTGCTCGTGCAGGGGGTGAACCAGGAGCTGGTGATCCCGCGGATCGCGCCGCTGATCCTGCGCAGCCACGACACGCTGGGGCAGCGCTCGCTGGGCGCCTCGCGCGTGCCGCTCGCCGCCGACAGCGCCGGGCGCGTCTTCTACGCCGAGAAGTTCGACCCGGACCGCGGCACGCTCGAAGGGCTGACGGTGCTGGAGCGCGATGCGCGGGGCCTGACGACGCGCCGCGTCACCGCCGCCGCCGCGCGCTGGAGCGGCAACGCCTGGGAGCTGGAGGACGGGCGGGCCCAGGTGCGTTTGAACGGGCGGGCGACGGTCGAGGCGGCGTCACGCGTCGCCACCGACCTCGACCCCACCGCCCTCACCCTGCGCCGATTCGCCAAGTTCCGACACAGCCTGAGCTGGTCGCAGATCTCGCGCCTGATCGACCGCCCGGAGGTGCTGGGCGACGCGACGCCCGACGGCGTGCGCCGCCAGATCGAGCAGCTCGAACGCGTCCGCTGGTCGCGGATCGCCATCATGCTCTGCACGATCCTGACGCTGCTGATCACGCTCCCGCTCTTCCTGCGCCGCGAGCCGGGCAACATGGTGCTCCAGTCGATCAAGTGCGCCCCCGTCGCCGTCGCCGGGCTCATCGGCAGCGTCGTCGCCGCCACCGCCCTCGGGATCCCGGGGCTCCCGCCGCAGCTCTCGGCGTTCGTGCCCGTGCTCGTCCTCCTGCCGATCGGGATCGCGGCGATCACCGGCATCCGCACGTAGGCCGCGGGGGCTCCCCACGACTGGCCCCAGTCGGAAGTCCGTGGACGGATGCGCTCCGGGGGCCACGGGTCTTCGGGCGCTTCGCCCGTGACCCGTGCGGCTGTTCGAGGCCCGTCCTGACGCCGGCACGGGCGAGCCGCCGGGCGGATCGCCCGCGGCGCCCGCCCGCGCCCTGGTGCCCGTTCTTCCGACTCGCGCCACTACCATCCGGCGTGACCCTGATCCCCGACGCCGATCGTGCCCGTCACCTGGCCTGGCTGCTCGAACTGACCGGCGTCCCCACCGCCGCCGGCAAGGAGCGCCGCGTCGTCCGCTGGATCGAGCGCTGGGTCGAGAACCACCCCGGCGTGCGCCTGGAGCGCGACCCGGCGGGCAACCTCGTGCTCGGCCTCGACGATTCGCCGCGGAGCGATCGCCCGCTCTTCTTCACCGCCCACCTGGACCACCCCGGCTTCGTCGTGGAGCGGATCGTGAGCCCGACGGCGGTGGAGCTGGCGTTCCGGGGCGGGGTGATGTCCGACTACTTCCCCGGCGCCGGCGTGCGCTGCCTCGACGCCGACGACCACGCGACCCGCGGGCGGGTCCTGGAGCACCTGGCGCCGCACGAGGGCGCCCCGCCCGAGCCGTTCAAGCGCTACCTGGTCGAACTGGAGCGACCGGCGGAGGACCTGATGCCCGGCGACCTGGCCGTGTGGGACCTGCCGCCCTCGGAGGTCGCGGACGGGCTGGTGCAGGCGCCGGCGTGCGACGACCTGGCCGCCGCCGCCGCCGCCCTCGCCGCCCTGGACGCGCTCCACGCCCGCCGCGCCGCCGGCGGGGCCGTGAGCGACGTCCGCGTGCTCTTCACGCGCGGCGAGGAGGTGGGGTTCCTGGGCGCCATCGCGGCGGTGACCAACCGCACCATGCCCCCGGGGTCGCGCGTGCTGGCCCTGGAGAACAGCCGCGCCTTCAACGACTCCCCTATCAACGCCGGCCCCATCGTCCGCGTCGGCGACCGCCTGTCGATCTTCTCTCCGTCCCTGACCGCGGCGGTGGCGGCCCGCGCCGCCGAGATCGCCGGGGGGCCCGCCCAGCCGCTCGCGTCGCAGAAGGCCCGCGACCTGCCCCGGTGGCGCTGGCAGCGCAAGCTCATGGCCGGGGGAGCGTGCGAGGCCACCGTCTTCTGCCAGGGGGGCTACGAGGCGACCTGCCTGTGCCTGCCGCTGGGCAACTACCACAACATGGCCGACCTGGCCGCGGTCCAGGCGGGCGACCACGCCTCGCCGCCCCGGATCGCCCGCGAGTTCATCGGGCTTGCCGACTTCCATGGGCTGGTGGACCTGCTGGTCGGGTGCGGGCTGCGGCTGGCCGACGCCACCCCCGCCCCGGTCCGCACCGAGAAGGTCTGGTCCGACCTGGGCTGGGTGCTGGACCCGGACGCCCGTTCTGGGACCCCGACCTCTTGACGGATCGGGCCGGCGGGCGCATCCCCGTGTTGGAAGGGGGTGCCGCCCATGACCGATCCCAACCACAACCCTGACTCCGCCGACGGCTCCGACGCCGTGCTCGACCTGGTGATCTCCCGCGTCGTCGACGGCGTGGCGGGCCCCCGCGAATGGACCGCGATCGAGCGCACGGCCCAGTCAAACCCGTCGATCTGGCGCGAGGTGGCGTTGGCGCAGCGGCACCACGCCGACCTGACCGCCGCCGTGGCGCGGGCGACCGCCCGTGCCGAGGGCGTCGACCTGCCCGCCAGCGCGAACTACCCGATGCACGCCAGGCCGGCGTTCGGGACGGTCGGGACGTACCTGGGCTGGGCCGCCGCCGCGGCTCTGGCCGTGCTCCTGTACCGCGGCACCCCCCCGCAGGCAGGGCCCGCGTCGAGCTCGGGCCCCCAGGCCGCGGGCTTCTTCACCGCCGACACCGGCCCCGTGATCGCCTCGCCCGCCGAGGCTCTTGACCTGTACGTGACCCGCGGACAGCAGACCGGGCGCGTGATCGCCGAGCTGCCCGAGAAGATCCTGGTCCAGGCCACGCCCATCTCCGACGACGAGGGCGATCGCCTCGAAGTCGTCTACATCCGCCAGATCGTGGAGCGGACGACGGTGCCCGTCCTGTACCGCTTCGCCCCGGACGACACGGGCCAGCTCCTCGCCCCTGTCCCGATCCGGATCGAGCCTCAGCCCGCGACCCCGACGCGCGGCCCCATGTAGGTCGGCGCGAAACCAGAGCCCCCGAGTTCCCAGCGACTGGATGGCGAACCGAAGGAGTCATCAGATGAACGCCCGAATCACCACGCTTCCAGCACTCCTGCTCGCCTGCGGGCTCGCCTCCCAGGCGATCGCCCAGAACGCACAGGAGCGCAAGCTCGAAGGCAGCTTCGATCAGCCCCTCACCGGCAAGCAACGCGATGGCCGCGCCCCCACCTCGCGCATGGTCATCATGGAGACTGACGGCGAGCACAAGTACGAGCTCACTATCGAGGGCGACCAGCTCGCCGCCAGGATCGATGGCGTCGAAATCCCTGCGGAGCGCCTCCGCCGAACGGGCGGCGGCCGCGTCGAGATCCTCGATCAGGGCGGCGCCGTCGTCAAGACCTTCAACCTCCCGCGCACCGCTCGGGGCGCGTGGTTGGGCAACATGCCGCTCCTGCCCGACATCCCAATCGAGGACTTCAGGTTCGATCCCGACGCACAGCGGGCCGCCCCCTACGAGCCCCCGCCCGTCATGATGGGCATCAACATGTCCGACCCCAACGCGGCGGTCCTCGACCACCTCGGGATCGAGTCGGGCATCCGCGTCGACCGCGTCGTCGAGGGCCTGCCCTGCCACAAGGCCGGCCTCCAGGTCGGCGACGTCATCATCGCCATCGACGACAAGAGCCCTGTCAACCCGGACACCCTCCGCAAGATCCTCCGCGAGAAGAAGCCCGGCGACGTCCTGGCACTCAAGGTCGTCCGCAAGGGAGGCGAGGAGACCGTCAAGGTCGAACTGGCCGCCTTCGACCGCCAGCGCCTCGGCATCCCCACCGAGCCCCAGGCCGGCGACGAGCCCCGGGACTTCTGGCGCGGGGTCGACCCCCAGGATCGCGGCGGCGTGATCTGGAGCCTCCCCGATGCCCTCAACTCCCCCGAGGTGCGCCGCAAGATCGAGGACGCCCGCGAGGAGCTCCGCAAGTCCATCGAGCGCCTCAAGGCCGAGCTCAAGGAGCAGAACATCGAGGGCAAGGTCCGCGAGGAGGTCGAGCGCCTGGTCGAGCAGCTCGCCCGCATCCGCGAGGAGATGCGCGAGCAGGCCCGCGGCCTGCGCCAGGGCCCCGAAGCCCTCCGCTTCCGCCGGGGCGTGCCCGCCCCCGCCGTCCCCGAGCCGGCGCCCGCCCCCGAGACGCCCAAGGCCCGGGTGACCGCCCCCGACAGCGAACTGGCCGAGCTCCGCAAGCAGAACCGCGAACTCCGCGAGCAGATCGAGAAGATGAACGGACGATTCGACGAGCTGATGAAGCGGCTCGACGAGATGAGCAAGCGCGGCGGATGACGCCGCCGGGCTCCGCCGGGCCCGACAGGATTCCCTTCCAGCAGTCGGGGCGGACCTGTGTTGGGTTCGCCCCGACTTTTTCTCTCCCCACTACCATCGGGGGATGGCCACGATCGCGTCCGTCCGCCCGATCATCGGCATGGAGGTGCACGTCGAGCTCTCGACGCGCACCAAGATGTTCACCCGCGCGCCCAGCCCCGGCTGCGCCCGGTTCGCCGACGCCCCCCCCAACACCCTCATCGACCCCGTCGTCCTGGCCCTCCCCGGGGCCCTGCCCGTGATGAACCGCGAGGCGGTCGAGATGGCCATCCGCGTGGGGCTGGCCCTGGGCTGCCAGGTCGCCCGCTTCAGCAAGTGGGACCGCAAGAGCTACTTCTACCCGGACCTCCCCAAGGCCTACCAGATCAGCCAGTACGACCTGCCCCTGTGCTTCGACGGCGCCGTGGACCTGCCCGGGTGCGACGAGCGCGGCAACTTCGAGCCCGGGGCCCCGGGCCTGCGCGTCGGGATCGTGCGCGCGCACCTGGAGGAGGACGCCGGGAAACTCCTGCACGAGGCCCCGGGGGGACGCCCCATCGACTTCTCGATCGTCGACTGGAACCGGGCCGGCACGCCCCTGCTGGAGGTCGTGACGCAGCCCGACTTTTCCTCCGCCGACCAGTGCGTGCACTTCGCCAGGTCGTTGCGGGCGCTGTGCCGGTTCCTGGGGGTGACGCTGGGGGTGCTGCAGAAGGGGCACGTGCGGTTCGAGCCGAACATCAACTGCGAGCTGACCCTGGAGGACGGGCACGCCGTGCGCACGCCCGTGGTCGAGGTCAAGAACCTGAACAGCTACACGGCGCTGAAGCGGGCGATCGAGCACGAGGTCTTCGAGCAGCCCGCCCGCTGGCTCGCCGACGGGCGCCGCATGGGCCCGGGCATGAAATCGACCCGCGGCTGGGACGACGCGCGGGGCGTCACCTTCCTCCTGCGCTCCAAGGAGGACGCGCACGACTACCGCTACTTCCCGGACCCGGACCTGCCGCCCGTGGTCGTGGACGAGGCGTGGCGGGCGCGGCTCGCGGCCACGATCCCCGAGCTCCCCGCCTCCCGCATGCGCCGCTATGCGCACGAGTTCGCGCTTTCGGGCAAGGACGCGCAGGCCCTGGTCGAGGACCGCGGGACGTGCGAGGTGTTCGAGGGCGCGATCGACTCGATGGCGTCCCTGGGCGTGGAGCGCATCCGCGCCGGCAGGGTCGCCGCCAACCTGATCATGCAGTCCGCGGCGCGGCTGGCCCACGAGCGCGGCGTGGAGATCGGCGACCTGGGGCTGACGGGGGCGGGGCTGGCCGCCCTCGGGGTGCTGCGCGAGCGGGGTCGGATCAACAACCAGGCGGTGGACCCGCTGGTCGCGCTGCTCGCCGGGTCGATGCCCGCGGGCGACGCGCTCGGGGCGGTCGAGGCCCTGGCCCGGACGCAGGGGCTGCTGATCGTCCGCGACGAGAGCGCGATCGAGGGGTGGGTGGAGCGGGCGATCGGCGAGAACCCGCGGGCGGCCGAGGACGTGCGCGCGGGCAAGGAGGCCGCGGTGGGTCGGCTCGTCGGCGCGGTGATGAAGCTGGCGGGGGGCCAGGCCGACGGCAAGGTCGTGCGCGAGGCCATCCTGCGCCGGCTGGGGTCGGGCTGAGGCTCAGGGCCTGGGCATGATCGCGAAGGGGCGCGGGCGTCCTTGACGTTCAGCGGCGAAGTCGGTGAAACGGACGGAGCCGTCGATGGCGAGCATGTTCCCGCCGTCGCGCCTGGTGTGCCAACTGGCTTCGAGCGAGGCGTCGGGATCGGGGTCGGGTCGCGTGGCGTACCACCAGGCGGCGTCGG
Organism: Phycisphaerae bacterium; assembly: GCA_016873295.1. Taxonomy (GTDB): domain Bacteria; phylum Planctomycetota; class Phycisphaerae; order Phycisphaerales; family UBA1924; genus VGXM01. Next base: position 128,914 of record VGXM01000001.1, read on the forward strand.
CGGTGAGCAGGAGGTCGCTGGCGCCGACGTGGACCTCGGCGAGCCGCAGCGGTCGGCGCGAGGGGTCGATCCCGGCCCTCGTGGAATCGAGGAGGAAGAGGTTGGCGCGGTAGCTGGTGCCGAAGGTGCCGAAGCAGGTCTTGCCGGCCAGGACGCTGACGCGTCCGCGCGGGTCGCCGTCGTCGCGGGCAAAGACGCCCTTGTCACCCGGGCAGCGGAAGAGGCCCGCCAGCTCACCGCTCTCGCCCAGGCCCTGCTCGGCCAGGGGGCGGTTGATGGGGCGCTCCAGGTCGAGGACGGCGCGGCGGTCCACGCCGACGAACATCACCCCGCCGTAGCGCCAGTCGGGCTGCTCGGTGTGCCGCGGGAACTGGTCGAACTCGTGGAAGTAGGCCTGCCACGCCATGCCGATCTGGCGCAAGTTGCTGGCGCACAGGGTCGTGCGGCTGACATCGCGGGCGTGGCTGAGCATGGGCAGCAACAGCCCGATGAGCACGGCGACGATGGCGATGCTGACAAGGATCTCGACCAGCGAGAACCCGCATCGGGCCGGGGGCTGCGCCTGCACCCTCATCATCGTTGTATTGTACCGGGTGTTTGCCCGAACGGATCCCGCAAACTCGGATCGGAGATGAACGCAGGCGGGGGCGTGGACGGGTGGCGTTCGGTGGGTTCGCGGACCAATCGCGTGCGGAGGTGATCGAGCACGTTCATGAAGTTGATGTACGAGTCGTAGGGCGAGTCGTAGGGGTTGAAGTACTTGTGGACCTCGCCGTCGGCGAAGAACTTGGTGGACATGTAGTAGAAGTGGTCGCTGGTGCCGAGCTTGCGCCAATCGTCGAGCAGCGAGCGGCAGTAGGACCGCTCGGCGGGCTCGCCGGCGCGGTCGAGGCGCTCGCGCACCACACGCCCGATGCGGAAGTACTCGTCGAGGGCGGCCCGCTGGATGGGATTGCCGTTCCACGCCGAGGCGTCGCGCTCGGTGTCGGCCCAGCTCGTGATGTCGGGGGCGCTGTAGACGCCCGCAGAGGGGAGGAGCGCCGCCTCGGAGCAGGTGACGAACCGGTTGCGTCCGGCGTGGACGGAGAGGAGCGCCGCGGGCAGTTCCTCAAGGAAGGTGAAGATGCCGGTGTCGGCCCACTGGTGCTCGCCGAGCGTCTCCAGGTCCATGAAGAGCCCGCAGAAGTCGCCCTCGCTGTTCAGGCGGTCGAGCCACTGGGCGTAGGTGGCGGCGTTCAGCGGCCCGTGGTCCCAGGCGCGGCTGCTGAACCGGAACGCGACGTCGTCGCTGAGGCGGTGATTGCGGAGGAGGAGGGGGAGGCCGGCGGGCGTGGTGTAGACCCGGGCCGGGGTCCGCTCGTTGAGGAGGGGCTCGACGCCCTCGGCCAGGCACGCCGACCACGGTCCACCCTGGCGCGGGAGGCGCTGGACCATCTCCGCCAGGGCGTCGCTGTGGAGGAGCTCGGTGTGCCTGAAGACGGCGGGCGCGACCCCGAATCGTGCGGCGGTGGCGGCGGAGTGGAGGCACACCTGCTCGGCGAACTCCTCGGGCCAGTAGAGGGCCGCCAGGGAGTGGTGCGAGGTCTCGCCCAGGAACTCGGCGTGCCCGGTGCGGGCCAGTGCCGCGAAGAGGTCGAGGACGTCGGGCGCCCACGCCGCGAGCTGATCCATGACGGTCCCGGACAGCGAGAGGCTGACGCGGAACCCGCCGCGGTGGCGCTCGATGAGGTCGAGGAGGAGCGAGGCCGCGGGGCGGTAGCACTTCTGGGCGACGCGGCGCAGGATCTGGGAGTTGGCGCCGTCGTCGAAGTAGAAGGGGTCGTCGCGGAAGATCGAATAGGGTCCCAGGCGGCAGGGCTGGTGCACCTGGAAATAGAGCGCGACGCACACCATCGCCCGGAGCGTAGGGGCCACCGCCCCATCCCACGTGTTCCCGACCGTCAGCGGCGCGGCACCCGTCCGTGCATGCGCTTGGGGGGCATCTTGGTGGGGACCAGCCCGCCCGGGAACTTGGAGGGGTCGGCCGCGGCCGGGGGCTCCATCTGGGCGGCCCGCTGGAGGCGACTGACCTTGGCCTCGGGCTCGGTGGGGGGCGCGGCGGCGGGGGCGACGTCGGCGCGGATCAGCCCGCCGGCGGCGGGCCTCTCGTCGCGGTACTCGGCGGGCTTGGGCGTGGGCTTGAAGTCGTGGTAGTCCATCTTGGGGACTTCGCGGTTGATGAGCATCTCGATCTCGGTGAGCAGGGGGCCCTGCTCGGGGGTCACGAGGCTCCACGCGACGCCCTTGCGGCCCGCGCGGGCGGTGCGCCCGATGCGGTGCACGTAGACCTCCGGGTCCTCGGGCAGGTCGTAGTTGACGACGTGGCTGATGTCCTCGACGTCGATGCCGCGGCTGGCCAGGTCGCTGGCGACCAGGACCGTGAGCTCCCCGCCGCGGAGTTGCTTCATCACGGTGTTGCGCTTGCCCTGGGGCATGTCGCCGTGGATGGCGCGGGCGTCGATGCCGGCGGCGTTGAGGGCCCGGGCCAGCTCGTCGACCTTGCGCTTGAGGCGGCAGAAGACCAGCGTCATCGCCGGCTCCTCGTGCGTGAGGAGGTGGATGAGCAGGTGCTTCTTGTCCCAGGGGTTGACCGCGAGGTAGTGCTGCTCGACGCTGTTGACGGTGAGGGAGCCGGCGGCGACGACGATCTTCTCGGCGTCGTGCATCTGCTTGCGGGCCAGGCGCTCGATCTCGCCCGAGATCGTGGCGGAGACCATGACGGTCTGGCGCTTGCCGGGCGGGGGGCACTGCTCGAGGATGCGGCGGATGTCGTCGCGGAACCCGATGTCGAGCATGCGGTCGACCTCGTCGAGCACCGCGAAGCGGATGCCCCGGAACGAGAAGTGCCCGCGCTGGGCCATGTCCATCACGCGCCCCGGCGTGCCCACGATGATGTGTCCGCCCTTCTTGAGCCGCTCCGCCTGCCCACGGATCTGCTCGCCGCCGAAGATGGACGCGGCCCTGATGGGCGTGAAGCGCCCGAGGTCGTTGATCTCCGCGGTGACCTGCATGGCCAGCTCGCGCGTGGGGACGAGGACCAGGGCCTGGGCCGGCACGTCCTTCTCGCACAGGCACAGCAGCGGCAGCCCGAAGGCCGCGGTCTTGCCCGACCCGGTGCGGGCCTGACCCAGGAGGTCCTTCCCGCTCATCATGGGGGGGATGAGCTGGGCCTGCACGACCGTGGGGTGCTTGAAGCCCGCGGCCTCGACGCCCTTGAGCACGCTGGTGCGCAGCCCGAGCGATTCGAACGTCTGCCCCTTGTCAAAGACTTCTTCGTGGGAGGCGTCGGTGGGGGGGACGGGTTGGGGCGTCTTGTTGTCGGTGGCCTGGTCTTGCATCATGTCCGCATTCGTGCGCACGAAGGCGCCGTCACTCCTGGAAGATCCGCTTGGAATCCGTGCGGGATCGTAGTTCGTCCGCGGGGTCGGGGCGTTGGTCAGGGCGCCGCGGGGGGATCGACCCGGCCGCGCGTCTCGCGGGCCCGTTCGAGGAGCGAGGCGTCGAGGGCCTCGGGGTTCATGGAGCGCTCCGGGGAGGGGGCCAGGTCGAAGTGCCAACGGACCTGGTGCTTGAACGAGACCGGGGCCAGCGTGGCGAAGAAGTCGATGCCCGGGAGCTCGTGGATGGGCGTCGAGGCCTTCCGGCTGGTCACGACCGGCTCGAAGCCGTCCAGGCGCAGGCGCACGTCGTAGACGCCGTACCACTCGAACTCGGTCTGGAGGGGCGTGCGTCCGACCTCGACTTCGTTGAGGAAGACGGTGGCGCCCGGGGGCTGGCTGGTGATGACCATGGTGCGCGACAGGCACCCGGGGAGCGCCAGGAGGAGCGCCGGGGCGATGAGGGGTTTGCAGCGGGGCGCCATGGCGCGGATGGTACCGCCGGAGGCGGCGGCGAGCGAGTCCTATGCTGCCCGCGATGTCGATTCCCACCGCCCATTCGGACCCCGGCCCGGCGTTGCCGGAGGCCCGGATGCACGTGCATGGTCCGGCCGCGCCCGCCGAGGGCGTCGTCGTGCGCAACGAGCGCTGCACCGCGGGTCGGCGTGCCGCCGGGTTCGTGCGGCACGTCGAGTTCGACGTATCGGGGACGGGGCTGGAGGGGGCCTTCCTGGCGGGGCAGTCCTTCGGCGTCATCCCGCCGGGCACGGACGAGAAGGGGCGCGAGCACAAGCTGCGGCTGTACAGCCTGGCGTGCCCCGCGGGCGGGGAGGACGGGCAGGGGCGGATCGTCTCGACGACCGTGAAGCGCCTGATCGACGAGCACCACGAGACCGGGCGGCTGTTCCTGGGCGTGTCGAGCAACTACATCTGCGACCTCAAGCCGGGCGAGCGCGTGCGGCTGACGGGCCCTGCGGGCAAGCGGTTCCTCCTGCCCGCCCGCCCCGAGGAGCACGATTACGTCTTCTTCGCCACGGGCACCGGGATCGCGCCGTTCCGGGGCATGCTGCTGGAACTGCTCAGGCCACGGACCGGGCAGCCCGTGCTGGCGTCCAAGATCGTGCTGGTCATGGGGGCGCCGTACGCGAGCGACCTCCTGTACGACCCCCTCCTGCGGGAGCTGGCGTATCAGAACCCGAACTTCACGTACCTGAGCGCGATCAGCCGGGAGCAGCAGCCTGAGGGCGAGGGCCCGTTGTACGTGCAGGACCGGCTGACCACCCACCGTGAGCTGCTGGGGGCGGTGCTGGGGCGTCCGGGCGCCTTGATCTATATCTGCGGGATCGCGGGGATGGAACTCGGGATCGTCCAAGGGATGGCCCGGACGCTCCCGGAGGCGACGCGGGAGCAGTACCTGCGGTGCGACGGGGCGGCGCTCGCGGAGGTGCAGGGTTGGACGCGGCGGATGCTGCACAAACAGCTCATGCTGTCCAGGCGGGTGTTCATGGAGGTGTATTGACGGTGCGGTTTGACCGCCGGGCGGACCGCGGGTAGGTTGGGCGTTCCCGGGGCCGGTAGCCCCCGGGTCACGGCGTCGGATCGAGCGCGCTACCCTCCCGCCCCGGCGGCGCATGGGGGGTACGCCAACCCTGGGGGACGCCTCGCAGGAATCCGAGCTTTGGCCACCCTTTCACGCGCACGGCTCTCCGCCCTCCTTCGCCGGACCTCGACCGTGCTGGTCGTCGCGGTCGCGTCGGCGTGGCCCTGGGCGGCCGTCGCCCAACAGATCCCGGTGTCGGTGGTGCAATCGGTGGCGGGCCTGGGTGACGGGGCCCGGCAGCAGATCCAGGAGTACGCCGACCGGGCCGCGGGCGACCTGAGCGCCCAGGACCCGGTGCGGATCCGCGACGCGCGGAACCACCTGCTGGCGCCGCTGGCCGACCCGCTGGTCGGCGTGCCGTTCCGCTTGGAGTACAGCCGACAGCTGACGCCGCGGCTGGAGTCGTTGGCGCAGGACGCGCGCCCGATCGTGGCGGTCAACGCGCTCCGCATCGCGGGCGACCTGGCGACGGATCGCAGCGTTGAGGTGCTGCTCGGGCAACTGGAGAACAAGGACGCGTCGGTACGGCTGTCGGCGGCGGCGGGGCTGGGCCGAGTGTTCGAGGCCATGCGCGAGACCGCGCCGGCGATCAACCCGCAGTCCGCGACGCGGCTGATGGAGCGGGCCGCCGAGCGGGTCGTCGCCGAGCCGGAGGCGCACGTCGCCGACGCGCTGGTGAGGGCCCTATTGGCCGCCGCCGCGGTGGAGCGCGACGAGTTCCCGGGGCTGCGCCCGCGGGCGCTGGAGCTGGCGTCGGCCCGCGTTGCCGACCGCGTGAAGGCGATGGGCGGGCAGGCCCCGACTCCAGCCGGGATCGACACGATCCTGCGCACGCTCTCGGCGGCGAGCATCGCGATGGCCGAGGACAACGCGCGTGCGGTGGCGCGTCGGCTGCCCGAGGCCGCCGCCAAGGCCGCGGCCCGGCTCAGCGCCGAGTGCCTCGGGCTCCTCATCGAACTGGCCCGGGGCGGGAAGCTCCCCGTCGTCGACCCCGGCGCGCCCAAGGAGGACCAGGACCGGGCCGCGGCCGAGCGTGCCTGGGCGATCTCGGCGGCGGCGGCGGCGGACAACATCGCGTACTTCGCCCGCAACCGCCTGGGCGATCGCGCCAGCCAGTCCAACCCCCCGCTTTCGTCGCGTCTGGCCAGCGGGCGCCGCGACGCCGACGCCCAGTTCATCACCGACGCCTCGTCCCTGAGGCAGGCGCTCTCCCGCTTCTGACCCGTACCCTCTGGGCATGGCCAAGCTGGTCCTGCCCTTCGCGCTGCTCGCCCTGCTCATCGGGGCGACGCTGCTGACGGACCGCCCGGCCCCTCCCGCCGACTTCACCTTCATCAACCGCGGCGACGTCACCACGCTCGACATCCAGACCCAGTCGTGGATGCAGGACCTCCGCGTCACGCGCATCCTCTTCGAGGGGCTGATCGGCAACGACGTGCACACCTGGGAGTTCGCCACCGAGCCCCGCGTCGCCGAGCGTTGGGAGGTCAGCGCGGACGGACGCACGTACACCTTTCACCTCCGCGAGAGCGCCCGGTGGTCCAACGGTGAGCCCGTGGTGGCGTCGGACTTCATCTACTCGTGGAGGCGGGCCCTCCTGCCCGAGCTGGCGGCGGACTACGCCGCGTTCTTCCACCTCATCCGCGGCGGCAAGGCCTTCTACGACTGGCGGGCGGGGGCCCTGGCGACCTTCGCGCCGCTGCGGTCCTCGGCGCTGGGCTCCCGCGCCGACGAGGGCAACTGGGCGGCCCTGGCCCGCGATCTGGCGTCGGCCCTCGACGCCGCGCTCCGCGATTCGAAGCGGGCGGCGGAGGAGGGAACGCCCGTCGAGCCCGTCGACCTGGGATTCCTGGCCGACCTGGCCCGGGCCCGTGGCGGCCCGACGCTCCCGACGCGGGCGGGGCTGGCGGCCCTGCTGTGGCGCGAGACGGAGCGTCGGTTCGTGGAGATGGTCGGGCTGTCGGCGCCCGACGGCGCGACGCTGGTGGTGGAGCTGGAGCGCCCGACGCCCTACTTCCTGAGCCTGTGCGCCTTCCCCGTGTTCTACCCCGTGTACCCGCCCCTGGTGCGGTCGTACGAGCGGGTGGACGCGACGACGGCCGCCCTCAAGACCGAAGCGGACTGGACCAAGCCGCCGCGCCTGGTCTCCAACGGGCCCTTCGAGCTGGTGACGTGGCGTTTCAAGCGCGACATGCGCTTCGAGGTCAACCCGCATTACTGGAACCGGGAGCGGCTGGCGATCCGGTCGATCGCGATCCCGTCGATCGAGGACGCCAACGCGGTGGTGCTGGCGTACCGCACGGGTCGCATCGACTGGGTGAGCGACGTGACCGCCGAGTACCGGGCCGAGATCCTGCGGGAGAAGCGGGAGTACTACGGCCAGCCCGACATCTGGCCCCGCTACCAGTCCCTGCTGGAGCGCGGCGTCGACCAGTTCGAGATCGACCGCCAGCTCCCGACCGACCCGCTCAAGCGCAACCACATCCACGCCTGCCCGGCCTTCGGCACGTACTTCTACAACTTCAACTGCCGCCCGAGGCTGGCCGACGGGCGGCCCAACCCGTTCGCCGACGCGCTGGTGCGCCGGGCCTTTGCGATGGCGGTGGACAAGTCGATCGTCACGGACCAGATCCGGCGCACTGGGGAGCCGGTCGCCCGCACGCTGATCCCGGTCGGGTCGCTCTCGGGGTATTCCTCGCCGGAGGGGTTGCCCTTCGACCCCGAGGGGGCCCGGGCCCTGCTGGCGCGGGCCGGTCATCCGGGCGGGCGCGGGCTGCCCACGATCGAGATCCTCTTCAACAAGGACGCGGGGCACGACCTGATCGCCCAGTCGATCGGCAAGCAGTGGCAGCAGCACCTGGGGGTCGCGGTGCTGCTCTCGCAGAAGGAGATCAAGGTCTTCCGGGACGACCTGAAGAAGGCCAACTACATGGTCAGCCGCGCGGGGTGGTTCGGGGACTACGGCGACCCGACGACGTTCCTCGGACTCAACCGCACGGGCGACGGCAACAACGACCGCAAGTACTCCAGCGCCGCCTACGACGCCCTCCTGGACAGGGCCCGCGACGAGCCCGACCGGGCCCGGCGCCTGGAGATCCTCTCCGAGGCCGAGCGGCTGATCGTCGAGGAGGACCTGCCGCTGCTCCCGATCTTCCATTACGTTCAGATCTACCTGTTCGACCCCCACCGCCTCACGGGCATCAGCGCCCACCCGCGCTCGGAGCAGTCGCTGCAATGGGTCGACATCCTGGGCGACGGCCTGGGCCGCGACCGGCCCATGATGCTCCCGCCACGCCCGCCAAGCACCAACTCCCGCCTCATGCGCTGATCGCCCGCTCGCCACTCATCACTGTTTACTCTTCACTGTTCACCGCTCACCGCCCCCATGACCACCCTCATCGCCCGCCGACTGGTGCAGATGCCGCTGATCCTGGCGGTGATCTACACGCTGACGCTGACGCTGGCGTGGCTGGTGCCGGGGAACCCGCTGGAGAACCCGGAGGGTCGGCGACCTCCCCCCGAGGTGCAGGCGGCGATGCAGCGCCAATACAACCTCGACAGCTTCCCGCGGTTCTACCTCTCCTACCTGGAGAACGCGACGGGGGTGCGGTACGTGCGCGAGTCGCTGTCGGGCGAGGCGGGGCGGCGTGCCGAGTCGGCCCGGGCGACGGGGCAGGCGCCCCCCGTGCGGCGGCTCTTCGACCTTGGCCCGAGCCTGCACTACCGCGACCAGCGCGTCAACGAGATCGTGGCGTCGAGCCTGCCCGTCTCGATCACGCTGGGGGCCCTGGCGATCCTGATCGCGTTGGCGGTGGGGTTGGGGGCGGGGATCGTCGGGGCGGTCAGGCCCAACAGCGCGGCGGACCTGGCCACGCTCGCCGTCGCCCTGGTCGGGATCAGCCTGCCTTCGTTCGTCATCGGCACGGTGCTGCTGCTGGTCTTCCCGGTGTGGCTGGGGATCGGGAGCGTGGGCGGGTGGGGGCAGTTGCAGGACATGGTCCTGCCCGCGGTCACGCTGAGCCTTCCGTTCGCGGCGTACATCGCGCGGCTCACGCGCATGGGCATGATCGACGCGCTGGGGGCCGACTACATCCGCACGGCCCGGGCCAAGGGCGTGCCGGTGCGGGGGATCCTCCTCAAGCACGCGCTCAAGAACGCCTTCCTGCCCGTGCTCAGTTACCTGGGCCCGGCGACGGCGTACGCGATGACGGGCTCGTTCGTGGTCGAGCGCGTCTTCAACGTGCCGGGGATCGGGCAGCACTTCGTCAACGCCGTGCAGAACAAGGACCTGTTCCTGATCATGGGCGTGGTGCTGATCTTCTCGACGATGCTGATCCTGTTCAACCTGGCGGTGGACGTGCTGTACCGGTGGGTGGACCCGCGGATCGCGTGAGGGAGGTTGCCTTGCGGGCGAGGATCGTGTCGCGCTATCAACGGTGGGGCCGGGGCATGGGCTTTGGCGCCATGCTGGGGCTGGTCGCCACGCTCTGGGCATTTGCGGCGTCGGAAGACTTGCGCCGCGTCGTCGGGGCGTGGTTGCTGGTGGTTCTTCCCTTCTTCCTCGGCGTCCAGCTCGTGGGGTTCGCGATTCTCGTGCGAAGCCGGTTGATCCTGCGGCGCGCGCGCCGCGCGGCGTACATGCTCTGCGACAACTGCCTCTACCCGATCAACACGCCCGAGTGCCGCACGTGCCCGGAGTGCGGGGCGGACCTGTCGCTGGTGGTCCAGCGGTGGCCGTCGGGGGCGTGAGCGACGTTGGGCGGGCCGGCTCGTCCTGCGCGAAGCTGGCGCCCTCGAGGGCGTCGAAGCTCACGAGCTGACCCGGCTGGAAGTGCTCGGGCTTCTGGCGCGGGTCGGTGAGCGTGCAGTGGATGGGCACGCCCGCGTTCACGCAGATCGAGTGGTCGGCGGAGTTGACGGCGATCACCGTGCCCTGGACCCGTTGCGGGCGGCCCATCACCGGCTCGACGTAGCGCCCGCCCGTGCGCACGGTGTCGACACGCCGCGCCTGCACGCGTATGCGCCCGACAATGCGCCCCGTCCTGGCGACCGCCAGCGCGTCGAGGGGGGTGCCGGCGACCAGGTGCAGCTCGTAGCTGGTGTTGGGGATCTGGAGGTGGACGAAAGGCGGGCGGGTGGCCGACGCGGGGACCTTCGCGACGAGCACGCCGCGGGCCACCTGCGGGTCGATCCTGGCGGTGGGCGACGGCGTGATCATGGGTCGGAAGGATACCGGGCTCAGGGGACCATGGCGGCGAGGAGCCCGGCGTCGACGGCGCGCGGGCGGGCGCCCATCGCCAGGAAGTTGGCGAGCAGGCGCGGGCCCTCGAGCGTGAGGAAGCTCTCGGGGTGGAACTGCACGCCCTCGGCGGCGGGCTTGCCGGGCCCGAAGGTCTGGCGCAGGCCCATGACGACGCGGCGCGTGCCGCCCTCGGGCGTGGGCTCGTCGGTCCACGCGGAGACATCGAACGACGGGCCGCCGGCGCTGGGCGGCGGCACCGTCTGGGCGAGCACGACCAGGGAGTGGTAGCGTGTGGCGTCGAAGGGGTTGGGGAGCCCGGCGAAGACGCCCTTGTCGTCGTGGTGGACGGGGCTGGTCTTGCCATGCATGGGCACCGCGTGCCGCGTCACCGTCATGCCGTTGGACGCCGCCAGGCACTGGTGCCCCAGGCATACGCCCAGGATCGGCACGCGCCCCGCGAAGCGCGCGATCACCTCGCCCGACACGCCCGCCTCGCCGGGTGTGCAGGGCCCGGGCGAAATGATGATGTGGCTCGGGGGCCCGCCCGCGTCGATCGTCTCCGCATCGTCGGCGGTGAGCTTGTCGTTGCGGATGACGCGGAGGTCGCGGTCTGGGTCGAGCGAGGGATCAAGCTCGCCCAGGCGCTGCACGAGGTTCCAGGTGAAGGAGTCGTAGTTGTCGATGAGGAGGATCACGGGGGAGAGTAGGCAACGGGCGCTGGGCGGTTGGGGAATGGGTGCGGAGCGTTGGGTGCAGTCCCGTGATGAGGGGAGTCCGCGGCGCGGATCGCGGGATCGCTGAGCGCGCCCGACCCGTCGAGCCCCGGCGCGTCGATCGTCACCAGCGATCGTCCTCGTCGGTGACGGCGCGGGTGCCCGCGACGCCGTCGCGGGTGACGAGGAAGAGCTCGCTGGTGATGGGGTAGGGCAGCCTGCGGTAGTCCTCCTCGACGCGGTCGTGGAGGCGTTTGACGAAGGGCTGGGGGTCGGGGGTGAGGGCGACGAACATGTCGCGGGCGGGGAGGGCGACGAGGAAGTCGCCGCCCAACTGCGGGGCCAGGCGGGGGTAGAGCCCGGACATGAGGAGCCTTGCGGCGTCGTAGCCGTCGTGCTCGCCGACGATGGCGGCCCGCCCGCCGTCGCGGCTCTCGACGATCTGAACTTCGAGGCTCTCGGTGTACTGGTCGAGGTTGGCGCGGGCGATCCGCTCGAGCTCGGCGACGTCGATGCCCCAGCGCAGGACCTGCTCGGTGGTGATGCTCACGGTCATGTTGGGCAGGTCGGTGACGAAGACGACGACGGTGTCGTTGACGAAGGGGACGTGGGCGACGTGCTCGCGGGCCAGGTGCTGGAAGATGCGGCTGGACTGGATGCGGGGCATGATGCGGGCCCGGGCCAGGTCGAGGGAGAGGTTGGCGAACTGGAGGGAATCGCCCGCGAAGAGCTGCTCGATGTAGTGGTCGACGATCTCGTCGCCGCGGGCCGGGTCCTGCTCGACCATGCGGAAGAGGTTGTCGAGGTCGAGGCGTCGCCCGTTGACGAGGACCTCGCGCGGGCCGACCAGCTCGATGGAGTAGTGGGGGTGTTGGGTTCGGATGAGCTTGGCGACGGCCTCGGTGAACGCCTCGGGTTCCTTGGGGAGATTCCTGTCCATCGAGCGCACCCCGCCGGAAGGCAGCACGGTTCCGGCTCCGCCTCCGGTGGAGTCACCGGGAACGTCGGGCGGAGGGGTCCGTGCGCACGCGGGAGGAGCTATCGACCAGTCGATACGCGGGGCGGACCGGGCTGTTTCCCGTGTGAGGGTGGGCGGGGTGAGATGCGCCGGAATAGAAGGCCGGATCGCGCCGAGCGTCAGGTCGGCGCGGCCCGAGAAGCCGGGGAGGCGCCCCCCCGGGAGCGGGCCCCACCCGAGGCCGCTTGGCTGGGCAGGCCCACGCCGTATAATCGGCCCCGCGCGGCGTGGCGTTGCGCGGGACCGTCGGCACGGAACCGGCGGCAGCGGCGGCCGGAGCCGACCGCGCCGAGGTTGGGGATCCGTCCGGCTCATGGAGAGTCAGCCGTGACCGAGCAAGAGATCGAAGCCAAGGTGATCGAGATCGTCGCCGAGCAGATGAACGCCGACAAGGCGAAGATCTCGCGCGGCACGAACTTCCAGACCGACCTCAACGCCGACAGTCTCGACCTGGTTGAGCTCGTCATGGAGCTGGAGGACGAGTTCGAGACGTCGATCCCCGACGAACAGGCCGAGAAGATCAAGACCGTGGGCGAGGCGGTGGACTTCATGAAGCAGGCCGTCGGGTCCAAGTAGGGCCGGCCCGCGGCAGTCGCCCCCGTCGCCGCGGGGCGTTCACCGAGCGGTTGTTCGCGCATGACGCCCCCTTCCCGCCGACACCTCCGGATCGTCGTTACCGGCATGGGCGCGGTGACCAACCTCGGGCTCGAGGCCGAGTCGACGTGGTCGGGCATGCGCGAGGGGCGTTCGGGCATCAGCCCGTTCGAGGGCGAGGCGTTCAGCAAGTACGACGGGCACTGGGCCGTCAGGATCGCCGGGCAGTGCAAGGGCTTCGACGCGGTCAGGCACGCGGGGATCGACCCCCGCGAAGTCAAGCGGATGGACCGCTTCTGCCACCTGGGGCTGGCGGCGGCGGGGCAGGCCTTCAAGGCGTCCGGGATCGACTTTTCGCGGCTGGACATGGACCGCGCGGGGGTGGTGGTGGGGTCGGGCGTGGGCGGGATCATGACGATCGAGGAAGGCACGCAGACGATGGCGGAGCGCGGCCCGGAGCGCCTGAGCCCCTTCACCGTTCCCCGCCTCATGGTCAACGCCACCACGGGGATGATCTCGATCCGCTACGGGCTGCGCGGCCCGGCCGGGGCCCACGCCACCGCCTGCGCCTCGTCGGGGCACGCCCTCGCCGACGCCATGCACATCCTGCGCCGGGGCGAGGCGGACGTGGTGATCGCGGGCGGGTCCGAGGCCGCCGTGTCCCCCCTGTGCGTCGGCGCCTTCATGACCATGCGGGCCCTCTCGACGCGGAACGACGAGCCACAGAAGGCCAGCCGCCCGTTCGACGCGGGGCGCGACGGGTTCGTGCTCTCCGAGGGCGCCGCGATGTTCGTGCTCGAGACCGAGGATCACGCCCGCCGACGCGGTGCAACGGTCCTCGCCGAGCTGGTCGGGGCGGGGAACAGCTCCGACGCGTCGCACATCACGGCCCCGGACGCGGCGGGCCAGGGCGCCGCCCGGAGCATGAAGTGCGCCCTCCGCGACGCCGGCCTCAACCCCGGCGACATCGACTACATCAACGCACACGGGACCAGCACCCCGCTGGGCGATCGGGCCGAGGTCGCCGCCGTGCTGGGCCTCTTCGGCGACCACGCCCGCAAGTCGGCGGGCGGCAAGCTCATGATGAGCAGCACCAAGAGCATGCACGGGCATTGCCTGGGGGCGTCGGGGGCGGTCGAGCTGATCGCCTGCGTGCACGCCGTCCGCGACGGCGTCATCCCGCCCACGATCAACCTCGACCATCCCGAGCCCGAGTTCGACATGGACCTGGTCCCCCACCACGCCCGCGAACGCCGCATCCGCTACGCCATGAACAACACGTTCGGCTTCGGCGGGCACAACGTCACGCTCCTGGTCGGGCGATACGAGTAGGGCGGGCCCGTCCGTCGGCTCCGGTTGGCACGATGGTTGCGGATCCGCTCAAGGCGTCGTCGTCGCGCGCCGAGAGGGAGGAGCATGTCCGAGCGCCAAGCCAGCACCATGCCCAGCGTCATGCGGCTCCACGTGCCCGTGATCGTCCAGCTCGCCTCACGCTCGATGCGGGTCGGCGAGGTTCTGCGGCTGGCCCCCGGCACCATCGTGGAGCTCCCCAAGAGCGCCGACACCGAACTCGAGCTGTTCGTGAACAACCGCCCGATCGGCTGCGGCCGCGCCGTGAAGGTTGGGGAGAAGTTCGGGATTCGATTGTCGTTCCTCGGTGACGTGGCGGAGCGGCTCAAGGCCGTCGCCGCCGGGGGAGGCTCGGGAGGGACTGGGGTTGTCCCCGATTCGCCGGAGGCCTTGGCCGACCGGCTGCTGGCCGGGCGATAGGGTTGGGGTGGGGCGACCGGGCACGGGGGCGGCTGGTGGGGTGCGAGAAGCGGCCCCCGGATGCGCACCGGGCGGCGGATTGTGCCGATAGCGGCAGGAGCGGCCGAAGCCCCGCGGATCGACGTCCGCCTTGAGGGGCCGACGGAGTGTGCCCGACCCATGCCCAGAGACATCCCCGTCGGCAACGGAAGCCTGCTGATCACGTTCGACCGGCACTACCGGATCCGGGACCTGTACTACCCCTGGGTGGGGCGGTACAACCACACCGACGGGTGCGTGCAGCGGTTCGGCGTGTGGGTGGACGGGCAGTTCGCGTGGATCGAGCACGACTCCTGGCGCCGCGAGCTGCGCTACAAGCCCGACACGCTGGTGACGGACGTGCGCCTGGTCAACGACGCCCTTGGGCTTGAGCTCCACTGCGAGGACGCGGTGGACTTCCACGAGACGGTGTACCTGCGGCGGACGCTTGTGCGCAACCTGTTGCCGCGCGAGCGCGACGTGCGCCTGTTCATGCACTGGGACCTCTCGATCAACGGGTCGGCGGTGGGCGACACGGCCAACTACGACCCCGCCTCCTCCGCCGTCGTCATCTACAAGGACGACGTGTACTTCATGTTCAGCGCCTGCGACTCGAACAAGTGCGGGATCGACAACTGGGCCATCGGGACCAAGCGGTTGGGCGGCGCCGAGGGGACCTGGCGCGACGCCGAGGACGGGCACCTGGGGCGCAACGCCATCAGCCAGGGGTCGGTGGACGCCACGGTGGGGTTCAACGTGCAGCTCCCGCCCGGGGGCGAGGGGTACGTGACGTCGTGGCTGGCGTGCGGGCGTTCGTACAAGGAGGTCAAGCAGCTCACGCGACGGCTCTTCGAGACCGGGCCCGACCGCTACCTCTCGCGCACGGAGGCGTACTGGCGGCTGTGGGCCCGCAAGGAGCCCTTCGACTTCTCGATGCTGCCGGACCCGGTGGCCGATCTGTTCTACCGCAGCCAGCTCGTGCTGCGCACGCAGATCGACGCGGGCGGGGCGATCATCGCGGCCAACGACTCGGACATCACGCAGTTCGGCGGCGACCACTACAGCTACTGCTGGATGCGCGACGGGGCCCTGGTGACCTACGCGCTCATCCTCGCCGGGCAGAGCGAGCTGTCGCGCAGCTTCTTCAAGTACGCCCACAGGTCGCTGGGCGACAACCCCTGCTTCCTGCACAAGTACACGCCCACGGGGGAGCTGGCCAGCAGTTGGCACCCCTGGATGCTCGAGGGGCAGCGGATCCTGCCCATCCAGCAGGACGAGACGAGCCTGGTGGTGTGGGCCCTGCGCAAGCACTTCCAGGCCTACCGGGACGTGGAGTTCATCAAGCCGCTGTACCACCCGCTGATCATCCGGCCCGCGCAGTGGATCCTGGAGTACCGCGACGCCAACGGGCTGCCGCGGCCCTCGTGGGACCTGTGGGAGGAGCGGCGCGGCGTGCACCTGTTCACGGTGGGGGCCACGATCGGGGCCCTCGCCGCCGCCGCCGGCTTCGCCTCGGAGTTCGGCGACGCGGACCGGGCCCGCCAGTTCCGCGAGGGCGCCCAGGAGATGCGCGAGGCGATGCTGCGGCACATGTGGAGCCCGGAGAAGCGGCGGTTCGCGCGGATGGCGGTGCCCCAGCCCGACGGCACGTACGCCCTGGACCTGACCGCCGACAGCGCCAACTTCGCGGTCTTCGCCTTCGGCGCGCTCCCCGTCGACGATCCGTGCGTGCGGGCCGAGATGGAGCGCCTGCGCCAGGCCCTGTGGGTCAAGACCGACGTGGGGGGGTGCGCCCGCTACGAGCGCGACTACTACCACCAGGTGGAGCGCGACCGCGTCGACGTGGTGCCGGGCAACCCCTGGGTGATCTGCACGCTCTGGCAGGCCCAGTACCTGATCGCCCGCGCGACCACGCTCGACGAGCTGGGCGAGGCGGTGCCCCTGCTGGAGTGGTGCGTCCGGCGGGCCGAGGCCTCGGGCACGCTCGCCGAGCAGTTCAATCCCTACTCGGGCGCCCCCATCAGCGTGAGCCCGCTCACCTGGAGCCACGCGACGTTCGTCATCGCCTGCATCGAGTACCTGCTCAAGCACCGCGACCTGTCCGCCCGCGAGGCGACGGGGGCCGCACCACCCGCGCACGTCGGAGGCCTGGCGGCGGAGGCGATCCGCCTCTGGCAGGGCGGGAACCAGGCTTGAGTCCGGGCGGGCGGACCGGCGCCTAGCGGCGCACGGCGACGAGGTCGTACACCGCGGGCACGACCGCGAAGGTGTTGGCGTCGGCGCACGCCTGCTCCCACATGCGGAAGAACTCGTCGCGTTCGGCGGCGGTGATGAACCCCATCGCCTCCAGGCGGGGGACGAAGCTCCGCCACCACGTGTCGGGCCAGGCCCAGAGCGTGGTCCCGGGGCGGGCCAGGCGCTGGTGGACCGACATGTGCTCGATCCGGAACCCGTGCCGCGCGAACATGCCGGGCAGTTCGGCGACAATGTCGGGATTGCCGCCGTGGGAGCGCCACGAATCGGCGGTGGCCCTGACCACGCGCTCGTAGATGGCGCGGCGCGGGGCCAGGCACATCGCGTGGTAGTTGAAGTAGTCCTGCACGAGGACCGCCCCGCCCGGCCTGACCACCCGCGCCAGCCCGCGCATCAGACCCTCCGGGTCCTTCAGGAAGCAGAACACCCAGCGGGCGTAGGCGAAGTCGACGCCCTGCGAGGGAACGTCCTCGGCGCCGTCGAGCCGCTGGGCGTCGGCCAGGAGCACATCGATGTTGTTCAGCCCGCGGGCCCGGGCCATCTGCGAGAGGTAGCGCAGGAAGCGGTCCGACTCGTCCAGGGCGATCACGCGCCCCGGCCCCGCCGGGCCCACCGCGGGCCCGACAATCATCGCCAGGTCCAGGGCCGCGTACCCGGGCCCGCACCCCACGTCGAGCACGGTGTGCCCGGGGCGCACGCCCGCCCGCTCCCACAGGGCGTGGGTCGCGGCGGACCAGAGGCGGTGCTGGAGCCCCAGCCGCGCCGTCTCCTGGGCATCGGTCCCGAGCACGTATTCGCGCTCGTCGTGCGCGCCCGAGGGGGTCAGCGACGAGGGCGTAGGGGGCGGGGCTGGAGAGGCGGCGGCGGCCATGGACTCAAAGGCTAGGGGCGACTCGGCACCCTGTCGTTCGGGCCGAGCCCGTGATCGGTTCCATCGGATCGATGGAGGGGCGATTCTCGCGGATCCGCCCGCCCGATGCATATTCGCCCGGGTGGTCCCGGGCGCGCCGGGGGCAGACCCTCCACCGTGCACTGGGCCGATCCCCTGGTCATCCCCGCGCGCCTGATCCGTCGGGCGTTTGTCTCCTTCCACCCCGGGGCGATGCCCGTGCTGGCCCGGGGAAGCTACCGGATCGAGGCGGCCACGGTGTTCTTCTTCGCCGTGACGCTCGCCGCCATCGAGGGCTCGTTCGTCGGCGTCTTCGCCAAGCGCTCCTTCTCGGACGAGGTGGACCCCGTTCATCTGAACCTGGTGGTGGCGCTCCTGACCGCGGCGCCGGAGATCGCCAACATCGTCAGCTTCGTGTGGGTCGCGGTGGCCCACGGCCGCCCCAAGGTCCCCCTCGTCAACACGCTGCAGGTCGTGACCGTGCTGCTGGTGGGGGCCCTGGCGCTGGTGAACCGCGACGGCGTGGGGCTGATCCTCTTCGCCTCGCTCATCGTGCTGGCGCGGCTCGCCTGGTCGGGGATCATCACCATCCGCCCCACGATCTGGCGGGCCAACTACCCCCGCACCGAGCGGGCCCGCATCATCGGCAAGTACTCGACGATCCAGGTGCTGGTCGTGGCGCTGGTGGGGCTGGGCCTCGGCGCCGCCCTCGACGCCGACCGCGACAGTTACCGCTGGTTCTTCCCCGCCGCCGCGTGCGTGGGGATCCTCGCGGCCCTGGCGACGGCGCGGCTCCGGGTGCGGGGGCACCGAGCCCTGCTGCGCGCCGAGCACGCCGACGATGTGGACGGCAAGGCTGGGTCGCCCTGGCGCGGTCCGGGCCTGGTCTTCCGCGTGCTGCGGCGCGACCGCTGGTTCGCGCGCTTCATGCTCTGGATGTTCGTGCTGGGCTTCGGCAACATCATGCTGACGCCCATGGTCGTGATCGCGACGCAGGACGCCTTCCGGCTGGGCTATGTCCAGAGCCTGACGATCACGACGGCGATCCCCATGCTGCTCATGCCCATCACCATCCCGCTCTGGGCCCGGTTCCTCGACCGCGCCCACGTCGTCAAGTTCCGCTCCGTCCACAGCTGGTCGTTCACGCTGGCCACCGGCATCTTCATGCTGGCCCTGCTCCTGCACGCCCCGTGGCTCATGTACGCCGGGTCGGCGCTGCTGGCGGTGGGGTTCGGCGGGGGCACGCTCGCCTGGAACCTCGGGCACAACGACTTTGCGCCCCCGGCCCAGACCAGCCAGTACATGGCCACGCACGTGACGCTCAACGGCGTGCGCGCGCTCGTCGCCCCTTTCGTCTCCGTCACGCTCTACAACCTGCTCTACTCGGCGGGGCTGGGCACCGCCGCCGCCGCGTGGGTCGTCGCCCTGAGCCTCGTCTTCTGCATCGTGGGGTCGCTGGGCTTCGTGTGGCTCCGGCGCGACATGGCCCACATGCTCGAGGGCGGCGTCAAGCGCACGCCCTGAGGACGAACCGCCCGGGGGATCGGCCCCCCGGGCGCGTCCGGACCCCGGAAGCGGGGACGATCAGCCGATGCGGACCTTCGTGCCCTGCGCCTTGAGCATCTTGGGCAGGCGGAGGGTCAGCACGCCGTCCTTGAGCTCGGCCTTGGTGTCCGACTCGGCCACGCTCGCCGGCAGGGCGATGCGGCGCGAGACGGAAGACATGCGGCGTTCCTTGCGGTAGAAGCGCTCGTTCTTGGTCTCGTGCTCCTCGCCGCGCTGGGCCGTGATCGAGAGCACGCCGTCGTGCACCTCAACCTCGACATCCTCCTTGCGGAACCCCGGGAGCGAGGCCCGCACCACCAGGGACTTCTCGTCCTCGGAGATGTCGAGGGCCAGGTTGCCTTCCTCGAGCGTGGGCACGGCGAGATCGCCCGACATGGGGTCGTTGAAGAACTGGCTGACGAGGCGCCCGAACGCGGGCATCTCGTTGAACGGATCGCGGCGGATCAGGGTGCTCATGGCTTCCTCCTTCGCTTCGGTCCGCGAGGGCGGGCTCGCCCCCCGTTGGGCGGTGCCGCCGTTCGCTCGTCCACGGCAGGATCAGTGGCAACCCGCGTGCCAAGCGCCGCGGGCCGCGGCGCATCGGAGGCGATGCGGTTCGCAACGCGTTGGCATCCCGAATGGGCTGCCCGGCCCGGGGCGATTGCCAATCTGGCAGGCGCGGTCGTCGTCGGCGGCGGGGCGCGACACCGCTAGACTCGGACATGGACGCCTTGATCGACCTGCGTTCGGACACCGTGACCCGTCCCACGCCCGCGATGCGCCAGGCCATGGCCAACGCCGAGGTCGGCGACAACGTGCTGGGCGACGACCCCACCGTGCAGCGGCTGGAGGACCGGATCGCCCAGGTCATGGGCAAGGAAGCCGGGTGCTTCGTGCCCACGGGCACGATGGCCAACCAGACCGCCATCCGCGCCCAGACCGAGCCCGGCGACGAGATCCTGGCCCACGAGGACAGCCACATCATCCACTACGAGACCGGCGCCCCCGCGGCCCTTTCGGGGTGCATGATCCGCCCGCTGCGGGGCCCGCGCGGGCTCATCGACGCCGACCTGGTCGAGGCCATGGTCAGGCCCTGGAGCCAGCACTTCCCGGCGTCGCGGCTTCTCGTGGTCGAGAACACGCACAACCGCGGCGGGGGGAGCGTCTGGCCCCTCGAGCAGGTTCGGCGCGTCACCGAGGTCGCCCGCAGGCACGGGCTGCGGACGCACCTGGACGGGGCCCGCCTCTGGAACGCGTGCGCCGCCACAGGCATCGCGCCCGCCAAGTTCGCCGCCCAGTTCGACACCGTCAGCTGCTGCTTCAGCAAGGGGCTGGGAGCGCCCGCAGGGTCGGCGGTGTGCGGGACGAAGGAGACCATCGCCCGCGTTCACCGCTTCCGCAAGATGTTCGGCGGGACGATGCGGCAGTCGGGGATCCTGGCGGCGGCGGCGCTCCACGCGCTCGACCACCACCGCGAGCGGCTGGGGGAGGACCACCGCAACGCGCGCCGACTCGCCGAGCTGCTCGCCCGCGTGCCGGGCCTGGTCCTCGATGCCGGCGAGGTCGAGACGAACATGGTCTTCTTCGACCTGGGGCCCGACGTGCCCGTGAGCGCGGCCCAGCTCTGCGATCGCCTCATGGCCGCGGGTGTGCTGGCGCTCCCGACCGGGCCCCGCCGGGTCCGCACCGTCCTCCACCTCGACGTGTCCGCGTCCATGGTCGAGGAGGCGGCGCGGCGCATCGCCGCGGCGGTGGCGCGGTCTCCGGCGCCGGGCTAGTGGCGCTCGTCGGAAGTCCGTGGACGGATGCGCTCCGGGTGCCACGGGTCATCGGGCGCTTCGCCCGTGACCCGTGCGGCTGTTCGAGGCCGGTCCGGAGGCCGGCACGGGCGATCCGCAAGGCGGATCGCCCGTGGCACCCGCGGCGTCCGCCGGCGCCTTGGTGCACGTTCTTCCGACTCGCGCCAGCCCCGGGCGGCGCTACACGCCCCGCGACCACAGCCCCGACTGGTTGGCGGCGATGCCGCGGGCCAGGCGCAAGAGCCTGGCGCGGAGTTCGGGCGTGACGCCGAGGAACTCCACCGCAAGCTCGCCGGCGAGCACCCCGGTCCGGCGCGAGCGCACGACCAGGGCCTGGAGCTCGACCGCCTCGTCGTCGTCGTTGATCACGAGGGACACCGTGGCGCCGGCGCTGGGATGACGGAAGCTCCCGGTGCCGATCCGCGCTCCGGAGGCCGACAGGTCCAGCACCGTGCCCAGCGAGCATCGCAGCTCGTCGCACCGGAACCGCCCGTGCCGTCGGCGGTTCGAGGGCGTGTCGCGCGCGTCCGCGTCGGGCGTCGCCTTGAGGTGTCCCAGCATGCCCCGAAGGTGCGATACCGCCGCGGCCGATGCCACCACCCCGCACGCGCGGGCCGGGGCGGGCGCGTCACACTCGGCGTCGGCGGCATGAGCGCGGGCCGTGGCGGGTTATCGGCCCCGCGGGGGCGATGCCGTCGCGCGAGCCCGGGCGTTCCGGGTTACTGCCCCGCGGGCGCCGCGCCCGTGACCCGCGACACGACCTCGGTCAGGCTGCGCCTGGAGCTGACCTTGCCCATGGGCCCCTCGGCCTCGACGGCCATGGACTGCTTGACCTCCATCGAGTTGAGCTGGCCCGCGGCGGTGTCCCACTGGGCGGAGCCCTCGTAGGCGCCGCTGGTGAGGTTGACCTGCATGGCCTGCGCGCGGCTGGCGTCGAGCTCGAGCGTGCCCTTGATGCCGATCGTGGCGACGTCGCCCGACAGGCCCTTGAGCGTGTTCTCCGCCGTCAGTTTCACCGAGCCCATCGCCGAGAGGTCGATCTTGTCGGCGGTCTGCCAGGTGTCGCCGACGTTGGCCTCGCCGGTCGTGCGGTTGCCGGTGATGACGCGTCCGAACATGGAGGACACGCCGCCCTTCTGGACCAGGCGCCCGGCCCACTGGCTGCGGGGGTTGACCTGCACGTCGTCGCCCCCGGTCACCTCGGTGATGTTGCCGTTGCGGTCCATGTGGAGCGTGAGGGTGAGGCCGAGGATGGGGCGGAGGGCCTGCGCCAGCGGGCCCGGCTCGTCGGGCTTGGTGCTGTCGAAGGTCTGCGGGCCGCGCGGCGAGCCCTCGACGTTGATCTTGATCGACTCGTAGGTCAGCTCGACCTTGGCGCCGCCCTCGCCCACTTCCTTGGGCGTCAGGCGCACGACGATCTCCTGCCGATCCGTGGTCTTCTGGGCGCCCATGCCCGGCACGTCCATCTCGTTGGTGCCGTCGGCGACGATCTTGTACCGCACGTCCTGCCCGACCGTCCACTTGGGGCGCAGGTCGACGGGCTTGGCGGCGTCGGCGGCGCGGGCCGCGGCGGCGGCCGGGAAGGTCGCGACGGGGCCGGTCAGCCCCGTCAGGGCCAGGATCGAGGCGAGGGCGATCGGGCGGGCGTTCATCGGGAACTCCATGGGGGCCAGGCCGGGCGTGCTCTGGCGGTGCTCGGCGCCGGCGTGCCGGGCATCGTCCCGGGACTTCGCCCGAGAGGCCCGGGAGTGTAGGGGCGGCGCCGTGGGGTCCGTCCTGTCGGTTACGATCGGAGCCGGGAGGAGCCCCGCATGTCGCCCGACGCCAGCGCCCAGATGCCGTACCCGCCGCGCGCGACGCCCGCGGGGCCCGTCGAGGCCGCGCGCGAGTTCTACGAGGAGATGAAGGCGCGCCGGTCCTGCCGCTGCTTCTCGCCGCGCCCCGTGCCGATCGAGGCCATCGAGTGGATCGTGCGTGCGGCGTCGTCGGCGCCGTCGGGCGCCAACAAGCAGCCCTGGCGCTTCGTGGTGGTGGGGGATCCGGCGACCAAGCGGCGCATCCGCGAGGCCGCCGAGGCCGAGGAACGCGAGTTCTACGGGCGACGGGCCGGCAAGGAGTGGCTCGCCGATCTCAAGCCGCTCGGGACCGACGCCCACAAGCCGTTCCTCGAAGTCGCGCCGTGGCTGATCGTCGTGTTCAGGATGATGAAGACCGACGAGGGCGGGCGGGTCTACTACGTCAACGAGAGCGTGGGCATCGCGACGGGGATGCTCATCGCCGCCATCCACCACGCCGGGCTGGTGACCCTGACCCACACGCCCAGCCCGATGGGGTTCCTCGGCAAGGTGCTCGCCCGCCCGGAGCACGAGCGCCCGTTCCTGCTCCTTCCCGTGGGCTACCCCGCCGACGACGCCACGGTGCCGGTCATCACGCGCAAGCCGCTCTCGGAGGTCATGGTCCGCGTGTAGGGGCTTGTGCGGGACCGGCCTCCGGCCGGTTCTTCCTCTTTGCTTCCCCGGGCCGGGATCACCCCGTTCGCACCGGCTCGCCGCCCCATACCATCGGGCCCGTCCCGCGGCCGCGGGACGGGGCCCGGAGGGACCCATGACACCTGAAGCCCGCGCGAAACTGATGGCCGACGTCGAGGCCTACTGCCAGGAGCTCCGCCCCATCGAGGAGCTGTGCTACGTCGAGCGCCGACCCAACGACGCCATCCGCGACCTGGCTCTGAAGCACAACATCCTGGGCATCCTCGTGCCGACCAGGTACGGCGGGCGCGGGGCCGACGCCCTCACCTATGCCCGCTGCCTGGCCCGCATCAACCGCGAGGGCACCGGCCCGCGCACCTTCTTCTCCGGGCAGTCCTCGATCGGGCAGTACCCGATCATGAAGTACGGCTCCGAGGCGATGAAGCAGAAGTACCTGCCCGCCTCGTGCACGGGCGGCTGCACGCTGGCCTTCGGGCTCACCGAGCCCGACGCGGGCTCCAACCCCCTCGAGGGCACGACCACCTACACGCGCAAGGGCGACCGCTTCATCCTCAACGGCGTGAAGTACCTGATCTCCAACGGGTCGATCGCCGACGCCGTGATCGTCTTCGCCTTCCCCGAGGGCAAGACCGGCGCCGATCGGCGCATGAGCGCGTTCATCGTGCCCACCGCGGGGGAGACGTTCGAGAAGGAGGCCCTGCACTCCAAGCCCGGCATGTACACCGCCGACACCGCCATGTTCCAGATGAACGACCACCCCGTCCCCGCCGACCACCTGCTGGGGGAGGAGGGCAACGGGTTCCGCATCGCGATGCACACGCTCATCTCGGGGCGGCTCAGCGTGGCCAGCGGCAGCCTGGGCGTCATCGAGGACTGCCTGGCCGAGTGCATCACCTACTCCAAGGAACGCCACCAGCACGGCAAGCCCATCGCCAAGCACCAGCTCGTGCAGGACCACCTCGCCCGCATCGAGGTCATGCGGGCGACGTCCGACGCGATGATCGAGCGGGCGGCGATCGCCAAGCAGGCTTCGGACGAGAAGCCGGGCGACAAGGACCTGCTCGCCGACGCCGACTACGCCGTCGCCCTGGCCAAGTACTGGGCCTCCAACGCCGCGTGGGAGGCGGCCGACCGGGCGGTTCAGATCTTCGGCGGTCGCGGATGGAGCGAGCTCTACCGCCCCTTCCGGCACCTGCAGGACGTCCGCGTCTGCCGCATCTACGAGGGCACGGACGAGATCATGAAGCTCAAGATCGCCAGCAAGGTCCTGGGCGGCAAGGAGTGGGAGGCGTTCAAATAGCGGCTGACGCGGGGCGAACGCGGAGCCGGCCCGAGCCCCCCGTAAGGAAGCAGGGCCCACGGACTCCCCCCAGACCCTTCAAGTTCGTTCGGCCCCGCTGCTCTTGCCCTGTCGCTCCGCGCTCTTTGCGACCTGAGCGTTCAACCCCCCAGCAGGGCCCGGAGCTTGTCCCAGCCGTCCTTGACGGTCTTCTCCGCCGCGCCGCGGATGAGGCCGGGGCTGACGGCGGCGATGAGGCCCTTGCGCTCCAGCACGGAGCCCTTCCAGTCCATCCGCGTCTTGCCGCCGGGCTCGGGCGAGATCGACAGGCGCGATTCCAGCTCCATGCCCATGCCGATCCCGGCGCTGGTCACGCGGATGACGGCGAGGGACGGACGGTTGGATTCGGCGACGCGGAGGGTGGTCTTGAGCGTGCCGCGGACGAAGGAGAAGCCTGGCTTGACGACGCAACGGAGCGAGCCGTCGGCGTCCTTCTCCGCCGACACCAGGTCTGGGATCAGGCTCTTGACCTTGTCCAGGTCGGTGACGGTGTCGAAGACCGTCTCGGGCGGGGCGTCGAAGACCTCGCTGCCGGAGAGTTCGATGCTGGATGCCATTTGGTCCCCCGATGCGGGCCCGCGGCGAGGCGCGGGCAGGGTCGATCGTAGCGGGACGGCGGGAGTTGCTCCGCCCGCCGGGCGCGTGGCGTGCTTCCCGCCCTGGGGAAGCGTCACCTCGAACCACGGGCGCCCCGCGCATGCGTCCTCGAAGCAGGGAGCATGCCACCCGGATCAGCCCACGGCCCGCTTGAGGGCCTCGCCCTTGTCCGTCCGCTCCCAGGTGAAGTAGGGGCCCTCGGGCGTGCGGCCGAAGTGGCCGTGCCGGGCGGTGCGCCTATAGATGGGGCGGCGCAGGTCCAGCGTGTCGATGATGCCGCGGGGCGTGAGCGGGAAGACCTCGCGGATGCCCTTGCTGATCTTGACGGGGTCGGCCTGCTGGGTGCCGAAGCAGTGGACGAGCACGCTGGTGGGCTCGGCCACGCCGATGGCGTAGGAGAGCTGGATCTCGCAGTGCTCGGCCAGCCCGGCGGCGACGACGTTCTTGGCGACGTATCGGGCCATGTAGGCGGCGGAGCGGTCGACCTTGGTCGGGTCCTTGCCGGAGAAGGCGCCCCCGCCGTGCCGCGCGTACCCGCCGTAGGTGTCCACGATGATCTTGCGGCCCGTGAGCCCCGTGTCGCCGTGGGGCCCGCCGATCTCGAACCGCCCCGTCGGATTGATGAACGTCCTGATCCCCGGCTTCCACCACTCGCCCAGGACGGGCCGGAGGATGTGCTGGGCCACGGCGTCGGCGAGCGGCGCCTGGCGGTCGTTCCAGGTCCTGTCGTGCTGGGTGGAGAGGACGACGGTGTCGATGCGAACGGGGCGCTCGCCCTCGTACTCGACCGTGACCTGGCTCTTGGCGTCGGGGCGCAGGCCGGGGATCAGCCCCTCGCGCCGCACGCGGGCCTGGCGCTCGACCAGGCGGTGGGCGAGCTGGATGGGCAGGGGCATGAGCTCCGGCGTCTGCTTGCAGGCGTAGCCGAACATCATGCCCTGGTCCCCGGCGCCCTCCTTGTCCACGCCCATGGCGATGTCGGGGGACTGCTTCTTGATGCTCGTGAGCACGGCGACCGATTCGTGGTCGAAGGCCATGTCGCCCGAGGTGTAGCCGATCTCCCTGATCACCTCGCGCACGACGTCGGGGATCTCCACGTAGGCCTTCGTGGTGACCTCGCCGGCGACGACGGCCATGCCGGTGGAGACGAGCGTCTCGCAGGCGACGCGCGAGTGCGGGTCGGCCTCGAGCATGGCGTCGAGGATGGCGTCGGAGATCTGGTCGGCGACCTTGTCGGGGTGCCCCATCGAGACGGATTCGCTGGTGAAGAGGTGGGCCCCGGCGACGGTGGGCGTCTCGCGGGCCTGGCGTGCGTGGGCGGTCAGGGGAGCCGTGGTCGTCATGGGGCGAGTTTAGCCCGAGTGCCCCGAACCCATCGGCGATGCGTCGGTCCCGTGCCGGTCGGGGCGGGGGCCTTCCAGCCCCCGTCGGGGCCTGAGAGTCCCCGCCCCGCGCGAGGCCCCGCGCCGGGGAGATACCCTCCGCCCATGCCCACCGCCAAGCCCCGGCGACTCACCTACGCCGACGCCGGCGTCGAGCTCGACGCCAAGGACACCTTCACCGAGGGGCTCGAGTCCCTCATGCGCCGGACGTACGGGCCGCGGGTGGTGGCCAACCCCGGCGGGTTCGCCGGGCTCTTCCGCCTGGACTACAACCAGCGCCTCTTTGCGCGCAACTACAAGGACCCGGTGCTGGTCGCCTGCTGCGACGGCGTGGGGACCAAGGTCAAGCTCGCGTCGCAGGTCGGCGTCTTCGACACCGTGGGCATCGACCTGGTGGCGATGAACGTGAACGACCTGGTGGTGCAGGGGGCCGAGCCGCTCTTCTTCCTGGACTACATCGCGGTGCCCACGGTCGACAAGGCCATGCTGACGGACCTGGTCAAGGGCGTGGTGGAGGGGTGCCGACAGGCGGGGTGCGCCCTGCTGGGGGGCGAGACGGCGAACATGCCCGACGTTTACGCCCCAGGGGACTTCGACCTGGCCGGGTTCTGCGTGGGGGTGGTGGAGCTGAAGCGGGCGTCGAACCCCACGCGCGTGCGCGTGGGGGACGTGGTGCTGGGTCTGGCCAGCTCGGGGATCCACAGCAACGGATACTCGCTGGTGCGCAAGGTCGTGGCGGAGGCGGGGCTGGACCTCTCGGCCCACCACCCGGAGCTGGACGAGGCCCCCAAGCGCGGGCGCAGGAAGCCGGCGCCCAGGCCGCTGGGTCGGGTGCTGCTGGAGCCGACGCGGATCTACGCCGGGTCGATCACGCGGCTGCTGCGGAACTACCGGGTGAAGAACGTGATCAGCGGGATGGCGCACATCACGGGGAGCGGGCTGTCGGGGAACCTGGGCCGGGCGCTGCCGCCGACCTGCGATGCGCGGATCGACCGCTCTTCGTGGCCCGTGCCGCCGGTGTTCACGTTCCTGCAGAGGCACGGCGGGATCGCCGACGGGGAGATGGGCCGCGTGTTCAACATGGGGATCGGCTACTGCCTGATCGTGCGCCCGGCGTTCGCCGAGAGCGTGAAGGAGCAACTCCAGCGCCTGGGCGAGACGGTCTACACCATCGGCGAGATTGTGAAGGGCAAGGGGCAGGTCCGCGACTGAACGGAGCCCCTCACTTCTTCCGGCGCGCCAGCTCGAACTTCACCTTGCCGGCCTCCTGCCCGTCCTTGAAGCTGGTCCAATCCTGCGTGACGTGGTCGGCGTCGACGATGGTGAGGGTGAGGCCGCCCATGTAGGAGTCGGCGACGCCCCGGTTGGTGCAGTCCTTGAACTTGAACTCCCAGACGCCGGGCTTCTCCGGGACGGCGGCGACCATGCGGGGCTGGTTGCCGATGGCGCAGTAGTGGGTGACGACGAGCCTGTCGCCGTCCATGTGGTACATGTTGGTCATCTCGTGCCCGGTGCCCGGGAACATGATCTCGCGGATGACGTAGCCGTTGGAGGTGACGGCAAAGACGTTGCTGAGCGTGACCTGGCCCTCGCCCGTCTTCATCTCCCACTCGCCCGCGAGGGCCTTGAGGGCGTCGAGGGGCGAGGGCTTGGCGGGCTCGTGCGTCTCGCCGCCCTTCCTGGCGGGCTGCTCGGCGGGCGGCGCCAGCGCGAGGAGCCCGGCGGCGATGCCGCCCATGGCGACGACGGCGAACCCGAGCGCGAGGCGAGTGGTCCTCATGTCGAATCTCCCCAGGGCGCGGCGTCCGCCGGGCCGAATTCGGGGCATCGTAGTGGTGGGGAGCGCGGCCCGCCCGGGGCGCCCCCGCGTGCGTCCGCGGGCGCTCACGAGAGGGTCCGCCCCGCGGCGATCTCGGCGCGGTCGCGGTCGCTGCGGTCGACGATCGCCTCGAGCTCGGCGTCCGTCATCCAGGGCAGGCTCCGGAGCTTGTCGCGCAGCGCGGCGGGGAAGGGGCGATCGGTTCGCTCGTGCGGCGGTCGGCTCTTCCACGAGCGGTGCATCCACAGGTACTGGCGCGGCGCCCTGCGGACCATCGTCTCGAAGGCCCGGCGGTACCGGGCCGTCAGGTAGAAGAGCGGATCGGGCTGGCTCGCCCAGTCCTCGGGGCCGAACATGTCGCTGATCTCGGCGACGTAGGAGAGCCCGGCGTCGCCGCCCGGCGCGCGCCACGCGTGGGGCGGGTCGGCGTGCCAGCGACGGAGCCCGCCGGGCACCTCGGATCCGGTCGTGACGCCGGCGGGCGGGGCCTCGCCGGGCTCGAGCCGGCGCGAGGTGCCGCACACGATCGTCGCGCCGTGCTGCATCGCCAGCAGCCCGATGGACTTGTAGGTGCTCGCCAGTCGCCCGAAGAAGGGGGCGAAGACGCCGCGGTCGCCCCCGTTCTGGTCCGCGACGAAGGCGAGGGGCTCGCCCCGGGCGACGACGCGGTCGACGCGCCAGATGGCGCCGAACTTGCTGATGAGGCGGATGCCGTGCGACTCGCGCGTGCGCCGGACCCAGGCGTCGAGCGGGGCCAGGTCCAGGGGGCGGTACACGGCGTGGACGGGGAACCCGATCACGGCGAGGGTGTAGCCCATGAGCTCCCAGTTGCCGCAGTGCGCCGTGATCAGGAGCGTGGGCCGGGACGCCAGCATGGGCGGGAGGGCGGCCTCGACGTGCCCGAGGCGGACGTGTCGGCACCACCCGTCGGCGGAGAGCAGGCGCGGTGCGTAGGCGATCTCGACGGCGACCTGGAAGAGGTGCTCGTAGCTGGCGACGGCGGTCTGGCGGCGCCGATCCGCGTCCCACTCGGGGAACGCGATGCGCAGGTGGCTCAGGGCCCGGTCCAGCCGCTTGCGGTTGGCGGGCAGGGAGGCATAGGTCCGCGCCAGGGCACGGGCCGCGGCGAGCGAGGGGGTCAGCCCCGCCACCAGCGGCGCCGCGATCAGCGACCGCACGGCGACGCTGAGCGGCCCGTGGAGCCACGTGGGCGGATGGAGCTTCTTCTTGCCCACGACGGGGCCCGGCTCAGCCGCCCGAGGCGGTCTTGGCCCCGGGCACGCCCCCCAGCAGCGTGTACAGCCGGTTCTCGTTGAGCACGGGGATGCCGGTCGAACCGGCCTGTTCCATCAGGCGGTTGTACCGCTGCACGCCACGGTCGAGCTCGATCCACCGGAGCATGACCTCGACGGGGGCGGTGTTGTCGGGGCGGGGCGGGAGCGCGGGGCGCTCGCCCAGCACGAGGAAATCCACGTCGCCCGTCAGCTCGCTGACCACCTGCCCGCCCCAGGACTCGATGATCGCGATCAGGTCGGTGCGCTCGCGGGGAGTGACCAGCCCGTCGCGGTCGGCGTCGAAGTCGCCGAAGACCACGAACTTGTAGACCTTGTTGGGGTCGTACAGGGGGTTGGCGACGACGTCGCCCGGGACGACGGGGTTGCCGCGGGTCTCGGCCAGCACGCGGCAGGTGGCGCTGCTCTGGTCGATGGAGATCACTTCGAGGGCGGCCTTGCCGGGCGGGTAGTCACCCTGGGCGTCGGGGCGGAGCTGGGCCGCCGACCCGTACACCGAGAAGGTCATCCCGAGGACGACCTTGTTCCGGCTGCCGACCCCGATGACGACCTGGCGGTCGCCGGGGCTGATGGCGATGACTGAGCCGTCCACCAGGGCGTATTCGTCGTCGGGCCGCAGGGCCTGCCCGGACCGCTGCCCGCGCAGGGAGGCGATCTGGCCCTTGAGCACGGCGTTCTCCTCGCGGACGCGGGTCAGGTCTTCGGACAGGCGCATCTCGCGCTCGCGCGCTTCCTGCTCCACGCGCGACACCTTGCCGTCCATGCTGGCCTGCAGGCGGTCGGTCCCCTGGCGGAACTGGGACACGAGCTCCGCGTTGCGGGCCACGTCGGCGCCCAGGCCCGACAGGAGCTCCTCGTAGCGGCGCTCGATGCCCGCAACGCGGCGCTGCTCGTTCTGCAGGTCCGTGAGCGCGGTCTGCAGGTCGGCGTTGGCCTTCACGTACTGGGCCTGGAGCCCGTCCAGCCGCGCCTGGCGCTCGCGGAGCACCTGGAGCAGCGGCGCGTTGGTCGCCCCCTCCACCTGCCCCACCACCTCCTGGAGGCGGGCCAGGGACGTGCGCCGATCGCCGGTGACGATGGTCATGGCCTTCTGCTGGGCGTCGGCGAGGTAGCCCACCAGCGAGCCGCGGTTGCGCTTGGCCTCGTCGAGGAGGGCGACGACGTCGTCGCGCTGGCGCTCGTCGGGGCGGATGATCTCGCCCTGCTGCGTCTGCTGGGCCAGCAGGTCGCGCCGGGCGCCCTGAAACTTGCCGTAGAAGACGATGCTGGTCACGAACAGGCCCAGGGCCAGGACGGACAGAATCGCCACCGTGACCCCGACGCCGACGCTCGTACCCGTGCGTGATGCCATGTCGTAAAGCTCCCGCGACCGCCGAGCCCGTGCGCGCGCCGGTCGATCACGACCCCAAAAGCCCCCGACCCGTGGCCGGGTCCATCCCCCGCCACACCCGGCAAGGGACGCAAGTGTCGCGGATCCGAGGGCCCACGTCAAGCCGACCCTATCAACAACCGGCCGGATCGCCCGTCGCCCCCCGGGGGGGATGCTCCCGGGCCCCCGCCCGCCACCGAACGGAATA
Organism: Phycisphaerae bacterium; assembly: GCA_016873295.1. Lineage (GTDB taxonomy): Bacteria > Planctomycetota > Phycisphaerae > Phycisphaerales > UBA1924 > VGXM01. Next base: position 160,266 of record VGXM01000001.1, read on the forward strand.
CTCCGGTAGTATTCCGCCCGATGACCCACCCGACGGGCACGCGAACCTCGGTCGGTTCGTTGCCCATCGAGGTGTTGCCGCCGCACGCCTCCGAGGTGGTGACGGAGGGGTTCCGCGTGCGCGCGGTGCCGATGTTCCTGCCCGACCGGTCGGACCCGGAGGGTTCGCACGGGACGCCGTGCTGGGTCTTTGGGTACGACGTCCGCATGACCAACGAGGGTCGGGTCGGCGCCCGCCTGCTCACCCGCAAGTGGCGGGTGATCGACGCCCGGGGAGACGTCCAGGAGATCGAGGGGGCGGGCGTGGTCGGTCGGCACCCGGACCTGGAGCCGGGTCAGAGCTACGAGTACTCGAGCTTCTGTCCGCTGCGCACGCCCTGGGGCACGATGGAAGGGCACTACGTCTTCGAGGACCGCGGCGGGCGCCGGTTCCAGATCCAGATCGGGCGCTTCTACCTGGTCGCGCCCGGGCGCTGACAGGGTCGCGACGCCCGGGCTGAGTCCGCGGAGCCTGGGATGGTGCGTGGCGCCGGAACCCGAGGCTTCGAAGACTCAGCCTCGGCGTGGGGAGCGCGACGTCAGACCCGTGGCCCGCTGTCGTCCAGTTGCGCGATCGCCTCGCCGTACCGCTGGCGCAGGGGCTCGACGACGTCCCTGATGAAGCGTTCGGTCTGCTCGACGCTGCGCCCGACGTACTTCATGGGGTCGAGGAGGCCCTCCCAGTCGAGGTCCGCCGAGAGGGGCCCGCCGCGGGCTTTGGATCGGAAGGCCCTGTCGTTCCGGAGGCGGTCGAGGAGGTCGTTGTCGAGGCCTTCCTGCTTGACGCGCATGCCCGCGGCCTGGGCGTGGAGGCGGATCTTCTCGTGGTACACCTGGCGGTCGCCCCCGAGCTTGACGCAGGCCATGAGGATGTTCTCGGTGGCGAGGAAGGGGAGTTCGGCCAGGAGGTTCTTGCGAACCATCGCCTCGTGGACGATGAGCCCGCTCGCGACGTTGTGCATGAGGTCGAGGGCGCCGTCGAGGGCGAGGAAGGCCTCGGGGAGAGAGAGGCGGCGGTTGGAGGAGTCATCGAGCGTGCGTTCGAGCCACTGGGTGGCGGCGGTGTCGTAGGCGTTGCCGACGAGGTTCATGACGAAGCGCGTCAGGCCGCAGATCCGCTCGCAGCGCATGGGGTTGCGCTTGTAGGGCATGGCCGAGGAGCCGATCTGCTTGTCCTCGATGGGCTCGTCGAGCTCCTTGCGGTTGCAGAGCAGGCGGATGTCGGTGGCGATCTTGTGGAGGACGGAGGCAACGGAAGCGAGGTCGGCGAGGATTCTGGCATCCTCGACCCGTGGGTAAGTTTGCCCAACCACCGTGTGTGGATTGGAGACGATCCAATCCTGTGGAGTGAAGTGCGCATCGACAAGGGAATGAAGGAACTTATCCTCCAACAGGTCCACATCTTTGGTGCTGCCCGAAAACAACTTAAGAAACGAAGCTTGCGTGCCCGTCGCACCTCGAAGCCCGCGTGGGAATGGACCGCGCTCAAAGGCCTGCCCGTGAGCCAGCGACAGGTCATAGGCCCACATCGCCATGCGGCGCCCGACTGTTGTCGGCTGCGCGGGTTGATAATGCGTAAAACCGAGAGTGCCACACGCTTTCCATTGTGCAGCACATTCGCACAGCGAGTGAACCACACGCACTGTCTTTTTCATGACCATGCGGAAGCTCTGCGTCAGGATCACCCAATCCGCATTGCACACCACGTCCTGACTCGTCATCCCCAGATGGATGATCCCCCTGGCCTTCGGGCACGAGTCGCCCAGCGCGTGGACGTGGGCCATCACGTCGTGGCGGAGTTCGCGTTCGTACTTTTCGGCGAGGCGGATCTCGTCGTCGGTGATCCCGCGGGCGACGACGGCCCGGAGTTCCTCGACCTGCTCCCTGCTCACCGGCAGGCCCAGTTCGTGCTGGGCCTGGGCGACCGCCAGCCAGATCCGCCGCCACAGGTCGAACTTGTGTCGGGGCGACCACAAGCGCAGCATCGCCCGGCTCGCGTTGCGGGTGGCGAGCGGGCTGGAGTAGGTGTCGTAGGGGGGGGACATGGGAGAAGGGTAAGGGGAATGCGGATGGGCTGCTCCGGGCCCCGGACTTGCCCCGCCCAGCCTCCCAACAATCGCCCGGTGCCGGCACCCCGACCCGGAACATCCCGAGCCGCCAGCGACAAGGGGGGTGTTGTTTCCGACCCGGGGGCCGCGGGGGCCGACCTGGCGCTCGTCAACGCCGCCCGCTCCGGCGACCGCGAGGCGATGGCCACGCTGCTGACGCGCTATCAGGCCAAGATCTTCGGGCTCTGCTTCCGCATGGTCCGGCACCGGGAGAAGGCGGCGGACCTGGCCCAGGACTCGCTCGTCAAGCTCATCCAGAACCTCGACCGCTTCGACGGGCGGGCCCAGTTCGGCACCTGGGCTTATCGGATCGCGACCAACGTGTGCATCTCGCACCTGCGGGCCGAGAAGCTGCGCCGGCACCCCAGCCTCGACGCCCCCCGAAAGGGCGGGAAGTCGCCCAACACGGACGAAACCCGAATCGGGTCGTCGCTAGAGCAGAGGCGGGAACCCGGGGCGGGCGGCCGCGTCGAAGGGGACGAGGACCGCCAGCGGCTGCTGGAGGCCCTCGACCGGCTGGACGAGGAGCAGCGGGCGATCCTGCTGCTCCGCGACAACCGGGGGTTGGATTACGACCAGATCGCCGAGGTCCTCGGCGTGCCCACCGGCACGGTGAAGAGCCGGCTCTTCCGGGCACGGAGCGCTCTCCGGGAGGCGATCGAGAACCAGGACGAAGGGGCGGCCTGAACGATGCCGCGCGACACCGACCCATCCCCACGCCCGCTGCCTCCGACGCTGACCGAGGAGGTGCTGTGCGACTATGTCGAGGGGCTGCTGCCCGAGGCGGAGCGTGCGCGCGTGCGCGAGGCCCTGGGCGGGTCGCCCGAGTGGTCGGCGATCGTGACGGCGATCGAGTCACAGCGCCGGGCGCTGTCGTCGTTGGAGGACGTCTTGCCGCCGGCGGACCTGCTGGACCGCGTGCAGGCGGTGCTGGAGCGCGAGGCGCTGGTCGGACTGACGGAGGGCGAGCGTCGGGCCGCGAGGGACTCGATCGCGGTGGTCGTGCCGGGGCGGGGCGAGGGCGTGCTGGCGCGGCTGGGGCCGCGGCTGTGGCGCCCGCTGGCGGCGGCGGCGGGGATCGCCCTGGTCGCCGTCGGCGGCGTGTACTGGGCCCGGATGCTCTCGCAGCACGGATCGACCCAGGGCGGCACCGGCCCCGTGGCCACGGACTCCGGCGCGGACCGGGGATCGCCCGGGATCGCCATGGCCGAGCCGACGGAAGCACGGGGCGCGAGCGAGGCGGCGATGGAAGCGGCCGCGGGGCCGGCGGCCCTGGCCCCGGCCGACCCGGCGACACCCGAGGTTTCGCCCGCGCAGGCCCTGGCCCTGGCCCGCGACGGTCGCCTGCTTATCCGCGTGGTGGCGGACCGGACATCGACGGCGGAGCGGGCGATCGAGACGATCGCGTCGCTGAGGGGCGACCCGGTGCGGGGGATCACGGTCGAGGGCGAGGTGTCGCCCACGGTGCTCGCGGCGGTGGCGCCGCGCCCCGAGCCGATGGTGCTCACGGCGTCGGCCCGTCAGAGGCCCGAGAACATCATGGCGATGGAGCGGCCCGGGACGGGCTTCGACCCCCTGGCGCTGGTGCCGCCGGGCGTGCTGTCGCCTTGGCTGCCCGTCGAGTTGCCGCCGACGCTCGGGCGAACGTTCGTGCTCGAACTTCCCGGCACGCAGGCGTCGCTGGAGTCGATGCACAAGGCGCTGGCGTCGCGGCTGGGTCGGCAGGTGCGGATCGTGCTGGAGGAGCTGTCGGCCCCGGCCGTCGCTCCGCCGCTGGACCGCGCGGCCCTGCTGTGGTGGACGGGCCCGGCGTCGACATGGGCCCCGCGCATCGCGGTGCCGCTGGTGGTGGAGCGCGAGCGGTAGCGCCGGGCCTGGTGCGACCGAATCCCGGGATTCGCCGCGGACCCTCGATGCCCGGCGTGGCGATGGCGCGGGCGCCGAAGCGCGACGGGATCAGACCACCACGTTGACCATCTTGCCCGGCACGACGATGACCTTCTTGATGGGCCGGTCGGCGATGAACTGGCGGACACGCTCGTCGGCGAGGGCGGCGGCCTGGACGGCGTCGCTGGGGGCGCCCGCCGGGACCGTGATCCGCCCGCGCACCTTGCCCTGCACCTGAACGGGGATCTCGACGGTGTCGTCGCGGAGGAGGGCGGGGTCGTGGTCGGGCCAATCGGCGTGGGCGATCGACGCGGTGTGCCCGAGCCTCTGCCACAGCTCCTCGGCCAGGTGCGGGACGAAGGGGGCCAGGAGGAGGGCGAATCGCTGGGCCTGCTCGCGCGTGAGGACTCCGGCCCCGGCGGCGGCGCCGGGCGGGGTCGCGGCGTTGACGAACTCCATCATGGCCGCGATCGCGGTGTTGAACGCCAGGCGCTCGATGTCGGTCTCGACCTTGACGGTGAGTCGGTGCAGGAGCCTCTCGAGGCGCTCGTCGGCGGTCGGCGCGAGCGTGAGCGCGCCGGAGTCCTCGTCGACCGCCAGGCGCCAGGCCCGCTGGAGGAAGCGGAAGCACCCGCTGATGTCACGGGGGTTCCAGGGCTTGCTCATCTCGAGCGGTCCCATGTACATCTCGTAGAGGCGGAAGGTGTCGGCGCCGTACTCGGCGATGACGTCGTCGGGGTTGACGACGTTCTTGAGGCTCTTGGACATCTTGGCGACGACGGCGTTGAGGGGCGTGCCCGTGCCGCGTTCCACGTAGAGCTTGCCGGTCGCGGAGGTGACCTCGGGGGGGGCGGGCTCGACGTGGTCGACGGGCACGAGCGTCTTGTCGGGGCGCTGGTAGGCGAAGCTGGTGATCAGGCCCTGGTGGAAGAGCTTGCGGAAGGGCTCGGGGCTCGAGACGTGCCCCAGGTCGGAGAGCACCTTGTGCCAGAAGCGGGCGTAGAGCAGGTGCCCGACGGCGTGCTCGGCGCCGCCGATGTAGAGGTCCACGCCGCCCGCCATCCAGTAGGCCTCGGCCGCGGGGTCGACGAAGCGGCGCGGGTTGGAGGGGTCGCAGTAGCGGAGGAAGTACCAGCTCGACCCGGCGGACCCGGGCATGGTGTTGGTTTCACGGCGGACCGGGGTCTCGGGCGGCAGGAGCCCCGGGGGGATGCCGGCCTCCGCGGCGGTGGAGCTCACCCACGACCACGCCTTGGAGAGCAGCGGCTGGGGGTCGTCGCTCTCGATGGGGTGGTAGTCGTCGAGCTCGGGGAGGACGACCGGCAGCTTGGTGACCGGGTAGTGGCGCCCCTGCATGTCGAAGACGATCGGGATGGGTTCGCCCCAGTAGCGTTGCCGGCTGAAGGTCCAGTCGCGCAGGCGGTAGTTCACGCGGGCCCGCCCCGCGCCCTTGAGCGTGAGCCAGTCGGTGACCTGCACCTTGGCCTGCGACGCGGGCAGCCCATTGACGTCGACGCCCGAGTTCGTGCCGGGGCGCGGGGAGTTGACGGCGTAGCCGGGGCCCTCGTAGGCGCTACCGTCGGCCCTGGCCAGCCCGCCCTCGCGCAGGCGCGCCTCGAGCGTCTCGAGGCGGTCGATGCCCATGTCGTCGATGGCGTCGAGCCAGGTCGACCGGATCGTGCCGCGCCGTTCGGCGCCGCCCGATTCCCCGCCCGCGGGAGCCCGTCGGCCCCTGATGGTCTCGAGCAACGGGCCGAACGCGCCGGGCTCGGCGTTGAGCGAGGTGACCAGGCCCACGAAGTCCGCCATCTGGTCGCGCCAGCGCTCGCCGACCCGGTCCTCGGGGCGCGCCTGATCGGCGAAGTACTTCATCGCCAGGCGGGCCCGCGGGTAGATCACGTCGATGATGGGCAGCCCGAAGCGGGCGGCGAAGTCGAAGTCGCGCTGGTCATGGGCGGGCACGCCCATGATCGCCCCGTGCCCGTACCCCATGAGCACGTAGTCGGCGACCCAGATCGGGATGCGCCACCCGGTCGCCGGGTTGGCCGCGAGCAGCCCCGTGGGCACGCCCGTCTTGGCCTGGGAGTCGGCCATGCGCTCGACCTCGCCGCGGTTGCGGGCCGCGGCGACGTAGGCCCGCAGGGCCTGCTCGTCGGTCTTGGGGCCTGGGTCGGCGAGGAGGGCGTCGACGAGGGGGTGCTCTGGCGCGACCACCATGAAGGTGGCGCCGAAGAGCGTGTCGGGGCGGGTCGTGAAGACGCGGATCGAGGGCCCGGCGGCGTGCGGGGCGCCGACCAGGTCGAAGTCGATCTCGGCGCCCTCGCTCCGCCCGATCCACTCGCGCTGCATCGTGCGCGTCGACTGGGGCCAGTCGACCTTGTCCAGGTCCTCGAGCAACCGCTGGGAGTACTCGGTGATGCGGAACATCCACTGCTTGAGGGGCTTGCGGAGCACGGGGTGCCCGCCGCGCTCGCTCCGCCCGTCGATCACCTCGTCGTTGGCCAGCACGGTGCCCAGCTTCGGGCACCAGTTGACGACGCTCTCGCCCAGGTACGCCAGGCGCTTGGAGTCGATGAAGTCGCGGCGCTCGTCCTCGCTGAGGTCGTGCCAGCGCCGGCGGCCCACGGGCTCGCCCCCGATGGGCGTGGCGGCGATGCCCGCGGCGTCGGCGACCAGCTCGCCGAAGAGGTTGATCACGTACTCGCCCCGCGCCAGGCGCTTGACCAGCTCGGCGACGGGCTCGGCCCGGCGCCTCCACGGGTTGTACCAGCTCTCGTAGAGCGTGAGGAAGATCCACTGGGTCCAGCGGTAGTACTCGCGGTCGATGGTGGAGACCTCGCGCGACCAGTCGTAGGAGAACCCGAAGCGCTTGAGCTGGCGTCGGAAGTTGTCGATCGCCTGGCGCGTCGTGATCGCCGGGTGCACGCCCGTCTGGATCGCGTACTGCTCCGCCGGAAGCCCGAAGGCGTCGTAGCCCATGGGGTGCAGGACGTTGTACCCGCGCATGCGCTTGAAGCGGCTGACGATGTCGGTCGCGATGTACCCCTCGGGGTGCCCGACGTGCAGCCCCGCGCCCGACGGGTAGGGGAACATGTCCAGGGCGTAGAACTTGGGGCGGGTGGGGTCGAAGTCCGGGTCGCCCGGGTTGCGCACGCGCGACGTGCCGCGCGATTCCCACTCCCCCTGCCAGCGCACCTCGAGCTCGTTGGCGTAGCGGGCGGTGTAGCGGTGCGGCGGCGCCGAGGCGGGCTTGGACTCGTGGCTCGTCATGCGCGGGAAGTCTACAGCGGCCCGTGGGGCCGCACGGGCCTCAGAGCCCGTAGACCTCTCCCAGCTTCGTCTCCAGGTGTCTCAGCAGGGGGTCGGCGGAGAGGGGCCTGCCCGTGACGCGCTCGCACAGCTCGCCCGCGCGGTACCGCTTGCCGTGCGCGTGGATGTGCCGGTTCAGCCACCCCTTGAGCCCGTCGAACCGGCCCCGGGCCAGGTCCGTGTCGAGGTCCTTGAGGTCGCGGCGGATCTTCTCCCAGAACTGCCCGGCGTAGAGGTTGCCCAGCGTGTAGGTGGGGAAGTAGCCCACGAGCCCGAACGACCAGTGGACGTCCTGAAGGCAGCCGCGCCGGTCGTCGGGGATCTTGATGTGCAGGTACTCCTTGTACCGCCTGTTCCACTCGCCGGGCAGGTCCTTGACCTTCAGGCCGCCCGAGAGCAGGGCCCGCTCCAGCTCGAAGCGGACCATGATGTGGAGGTTGTACGTGCACTCGTCGGCCTCGACGCGGATGAGGCTGGGCGTCACGATGTTCACGGCCCGGTAGATGCGGTCGAGCGTCATCGTCGCGAAGGGGCGCCCGAAGGCCTTCCTGGCGTGAGGGAGGGCCCAGCGCCAGAAGGGCTTGCCGCGCCCGACGAAGTTCTCCCACATGCGGCTCTGGCTCTCGTGGATGCCCAGGCTGATGGCGTCGGCCAGGGGGGTGCCGAAGTGTTCGGGCGTCTTGGGCAGCCCCTGCTCGTACAGCCCGTGCCCCATCTCGTGCATGGTGCCGAAGAGGGCGTCGGTGAACTTCTCGTCGCGGTACCGGGTCGTCAGGCGTGTATCCCCGGGGGCCAGGCCCGAGCAGAAGGGGTGGGTGGTGACGTCGAGGCGGCCGGCGTCGAGGTCGAACCCCAGCGCCTTGAGCACCGTCAGCCCGAAGCGGTGCTGGGCCTCCTGGGGGATCTTCGCCTTCAGCGGGGCGTCGCCGGGCTTGTTCCGGCTCGCCATCAGGCGGCCGAGCAGGTCGGTCAGGCGCGTGCGGAGGGGCGTGAAGATCGCCCCGACCTGTCGGCTGGTCATGCCGGGCTCGTACTCGTCGAGCAGGGCGTCGTAGATCTCGCCCTCCCGGGGCCAGCCGTAGCACTCCGCCTTGCGGCGCGAGAGGGCCATCATCCGCTCCAGCCAGGGGGCGAAGGCCGCGAAGTCGGAGTCGGCCCGGGCCTTCTTCCAGACCTCCTGGGCCTGCGAGCCGACCTTGGCCAGCTCGGCGACGAGCGAGCCGGGCAGCTTGGTGGCCAGGTCGTAGTCGCGGCGCATCTCGCGGAGGCTGCGGGCGACGGCGCCGTCGCCGTTCAGCGAAGCGTCGTTCTCGCATGCGCCGATCAGCTCGCCGACGCGCGGGTTGGTGCGGCGCTCGTGGACGAGTCGGGCCAGGAGGGAGGACTGCTCGGCCCGGGCCGCGGCGGCGGCGGGGGGCATGTACGTCTCCTGGTCCCAGCTCACCAGCGAGCCCACGGCGTTGAGGGTCGCGGCCTCGCGCAGGAGCGAACACAACTCGGGGTACGCGGCGGGAGCGGGCTTGGGCATGCGAGCCTCCTCGGGGCCTTGGGGGGGCACAAGCGTAGGGATCGCGCCTCCGGACCGCGCGCGCTCGCGAGATCGGTCGCGGGTCAGGCCTCGCTGCCGGCGGGCTGGTTGGGGGCGAGCGTGCGGTCGCCCACGCGCTCGACGCGGGCGCCCAGGGCGTTGAGCCGCTCCTCGAAGCGCTCGTACCCGCGGTCGAGGTGGTAGACGCGGTTCACGGTCGTGGTGCCCTCGGCCGCCAGCCCCGCGATGACCAGCGAGGCGCTGGCCCGCAGGTCCGACGCCATCACCGGCGCGCCCCGGAGCTTGCGCACCCCGGAGATCACCACCGTGGGCCCCTGGCGGAACATCCTCGCGCCCATGCGGGCCATCTCCGCCACGTGCAGGAAGCGGTCGGGGAAGATCTTCTCCGTGACCACGCTGTTCCCCTCGGCGAGCGTGAGCAGGGCCATCATCTGGGCCTGCAGGTCCGTCGGGAAGCCCGGGTGGGGCTGGGTCGTGATCTCGATCGGGGCCAGGTACCGTCCCGCGGTCACGCGGACGGTCGCGCGCAGGCGGTCCTCCGTCGGCGACGCCGGCCTGACCGAGACTCCCGCGCACGCCAGGCGGTCGACCGCGGCGATCATGGTGTCGATCGGGCAGTTCTCGAGCGTGACGTCGCCGTTGGTGATGGCGGCGGCGCACATGAGCGTTCCGGCCTCGATGCGGTCGGGCATCACCGTGTGCTCGACGCCCCCGAGCTGGTCCACGCCGCGCACCACGATCCGGGGCGACCCGGCTCCCTCGATCCTCGCGCCCATGGCGGTGAGCATGCGGGCCAGGTCGACCACCTCGGGCTCGCAGGCGGCGGACTCGATGATGGTCTCGCCCCGGGCCATCGTGGCGGCGCAGAGGATGTTGGCGGTCCCCAGGACGGTCGAGCCGAAGGGCCCGCCCATGAAGACGGTGGCGCCCCGCAGCCCGCCCGCGGGGGCCCGGGCCACGATGTCCCCCTGGTCGAGGCTGATGGAGGCGCCGAGGGCGGCCAGCCCGCGGAGGTGGAGGTCAACGGGGCGGTCTCCGATGGCGCAACCGCCGGGCATCGAGACGCGGGCCACGCCGCGCCGTGCCAGCAGGGGCCCGAGCACCGAGATGCTCGCCCGCATGGTCCGCACGACGTCGTAGCGGGCGTGGCTGGACGAGTGGTTCGTGACGCGGAGCGCCAGCCCGCCGTCGTCCCGCTTCGAGTGCGGGCAGCCCAGTTCGGCGAGCAGGCCCAGCATGTTGCGGATGTCGGCCAGGTCCGGCACGTCGCGGAGGGTCACGGGCTGGTCGGTCAGGAGGGACGCGGCCAGGATGGGCAACGCCGCGTTCTTGGACCCGTTGATCCGCAGCCGGCCCTCGAGCCGGCGCCCCCCCTCGATGACGAATGCGTGCATGCGCGCTCCCTCGCCCGTGCCCACGGGTCCTTCCCGGGCAGGTCCGATCATAGATCGGACCGATGCGGCGCCCCGCCTTGACGGGCGCATCGGGCCCGATTCCCGGCCCCGCCGGCGGGGGGGGCGGCGCCGGCGGCGCAGGCCGCCCATCCCCCCCGCCCCGGCGCGACAACCCATCTCCACGGCTGGCAATCCCCCCCGGCGCTTCGCACCTTGGGTTGTGCGTCGAGTCCGCCCCGCGTCGGGACGGACCCGGAGCACGCCCACGCGTCGGCGCGGGCGTTGAGGGAACGCCCGAGTCGGCTTCGACGACTTCTGGAGGAGTGAGGCATGCGGATGGTCAGCGTCAATCGTCTCGGAATGCGGGTCGGGGGGAGCGCCCTGCTCATGCTTGCGGGGCTAGCCGTTCCCGCCCACGCCCAGTCAGCCGGCGGCACCGGCGAGGACCCGTACGCCTCGCTCCCGTCGTCCATTCAGCTCACCGGCATCGTCCGCGACTTCAAGGAGCGGAGCGTGTCGGGCGGGCACACGGACTTCGAGCGCCAGCCCGCCGGCGGCTTCGGGCACTACCTCCGGACGGCCCAGGACCAGCTCGATGCCGAGGGCAAGCCCGCCTTCCGCACCGCCGGGTACAAGGTCAGCACCCAGTGGCGCGACTCGGCGGGCCGGAACCGCATCGAGCCCAAGTCGTACATCGCCGCCCAGTCGGGCGACGTGAACGGCGCCATGGCGTCGAGCACCGGCGGTGCGGTCGTCGGCGCCGACTCGTTCCGCCAGTGGTGGCGCGACGTGGCGGGCGTGAACGTCAGCCGGCAACTCACGCTGACCCTCAACCGCCAGCCCGGCACCAACACCTACACCTTCAACGATCGCACGGACCCGGTGTTCTCCACCAAGCAGGGCTTCTTCCCGATCAACAACGAGCTCTTCGGCAACTCCGGCGGCGGGGGGGTGGCCAACACGAACTACCACTTCACCTTCGAGCTCGAGACGAGCTTCGTGTTCCAGCGCGGGACCGGGCAGATCTTCACCTTCACCGGCGACGACGACGTGCTCGTCTTCATCGACAACAAGCTCGTCATCGACCTGGGCGGCGTGCACGGCGCCATCAGCCAGTCCATCAACCTGGACCGCCTCGCCTGGCTCCAGGACGGGCAGAGCTACCCCCTCAAGTTCTTCTTCGCGGAGCGTCACCGCACCCAGTCCAACTTCCGCATCGACACCACGCTCCGCCTGCGCAACGTCGACCCGCCGGCCACGACGGCGCTGTTCGACTGACCCGGCGAGCATCGGCCGGCGGAGGCCGGCGGGTCGCAGGGCCCATGGAGGGGTTCCCGCCTCCGTGCCCCCGGAGCCCCGGAACCTGAGTCCCACGCCCGGGTTGGGCTTGTGCCCGCCCGGGCGTTGCTTTTTGCGCACGCCGACTGGTGCCCGAGTCCCGCCCTGCGCATACTCCCCGCCATGGAGACCGGACGCGTGGCCCTCGGCGACCTCACGCCCGCCCAGCGCGCGCGCCTGGTGACCCGCGCCGCCGAGGTTCTGCGGGCCGGCGGGCTGATCGTCCTCCCCACCGAGACGGTCTACGGCGTGGCGGGCACGGCGGGCGCAGGGCTCGAACGCCTGCGCTCCATGTTCCCCGCGATCGCCCCCACGGGGCACACCTGGCACGCGCCGGACCCCGCCCTGGTCCGCCGGGTCGTGCCGCTCCGCTCGCCCCTGCACCGTCGCCTGCTGGCGCGCCTGGCGCCGGGCCCCGTCCGGTTCCTGGTTCCCTGCACGCCGACGGAGCTGGCGGCGCTGCGTCAGGCCCTCGCGGCGCCGTCAGGCGTGTTCGAGGGGGGGGGCGAGTTCGCCGCGCGCGTGCCCGACCACGAGTTCACGCGGTCGGTGCTGGGCGAGGTCGACGCGTGCCTGTTCATGGAGCGCCTGGCCGCCATCGCCGGCCCGGGGGGCGGCCCTCCCACCGGTGCGATCGGGGGAATCGACCTGGTGGTGGACGACGGCCCGCCCCGCCTGGGGCGACCCTCCACGAGCGTCCGCCTGCTGGGGACGGGGGGCTGGCAGGTGGTCGAGGAGGGTGCCCTGGCGGCGCGCGCCATCGAGGCCCGCCTGGTGCGCACCATCCTGCTGGTGTGCACCGGGAACACGTGCCGCAGCCCCATGGCGTCGGCGATCGGGCGGGCCCTGGTCGCCGACGCCGGACCGGGGGCCGTGCCGACCCGGTTCGTCTCCGCGGGCGTCGCCGCCGAAGAGGGTGCCCCGGCGTCGGAGGCCGCGGCGTCGGCGCTGCGGGCAATGAGCATCCCGTTCGAGCGGCACCGGGCCCGGGCCCTGACGCGCGACGAGGTCGCCCGGGCCGACGCCATCTGGACCATGACGCCCGCCCATGTCCAGGCGGTCGTGGGGATGGACCCCGCGGCTCGCGAGCGCACGGCCACGCTGGACCCCAGCGGGGCCCCGATCCCCGACCCGATCGGGTCTCCCGAGCCGGTCTATCGTCGGGCGGCGGAGCAGATCCGCGACTTGCTCGTCCGCCGACTCGCGGACCTGGACCGGGCCGACCCGCCCGACGCCGGAGACGACCGATGAAGATCGCACTGGGGGCCGACCACCGCGGTCACAACACGATCCGCCTGCTGGCCGAGAAGCTGCAGCGCGAGGGTCACGACGTGCGGACGTTGGACGGCGGGGCGGGGCAGCCGTGCGACTACCCCGACAGCGCGTTCCTGGTCGGCAACGCCGTGGCCTCCGGGCAGGCCGAGCTGGGCATCCTCATCTGCGGCACGGGGATCGGCATGTCCATCGCCGCCAACAAAGTCAAGGGCGTCCGGGCGGCGGTGGTCCACGATGAGCTCACGGCCCAGCTGGCCCGGAGCCACAACGACGCCAACGTCGTCTGCATGTCCGCGGACCTGCTCGGGCAGCGGATCATCGAGAAGATCGTGGACGTGGCGACGCGGACGGCGTTCGAGGGCGGGCGGCACGCACGCCGACTCGCCAAGATCGCGCTGATCGAGTCGGGCAAGACCCCGACGAACTCATCGGAGTGAGGGCGATCCTCGGCGCGCGTTCCGGGGGTCGAGCGGTCGATCCGAGGATTCGTCGCGGACTCCTCGTCCTCGGCGTGAGGCGTGCGCGGTGGCGCGGGTGGGGCGGGCTCATCCCCGGGACGCGTCCTTGAGGGAAGCGGTGACCGCCGCCTCCTGGAGACGCTGGGCCGTCCGCTCCAGGTCGGCCTTGGCCCCCTGCAGGGCGTCGGGGCTGACGCTCCGCCAGTCGCGGGTCGCCTGCTCCACGAGCACGCGGAGCGCGACCATCTTGCCCTCGACCAGGGCGCGATAGTCGGCGTCGAGGCCGGCGCCGACGCGGGCCAGGCTCTCGCCGATCCACTTCAGGTCCATCGCCGAGGCGGCGGCCAGGTCGACGACGCGGTGGTGCTGCATGTCCTCGCGGGCGTGCTCGAGGCTCTCCCGCTCCATGCGCTCGACCTCGTCGCGGGACAGCCCGTGGTTGGGGACGACCTGCAGCGACGCCCGCTGCCCGTTCCGCTTCTCCACCGCCGACACGTTGAGCACGCCGCTGGCGTCCACCAGGAACTCGACCTCGAGCCGGGGCATCCCCGCGGGCATGGGGGGGACGGAGAGGGCGAAGACGCCGAGGCTGCGGCAGTCCGCCGCCATCTCCCGCTCGCCCTGCAGCACGTTCAGGCGGATCGAGGTCTGCCCGTCCACGCTCGTGGAGAAGGTCTCGGTAGCCCGTGTGGGCACGGTCGAGTTCCGCATGATGATCTTGGCGACGGCGCCGCCCACGGTCTCGATGCCCAGCGAGAGCGGCACCACGTCCAGCAGCAGGGCCTCGCGCGAGTGCCCCGAGAGGATCGACGCCTGCACCGCCGCTCCGAGCGCCACCACCTGGTCCGGGTCCAGCGCGGTGTAGGGCGTGAGCCCGAAGAGCTCGCCCACGCGTCGCCTCACCAGCGGCACGCGGGTGGACCCGCCCGCCATGACCACCGCGTCCACGGGCCGATCGCCCATGGCGCGTCCGGCGTCGTGGAGGGCCCGTTCGCAGCACCGCAGCGTGCGCCGCACCAGCGGCTCAATCAGCGACTCGAACTCGGCGCGGGTCACGCGGTGGGGCACGCCGATCGACGCCTCCACCCACTCGCGCTCGGAGAGGTCGATCTTGACCCGCTCGGCCTCGCGCCGAAGGAGCGCCAGCCGCTCCGCATCCGGGGTCCCCGCTCCCGCGGCGAGGACGAAGCGCTCCACCAGGGCCCGGTCGAAGTCGTCGCCGCCGAGCCGGGTGTCGCCGGCGGTCGAGAGCACCTGGAAGAAGGCCGGCTCGCCCGGGTCCGGGTTGGGGGTGATCCGCAGGATCGAGACGTCGAAGGTGCCGCCGCCCAGGTCGTAGACGGCGACGATCCGCGGGCGGTCCTGCCCCTTCTCGGTCCGCCCGCCCCCGAGCCCGTAGGCCAGGGCCGCGGCCGTGGGCTCGTTGACGATCCGGACCACCTCGAGGCCCGCCAGGCGACCGGCGTCGCGCGTCGCCTGGCGCTGGGCGTCGTCGAAGTAGGCCGGGACGGTCACCACCGCCTTGCGGACCTCGACGCCCAAGGCCGCCGAGGCGATGCGCTTGAGTTCGCGCAGGATCCACGCCGAGACCTCCTGCGGCGAGACGACCCGCCGCTCGCCGCCGACCGAGACGCCGATGCGCGCCGTGCGGTGCTCGCCCTCCACAACCTCGTAGGAAAGGAAGGGCAGGTCGGCCGCGACGTCGTCGCGGCTGCGGCCCATCAGACGCTTGACGCTGGAGATCGTGCGCCCGGCGTGACCCGCCGACCGCTCCCGGGCCTCGTGCCCGACCACGACCCCCGTCGCCTCGACCCGCACCACGCTTGGCAGGAGCACGCGCCCCGCCGCGTCGGGCAGCACGCGCGGGCCGCCCGCGTCGCACACGGCGACCAGGCTGTTGGTCGTGCCCAGGTCGATCCCCACGATCGGGTCGGAGGCGCTCATCGGTCGGAGGGTAGGGACACGCCGGAGCGCCACCGGTGGGACCGGGCTTCGGACGGTGCGCCTGGAGCGGGACCGGCCTCCGGCCGGCGCTCTTGGCGCGGGCTCGTTGCGCCACCAACCGGCCAGAGCCCGGTCCCGCCGGATGACCGACCCATCGGCCGGAGGCCGGTGCCATGCGCCGCGGCGCCACCGGCGCGGGCGTGACCCTACCGTCACGCCGCATGCTCATCAGCCTGGCCTGGCTCAACTCGCTCCTGAACCCGGGCGACCTGACCGGCGACGAGGCCGAGCGCGTCCTCACCGCGGTCGGCTTCCCTCTCGAGTCGCGCGAGGCCCTTCCCTCGGGCGACACGCGCCTGGACGTGGAGATCACGAGCAACCGCGGCGACTGCCTCTCCCACCTGGGCCTTGCCCGCGAGATCGCCGCCGCCACCGGGCGGGCCCTGTCCCTCGCCGAGGCGACGCTCCCCGGGGCGGGCGCGGCGTCGCCCGCGGCGCTCGAGAACCGGTCCCCGCACCTGTGCCCGCTGTTCACGCTCCGCGTGGTCCGCGGCGTCAAGGTCGGCCCGAGCCCGGGCTGGCTCGTCCGCGCCCTCGACGCCGTCGGGCAGCGCTCCATCAACAACGTCGTCGACTGCACCAACTACGTGAACTTCCTGGTGGGCAACCCGTGCCACGCCTTCGACCTGGGGCGCCTGGCCGGGTCGCGCCTGATCGTGCGCCTGGCCCGGGAGGGCGAGGCGCTCCGGACGCTCGACGGCAAGGAACGCCGCCTCAGGGCTGACGAGCTGGTCGTCGCCGACGCCGAGAGGGCCCAGAGCCTCGCGGGCGTGATCGGCGGGGCCGACTCCGAGGTCTCGTCGGGGACGACGGACGTGGCCCTCGAGGTGGCGACGTGGGAGCCGGCCGCGGTGCGCCGCGCGGCGAGGCGGCTGGGCATCCGCACCGACGCCTCCTACCGCTTCGAGCGCCGCGTCTCGCCCCACACGCTCGACGAGGCGTCGCGGCGCCTCGCGGCCCTGGTCATCGAGACCGCGGGCGGCACGCTCTGCCCGGGCGTGCTCGCCGAGGGGAGGCCGCTCCCCGACCCCGTCGTCGTCCGCTACCGACCGGATCGCTGCCGCGCGCTGCTGGGGCTCTCCATCGACGACGAGGCCCAGGCCCGGCTCCTGCGTGCCCACGCCATCGAGGTTCGGCCCTCCGGGGGCGTGTTCGAGTGCGCCGTCCCGAACCGCCGCCTGGACCTGACCCGCGAGATCGACCTGGTCGAGGAGGTCGTGCGCACTCGCGGGCTGGACGACGTGCCCACGCACGGGCGCATGACGATCGAGGTCCGCCCGCCGCAGCCCGCCGAGGCGGCGCGACGGCACATCGCGTCGATCCTCACGGGGCTGGGCTTCTTCGAGACGGTGACGTTCAGCTTCGTCTCGCCCGAGCACGCCGCGCCCTTTGTCGTCCCGGGCATCGACACCGTCGCCGTCGACACCGCCCACCGCGCCCACGAGCCGGTCCTCCGCCCCAGCGTGCTGCCCGGGCTTCTGGCCTGCCGCAAGGTGAACCAGGACGCCCGCGTCGACCCGCCCGGGGGCGTGCGCCTCTTCGAGATCGCCTCGATCTTCGGGCAGATGCCCCCGCGGGCACCGGGCCGGCCCCCCGAGACCGTCGAGCGCCGACACCTCGCGCTCCTCCTCGACGCGCCCGGCGGCACATCGGCCACCTTCGACGACGCGCAGACCGCGCTGCGACTCGGGCGCGGGGCGATCGAGTCGGTGGTCCGCGGCGTCGCGGGCGCCTCCGCCGCGCTGGAGTTCAAGCCCATCGCCCCGCCCTTCCCGGCCCTCCAGCCCGGCGCCTTCGCGGGCGTGCTGCTCGCGGGCAAGCCCGTGGGCTACCTCGGGCTGGTGGCTCGCAAGGTCGCCGGGGCGTTCGGGCTGGGCGCGACCGTGGCGGGGGCGGAGCTGAACGCCGACGCCCTGCTCGCCGCCTACCCGCCCAGGGCGGCGCCGGAGCCCCTCCCCGCCTTCCCCGCCACCGAGAAGGACCTCTCGGTGATCGTCGCGGAGGAGGTCACGTGGGCCCGGATCGAGTCGTGCGTGGCGTCGGCGGGGCTGGAGCACCTCGAGTCGGCGTCGTTCGTGACGACCTACCGCGGGAAGCAGATCGGGGCGGGGCGCAAGAGCCTGACGCTGCGGATGCGCTTCCGCGCCCCCGACCGCACGCTCCACGCCGACGACGCCGACGCCCAGGCCCAGCGGGCCGCCCGGGCCCTCGAGGGCGCGGTGGGGGCCCGCTTCCGGACCGCCTGAGGGGCGGGCGTGCATGAATATCCATCTCGTGCATACACCCGCCGCGGGCGACGATCGCGCCGGGCCCGGGGCGTATAGTGGACCCGAGCCGATCCGGGGCCCCGGCGGCCGGGAGTGCGTCCATGAAGACCGCCACCAAGCGCAAGTCCAAGCCCAGCGCCAAGAAGCCCGCCAAGCCGGCCAAGACCGGCAAGGCGACCAGGCCCGGGGCCAAGCCCGCCCGGCACGCCGCGGGCAACGGCGCCGTCGCCAGGCCCACCCGCCCCGCGCCCCGCGCCGCCGAGTCGGCCTCCCAGGTCGCCCGCCTCTCGGGCATGGCCGCCGAGGATCGCCCCATCATCTACGTCAACGGGCGCTACCTCCCCAAGAACCAGGCCGCGATCAGCGTCTACGACCACGGGCTGCTCTACGGCGACGGGATCTTCGAGGGCATCCGGGTCTACCGCGGCAGGATCTTCAAGCTCGAGCAGCACATGGACCGCCTCTGGCGGTCCGCCGAGGGCATCCGCCTGACCATCCCCATCTCCCGCAAGGAGATGATCGAGATCCAGCGCGAGTGCATCCGCGTCAACAACCTCTACGACGCCTACATCCGCCTCCTCGTCACGCGCGGGCACGGCACGCTGGGGCTCGACCCCCGCAAGTGCCCCAGGCCCGGCGTGATCTGCATCGCCGACCAGATCGCCCTCTACCCCCCCGAGATGTACGAGGAGGGCATGCGCGTCGTCGTCGCCAACCGACCCCGCATCCCCGTCGCCGCCCTCGACCCCCGCATCAAGAGCCTCAACTACCTCAACAACATCCTGGCCAAGTGCGAGGGCATCGACCACGGCTGCCACGAGGTCATCATGCTCAACGGCGAGGGCTACGTCGCCGAGTGCTCGGGCGACAACATCTTCGTGGTCAAGAACGGCGACGTCTTCACGCCCCCCACCCAGGCCGGGGCCCTGGAGGGGATCACCCGCCAGTTCGTGATGGACACCCTGGGGCCCGACTGCGGCGTGCGCTGCGTCGAGAAGATGATGCGCCTCGACGACGTCCTCGAGGCCGACGAGGTCTTCCTCACCGGCTCCGCCGCCGAGATGGTCGCCGTCACCCAGATCGACCAGCACGACGGCACCCGCATCACCCGCTCCACCCGCATCACCCACGGCGAGGGCCCCATCACCGCCCGCCTCCGCGCCCGCTTCCGCCAGATCGTGACGGGCGACCACATCCCGGAGGATTGAAGACCCTCCCATCGCGGCCGGTCTCGGCCGCGCGGCGGGCACCCAGTTCCACCTGCCGCGAGCCTACGACGCCCCGGCTGGAATGCCGCCCAACCGTCCCGGGCGCCTCCCACCCCAAAACCCGCTTGACATCCCCCTCTGTATCTTGAACCCAAGGCACGGAGACGGTCTTCCCGCCCTGTCCGCAGGGCGAGCGGAGCGAGCGTTGCGGACAGCGCGGCCGGGCGTCGCTGCGTGAATCGGATGAGCCTCGAGATCGCGGACGGAAGGGCGTGCGGCAGCCCCTCGACCGCGGTCTGTGACGTCAGTTCACCCGACGCATCGCCCGGCAGGACCTCGGAGAAGACCCGGAAGGCGGCGTGCTTCACCTGCTCCAACGCCAACCCGATGAACTGGTATTTCGGGAGCTGCCAAGACCCGCCGTCGGGCGTGGTCGTCCACCTGCGGGAACCCGGCGCTCCGACGCGAGTAACCGGCAAGGACGCCGCTGGGCGCGAGTCGGAAGCACGTGCACCAAGGCGCGGGCGGACGCCGCGGGTGCCACGGGCGATCCGCCCGGCGATCGCCCGTGCCGGCGTCCGGACGGGCGTCGAACAGCCGCACGGGTCACGGGCGAAGCGCCCGATGACCCGTGGCACCCGGAGCCACAAGGGTGCCACGGGCGAGCTCGGTCGCCCGTGCCGGCTTGCGGACGGGCCTCGAACAGCCGCACGGGTCACGGGCGAAGCGCCCGATGACCCGTGGCACCCGGAGCCACAAGGGTGCCACGGGCGAGCTCGGTCGCCCGTGCCGCCCTTTCGAACGGTCACACAGCCGCACGGGTCATCGGGCGAAGCGCCCGATGACCCGTGGCACCCGGAGCGCATCCGTCCACGGACTCCCGACTCGCGCCACCAGGACGGTTCCGCCCGAGATCCGCATCGATGCCGACGGGCGTGTCATCAGCCGCGCGTGGGGCGGCCCGAGGCCCGCTAATCTGATGCCATGACCGCATGGCTTCCCGGGTGGGTGCCCAACTGGCTCCCCACTGTCGCGCTCCTTGTCGCCTCCAACTCCTTCATGACCTTCGCGTGGTACTACCACGTCAAGCAGAAGACCTGGCCTCTGGTCACCGCCATCCTGGTCTCGTGGCTCATCGCCCTGCCGGAATACGTGCTGGCGGTCCCCGCCAACCGCTTCGGGCACGAGTCGCGGGGCGGGCCCTTCTCGCTCTCGCAGCTCAAAGTGGTGCAGGAGGCGGTCACGCTGATCGTGTTCGCGGCGTTCGCGATCCTGATCGCCAAGGAGAAGCCGCGATGGAACGAGTACGTGGCATTCCTGCTCATCTTCGCGGCGGTGGCGGTCGCCATGATGGGGCGGAAGAACTGACGGGGGGACGATGACGGGCCGGGAGGTCGGGACACCGCTGGTGCCGCGCTGGCTCGGGCTGTTGCTCGGGCCCTTGAGCGCGCTGGCGCTGTGGCTGGTGCTGCCGTCAGCGGAACTGGACGGGGCGGGTCAGCTGGTGGCGGGACTGACGCCCGAAGGTCGATTGACCATCGCCGCCGGGGCGTGGCTGGCGGCGTGGTGGCTGACGGAGGCGATCCCGATCGAGGCGGCGGGGCTGCTGCCGCTGGCGCTCTTCCCCGTGCTGGGCGTGGCGACGATGCGCCAGGCCGCGGCGCCCTTCGCCAACGAGGTCATCTTCCTCTTCATGGGGGGAATGCTGCTGGGGGCGGGGCTGGAGCGCTGGGGCCTGCACAGGCGGATCGCGCTCTCGATCATGCTCGCCGTGGGCACGCGCCCGGACCGGCTGATCGCGGGGATCATGCTCGCCACCGCGTTCATCAGCATGTGGGTGAGCAACACCGCCACCGCCGTGATGATGCTCCCCATCGCCGCCAGCGTCGTGCGCCTGGTCATCGACCGCTCCTCCGCGTCTGACCTCCAGCGCCACCACTTCGGGTCGGCGGCGATGTTGGCGGTGGCGTACAGCGCGTCGATCGGCGGCGTCGCCACGCTCATCGGCACGCCCCCCAACGGCGTCATGGCGGCCTTCATCAAGGAGCAGTACGGCGAGTCCATCTCCTTCGCCCGATGGCTGGGCGTCGGGCTGCCCACGGTCATCGTGCTGCTGCCCGCGGCGTGGCTGCTGCTCACCCGGGCGCTCTTCCGACTGCCGCGCGACCCCCTCCCCGACGCCGCCGGCATGCTCCACGCCGACCTGGCCGCCCTGGGCCCGATGGGACGTGGGGAGCGGTCGGTGCTGATCGTCTTCGCGTGCGCGGCTCTGGCGTGGATCTTCCGCGAGCCGCTGAGCCTGGCGCTGGGGCTCTATACACCCCGCGCGGGGCGCAAGCCCGACCTGTGGCTCACGGACGCGGGCATCGCCATCATCGCCGCGCTCACGCTCTTCGTGCTGCCCGCCGGCAGGCGCACGCCCGTGCTCGACTGGGCGACGGCTTCGCGCATCCCCTGGGGCGTGCTGCTGCTCTTCGGCGGCGGGCTGAGCCTGGCCGACGCGGTCACCACCCACGGCGTCGATGAAGCCATCGGGCGCATCTTCCAGGGGCTCGCGGGCGTGCACCCCATCATCATCGTGCTCGCCGTCACCGCCGTCGTCGTCTTCGTGACGGAGATCGGGAGCAACACGGCGGTGACGACGACCTTCCTGCCGGTGGTGGCGGCGGTGGCGCTCAAGCTGGGCGTGCCGCCCTACCCCCTCGCGGTCGCGGTGGCGCTCTCGGCCAGCTGCGCGTTCATGATGCCCAGCGGCACGCCCCCCAACGCCCTGGTCTTCAGCGCCGGGCACCTGCGCGTGCACGAGATGGTCAAGGCCGGGTTCTGGCTCAACCTGGTGTCGATCGCGACGATCACGGGCGTGGCATATTGGCTGGTCGGGCTCTTCCTGGGGGGGCTTGATTAATCCGGCGACGCAAGCGGGACGGGCTCCGGCGGATTGTCGCTGCTGATCACAACCAACGGCGAAACGGGCTTCTCCGCCAGCACCGGCACTCATGCCCCTGCCGCACCGCAGACGGCCGCGAGCAGCGAGCAAGCGCAATCTCCTGTTGGGACCCCTGAACAACCCAGCCTGAGCGGGACAGGCGTCCCGCCTGTCCCGAGAATCACAGGCCCGCGCGCACGCGCCGGTCCTTCGCGCCCCGGTTGTTCAGATGCCCCTGACCATCGCCGGCGCGGGCATGGCATGCTATGATCGAGCGCTACGAAAGGAGGCGCCTCATGCGCGCCGCACGGAAGTTGGCCGCGATCGGCGCGTGTGTGCTGTCGGCGCTCCTGGGCGCTTGTCAAGCCAGGATCGCGGGACCGTTCCCCAAGGAAGTGGTCATCGAGGTCGAGACCAGGGCGCACACGATCGTCTTCGACCAGGAAGCCGAGCGCCCGCCAGACTACGTGCCCCTGATCACGATGCACCAGGGGCGGCGGCACGAGGGCCTTCTGCTCATCCCCGGGTCGGGTTCCTGGGGCGGCCCGCCGTTTCATGTGCGTCACAGGGGCACGCTCGGGGGCTACTCCCTCAGGGTGCCGCAGCAGGTCCGGCGCAGCCACGAGGGCGTCTGGGATATCGACTTCGCCGGCAGCATCAGCATGACCTCCCAGGCCGTGGAGGCCGCGGCACACACGCCCATACCCGTCCGCATCCCCGTGACGGTCCCCATCCGAGGAATTGGCAAGCCCAGGATTCCCTTGGAAGGCGAGATTCCACGGTTGTATCGGTAAAACCGACAGACCCAGGAAGCGAAAGCCATGATTCCAGCATGCCTTGTCGGACGTGCCCTCATCGCCACGGCTTTGGGCACCGCAGCTATGGCTGCGCGAGCACACTCGGATGACCAGCGCGTGGTCAGCGCCGTTCCCCTCCGTCTCAGCGTGGGCCCGACGGGCGAGTGGACACTGCACACGGCCCCCATCGAGCCGGCGCCGCTCGCCGCGGTGCGCCATCGCCTCCCGGATTCCATCCCCGTCGAACCGGCCAACACGCGGGGCGGGTTTGACCCCGGTCTGCGGCTCCAGCTCCTCCACGACCCGCGCTCTCCGAACCACCCCGTGCGCTACCCCGCCGAAGTCTGGCTCATGCCCGACGGTCGCTGGGTCATCGACGACGGCTTCCTGTCCCGCGGCGCGGGGTGGCAGCCGGACGACTGGTCGCGACCGCTGCCGCATTCCGTCTCGATGCCGGTGCGCATCTGCGTCGATACGGCGCTCGAACGCGTGGAGCCGGTCCGGGCCGTCGGCCGCCCCGAGCAGACCACGATCACGTACACCTACGCGCACGCCGGCGCGCCCGCGGGCATGAACGAGGCGGACGTTCGCCGCGCCCTCGACCGCGCCGCGGCAACCTGGCGTCAACTCCTGACACTGGAGGGTCTTGAGCTTGTCTTCGAGTTCTCCTGGCAATCGCTGCCGGCGGGCGTGCTCGCCGAGGCTAATGTGTACCTTGATCGGGACCACCGTTCCTACTTCGGAATCCGCGACGCCATGCAGGCGGCCATGAACGGGCCCGACTTCGACCCGTGGGAGGAGTTCGTCTACGACTTCCTCCCCGCCGGCACCTCGATCTCCTTCGCCCGCCTGGGAAACCCGAACGCGTCAACCACGCGCCTCATGCTCCCGGTGCCACTTCTCAACAAGTGGTACAACGCCCGCCTCGGGCGCGTGATGGTTACGACGTTCAACTCCAACTTCGCGGCGGCCGACTTCGACCTTGACGGGCGCGTGGGAACACCGCCCATCGACCCAACCGCGGTTGATTTCGAGGGCGTCGTCATCCATGAGATGGGGCACCACATGGGATTCGTGTCGGAGGCCGGCCTGGCGGCCCAGTTCCATCCCCACCTGTCGAACTGGGATCTCTTCCGTTTCGCGACCGCCCTGGGGCCCGACATCAATCCCCAGGAGTTTCAGACCGCCCACCGCCAACTCACGCGGGGCGAGGGCGCCATCGCGGCCACAGCGCTCAACAGCGCGACGCACGTGTACGACCTCGACAGCGGGAGCCAGACGGGCGAGGACTACCAAGCGTCGCACTGGCGGGACTATCTCGTCGCGGATCCGGACTACATCGGCATGATGGACACGGGGCAAGAGCTGGGGGAATCCCTGCTGCTGAACAACTCCTACTTCACGAGCGCGGACCTTCGGGCCTTCGACATCATGGGCTACGACATCGCTCAGAATGCAGTTGCTCCCGCGCCGGCGCCGGCGCAACCCGTCAACCCCGCGCCCGGCCAGCCTCGCTCGCCGGTCGGGCCCATCGCGCTGGAGTGGTCGCCGGGGGTCGCGCCCGTCGACTACACGGTCTTCGTGCTCGATCGTGGGCCGATCGGCACGTGGCCCGGCGAGCTCGTCTGGCTGGAGCGCGACCTGGCCGGCCCGCCGAGCACCATCCCGCCCGACACGCTGCTCTTCAATCGCCGATACGACTGGACCGTGAGCACAAGCAACTGGCGCGGCTACGCCCGGGCCTCGTCGAACTTCAACACCGGCTTGTGCCAGGGGGACTGGAACGGGGACGCCGCCGTCGACTTCAACGACCTGCTCATGTTCCTGAACCTCTTCAATGCCCAGGACCCTCGCGCCGACATCGACGGAGACGGCGTCGTGGACTTCAACGACTACCTGGCGTTCTTGAATCTCTACGGGGCCCCGTGCTGATCCCGCCAGCGCGCCACGAATGAGGATCTGCCGCGTGCGCCGCGGGGCGCGACCGTCCGACGCTCGCTGCACGAGATGGTCAAGGCCGGGTTCTGGCTCAACCTGGCGTCGATCGCGACGATCACGCTCGTGTGCTCCACGCTCGTCGGGCTCTTCCTGGGGATCGCGTGATCAACCGGGCGACGCGGGCGGGCCGGGCGCCGGCGGATTGCCGCTCCTGGTTAGGACCCACGGCGTGAGGGGCTCGTCCGCCGCCCGCGCCGCGCCGAAGAGCGACCATGCCTTGATCACCGTCCCGTCCTCCGAAGCGGCGTGCAGCCCGACCTGGGCCGTCTTGCCCAGCAACAGGCGGTCGATCAGGAAGGCGACGATGCCGGCGTCCTCGGCGTCGTCGGTGCAGGCCCATTGGTCGGGGTCGCGGTTGACACTGCACTCGGCCACGTGGAACCGCTCCCCCTCCTTGCGGAACCGAACCTCATAGACACACACTCCCGTCCACGAGCGGTGGCAGTGCAGCACGTCGCCCTCCAGGAAGAGGAACCACTTGTCCTCCATCTGGCTTGGGATCAGGCCCCGGGCGATGCGGGCGTATTCCGAGGGCGAATACGAGCGTTCGAGCCTGATCAGCGCCCGCCGGGCGGGCAGGGGATGGTTCTCCCACGATTCCCGATCCGCGGCTTGCTCGCGCATTGGCCTCTCCGGACGCCGGGAGCAGGGCCCGATCCGGAGGATCATACGGGCTCCACTTGAACATCGCGCGCTGTTCGGCGCCCGGACGGGGAGCGAGGGCCTGGACCGCGCCGGCGCCGAGGCCTGGAACCGGATCACGCCGCCCGACATCCGCTCGACCTGCCACGCGGCACGGACAGAACGCACGAACTAACCGGAGGCCGTATAGCCCGCCGAGCGCGTAGCCGCTCGATCGAAGTCGAGAGCGCCGCAGGAGTCGCAGCGTCCGCGCTCGTCCATCTGCCCCTTGAGGCAGACCTGGCACCGGAACGGATGGAGCAACTCCAGATCGGGTGCGCCGCACCCGCATTCGGGACACACGTTCCTGAGCAGACCTCGGCAGTCGTACCCGCAGTGCTGGCAGCGAACGCCGCGGGGTATGACCCAGACACGCCACCGGGAATGGGCGATCGCGGCCGTGCTGACCTGCGCCCCCAGGGCCACGGCGGCGCCGAGCAGCGGATGCAGGGTGCCCAGCCCGATGCCGAGCGGGACGCTGACGCCCATTACGAGCGGGAGCGACCGCCCCAGTCGCGTTCCCCACAGCAGCGGCAGAAGGTACACGAGCGAGCCCAGCCCGAGCAGCCCTCCGTGGATCGCCATCAGCGGCGCGAACGCCAGCACGAAGAGCGCCGGCTCGCCGAGCATCACGACGCAGAAGAGGAAGATGGCGCCGGTGCCCATGACACCGCCGGCGATGACCGCGGCCCCGGCGATCAACACCGCGTCGCCGAAGTCGCGCTGGAGCCGCCGCATTCTCCGGAGTACGGAGTGCCGCGCCCCGCGGTTCGGGCGGCGCGAGCCTCTACACCCTTGCCGCCGCCCCGATGGTCATCTTGACGGGCACCGCCGTCGGGCGGACGCGCCGCTCGAACTCGTGCCAGAACTTGTTCATGATGGTGCGGATGGCCCAGTTGTTGCCGTCCGCCAGCCCGCAGATGGTCGTGCCCGGCATCGCGCCCATGCCCGTGGCGATCTCCAGGGCCAGGTCCAGGTCCTTGGTCCGCCCGTTCCCCTCCTCGACGCGGGACATGAGCTGGTAGAGCCACCCGGAGCCCTCGCGGCAGGGGGTGCACTGCCCGCAGCTCTCGTGCTTGAAGAACCGGGCGATGTTGCGGGCCACGCCCACCATGTCCGTGTCCTCGTCGAAGACCGTCGGGCAGGCCGTCCCCAGGCCCAGCACGTTGTGCTTGCGCCCGACGTCGAAGTCCATCTCGGCGTCGAACTGGTCGGGCCCGACGACGCCCGTGGAGACGCCGCCGACGATGGCGGCCTTGAACTTCTTGCCGCCCCGCATCCCGCCGCAGAGCTCCTCGACGATCACGCGCAGGGGCACGCCCAGCTCCAGCTCGAAGCACCCGGGCCGGTGGACGTGCCCGGAGACGCCCATGAGCTTGGTGCCGAAGGAGGGGGGACCGCCCACGGTGCTGGCGACGCCCTGCTTGCCGAACCACTCGCTCCCGTGCTCCACGATGCTCGGCACGTGCGCCAGGGTCTCCACGTTGTTGATGATCGTGGGCCTGCCGAAGAGGCCCTTGACGGCGGGGAAGGGGGGCTTGATGCGGGGCCAGCCGCGCTTGCCCTCCAGGGCTTCGAGCAGCGCGGTCTCCTCGCCGCAGATATACGCCCCCGCGCCGCGGTGCACGTAGCACTCCACGTGGAAGCGCTGCCCCGACGGGTTGGAGTCGCGGGCGGCGCCGACGACGTCCCTGCCGGCGTCGAAGAGGGCCAGTTGCGGGTGCCTGGAGTCTCTGCCCCCGTTGCCGAAGACGCCCGCCGCGTAGGCCTCCTTCAACGCCCGCTCCAGCACCTCCGCCTCGTGGTGATACTCGCCCCGGATGAAGATGTACGCCACGTTCAGGCGGCACGCGTAGCACGTGATCGCGATGCCCTCGAGCACCAGGTGCGGGTCGTAGTCCATCAGGAGCCGGTCCTTGAAGGTGCCCGGCTCGCTCTCGTCGGCGTTGACGGCCAGGTAGCGCGGGCCCGCGTCCTTCCCCTCCTCGACCTTGGGCAGGAAGGTCCACTTCAGCCCGGTGGGGAACCCCGCCCCGCCGCGACCCCGCAACTGGCTCTTCTTGACCTCGTCGACGAGGTCGGCGGGCTTCATGGCGAGGGCCTTCTTGAGGCCCTCGTAGCCGCCCGTCTTGAGGTACTCGTCGAGGGTGACGACGTGCCGCCCCTTGGGGTCGGCGTAGGGCCAGCTCGGGATGCGCCGGGTGAGGACGGGCCCGCCGCCGTGCGCGAGGGCCCCGAGGTGGGGGTTGACCTTTCCGGAGGGCTTCGCGGTAAGTCCTTGGGCGTGGAAGGGCATGGCGGCGTCAGTGTAGGAGCCGGAGCCACCGCGACCGCTGCCGCGGCGCGCTCCCAGTGGCGCGAGTCGGAAGTCCGTGGACGGAGCGCCCCGGGTGCCACGGGTCATCGGGCGCTTCGCCCGATGACCCGTGCGGCTGTTCGACGCCCGTCCGGAGGCCGGCACGGGCGAGCCGCCGGGCGGCTCGCCCGTGGCACCCGCAGCGCCCGCCGGCGCCTTGGTGCACGTTCTTCCGACTCGCGCCACGAGTGGCGCGAGTCGGAAGTCCGTGAACGGAGCGCTCCGGGTGCCACGGGTCATCGGGCGCTTCGCCCGATGACCCGTGCGGCTGTTCGACGCCCGTCCGGAGGCCGGCACGGGCGAGCCGCCGGGCGGCTCGCCCGTGGCACCCGCGGCGTCCGCCGGCGCCTTGGTGCGCGTTCTGCCGACTCGCGCTCCTAGCGCCGCCCCGCTGCCTCCGTCCGGAAGACGGCCTTGAGCGTTCCGTTCTCCACCGAAAGCGACAGCAGCCGCACGCGCCGACCGTCCTCCAAACGGATCGCCGGCACCTCGGTGATGGGCGTCCGCCCGTCAAGGGCGCCCAGGAGCCGCGCGACCAGGGCTCGGGCCTTGGGGTCGCCCGCCGAGCCCCTGGGCAGATACCGGTCCGCGGCCCGCCGGGCCTGCCCCGAGGCCCAGTCGAGCGGGATGGGCAGGCGTCCGATCGCCAGGCGCTCCGCGGGGATCCACAGCCCGCCCTCCTTGTCGACGAACGGGCGGAAGCGCGCGCTCAAGACGCGCGTCGTCTCCCCGCTGCGCACGCGCACGCCCAGGTCCACCGAGGACCCCCGGAATCGCACCTGGGCCACCTCGACCGACTCGGCCGCACCGCCCCATTCCTGGTTCGCCAGCCAGCGCGGCAGCAGCGTCGCCAGCCACGCGTTGGCCTCTTCATGCCCGAGCGAGAGCCCCCAGGGCTCGCTGGCCCACCCCCGGTCGTCGGGCGTGCGCACCGGGTCGGTGGCGCGGACCGCGGTCAGCTCGGTGAGCACCACGCCCTGGACGGCCTGAGCGATGCGGCGGGCGTCGCCGTCGTCGGGCCCGGGCGGGTCGAACCAGCCCGGCGAGACCACCGTGAGCGACGCCAGCAGGATGAGCAGCACCGACGTCGCGCCGACGAGCACGACGCCCGCGCCCAGCCACACCCGGGTTCGCTCGACCCCCATGCGCACGGACAATGCTGGCACGCCCACCGCCGCGAGGCAAGTGTCAGCACCCGGCGTTGAAGCGGTTGAGAAACTCCAGCATGTCGTTGAAATCGACCACGCCGTCGCCCGTCAGCTCGGCCATCGGGCTCTGGGCGTTGAAGAGGTTGAGGAACTCGAGCAGGTCGTTGAAGTCGATTGTCCCGCTGCCGTCGTAGTCGGCGGGGCAGGCCGGCGGCCCGCCGTAGGTCACCGCGACGCCGTAACCCTGCCGCCCCACGTTGACCGCCTCCGCCTCGACGCGCACCACCCAGTCCCCCAGCGCGGGGCTGGGGACCAGGACCAGCTCCAGGGAGTTGATCGAATCGCGCGATCCCCCCGGGACGGAGACGCCGCCGGAGAATCGGTTGCCCCGGTACACGGTCCCCGATGGCGAGGTGACCCGAAGGTCGAGGTCGTTGACGGGGGCGAAGCTCGCGCCGGCGACCGCGGGGGCGTCGAAGAACGCCAGCGCGGCCCGAAACGGCACCGCCGCGTCCGTGACCGCGACGGTCCACTGCACCGACTGCCCGGTCGTGAGGGCCTGCGGCGTGCTGTTGAACGCCTGGAAGAACGCCGATCGCTGCGTCTCGCCCGCGAAGGTCATGGCGCCGTCGAGGAGCACGCGGCCCCACCCCTCGCGGTCGTTGGGGTAGCCGGGCTCGCCGGTCAGGTCCTGCGAGGCGTTGGCGAGCGCGGCCTTGACCAGGGCGCCGCTGGGCGTGAAGGCGTTGCCGGCGATCCGCGCGCCCGCCGGGTGCCAGCCCTCCAACAGGTACTGCCGCACCAGCACCGCCGCCCCGGAGACCAGAGGCGCCGCCGCCGACGTCCCCGACGTCGTCCACGTCGAGCACCCGCTCACCCCCGACGCGCTGAGCACGGGGCACCCCGGGGCCGCGACCTCGGGCTTGCGCCGCCCGTCGCTGGTGGGCCCGCGCCCGGGGCCGGGCACCCCGGCCGCCGAGCACATCGACGATTGGCTGGGCCAGTTCCCCGTCGCCGTCACGGCCAGGGCGTTCTTGGCGTTCTCCGGATTCTTGATCGTCAGCTGGTTGGAGACGGCAAAGACGAGCAGGCTCTCGTCGTAGAGCCACGAGAAGTTGTCGATGGCGCGGGCGGGTCCGTCGTACGCCGTCGAGAAGTCGTTGCCCCACGAGTTGTTGTGCACCCGGGCGCCCTGGCCGTGGTGGAGCAGGAACCGCTCAAAGACGCTGGCTTCGTTGGTCTCGGGCCAGGTGTTGAACACCATGCGCGCCCCGAACGCCACGCCGCGCGTCGACTGCGGGTTGGGGGGCAACGGGTCGCCCACGGCGAGGGCGGCGACGTACGTCCCGTGCGCGTCGTAGTTGAAGGCCGTGTTGTACGCCAGGATCTTGCGGTGCGCCGGCCCGGGCAGGACCCCGCCGTCAATGAACGCGCAGTGCTGCCACGCCACCCAGCCATCGATGATCCCCACGATCTGGCCCCGTCCGGTCAGGCCCCGGTCCCAGACGCTGAACTGGCCCTGCGCGTTGCTCTGGACGACCCACGGCGCGTTGACGTCGCGGGGGGTGAACTGCGGCTGGTCGTGCACGAAACGCACGCCCTCGATCGCCGCAAGGCCCGCGAACGCCCCGGGCGGTGCGGTGATCAGCACCGACGCGGTCCCGCCGCTCCGCTCCACGCGCGCCACCGTCACGCCGTCGAGGCGCGAGATCCGATCCACCACCGGATCGGCGTCGTCGCCCTCGAACAGCCACACCTGGGCCGCGACCAGCCCCGCCGCGTCCAGCGCCATCCGGGCCGGCGTCACGGCGGGGGTCGTCCCGAGCGCGCCCGCGAGCTTCCACTCAGGGGCGTACCCCCCCACCCAGGTGACAAAGCCGAGGGCGGCCATCCGCTCGGGGGTCGAACCGCCCAGGTCCGCCGCGAAGGCCCACATCGGAAGGTAGTCCAGCAGGCGCACCCCCGCGGCCTCGAGCGCGGCGCGGCGATCGGGCGTCATCGGCCCGTCCAGCGCCAGGGCATACCGGCGCCCGGGCTCGAACACCGCACCCGGGCGGGTCAGCAGGTTGTCTCGCACCCGCGTGTCGATCACGCGACCGTCCAGGCGGATCTCGCCGGCGCGCGGCAAGACCTCGTCGGCTCTGGCCGATCCGGCGAAGGCGATCGCGCCCGTCAGTCCGAGAATCAACGAGGCGCGTCTCACGGCGGTCAGGACCCTCGTTCCGCACCGTCTCACGTCCCCCGCGTCGGTCGCAGGGCGGGGCTCAAAAAACACGCGGGGACGCTACGCCGCGTCCCCGGGGAACAGATACGGGCACCGGGCCCCGCCTGTTTCGGCCCGCCTCAAGTGGGGCATCGCTGATAACGGTCCCGGACCGGGCGTCGGGCCCGCCGCGGGGCGGCACGGCCCGTCCATCAGGCCTTGGGCGCCGGACCCTTGCCCGGCCTGCGGTCGCTCAGGGTCCCCTCGATCCCGAGCTTGGCCGTCGCCTTGGCGTCGCACAGCGGCTTGCTCGACATCGGGTCCGCGATCAGGTCGTGCAGCGTCACGCCGTTGAAGAGCTCGATCAGGGCCGCGGCGGCCTGGTCGAGCCTCCGATGCACCGGGCAGAGCATGGGCCCGTGGTTGGGCAGGCCCAGAGGGCAGGACTCGATCCGCTTGATCGCATCGATCGCGTTGATGACGTCGAGCAGGTTGATCGTGGTCGCGGGCCGCGCCAGGCGGTACCCGCCGCCCACCCCGCGCCGCCCCTGGATCAGGTCGGCGCTGGACAGGTGCTGGAGCACCTTGGCGAGGTAGTCGTTCGGCACCTTGGTCTGCTCGGCCAAGACCGAAGTCGCGACCAGCTCGTCCGGACGCAACGCCAGGCACGCCATGGCCCGGAGCGCGTATTCTGCGGTTTGCGAGAGCATCAAGCACTCCTTGGGACCGCCGGGCATGCCCCAGGCAGCCCCGGTTTCTCGCCGACCGCGGCCGGAACCCGCTTGGCGCACTAGCAGGATAGGTCGCCGACCGGGGTTGGCCCCGGGGCGAGCGACGACCGCGTCCCCGGCGCCGCGGGGTCGGCGGCCCCGTCGGTGCCCAGGCAGACCGCCGGCCGGCCCCGCACCCAGAGCAGCCGCAGCGAGTTGGCCACCACCACCAGCGTCCCGCCCTCGTGAGCCAGGACGCCCAGCGACAGGGGGACCCGCCACGGCCCCAGCGACATGACCAGCGTGGCCACGCCCATGCCGACGATGACGGACAGCGCAAAGGCGATGTTCTGCCGAACGGTGCGCCGGGCCCGCCGCGCCAGCCCCACCGCCCAGGGCACCATCCCCAGATCGTCCGCCAGCAGCACGATGTCCGCCGATTCCAGGGCCGCGTCCGACCCGATCGACCCGATCGCGACCGACACGTCCGCCGCCGCCAGCGCCGGCGCGTCGTTCACCCCGTCCCCGATCACCGCCACCCGGCCGTCCTTCTTCATCTCCCGGACGGCGTCGACCTTGTGCTCCGGGAGCAGCTCGGCGTCGTAGCGGTCGATCCCCAGCGCCTCGGCGACGTGCCGCGCCGTCGTGCGGTTGTCGCCCGTCAGCATCCGCACCGGGCGGATCCCCAGCGCGTGAAGGTCGTGGACCAGCGTGGGGGCCCCCGGCCTGACCTCGTCGGCCATGATCAGCACCGCCGCCTCGCCCCCGCCCGCGGCCGACGGGCACGCGTGCGCCACCACCACCCCGATGTGCCCGCGATCCTGGATCCGCTCCAGCACCTCGCGCACGCGAGCCCGGAAGCACATCGGCACCAGCGCCTCGACGTGCGTGTACGAACCCAGGCGCACGGGGCACCCCCGGTACGTCCCCGACACCCCCCGTCCCCGCGTCAACGAGATCCTCTCCACCGCCGCGGGCGCCACCCCGCGCGCCACCGCCGCCTCGCGCACCGCCGACGCGATCGGGTGCGTGCTCTCCTGCTCGACCCCCGCCGCCAGCGCCAGGAGGCGGTCGGCGTCCGACCAGGCCACGGCGTGCACCTGGCCCAGGCGCGGCCTCCCGATCGTGAGCGTGCCCGTCTTGTCGAAGCACACCGCCGAGACCCCCGACAGGGCGTCCAGGGCGATCCCGCCCTTGAACAGGACGCCCGCCCGGGCCGCCCGCGCGATCGCCGCCAGCGTCGCCGTGGGCGTCGCGATGATCAGGGCGCAGGGGCTGGCGACGATGAGCAGGGTGATCGCCGTGTACGCCGCCGACTCCCAGGCCTGACCCAGCACCAGCCACCACGCCAGGAACACCGCCGCGCTCGTGCCCATCACCCCCAGCGCGTAGGGCTGGCTCAGGCGGTCGATCAGGCGCTGCACCGGCTCGCGCTGCTCGCGGGCCTCCGTCACAAGGTCCAGGATCCGCTGCAGCGAGCTCTGCCCCACCGGACGCAGCACCGTCGCCTCGATGGCGTCCCCGGCGTTGATCGTCCCCGCGAAGAGCTCGTCCCCCGGGCGCACGTGCCGCGGCATGCTCTCGCCCGTCACCGCCGACTGGTCGATGCTCGACTCGCCCGACTCCAGCCGCGCGTCCGTCGGGATCCGTTCCCCCGGCAGGATCTTGATCCGGTCGCCCTCCGCGAGCGCTTCGGGCGCGACGTGTCGCCATCGCCCGTCGGGGCCCATCGACAGCGCGTCGGTCGGCATCAGGCGGTGCAGAGCCTCGATTTCGCGCTTCGTCCGCTGCGCCGCCAGCGCCTCCAGCGAACCGGCGAGCACGAACAGGAACAGGAGCAGCGCCCCATCCTCCGGGTGCCCGATGTACGCCGCCAGCCCCGCCCCGACCACCATGAGCACGTCGATGTCGACCCGGCGTCCGCGAAGGCTCTCGAGCGCCGCCCGCAACCCGTACACCAGCCCGATCGACAGGCTCGCCCACGCCAGCCAGCGCACCTCGCCCGCCGTGAGGTCCAGCACCAGCCACGCCAGCAGCAGCAGGCCCGCCGCCGTCGCCGCGTACAGCTCGCCCCGGGCGCTGAAGGGCCCGCGATCGGCCGCCGCCGCCATCCCCGTGGAGGCCGGGGCCGATCCCCGGCCCTCCGGTGTGCGGGCGGCGGTTGGCGCGTCCATCGTCATGCCCGGGGTCCGGCGGCTAGCGCACCACCGTCTCCATCAGCCGACGGTCCGCCGCGCCCGTGCCCTCCACGGGGATCTCCGCGAGCATCGAGTCCACGATCGCGTCGGGCCTCACCTGGTCCGCCTCGGCGTTGAAGTTGGTCATCAGGCGGTGCCGCAGCACGGGCTTGGCCACCGCCCGCACGTGCTCGGGCGTCACGATGGGCGAGCCGGTCAGGATGGACCGCGCCTTGGCCGCCAGGATCAGGAACTCGCTGGCCCGCGGGCCCGCCCCCCACGCCACGTAGTTGCGGACCATGTCCGGGCGCTTGGGCAGCGTCGCGTCCAGGGGCTCGTTGACGCGCGTCGCACGCACCAGCCGCAGGGCGTACCGGATCACGTGGTCGGCGACCGGGATCTGCGCCACCAGCCCCTGCACCTGCGCGATGTCCTCCGCGCTGAGCACCTTGTTCACCGCCACGCCCCCCTTGGTCGCGCTGCGGCGCACGATCTCCATCTCCTCCGTCTCCGTCGGGTACCCGATGTGGATCTGGAACATGAACCGGTCCAGCTGCGCCTCGGGAAGCGGGTACGTCCCCTCCTGCTCGATCGGGTTCTGCGTCGCCAGCACGAAGAACGGGTTGGGCAGCTCGTGCGGCTGCCCGCTCACCGTCACGTGACGCTCCTGCATCGCCTCCAGCAGCGCCGCCTGCGTCTTGGGCGGCGTCCGGTTGATCTCGTCCGCCAGGATCACGTTCGCGAAGATCGGGCCCCGCACGAACCGCAGCGATCGCTGACCCGTCGCCTTGTCCTCCTGGATCATCTCCGTCCCCGTGATGTCCGCGGGCATCAGGTCCGGCGTGAACTGCACCCGCGAGAACGACAGCGACAGCGTCCGCGCGATCGTCGAGATCAGCAGCGTCTTGGCCAACCCGGGCACGCCCACCACCACCGCGTGCCCACGGCAGAAGATCGCCGTCAGCATCTGGTCCACCACCTCGTCCTGGCCCACGATGATCCGGTGCACCTCGTCCTTGACGCGCCGGTAGATCGCCTGGAACTGCTCCATGTGCTGCGGGCTCGAAGTCGTCATGGCATCCCTCATCGGCACGCGGGCCGCGTCCTCGTCAAGCCAGCATGGTAGTTCGCGATCGCCCCCCGGCTCAGCGGCGCAGGGCCCGACCGCCCGCGGGCGCCTCCCCCCGCGACGCCGCCAGCGCCGACTGGATCCCGCGCCGCTCCAGCTTCACCACCGCGATCGTCGAGATCCCCAGGGCGTCCGCCACCCGGTCGATCGTGAGCGGGGCCCGGTCCGACCAGCCCATCCGCTCCCGCAGCACCGTGCCCGCCTCCCTGGGGCACGCCGACAGGTGCAGGCGCACGCGCCGGTCCGGCTCCAGCCACGCCTGCCACGGACACACCGTGCGCGTCCAGTCCTCGATCAGCCACCCCGCCGTCACCCGCGCCATGGCCCGCGGCGCCGCCTCGCGCACCCCCGGCGCCACCTGCCGGTCCTTCACCAGGCGCGCCGCCAGCTTCTGGATGCCCATCGTCACCGCCCCCGCCAGCCGCCCCCCCGAGCGGGCCGCCTTGAACGGATCGAACTGGTCCACCGCCAGCCCCGTCAGGTCCACCATCTCGCGCACCAGCTCCGCCGACTCCGACGCGACCATCTCGTCCAGCCGACGCCCCATGCCGGTCTCGAACGTCTCGACCGCCAGGCCCAGCTCCTGCCGGACCAGCTCGGCCTTCAGCCGCGCCGCCCACCGCAGCAGCGTCTCGATCGCGTCCACGTCACCCGACGACGGGTTGTACGGGTGCAGCCCGCCGATGAGCCGCCCCGCCCGCCACTTGAGGAACTGGAACGCCACGCACCGCGACTGCTCCACCACGCCCATCGGCACCGCCCGCCGCCGCGCCGCCAGCACGAACGCCAGCAGGTCCGTCGCGCCGACCCCGCCCAGCCCCTCACGCACCGGCTGCGGACCCAGCAGCACGCGCTCCGCGTCCTCCATCTCGAACGTCGGACCCACCGGGCCCTCCAGCCCGCCCCCGCGGGCCAGCTCGCGCAGGCGGTCGGCCCGCTCCAGGCTCAACGCCCGCAGCACGCTCCCGCGGCTCTTGCGGTACCGCCGACCCAGCAGCGACGGCTCCGCCCCAAGCCGCCACGCCCGGAACATCACCCGCCGCTCACGCTCCCCCAGCACCGCCACCTGGTTGAACCTCGGGCTGGACTTCTCGTGCCGCTGCAGCAGCTTGCGGATCGCCTCGTGGCTGCGCCCGAACCGCTCCGCCAGGCGCTGGGCCGCCTGGTTCAGCGAGCACCCCGTCACCCGGTGGTAGCGCGCCGCCCGCCGAACGATCCGTGCCTCCAGCTCCGGCTCGATGCGGCTGAACCGCCCCGCCCGCTCGATCATCTCCCCGCGGTGCGACTCGAACGACGACACCGCGCCCCCCGGGAACACCAGCCGACGCCGACCGTCCTCGCCCCGCACGCGCCAAGCGATCAGCCCGCGCCCGCGGAAGCGGTCCAGGGTCTTGCGGCTGATGTTCCAGCGCTCGCACAGGTCCGCCGCGTCGATCGCCCCCTCGGGCGCCATCAGCGCCGCCTGCTCGGTCAGCCGCTCCGCCAGCGCCGAGAGCTCGTCGATCAGCGCCGCGCCCCGGACCAGGGCCGGGCGATCGATTCCCTCCTGCCGTCCCGCCAGCCGGAACACGATCCAATCCTCGGGGTACCCGATCGCCGGGTCCAGGTCCCACACCAGGTGCTCGATCCGCGCCAGGTCCGCGCGCACGACCTCCTCGGGCGCGAACCGCCGCTCGCGGGCCAGACGCTCGAGCACGGGAACCGTGATGGCCGCCAGTGGGGGCAACCCCGACCTCCTTCAGACCCACGCCGCCTCGCGCCGGGGCAGGAGCCCGGCCTCCGCCGACATCGACAGGAACCGGTCCACCGCCAACCGCTCGCGCGGCCCGACCTCGTACCGCAGCAGCGAGCCCAGGTACTCCCGCGCCAGGCCCGTCGGCCAGCGGTGCTCCGCCGAACGCCCATCCGCCACCCACCCCAGCCTCATCGCGTTCCGCCGGCGCTGCCGGTCGAGCACCGCCGCCACCGTCCGAACCGTCGCCGACCCCGCCTCCGCCGCCCGGCACATCCACACCGCGTACACGAACGGCAGCCCCGTCACCCGCTTCCACGCCTCGCCCAGGTCCAACTGGTGCCGATAGCCACCGCCCGGCGGGCAGTCCGACACCACCTTGTCCCCGATCAGCAGCATCGCCTCCGGAAACTCCGCCTCCCGAACGCACCCGTCCGCGCCCACCGCGACCCGCTCCCGCGCGTCGAACTCCACCATCACCGGGTTCACCGCGTGCAGCGCCCGCACCATCAGCCCGCACAGCACCACCGACGTGCGGCTGTCCGAATCGGCGTGCACGCGCCGGACCTCGTGAAGCGGGACCATCGAAAACAGCCGCACCGTCAGCGTCGGGCCGTCGCACCCGATCGCCCCCACCGGGAGCAGCGCCGGCGGCGTGCGCATGGTCGCGGCGTCCGCTACCGAACACAGACCGATATCCACCTGTCCGGA
The DNA here is from genome assembly GCA_016873295.1 of Phycisphaerae bacterium. GTDB lineage: Bacteria > Planctomycetota > Phycisphaerae > Phycisphaerales > UBA1924 > VGXM01. Next base: position 197,669 of record VGXM01000001.1, read on the forward strand.
CGCCAACATCTCGCCGATGCGCGACGGCACCGTCCGCGTCAGCTCGACCCCGTCGAGCTTCTCCAGACCCTCCGTCAAGGGCGCGGTGTTCAAATACCGCGGGCAGGCGATACGCACGCGTTCCATTCGAGGTACTCTAGCGGGAGCCCAGAATGAGCCCCGGCAATGAACATCCGCACCAAGTGTCGTGTCAGTTGCTCCTGATCGGCGGCGGAGGGCACGCCCTTGTCGTCGCCGAGGCCGCCCTCCTGTCTGATTGGGTTTTGTGCGGTGTCCACGACGACGCCGATGCGCCATCCGTATGTAATATGTTCGGTCTCCCGCGCCGCGGGACGATCTCCGCGCTTCTCTCCGGCCCAGCCCCGGCGACCGACGGCGTGCGCTGGCACCTGGCCCTGGGCAACCTCCAGATCCGCGCGCGCCTCGCCGATCGCCTCGCGGGCGACGCCGCCACCATCCTCCACCCCCGCGCGTCCGTTGCCCCGTCGGCCCGCGTGGCCGCGGGGGTGTTCGTCGGCGCCATGGCGGTCGTGCACACCGCCGCGTCGCTGGGCCCTCACGCCATCATCAACACGTCGGCGGTCGTCGAGCACGAGTGCGTCGTGGGCGCCAACACCCACGTGGCGCCGGGGGCGGTGCTCGGGGGCAACGTGCGGGTCGGGGCGCACACGCTGATCGGGCTGGGCGCGCGCCTGGCGCCGGGGATCGCCGTGGGCGACGGCTGCGTCGTCGGGGCCGGCGCCGTGGTCGTGCGCGACGTGCCCGACGGCACGCGCGTGCGCGGGGTCCCGGCCCGCCCCTTCTGACTCAGTACCGCAGCGAGATCCCCGCGAAGACGCCGATGTCGTCGTCGGCCCGCGTCAGCCCGAGGCGCACGCCCGCGTCGAGCTGCACGTCCCCCGAGATCGCGTAGGTGAGCCCCGTGTCGAGGGAGCCGCGGTAATCCCCGTCGGCGTTGAGGCTCACGAACCCGGCGTACTCCAGGAAGCCCCCCAGGTCGCCGAACAGCCCGCGCGAGACCGTGACGGTGTGCCCCAGGTCCCACACGTGGCGGTCGTCGGCGCTCGCGCGGACCACGCCCAGGTCGAGCATGGCCCCCAGGGTCCACTCGTCGCCGAGGGCCATGGAGAAGGGGAGGATGAGCCCGCCCTCGGCCTCGTCATTCCCGAGGGCGTCGTCGGCGGTGGGGATCTTGAGGTAGGGCATGAGCCCGAAGGCGGTCCGCCCGCCATCGTTCCCCCACGGCTGTCGGGGCCCTGTCCGACAGTCGTGCCTTCGGGCCCCCGCGGCACGCCCGTCGCGGCGCGATCTTCGTCGAGCTCGGGGCCCCGATCAGCCGCCGCGGTCATCGCCCCGCGAGAGCTCGATCAGCATCACGTGCTTGAGCAGGCTCGCGGCGGCCGACGAGCCCGCCGCCATCCACCCCGGGGCCCCGTCGCGCCACGCCCCGCGCACCACGGCCTGCTTGAGGAACTCCGAGAGGGGCGAGAAGATCAGGCGCGACACCCGCCCGCGCTTCCCCTGGGCGTGCAGGGCCCGGGCCGAGTCGCGGGCGTGGCGCACCTGCCGCTCCAGGAACTGCGCGAACGTCTCGAAGGCGTCGTGCCGCAGCGTCCCCGCGAGGCGCTCCACCCGCCCGGCGACGCCCAGGTACGGGTGCGGGTCGACGCCCGTCCACTTCGACGCGCCCGTGCGCACGTCCGCGCCCCGCACCAGCCGCAGGCGCCACTCGGGCTGCCAGGCGTGCTCCAGGAAGCGCCCCCGGTAGAAGATCTTGCGGTTCACCTCGAACCCGGCGACCCCCGCGGGGTCCTCCTCCAGCACCCGCCGGATCGACGCCGCCAGGTCGGGCTCGACGGGCTCGTCGGCGTCGAGGCACAGGACCCAGTCGGCGTCGGCGCACGCCTCGAGCGCCCGCTGCTTGGTCGCCAGGTACCCCTCCCAGGGCACGCGCTCGACCCCGGCCCGCGCCGACGCGAGGAGTTCCAGCGTGCCGTCGCTGGAGCCCGAGTCGAGTGCCACCACGGACCCCATCCCGCGCACGCTGTCCAGCACGGCGGGGAGGGTCTTGACGGCGTCCTTGCACACGATCGACACGGCCAGCGAGGCGGTCATGCCCCCATCGTCCGCGCCGAGGGACCCCGCTGTCAAACCCGTCCCCCGCGGTACGGCGTCCGGCCGGGCGGTCTTGGACCCGGCGCGATGATACCCTCACGCGGAATCGGGCCGATGCTGAGCGGCCCCGGAGCCCCGACATGAACCGGTCCAACGCGGCGCGGCTGGCATCCCTGGGGTTGATCCTCGCGTGCGGCGCGGCCGCCGCGGCTCCCCCCAGGTACGACGTGGTTTCCATCGGCGAGGCGTCGTTTGTCGCCAGCGGCGCGACGTCGCTGGCGTTCAACGGGTGGACGGCCGGGTGGGCCCTCACCGCGATCGGGCCGGCGATCTGGCGGCGCTCCCCCGAGGGGCAGGTGCAGGTGCTGGTCTCGGGCGTCGACGCCGACCTGACCAGCGTCCAGGGCGACGCCGGGCTCAACATCTTCGTGAACAGCTCGGGCGCGGTGGCGGCCTCGTGGCGGATCGGCGCGGGGCGGGTGGGCGCGATCTTCCCGGCCTCGGGGAGCGCCATCGCGATCACCGGCCTGGTCGACGTCGACGTCGCCGGGCTCAACGACACCGGGCACGTCGCGGCCTCCGGCGACCTGACCGCGATCAACCGCGTGGGCGTCGCGGGCCCCCCGGCCCAGTTGCTGACGATCCCCGCGTTCGGGCCCAACGGCGGGTCGCGCGGCGTGCAGGTGACCGGCATCAACGCCGCGGGCGTGGTGGTGGGGGGCGCGACGGACCCGGCGATCCCGCTCCGCCCCTTCCGCGCCGGCAGCGCCGGATTGACGCCCCTCCCGATCCCCTCGGGCGGCCTCGCCGCCATCGCCGAGGGCATCAGCGACGATGGGCGCGTGGTCGGTCGCGTCCTGGCGCCGACCAACCACGCGGTGCGCGACTGGCGGGCGGTGGTGTGGACCAACAACGTGCCGGCGGTGGTGGCGAGCCTCGCGTGGACGCCCCCCGCCGGGTACTACACGCTCCCCGTCGTCAAGCCCTACCGGATCAACAGCCAGGGGCGAGCCGTGGGCACGGTGCGGTACGTCAAGCCGATCGCGGGCGACCCGAGCGGCGCTCCCGACTACGCCGACGTGTCGCAGGCCCGCGGGTTCATCATCGACGCGGGTCGGATGTACGACCTGAACGGGCTGCTTGCGCCCGCGTCCGGCGCCTGGCGGATCGTGTCGGCAACGGACATCGCCAATGACGGTCGCATCGTCGCCTCGGCGCGCCAGAACGGCGTGGGCCCCGAGCGGGCCGTGCTGCTCACGCCCGCCGTCACCCCGCCCCCGCCCGGGCAGCCCCCGCGCCCGACCACGCCGCCGCCGACCCCCGCGGCCCCGACGCTCCACCACACCACCGACCTGGGCCTTTCGTCCACGGACGGGGTCACGTCGTCGCGCCGCCTGCGACTGGTGGGGACGGCGGAGGCCAGGGCCCAGGTGCGCGTGTTCATCGACGGCGTGGAGACGCGCCACCGCGCCTTCGCGAACACCCGGGGCGAGTACCGTTTCGACGTCTTCAACCTGCCCGAGGGCGAGCACCGCTTCGCCGTGTACGCGATCAACATCATCGGTCCCTCGCAGGCCAGCCCCGTGACGTCGGTCCGGGTGGACTACACCAGGCCGGTCACGCCGGTCCCGCCGACGATCGTCGCCGCGGAGCTGGCCCCCTCGCCGCTCCCCGGCCTGCCCGCGACGCGCGCGCAACAGCCCACCTTCGAGGGGCGGGCCACGCCGGGCCACCAGGTGCAGTTGCGCCTGGGTTCGCGCCTCCTGGCGACGGCGATCGCGGCGGGCGACGGCGCCTACACCCTGCGCCCGTCCGTGCCCCTGCGGATCGGCTCGGTGCACTCGCTCCGCGTCTATGAACGCGACGTCGCGGGCAACCTGTCCCGCCAGCCCGCCCTGACCCGGTTCGTCATCGTGCGCTGACGGTTCAGCAGCCGGCGGTGTAGAGGTTCAGGAAGGCGAGGAAGTCGTTGAAATCGACGGACCCGTCGCCGTTGAGGTCGGCGCGGGGACGCTGCCCGTTGAAGTCGGTGAGGAACGCGAGCAGGTCGTTGAAGTCGACGACGCCGTCGGTGTTCCAGTCGGCCAGGCAGGGCGGGCAGGCCCGGCGGGCCAGGTTGGGCGAGAGGTGCCCGCCCGCGGAGGTGAACTCGCCGCCGACGAACAGCTCTCCATCGGCGCGGGCGGCGAGCGCGTACGCCGGTCGATCCAATCCCGTCCCGAGCCCGTTCCAGCGCACGCCGTCCCAGGCGGCGACGCGCGCCGCGCCGGCGCCGTCGGCGAGCGTGAACCACCCGCCCGCGGCCAGCCCGCCCGCGGGCAATGCCACCAGCGCGTAGACCGGGCGATCGAACCCGATGCCCAGCGCCGTCCACGCCGAGCCCTCCCAACGGGCCACGCGCCCCACTCCGACCCCGCCGGCGCTGGTGAAGGCCCCTCCCGCGACGAGCCCTCCCGTGGGAAGGGCGACCAGGGCCCCGACCCAGGCGTCCATCCCCGACCCCAGCGGCGACCACTCGGCGCCGTCCCACCTGGCGATCCGCCCCGTCGGCACGCCGCCCGCATTGACGAAGTCCCCGCCCGCGACCAGCGAGCCGTCGGCGAGCACCGCCAGCGCGTACACCGGCGCGTCCATTCCCGCCCCCATCGCGGACCATGAGGCGCCGTCCCAGCGCGCGATCCTCCGGACGGGCGTCGCCCCGGCGAGCGTGAACTCGCCGCCGATGACCACGCCCCCGCCGGGGAGCGTCGCCGCGGCGAACACGCGCCCGTTCACGCCGGGCCCCATCGGCTGCCACGAGGCGCCCTTCCAGAGCGCCACGCGGTTGGCCCCGGCGTCGTCGGCGGCGGTGAAGTCCCCGCCGGCGATGATCTCGCCCGTCGGCGATTCCGCCAGCGCGAGCACCGTGCCGTTCATCCCCCTGCCCGGGGCGGCCCACGCCGAGCCGGTCCAGCGGGCGATTCGCCCGGCGTTGACGCCCCCGGCGCTCGTGAAGGCGCCGCCCGCGAGCACGTCCCCGTCGCGGAGCGTCAGGAGCGCCAGGACCCGCTCGTTGAAACCCCTGCCCAGGGCCGACCACGAGCCCCCGCCCCACCGCGCGACGTGGTTGACCCCCACGCCGCCGGCGCCGAGGAAGTTCCCCCCGGCGACCAGACCGCCGCCGGCGATCGGCGTCAGCGCGCGCACGTCGCCCGTTGTTCCCTCGCCCAGCGCCGACCACGCCGTGCCGTCCCACCGGGCGATCGTGCTCGCGGGCACGCCCCCCGCGGTGGAGAACCAGCCCCCGGCGACCAGGTCGCCGTCGTCGAGCACGGCGAGGGTGCGCACGTCCGCGTTCATCCCGGCGCCCAGCGGGCTCCACGCCGACCCGTTCCAGCGGGCGATGCGCTCGGCCGACACCCCTCCCGCGAAGCCGAAATCGCCCGCCGCGACCACGTCGCCGTTGGGCATCGAGGCGAGCGCGTGGGCCCAGCCTCCGACACCCAGGCCCAGGGGCTGCCACGAGCCCCCGTTCCACCGCGCGACGCCGCTGGCGTTGACGCCGCCCGCCCTCCAGAACCAGCCGCCGGCGACCACGCCGCCGTCGGGCTGGGCGCACAGCGCCAGCACGCCCCCTTCCACCCCACCGGCGAGGCCCGACCATTGCGTCCCGTCCCACAGGGCCACCGATTGCACGGTGGCGCCTCCCGCCGTGAGGAACCACCCGCCCGCGATCAGATCGCCGTCGCGCGTGGTCGCCAGGGCGTACACCACGCCGTCGGTCCCCGGGCCCAGCGCGTGCCACGCCGAGCCGTCCCAGCGCGCGATGGAGTTGACGGCCAGTCCCCCGGCGGTGAGGAACTCGCCGCCCGCGACCAGGTCGCCGCTGGGCAGCACCACCAGGGCGTAGACCGCGCCGCTCAGCCCGTCGCCCAGGGGCGACCATGCCTCGGTCTCGAAGTCGAAGGCGGCGATGCGGGCCGCGCCCACGCCGCCCACCGTGGTGAACTCCCCGCCCGCGACCAGGAGCGGGGGCCTGGGTCCGGCGCCGTCGGGATCCCACAGCGTGGTGGCGCGGACGGCGCCGTTGGTGCCGGGCGTGCCGACGCCGGGCCGCCACTCGGGCGCGCACTGGGCCGCGCTTGGCGACGCCGCCGCGGCGACCACCGCCGCCCACGCGACGAGCCGACGTGCCCCGGATCCCACCATGCCGCCAGTATAATCGATCTTTTCATCCGCAATGCCCGATTTCGGCGGGGTCCCTCCGGTGCCGGGGCGGTCAGCCTCGGCCCGCCGATTCTCGGGCTTGGGCGTTTGTCCGGGGCGAGGGCTTCCCGGTCTCCCGGGGTGCGGAGCGGGGGCGAACCAGCCGACCATGAGAGTCGAAAGAGCGGTCGGGTCTGGGACGGTTGCCGCTAGACTTGCGGGGAGGCGGAGGATTCATGAGAAGCCGGGCGGCGTGGGCGGCGATGGCTGTGGGGTGCTTCGCGGGCGTGGGCGGCGCGCAGCTCCTGCCGGGCGAGGTGCTGGTGGTGTATGACAGCCGGGTCGCCGACTCGCGCGCGGTCGCCGAGTACTACGCGGGCAGCCACGTGGTGCCGGGCGGGCAGGGCGGGCTGGCGGGCGTGCGCCGCGGGGTCAGGGTGTTCGACCTGGCGTCGAGCGGGGCCGCCCAGACCAACCCCGGGACCGTTTCCTACCAGGCCTTCATCGACCGCGTGCGCAACCCCCTGCGCGCGCACATGGACGCCAACAACCTCGCGCAGACCGTCCGCTGCATCGTGCTGACCAAGGGCCTGCCCCACCGCGTGCAGGACACCAACAACCCCAACGTCGGCGACAGCCCCTCGGGCCAGGCCAACGAGTTCGGCGCGGGCGACGCCACCAGTTGCAGCGTCGACTCCGAGCTCTCGCTCCTGTGGCTGGACCTGGACCAGCGGGTGGTGCAGGGCTCGCGGCTGCACAACGGGTGCATCATCAACCCCTATTGGCGCGCGCCACGACCGATCGGGCTGTTCACCACGCGGAACATCCGCGGGCCCAAGAACTTCGTCGTGGCCTCGGGGCTGGGGCAGATCTGGCAGTCGGACCCGGCGGCGCCGGTCGAGAACCGCCTGACGCAGGGCGACATCTACCTGGTCTGCCGCCTGGACGGGCGCACCGTCGCGGACGTGCGGGGCATGATCGACCGCGCCCAGAACCTCCGCGTCGACGTCGACAACGTCGCGTTCATCCTCGACGAGTCCAACAGCAACGGCATCGCCGACGCCGTTCCCAACGGCGAGTTCGACAACACCGACCCCACCGTCACGCGCTTCGGCGACGACTTCGAGCAGACCCGCGACCGCCTGACGGTGACGGACAAGCGCTTCAACCCCGCCAACGTCTTCTACAACAAGGACGCGGGGGGCGGCCAGTTCTTCGTCGGGCCGCGCCTGGCCTGGCAGGGCACGGTGCGGCTGGTGACCATGCCGGTCGTCCTGCTGGCGACGTACGGGTCAAACCACAGCGGGCTGCCTCTGACCACGGGGGGGGCCAGCGGGGGCGGCGTCTACGCCGACAGCTTCAACTACGCCCCCGGCGCCATCTTCAACACCATCGAGAGCTACAACGGGCGCGACTTGGGCGGTCAGGGGGGGTGGACGGGCGGGGGCGGGGTGCCGCAGGAGCAGGCCGCCGACTTCATCGCCGCGGGGGGCACCTTCGCGATCGGCATGGTCTGGGAGCCGTTCACGCTCTCGCTGCCGGACAACCTCATCCTCGTGCGCAACTTCCTGCTGGGCAACGTGACCTGGGGCGAGGCCGCCTACGCCTGCCTGCCCGTCCTCTCCTGGCAGCAGATCGTGCTCGGCGACCCGCTGGCCCGGGTGGTGCGCTCCGGCGAGGACATCGACGGCGACGGCATCGTCGACGTCGAGGACGTCCACGCCTGGCACGCCAACCCGCGCGACATCAACCGCGACGGCGTGGCCAACAGCGCCGACGTCGCCATCCTCTGGGACACCATCCGCTTCCACGAGCAGCTCCAGATGACCCGCGGTCGCGAGTAGGCGGCTACGCGCGGGGCTTGCGCGAGCCCCTGCGGCGGGGGCCGAAGATCGCGGTGGAGACAGCCCCGCGCGCGCCCAGCGGGCGGGTCGGGCCCGCGCGGATGCGATCGAACGCGCGCTCGGCGTTCTCCGGGCTGAACTCGACGCCGATGAAGCGGCGCCCGAGCGCGTGGGCGACCACGCCCGTCGTTCCCGAGCCCAGGAACGGGTCGAGCACCAGCCCCCCCGCGTCGGAGCAGGCCAGCACGACCCGCTCGAGATAGACCTCGGGGAGCTGGTTGTCGTGGTCGCTGCGGCGTTCCTTGTTGTTGCCCTGGATGCGACCCCAGTACTGCCCGTACCACACGTCCATGGGCACGCGCATGCGGGGCGGCATGCCGTCCTTCTTGCTCTCGGTGCGCGGGTCGAAGTAGATCGCGGCCCGGTCCGACAGCTCCAGGACGGGCGCGGCGTTCCACGTGTGCCGCCCCCCCGCCTTGATGAAGTACAGCGCGTGCACCTTGCTGTTGATGAACCGGACCTTGGTGTTCTGCCCGAAGCGGTAGTGCCAGATGCACCAGTTGGCCATCGCCATCATCGCCGGCGGGCGGCGCTCGTGGAACCGCCCCTTGAGGTACGCCACGATCTCGGCGGCCCAGTCGTCCGGGATGTTCACCCACAGCGCCCCGCCCGGGCGCAGGGCCCGCACGCACAGGTCAAGCCAATCGAAGGTGAAGTCGAGGTACTCGCGCTCGGGCAGGTCGTCGTGCCAGCGGTCGTAGGCCCGGTTCCAGTTGAAGGGCGGGTCGGCGAAGACCAGGTCCACGCGCCCCTCGATCGACGGCATCCAGTCGCGGAGCTCGCCCCGGCAGTCGCCGATGCGGACCTCCGCGCGGGGGCGCTCGCCGCCCCCGAGGATGAGTGGGGGGTGCCGGGCGTGCGTCGGCGGGCACTTGTCAGGCCTGGGTCGTGTGGCGGTCTTCATGGCGGCAGGTGGGCAGCATAGCGCAAGCGCCGCGCCCGCGCCTCTCACCCCAGCGGGTTGTCCCGGGGCCTGGGGTCGCCGTGGCGCTCGATGGCCTTGGAGACCTCGACCCACAGCCCGTGCCGGCGGGCCCGCTGCTCGGTCGCCGACGCGCCGGGCCGCTCCAGCCGAACCAGTTCGTGGATCACCCTCATGGCCAGCGATCGGCGTGGCGGCACGCCCACGCCCAGGGGCTCCACGAACAAGGCGTGCAGCATGCGGTCGGCCTTCCGGCCGCGCCGGATCGCGACCGTGTCGATCAGGGCGAAGGTCGGCGGCGAGCCGCCCTTGCCCAGGCTGGTCACGATGATGTTCGAGGGCTTGTGGTCGCGGTTGAAGAGGCCCGCCCGGTCCAGCTTCGCGAGCAGCCACGCCATGGCCCGGGCCAGGTCGTGCTGGGCCCGCACGCCCGCGACGCCCCTGCCCGCGTGGATGTCGGCCAGGTGCTCCAGGAGCGAGCGCCCCTGGGCCGCGTCCATCACCAGCCACTCGCGAGTGCCGCCCTCGGTGTGTTCGACGGCCAGGACGAGGCACGCGGGCGACCGCGCCCCCGCCCTGGTCACCAGCGGCACGCCCCGCCACTGCCGCCACCCGCGCGATGCCCGGCAGGCCCGCTTCATCCGCTCGACCGCCCCGCACGCCATCCGCACCTTGACCACCACCGTCCGCCCGAGCATGGTGGCCCTGGACACCTCGGACCCGACGCTGACCTTCAGGCTGACGGCGTGGTTGGGGTTGAACCCCTCCAGGGCGTGGCGCCACTCGCGGGGGCGACCGACGCAGGCGAGGACCGTGAAGGGGCTCCCGGCGGGCACGCGCACAGCGTAGCCGAAGGGGCGTCGAGGGGGGTGAGGCGGGGGAGTGTCGGGGCGTTGATGAGCGCGGACCTTCCCCTTCCCCGTTGTGGTCCCGGGGTTGGCCGCGCGCCGGGCGTTCTTCACCGGCGGGCTGGTGACCACGAAGCGGAGGTTGGTCCCCTCCCCGGAACACTCGCCCTCGGCGATCACGGTGCGCCGCCGGTCTTGGCGCGGGAGCGCCGGAAGGCGAAGAGCCGCGAAGGCTCGCCGGTCTCCCCGTAGCGCTTCTCGGCCCGGCGCAGCAGGGGGTGGGCCCATCCCTTGAGCCTGGAGCTGGTGCCCAGGCCGAAGGTGCAGGTGTGTCCGTCCTTCTCGCACAGCTCGTCCATCGCGGGGGAGCCGATGCCGGCGTCGCTCGTGAGCATCGCGGCGCCCGGCCTGAGCACCGGGTCGCGGTCGGGCATGAAGTCCAAGTGCAGCTGCTCGGTCCGCGGCGCGGTCTGCGCGGACATCAGCGGCCTCCGTGCTCGCGGAAAAGACCCGTGACACAGCCCTTTACGCACGCGGAGGCCGTTGATCTCCGCTCAGGAATGAGCAATCCGGGCTAGGCGGCCTCGGAGGCGACGGCGGCGCGCGGCGCGATCACCAGGGCCGTCACGTCGTCGCCCTGGCGGAGCGACCCGGCCTGCTCGTCGATGGCGCCCGCGAGCATGGAGGTGAGTTCGCCCAGGGGCGCGGTGCCCCGGGACCATTCGCGCACCAGGGCGTCGAGGCGGGCCAGGTAGTTGTCGGTCGGTCGGCGCAGGGCGTCGTCGGAGGCGGGGAACGCCAGCTCGAGCCCGTCGGTGTGGAGCACGAGGGCGTCGCCCGGCGCGAGCGGGAACTCGACCTGGTCGAACTCGGCGTCGTCGAACACGCCCAGCACCGGGCCCTGGGTCTCGAAGGCGCAGCGCCGCGAGGCGGAGATGCGGAGCGGGGGCGGGTGCCCGGCCCCGCACACGGTCACGCGCCGCGTGGGGACGTCGATGAGGGCGTAGACGGCGGTGGCGAAGTTGCTCGTGGTGGTGGCGTGCTCGGCCAGGGCGGCGTTGAGGCGGGCCATGGCCTCGGCGGGCTCGAGCAGGCGCGCGCCGGCGGGCGTCGACTCCCGGGTCGGGAGCAGCCGGCACAGGGCGAGGGTCATGAGGGCCGCGGGCACGCCGTGGCCCATGGCGTCGGCGAGAAAGACCCCGACGCGGCGCTCGTCGAGAGCCCGCACGTCGTACACGTCGCCCGAGACGTACCCGCAGGGACGGAAGAGCACGCTCAGGTCGAGCCCGTCCATGGCGGGGAGCGACTTGGGCATGAACTCGGCCTGGACGCGCGAGGCGGTCTGGAGCTCCTCGTGCAGCCGGTCCAGTTCGTTCCTGGCGCTCCGCTGGGCGGAGTGCATGGCGGCGAGCTCGGCCCGCGCCTCGTCGGTGGCGCCCGCCTGCGCGACCAGCCCGGCGAGCACGCCGCACACCAGGGCGGGGTCCGACCCGAAGGGGAGGGCGATCGCGGAAGGAGGCATGTGGGCGGGCGCGGTGCAGTTGGGCCCCCGGAGGACGAGCACGGGCGCGCCGGCCCGGTCCGCAAGCTCCAGGACGCGCTCGACCGGCTCGCGCCCGACCGGCCCGCACAGGATCAGGAGCACGCCCAGGTCGGGGCGGGCGCCTTGGGGAGCGGCGGCGAGATCGTCCGGCGTGGTCCATCCCACGATCGGGGGAGCGCCGCAGGGCCACCGCTCCAGGGCGCGTTCGACGCCGTCCCGGCTCTGGCCCCGAGGGGCGACCACGGTGATCTTGGGCTGGCGCATGCGGGCTCCGGGCAGGTCCGATCATGCGCGGGGGCGTGTCGGACCGGCTTGCATCGGCCAGCGCCCCTCGTCGATTCGCGCGCCGACGGCGGTTTTCTCACTCTGCCCGCGAGATGAGGGACTGGTAATCGAACTCGATCTTGTCGCCTTCCTTGAGCCCCAGGGAGGGCAGCGTGCCGCCCCTGAGCTCGATGGCGAACTGGATCGCGTATCGGGAGGGGTGCTTGGTCAGGCGGGACTCGTAGGCGTCGTTGACCCACTCCCAGGCGGGGGCGCTGGGGGTCGGCGCGGAACGGTTCTGCTCGTGCGCGGCCCGGGGCGCGTCGGGCTGCATCTGGTGCATCGCGGTAATCCGCCCCGACTTGTCGAGGTAGATGACGTCAATGGGGACGGGACAGTCGCGCATCACGAACGCCGTCACCACGGGCCTGGAGAAGACGAAGAGCATCCCGCCGTCGGCCGGGATGGTGTCGCGGCCGGAGAGGCCCTTGAAGCGCTTCTCGTGGGTCAGCGCGAGTTCGAGCCTGAACTTGCGGCCGCTGATCGAGATCGTCGTGGTGTCGCCGGTCAGGCCCTTGGTCGCGGACGTGCCCGACTCGGGCCCGAACACCAGCCCGCTGCCGACGAGGAACGCGGCGGCCCCCATGAGCACGACGGAGACGAGCATGAAGGCCCTCAGCCTCGTGCTCTTCGGCTTGGCGGCGGGCGGTCGGAACGGTCTTTCAGCCATGCGTCGTCCTCGGGGGTGAACATGACGGGTTCGCGCGGGATGGTACGAAGGTCGAGGCGATCGCGGAACTCCGCCGCGCTCAGGAGCGGAGGCGTGCCGGTGAGGCCGCACCAGTGGGCCAGGAGCCTGACGACGCGGCGGGGGTCGATGCCGGCGGCGCGGTAGGTGTCGAGGCGCGTGTCGCCGTGGCGCTTGGCCAGGCGGCGCCCGTCGGCGCCCCGCACCAGGGGCAGGTGCGTGTAGGTCGGTTCCGGGACGAGGCTCAGGGCCCGGTAGAGAAGGAGCTGGCGACCGGCTGAGCTGATCAGGTCGTCGCCGCGGACGACCTGCGTGACGCCCTGGCGGTGGTCGTCGACGACGACGGCGAGCTGATAGGCGGGCTGCCCGTGCCGGGTCCAGACGATGAAGTCGCCGATGTCGCCGGCGGGGCGCACGCGCCTTTCGCCGGCGAACGCATCGTCCACGATCACCTCGGCGTCCGGCGTGAGGAATCGCCAGGGGGTTGCGTGGTCGTCGAAGGAGCGGGGCGTGCCGGCGTCGGGCGGGCGGAACGACGCGGGGAAGACGACCTCGCCGGAGCCCTCCTGGGGGGCCGAGCCGGCGGCCTCGACGTCGGCGCGGGAGAGCGCGGAGGGGTACACCGAACCGCGCCGGGCCAGCCGCTCCATCGCCTCCCGGTAGGGGGAGAGGTCGGCGGACTGGTAGTGGGGGCCCTCGTCCCAGTCGAGGCCCAGCCACTGGAGGGCGTCGATGGCGGCCTCCGCCGCGCCGGGCCTGATGCGCGGGCCGTCGAGGTCCTCGATCCGGAGGACGATGCGCCAGCCGCGGGCGCGGGCCAGGGCCCAGTTGACGAGGAAGGTGCGGGCGTTTCCGAGGTGGAGGGCGCCGGTGGGGGAGGGAGCCAGGCGCGTGGCGTGTGGGGACGGTCCGGGGGGCATGCTGATCGCCTTCGAGCGGGACGGTACACTCCCGGCTCAGAGCGGGCCGCGGATCGGCCCGCGGGGCCCCGGTGTCCGCGCGGAGGGCGCATGGAAAAGCTGTCCGAGTCGGCGGTGGAATCGCGGCTGGCGAAGGTCCCGGAGTGGTCGGAGCTCAACGGCGCCATCCAGCGGACGTTCCAGTTCGCCGGGTTTGTGGCGGCCATGGAGTTCGTCCGCACGGTCGCGGCGGAGGCGGAGCGCGCGCAGCACCACCCGGACATCCTGATCCGGTTCGACAAGGTGACGCTGACGCTGAGCACGCACGACGCGGGGGGGATCACGGAGAAGGACTTTGCCTTCGCCGGGGCGGTGGACGCGATGGTGCCCGCCCCGCCGCGGGTCGCGGCGCCGCCCGCGGGCAGGAAGGCCAGGAAGTAGGGGCGGCGTGCGGACGTGAGAAGCCCCGGGCCGAGCGGCCCGGGGCCCGCGATCGTGCGCGTGGTCGGATCAGCGATCGGCGACGAGGCGTTCGAGGCGTTCGAGGCGGGCCTCGAGGGCGGCGCGGTCGGCCTTGAGCTGGTCGATCTCGCGCTGCTTGTCCTTGACGAGGGCGTGCAGGCCCTGGAGGGCGGCCATGGTGACGCCGGCGGCGTCGACGGTACCGATGGTGCGGTCGCTGTTGCCCACGCCGAAGGCGGCGTGGAAGTCCTGGGCGGTGGGCCCGATGTGGGCGACGCCCCCGGGCTCGCTCCTGTAGTTCCAGCGGGTGATCGGCAGGGCGTCAAGGCGGGCGAGGACGTCGGCGGGGTCGACGGCCCTGAAGTTCTCCTTGAGGGCGACGTCGGAGGCGTTGGCCCAGACGCCGCCGGTGGTCAGCGAGGCGCCGGTCCCGGTGGCGATGAAGTCGCCGGCGCCGATGGCGATGGCGCCCGAGGAGGTGCTGCCGAGGAACAGGCCGCCCGGGGCGTTGACGACGAACTGCCCGATGGCGCTGGTGTCGACCTGCTGGGTGTGCCCGTTCCAGACGAACGCGCGGGCGTGGAGGGCGCGGGCCTGGGACCCGGCGGCGAATGAGTTGGCGCCGGCGGCGGTGTTGAGGGAGCCTCCGGGGATGGCGGAGAACTGTCCGGTGGCGGCGTTGGTCTGCCCGCCGCCGACCATGGCGAAGGAGCCGGCGGTGTTGGCGTTGCCGCCCATGATGACGGCGTAGTCCTGCCCCAGGATGGTGGCGTTGTTGAAGCCGCCGACGATGGCGGAGTAGAGGCCGCCGGCGGTGTTGGTGTTGCCGCCGCCGACGAAGGCGAAGGCGCCGCGGGCCCAGTTGCTGACGCCGCCGGAGACGGTGGCGCCGCGCTGGTCGGTGAGGCTGGCGTCGTCCTCGCCGGCGCGGTTGGCGAATCCGCCGCCGACGGTGCCGGCGTGGTCGTAGACGGAGTTGGTGTTGGCGCCGACCTCGGAGATGACGGCGCCGGTGGCGCCGCCGCCGGCGATGGTGGAGCCCTGGACGCCCAGACCCGGGGCGTTGCCCGAGACGCCGCCGGTGACGTTGACGGCGCTGGCGGTGGACGCCGTGCGCAGGCCGGTGGTGCTGATGTTGCCGATGACGTGGAGGGGGACGGCGGGGGTGGTGGTGCCGACGCCGACGTTGCCCTGGAAGTAGTTGCGGCCGCCGGCGAAGTACGCGGCGTAGCCGCTGGCGCTGGTGGACTGTCCGTACACGCCGATGGTGAACCCGGTCGGGGAGGAGGTCTGCCCCACGAGGCCCACGCCGTTGGGGCTGGCGGAGATGCCCCACACGCCGATGGCCTGGCCCGTGGTGCTCTGCCCGGCGGTGCCGAAGACGGCGGTGCCGCCGGTCTGGTGGCTCTCGGCGTAGACGCCGGCGCCGCCGGTGACCAGGCTGCGGGTCCAGATGGCGGACGCGCCGGCGCCGTCGCCCAGCACGGACAGCTTGCCGAACATGAAGGCGCTGGTCGACACGCCCACGCCGACGCTGCCCGTGTTGGTGTTGCCGACGTGGTTGGGCGCGATGGTCGACCATTGGGCCAACGCCGCGCTTCCCGTGCATGCGAAGGCGGAGATCGCGATCAGAACGCCGTGCCTCGTCTTGCGCCGATCCATGATGGTCTCCTTCCGGGCCAAGGCCCCAGGGTGTGCGGGCGGCCGCGTCGGGGCCGCGCCCCAGCGAAGGCGCGGCCCCCACGCGGGCCATTGCCATGATCGGTCCCAGTATACCTGATCCACGCGGCCGGCCCGCCCCGCCGCGCGGGCGGATGGGCCCCGTGCCGTCGCGTCGGCGTGGCGACCGCGGATGCTGCGCTTCCGGGGCGGGCCCCTAGAACCGGGGCGCGCCCGCCGGCTTGGCCGGCGCCGCGTCCTCATCCTCGCCCGTCAGGGCTCGGATCGTCTGTCCGACGGCCTTGATGGTGTCGGCCGGGGCGTGCAGGCGGAACTGCGCGCCGCCCGAGTCGGTCGTGACGCTGATCCCCAGCGGCGGGACGTGCTCGGGCATCGTGATCTCGCCGATGCCGCCGCCGAACATCGCCATCGCCTGCCCGACGGTCTCGAGGATGGGCTTGATGCCCACGTAGCCCTCGAGGGTGCGCGAGGCCGGGAGCTTGGCGGCGACGGCCTTGACGGCGTCCTGCTCGGCGAGCCCCTTTCCGTCGGCGGCGGCCTGGATGGCCTGCTTCAGGAGCGGGGTGTTCCGGGCCATGGTGAACACCAGGCCTTCGCGGGTCTGCCCGACGAAGCCGCCCATGCCGGAGGGCCCGAAGAGCATGGACTGCATCTGCTGGGCCTGCATGCCCATGGGGTCGTTGGGGTCCATGGCCATCTGGACGCCCCACTCGTCGACCTTGACGCCGTCGACCTCGATGGCGCCCTTGGTGTAGGTCGTGGAATAGGTGGTGCCGGCGGCCTTGGTGGCGTTGAGCTTCTCGATGGCGGCCTGGGCTGCCGCCAACTGCTGCGCGGGCTTGCTGCTCTTGAGGAACCCGGCGCTGTTGGAGAAGAGCCCGCCGAAGAGCGCGGGGGTCTGCCCCCACACGACGGCGTAGCCGTCGGTGGAGTCGATCTGGGCGCCCAGGCCCCCGAAGGGGTCGAACACGGAGCCGCCGCCCTGACCGTCGGCGGGGGCCGCGGCCTTCGCGACCCTCTCGGCGCGGCGCATCAGGTCCTTCATCCCCGACGAGGAGGTGTCGAGGGCGAAGCTGAGCAGGAAGGGCACGCTGGGCACGCGGGCCAGCAGCCCCGAGGCCCGCCCGTCGTTGGAGCACATCGTGGCCGACTCCGACCCGTCCTTGAACTGCACCGCCAGGTCGAGCGACACCGAGCCGCCCTCGTCGATGTTCAGCCCCATCACCCCCACGCGGGCGTCGCGCTGCACGGCGTCGACGAGCGACTCGACGACCGCCACCTGCCCGCCCGCGGCGGCGGCCTGCGGGTTGAGCATCATCGCCATCTGCATCTGGTCCTCGATCTCGGACATCGCCTCATCGATCTGCGGCGACAGGGCCGGGATGTTGGCGATCACCACCGCCTGGCATTCCGACGCGACCCGCAGGCCCACCGGGCCCAGCGCCTTGACGTGCGCCTCGAACTGGCCCGCCTGCCCCTTGAAGCCCGTGAGCGCCAGGCGATCCGGGCTCACCGCGGCGT
Source organism: Phycisphaerae bacterium (assembly GCA_016873295.1). Classification (GTDB taxonomy): domain Bacteria; phylum Planctomycetota; class Phycisphaerae; order Phycisphaerales; family UBA1924; genus VGXM01. The sequence goes on from VGXM01000001.1 coordinate 214,760, forward strand.
ACCCGCTCCCCACGTCCTTGGAATACACCGTCTGCGGGCCCATGGCGAGCGTCGCGACGGCGCCGTCGATCGTGCCGCCGGCCCCGGCGACCATCGCCGCGTAGTCCGTCACGGGCACGAGGATCACCACGCCCGGCTCCTCGCCCTCGGGCATGGGCATCATCGCCACGCCCACCGACCCCGCGGTGTTCAGCCCGGGCATCGCCAGGATCATCCCCAGCGGGCCGTCGGCGATCGGGTCCTGCTGCATCCCCACCGTCTTGGCCACCGCCCGCACGCGGTTGACCAGTTCATCGACGTTGCGGATGCCCACGGCGACGACGGCGTCGCCCGGGATCAGGTCGAGGGCCGCGGGGGGCTTGGCGTGGGCCGTCCCCACGACGATCACCAGCCCGGCAGCGGACACGATCGGACGGAAGGTGCGAATCGAGCGACGGGCCGCAACAGCCATGTGTGTTCCTTTCAGCGAGCGAACGGTTCGGAAAGCGGCCCGTGCGGGCGCGCCCGGCGGGCATCGCCGCCGACGTCCAGCCCGCGATTCTACGGGCGCGGATCCCCCGCGTCCCGGGGAGGTTGTTGGGGGGCGGGCGGGTTTCACGGCGCCTGGGCGGCGTCCGATCCCTCGTCGTCGAACGCGTCGCCTTCGGACCCCGCGGCCGCGACGTCGCAGGTCGCGGGCTGGCCCCGGAACAGCTCGGCCTGCTGGGCCTCCTCCGCCGAGCGTACTTGCCGCGGATACTCGATCCCCCTGGCCCTGGCCTCCTCGGCGGCCAGTTCCTTCATCGCGCCCCAGTCCTCGGGCGAGATGACGACGTCGCGGGCCACCGAGCCCTTGTGCTCGCCCAGGATGCCGGCGATGCCCATGAGGTCGACCAGTCGCGAGGCCCGCGTGTAGCCGATCGCCAGGCGCCGCTGCAGCAGCGACACCGAGCCGCGGCGTGTCTCGAGCACCAGCTCGACGGCCCGTTCGAAGAGCGGGTCCTCCTGGGCCGCCGCGAGCGCCGCCCCGGAGTTGTTGGCGCTGTCGGCCATCGGGGCCGCGTCCTCGCCCGGCTTGCGGAGCGTGAGCAGCGTGCGGTCGAAGGCCGGCCCCCCGCTGTGCCTGTCGCGGAGGAAGCGGACGACGCGCCGGATCTCGCTGTCGTCCACAAGCGTGCCCTGGGCCCGGCTGAGCTTGTGCGAGCTGGGCGACAGGAAGAGCATGTCGCCCTGCCCCAGCAGCAGCTCGCCCCCCTTCTGGTCCATGACGATGCGGCTGTCGATGCCGCTGTTCACCTTGAAGCAGACGCGGCAGGGCATGTTGCCCTTGATCAGCCCCGTCACCACGTTGGCCTGCGGGCGCTGGGTGGCCAGGATCAGGTGGATGCCCACCGCCCGGGCCTTCTGCGCGATGCGGATGATCGAGCCCTCCACCTCCTTGTTGGTCATCATCAGGTCCGCCAGCTCGTCGATGATGAAGACCATGTAGGGCAGCTTCTTGGGGACGCGGTCCTCCTCCTCGGGCGTGCTGGGGCGCAGGCGCTCCTTGAGCTCGTCCCACCCCAGCTCGTTGTACGCCGCGATGTCGCGGCAGCCGGCCTCGGCCAGCAGCTCGTACCGCTCGTCCATCTTCCCGCAGGCCCACTCCAGGATCGCCGCCGCCTTGCCCATCTCCGTCACCACCGGGCACATCAGGTGCGGGATGTCCTTGAACTGGCCCATCTCGACCATCTTGGGGTCGACGAGCACCATGCGCAGCTCGGTGGGCTTCTTGGTGTACAGGAACCCCGTGATGATCGTGTTCATGCACACGCTCTTGCCCGAGCCGGTCGTGCCCGCGATGAGCATGTGCGGCATGCGCGTCAGGTCGGCGATCAGGGGCTCGCCCGCCGCGTCCTTGCCCAGGAACGTCGGCAGCTTCATCGTCGCGTACCGCTCCGGGTTGCTCATCAGCTCCTTGAGGCGCACCTTCTCCTTGTGGGCGTTGGGGACCTCGATGCCGACGGTGTCGCGACCGGCCTGGTTGGGCACGACGCGGATGTTGATCGCGCGCAGGGCCCGGGCGATGTCGCTCTCCACCGCGTTGATCGCCGCCACCTTCGTGCCGGGCGCCAGGCGCAGGTCGTACAGCGTCACCACCGGGCCGGCCTCGATGCCGACGACCTCGCCGTCGATCCGGTACTGCTGCAGCGCCGCCTCCAGGGCGGTCGCCTGTTCGCGGACGAACTCCTCCAGCTTCTCGCCGAAGTTCTCCTCCGGGTTCTCCAGCAGATCCAGCGCCGGGAACTGGTAGGTCGACTCGTCGATCCCCGAGGCCCGCTGCAGGGCCGCCAGGTCCGCGTCCGTCGCCACCGGCATGTTCTTCTGCCCGAACACGATCGGCAGCCTGGCGATCTTCTCGCGCAACTGATCCGCATCGAACACCTGCGGCGCCCCGGGCAGGTCGTCCTCGTCCTCCTCCGAGCGAGGCGTGGCGTCCCCGCCGCGCGACTCCGGGAGCGCCACCTTCCTCCCCCTCGGCAGCCGCACGACCTCCTCCTCTTCCTCCTCGTCCTCGTCCACGACCAGGCGGGCCTCCTCGATCTCCTCGTCGTCGCCGATCTCCGCGACCGCCCGCTCGACGACCTGCGCCGGCTCGACCGCCGCGGGCGCCGCGTGGGGCGGGTCGACCTCGACCGGTCCGCTCCGCCGCAGCGAGGCGAGCAGGCGCGAGAGCGCGCCGCCGGAGGCCTTGGCGGTGCCGGTCGCGGCGGTCCCCGCGGCGTGCCCGACCTTGTGGACGACGGGCGCCGCGGCCTTGCCCGCCGCGCTCCCCGCCGCCACCGCCGCCGGCACACCCGTCCGCCACATCCAGCCCAGGGCCCACAGCAGCCAGTCGTCCATCGCCGCCAGGGCCCCCACGCCCAGCAACCCGATCAGCCACAGCCCGGTCCCCACCGGCCCGAAGCGTGCCGTCAGTTCCGTGACCACGAACGTG
>VGXM01000002.1 GCA_016873295.1 Phycisphaerae bacterium
GCATCGGGCAGACGCGGACGGTGCAGGTGCACAAGTTCGTCGTCCGCGGCACGCTGGAGGAGCGGATCGACCGCATGATCGAGGAGAAGACGGAGCTGGCCGAGAACATCATCGGGGCCGGCGAGCGTGCCCTGACGGAGCTCTCGACCGACCAGCTCCGCGACCTGCTCACCCTGCGTAACGACGCCGTCGCCGACGAGGTATGATCGAGGAGCGCCCGCGTGCCCGAGCCCTACCGACCACGACCGCCGCTCGACAGCGTGCGCCTGGCCAAACCCAAGCGTGTGCGGGGCGGGATCAAGCTCGCCGGCGATGCGCCGTCGCAGCGCACCTGGGCCGCCCAGCGGGTCTTGCGCCTGCTGGAGGGCGTCGGCAAGGGCGAGAACCTCGTCGAGGGGCTGGCCTACGCCCGGATGGGGCAGACCAAGCGGTGGGTGATCGAGGCGGGCAGGGTGACGGCGGTGGTGCAGGGGCGCTCGCTGTCGCCCTACACCACCGCCCTGGCGATCTCGGCGTTCAACGACGAGCAGTGGCGCGAGGTGCTGGGCGTGCTTGCGGCCCAGGCGGGGTACGCCGCCCGCCTCCTGGCCCGCGAGGTGCCCGCGAGCGTCGAGGAGGCGTTCGCGCCGCTGGGGCTGCGCCTGTGCCCGACGGAGGCGGGCGACGTGACGCCGACGTGCACCTGCGCCCGCCCGGATGCGGCCGACCCGTGGTGCAAGCACGCCTGCTGCGTGCTGGCCCTGCTCGCCGAGCAAATGGACCAGGACCCCTTCGCGATCTTCACGCTCCGCGGGATGCCGGTGGACGACCTGCTGGAGCAGCTCCACCGCCGGCGATCGGCGGCGAGCCCGGGGGGCGCGTCGGCGTCGGTGTACCCGACCAGCGTGCCGGGGCTTTCGGACGTGCAGGCGCCGACGCTGGACCAGGCCCTCGAGAGCTTCTGGGTCGCCGGTCCGGGCCTGCGCGACCTGGACCTGCCCATCGACCCGCCCAAGGTGAGCCACCCGCTGCTGCGTCGCCTGGGGCCCAGCCCCGTGCCCGGGGGCCAGTTCCCGTTCGTGGGCCTGATGGCGACGTGCTACGAACTGATGAGCGAGTCGGCGATCCGCCGCGAGCTGGGCGAGGAGGCCCCCGCGCTCAGACCCGAGGACGCAGACGACGCTTCTCGTGGCGGATGATCGAGCCGGTCGCGAGGTAGACGATGTCCTCGGCGATCCCGGCCATCAGGTCGCCCACGCGCTCCAGCTCGCGCCCGGCGCGGTACATGAGCAGGCCGACGGCGCTGGTGGCGTCCCCCGCCGGGCGCGCATCCATCCACTCGGCCACCTCCTGGAAGAGCTGGCGGTCGAGGGTGTCGATGGTCCGGTCGCTGGAGACCAGGCCGCGGGCGGCGTCGACGTCCTCGGCGAGGACGATCCGCATGAGCTCGTGGCACATGAGGGGCACGCGCTGGGCCAGCTCCGCCAGGGCCGTGGGCCACTTGGGCGCCGGGGCCTGGTCCCCCAGCAGCTCGCGGACGCGGAGGGTGACCTTGGCGATGGAACAGGCGTGATCGGCGACGCGCTCGACCTCGCCGTTGGCCTTGAGGATGAACGCGAGCGTGCGGAAGTCGCGGGCGAAGGGGTTGTGCAGGGTGATGAGGGCGTAGCACTCCTGTTCGATCTCGACCTCCTCCTGGTCGACGCGGTCGTCCTGGCGGCGGACGCCGCGGGCGGCCTCGACGTCGAGCCGGAAGAGGGCGTCGACGGACGCCTCGAGCATGGCGATGGCGACGGAGGCCTCGCGGACGAGGCGCCGGCGCAGGATGGCGATGCGGCGGTCCATCGACAGGGTCGTCGGCGGCGCCGAGGACGGAACGTCGTGCTCTGGGTCCTGGGTCATCCCGCGATCCATCCGTGCGTGCAGGCGCCCGCGCAGGCGACGGGCCGCCGACCGGGGCCCATCGAGGGATGGTAAGCCCGGTCGGCGGCCCGATGTGCCGACCCGCGGTCAGGCGGCGCGGCGCCGGCGCGAAGCCGTCAGACCCGCCGCGAACAGCAGCGTGGCCGTAACGCCCGGCGTCGGGACGACGGTGTACTTGTACCCCGTGTTGCCCTTGAGGCGGTCGAACTCCGTGAAAGCGGTGGCCCAGGCCGTGTAGTGCCGCGCCCAGGTCACGCCGATCGGACGGGTCGGCAACGCGCTCTTGTTGGTGTTGTTCATGAGGCTGGTGGTGGTGAAGGCGGGCCCGTTGTGCGGGCTCCCCGCGACGATCCAGCCGCCGTTGGTGTACTCGTCCGGCTGACCGAGGTAGTGCCCAACCTCGTGGGCGACGACATTCACGCCGGGCGTGTTCACGCCGTTCAGTTCCGTACCCGTGCCGCGGTAGTACTGCCCGGCGCTGGTGGCGCCGGCCCCGTCATGCACGGTGACCTTGAAGTTGTTCGCGACCGCCGCCGTGGTGAAGGTGATGACGTAGTGGAGGGCGAAGTTCTTGTCCTCGCCCGAGGGGTTGTGGTGCCGCCTGACGAAGATGTCGCTGCGGTTCCACTTGGCCTCGGCCTGGGCCTTCCACGCCGCCATCTCCGCCGCCGTCGGCGCCGCCGATCCCTGCGCCGTGTTCAGCCGGATCGTGTGCGACAGCGTCATCCGGTTGTTGGTGAGGTCGATCGCCCAGTTGACGTTCCATCCCCAGGTGGCCGACCCGCCGCCCGGGCTGACCGTCCAGGTCTCGGTCCGCGCGAAGCTCCCGCTGGTCACGTTGGCCCACGCTGTGGCGCTGATGAACAGCGCCACGGCCACACCCACCGCCCGCGCAAGTACGAACTGCGTCTTCATGTGCCCTCTCCTCTTGACGCCCGCTCCACCCTGCCCGCAACCCACGCGGCGCGAGCGGCGGCGCGGACGCCAGGTGAGCAGACTACCCGGAAACCGTCACCCCGCAACAGCGACGCACCTCGCCCGCACAAAACGGGGCGTTCACCCCAGCCGCACCGCGGCGGCGGCGCTCGCCGCCGGAGCGAGGCGACGCCGCAGGATCGCCAGCAGCGTCTCCGGCTCCAGGTGGCTCGGGGGCGGCCGGAAGTAGACCTCGGCGGGCTCCCCGGGGGCCTTGCCCGGGAGTTCGACCACGCTCCCCGCGCCGCCGCGGAGCCTCGGGGCCACCGCCAAGGTGGCCGCGACCCGGAACACGACGTCCCTGTCCCGAATCGTGATCCCGCGGATCCCCAGGCCCACGCACGCGATCCGCAGCTCGGCCAGCCCCAGCAGACGCTGCACGGGCTTGGGCGGCGGTCCGTAGGCGTCCGTGAGCCCGCCCGCGACCTTCGCCAGGTCCTCGGGCGTCCCGGCGGTCGCGATGCGCCGGTAGGTCTCCAGGCGACGCGCGTCGGACGCGATGTAGGTCTTGGGGATGCTCGCCCCCATCCCCAGTTCGAGGCTCACCGAGGCGGGCGACACGGGCAGGGCCTGGCGGTTCAGCTCGTGCACCGCCTTTTCGAGCAGCCGGCAGTACATCTCGTACCCCACCGCCGCGATGTGCCCGCTCTGTTCGGCCCCCAGCAGGTTGCCCGCGCCGCGCGTCTCCAGGTCGCGCATGGCGATCTTGAACCCCGCCCCCAGCATCGAGTACTGCTCGATCGCCCGCAGGCGCTTCACCGCGATCTCCTTCAGGGCCCGGTCGCGCGGCAAGAGCAGGTAGCAGTACCCCCGGTGCTTGCTCCGACCCACGCGCCCACGCAACTGGTGCAGGTCGGCCAGCCCGAAGCGGTCGGCGTCGTCGATGATCATCGTGTTGGCCGTGGGGATGTCCACGCCCGACTCGATGATGGTCGTGCTCACCAGGATGTCGGCCTGGCGGCGCGTGAAGCGGAGCATCACGTCCTCCAGCTCGTCGTCGGACATCTGCCCGTGCCCCACCACGATCCGGGCCCCCGGGGCCAGGGCCCGCACGCGCTCGGCGACGTCGCGGATGTCGTGCACGCGGTTGTGCACGTAGAAGACCTGCCCCTCGCGCGACAGCTCGCGCGCGATCGCCTGGGCCACGCGCTTCTCGTTGTAGGGGATCACCTCGGTCACGATCGCCCGCCGATCCATGGGCGGCGTGGCGAGGCTGGAGATGTCGCGCAGGCCCAGGAGCGACATGTGCAGCGTGCGCGGGATGGGCGTGGCCGAGAGCGTGAGCACGTCCACCGTCAGCCGCAGGCGCAGCAGGCGTTCCTTGTGCTCCACGCCGAAGCGCTGCTCCTCGTCGACGACGACCAGGCCCAGGTCGGCCAGGTCCACGTCGCCCGAGAGCAGTCGGTGCGTGCCGATGAGGATGTCCACGCGCCCCGCGCGGGCGTCGCCGAGGATCGCCCGGGCCTCGCCTCCGGTCTTGAAGCGCGACAGGCTCTCGATGCGGAAGGGATAGTCGGCGAAGCGCTCCTTGAACGTCCGCTCGTGCTGCTCGGCGAGCACGGTCGTGGGCACCAGCACCGCCACCTGCTTGCCGTACTCCACCGCCTTGAACGCCGCCCGGATCGCCAGCTCCGTCTTGCCGAACCCCACGTCCCCGCAGATCAGGCGGTCCATGGGGCGGGCCCGCCCCATGTCGCGCTTGATCTCGGCCAGGGCCGCGATCTGATCGTCGGTTTCCTGGTACGGGAACTCGGCCTCGAACTCGCGCTGCCAGGCGGTGTCGTCGGGGAAGCGGATGCCGGGCGTGCTCTCGCGGGCGGCGCGCACGCGCAGCAGCTCCGCCGCCATGTCGCGCACCGCCCCGGCCACGCGCTCCTTCTGGCCCTTCCACTTCTGCCCCCCCAGCGTCGAGAGCGGGGGCCTGGCCCCGCCGCCCCCCACGTACCGCTGCACCAGGTCGATCTGCGAGGCCGGCACGTGCAGGCGGCTCCTGCCCGCGAACTCCAGCGTGAGGTACTCCTCGGGCTCGCCGGGCGGCAGGAGGCCGGCGCCGGGCTTCACCACGTCGATCTTCCCGCGCCCGGGCAGCTTGCGCGGGCTCATCATGGAGAGCCCGGCGTAGCGCGCGATGCCGTGGTCCGCGTGCACCACCAGGTCGCCCGGCGCGAACTCCAGGAACGTGTCCAGGGCCCGCGAGCTGCGCAGGCGGGCCCCCGCGCGCCGACGCCCCGGCGCCCGCCCCAGCAGCTCGTGGTAGGGCACGACGAGCAAGCCCCCCGGGGCCCCGCCGTCGTCCTCCACCCGCCAGCCGAACCCCGCGCCCATGAACGCCGTGCGCGACTCCACCCGCGCCCGCAGCGCCGCCAACGCCTCCGACGCGTCGCCCTCGGGGCCCGCGCGCCGAACCGCCCCGCCCCCGAGCAGTTCGTCGAACCGCGCCCGCTCCCCCTCCGTCTGGCAGAGCACCACCGCGCGCGGGCGGACGGGCGAGCCCCCCGCCGCCGGCTGGGCGACGGCGTCGACCAACTCCGCCACCGCCTCCCCCGCGTCGCGCGCGAACGTGGGCAGCGGGGTCACCGGCAGCGTCACCTGCGCGTCGGCCCCCGCCGCACCCGCCGAGAAGTGGTTCATCTCCGCCAGCGCGTGGAACCGGGTCTCCATCAGGCGGAGCACCGCGGGCGGGCCGAAGATGTCCCGGGCGTCGACGACGCGCTCGTAGTACCCCCGCCCCTGCTCGACCACCTCGGCCGTCTCGGCGATGAGCGCGAGGCTCGTCGCGGGCACCAGTTCCAGGAACGGGCACGTCTGCTCGCCGACGCCCTTGGGATCGGCGCACACGAGCGTGAGGGGCGCGGCCAGGGCCCGATCGCTGCCCATGGTGTCCGGGTCGATCTCGCTGACGCGTTCGACGGCGTCGCCCAGGAACTCGACGCGGACGGGGGCCTGTCCGCCCGCCGGGAACACGTCGAGGATCCCGCCCCGCAGCGCGAAGTCGCCCGGCTCGTCGGCCGCCTCCTGGCGCGAGTAGCCCGCGGCGTCGAGCCACCGGGCCAGGCCCTGCGGCGACATCGGGGCGCCACGGACCACCCTGAGCGAGAGCGCGTCGAGCCGCGACGGGGCCGGCACCGACTGCATGAGCGCCTGGATCGGCGCCACGACCACCGGCGCCGGGTCCTCGCCGCGGGGAGCCAGCACGCGCCGGACCGTCTCGAGGCGCTCGGCGAAGAGGTCGAGGGCGGCCCCTGACTCGCCCGGCACGGCTTCGAGCGCGGGGAACCGCAGGGCGGCCCCTCCCTGCTCCAGGATCGCGTCGACGAAGTCGTCCCCCTCGTCCAGGTGCGCGACGACCAGGACCACCATCCGCCCCGTCCGCCGCGCCAGCGCCGCCGCGACCAGCGCCGTCGACGCCCCCACCGCCCCCGTCGCCACGACCCGCCGCCGCGCCTCCATGAGGTCCGCCAGCCCGACCAGGGCGGGGTCACCGGCGATGATCTGGAGCAGGTCGCCCAAGGCGCAGGCCCCGCGCGCAGGCGCAAGCCCGGGGACCGACAAGGACCCGGGCCGCCGCGCGACTCGATTGACGCCCATGGTATCGGTCGGACGCGGGCCCCACCCCCGCGGGGCCCGGGCACGCCCAGGCGGAGTCCCCGACGCCGAGGCTGAGTCCGCGAAGCCTCGGATGGGGGCGCTCCGAGCGTCCTGTCAGCGCGCCGGGGCCCGTGCCCAGGGGCGGATGGGCGACTCCAATCCGAGGCTTCGCGGACTCAGCCTCGGCGTGATGGGCCGGGGTCTCCGTGGCTCCCCGGTTCCGTTCGCGGGCGGGGGCGGCGCATGCCCTGTACCATCGCCGCGATGATCCACCGAACTCTCCGATGGCCCGCGTGTTTCGTGGCGGTCGCCCTGGCGGCCCCGGCCCTGGGCCAGCCCGCGGAGGCGTCGCGCCCCCTCGCCGGCACCGGCGCCCTGTGGGAGCTCTTCGTCCAGTCGTTCGACCTGTTCACCGTGGTGCTGCTCACGATGTCGGTGATCGCGGTGGCGGTGATCATCGCGGCCCTGCTGGAGCTGCGGGCCTCGCGCGTGCTCCCGCCCGCGACCGTCAACCGCCTCGACGACTTCTCGTCGGCGGGGCGCTGGGACGACGCCCGCGACCTCTCCAACCGCGACACGACGCTGGTCAGCCGCATCGTGGCCGCGGCCCTCTCGCAGACCGGGCGCGGGACCGAGGCGGTGCGTGACGCCGCCGAGTTCGCCGCCGCCGAGGAGAGCGCGTCCTACTTCCGCCGCATCGAGGTGCTGAACATCGTGGGCAACGTGGGCCCGCTCGTGGGGCTGGCGGGCACCGTGTGGGGGATGATCCTGGCGTTCACGAGCCTGGGCGAGTCGGCCGGACGGGCCGGGCCCACGGACCTGTCGCTGGGGATCTCCAAGGCCCTGTTCCACACGCTGCTGGGGCTGTGCGTGGCGATCCCCAGCCTGCTGGCCTTCGGGTACTTCCGGGCTCGCGTCGACCGCCTGTGCACCCGCGCCAGCGTCATCGCCTCGCGGATCGTCGACCGCATCCCCGCCGCCCGCGCCTGACCCATGCGCCTGCGCACGCTCCATCGCCACCCCGACGAGGCCCACGCCGGCAAGATCAACGTCACGCCGCTCATCGACGTCGTGATGGTCCTCATCGTCTTCTACCTCATCGTCGGGCAGCTCGCGACGCAGAGGCTCGCCGACCTTGACCTGCCCTCCACCGCGATCGGCGCGCTCGACCAGCCCGACCGCCCGCTCGTCGTCGAGGTCGCGCCGGGGGCGGACGGGAGCGCGTCGATCCTGGCCGACGGCGTGCCCGTCACCGCCGACGCGCTCGAGGACCTGGTCCGCGCCCGCATCGCCGAGCGGCCGGACCTGGCGGTGCAGGTCCGCGCCGACCGCCGGGCGCCCTACGCCCAGGTCGCGCCGGTGGTCGAGGCCTGCCGACGCGCCGGGCTGGCGTCGCTGCGCCTGGTCTCCGTCCGCGAGGAGCGCCGCTGATGCGCCGCCGCAAGCGCAGCGCCCTCCAGGTCTACCAGGGGCACTTCGGTCCCAACATGACGCCCATGGTCGACGTGGTCATGGTCATCCTCGTCTTCTTCATGGCCTCCGCGGCGGTGCTCGGGCCCGACTGGTTCATCCGCGCCGCCCTGCCCATCCGGGCCGCCACCGCGGCGATCACCGATGATGCGCTCATCCGCGTCGAACTCACCCTCGCCAGCGGCGAGCGGGGGACAACGGTGAGCCCCGCGTACCTCGGCGCCGCGCCCGCGGGCGTGTCGCTGCCTTCGGCGGAGGCCGTCCCGCTTGCCGGGCTCGGCTCGTGGCTCGATGAGCTGGTCCGCGGCGCCGGCGCCGAGCGGCTCGTCGTCGCCATCACGCCCTCGGACGCGGTGCCCTACCAGGACGTCGTCGCGGCCCACGAGGCCTGCGCCGTGGCGGGGATCACCAGGACCGGCCTGGCCACGTCGCCCAGGTAGCTCGCTCAGAGCGGGATCTCCTGACCGTCGCGCAGGATCATGAACCCGCGCGACTCGACGGCACGAGCCTCCTCGCCCGCCGGGTCCAGGACCGGGTTCGAGTGGTTCAGGTGCGTGAAGTAGACTGTCAATGCCCCCGCGCGCACGCGCGATTCAAGGAGGTCCATCGTCTCCGTCATGAGGGGGTGCCCGATCGCGGCGATGTTGCGCCCGGGCAGTTCGCCCGGGCTGTAGAACGTCGCGTCGAGGATCGCCACGTCCACGCCCTCGAAGAGAGTGATGGGGTCGGGGAACGGCTCTCGCCAGTTCCGCCACGGCTCGGTGTCGGGGATGTAGAGGGCGGTGCGCGCGGGGCCGGTGATGCGGAAACCGACCGTGTCGGACAGTTCATCCCGGTGCGGCACCCGGATCGGCGTGACCGTCACGCCCGGCGCCGGCTCGAACGCAACGCCGGGCGGCGCCTCGCGCGGCTCGATGTTGCGGATGCGCACCAGCTGGGCCCAGGGCTCGTTGGCGCGCAGGAACGCGATCATCTTCGGCGTGCCCCACACCGGCAGGTCGCGCGTGCTCACCGCCTCGTACCCGAAGAACATGAGCCCGGCGTAGTGCCCGACGTGCGCGTGCGTCAGCAGCACGCCGTCGACGGGCGCGCGGTCCACCCGGTCCGCCGGTGCATCGCGCACATCCGCGAGCATGTCGAGCTGCGCGCGCAGGTCGGGCGTGGCGTCGATAAGGAATACCTTGGACGCCGAGCCCTCGCCGGACACGACGAGCCCGAGACTGGCGACGAGTCGGCGCCGCGACGGATCCGCGCGCGCAGCGTCGCAGCGCGGACATGCGCAGGCGGCGTGCGGGATCCCGCCATCCTGGGCCGTGCCCAGGGCCCGGAGGCGCACCGATTGACCAAGCACGGCGGTCGGCAGGAGGAGCGCGGCGAGGGCGATCGCTCGAAGCATGGCTCCAGCGTACCGCGGCGCGCGCTGCGAAAGGGAACTGGGGATCTAGGATTCGAACCTAGACTAGCTGATCCAGAGTCAGCCGTGCTACCGTTACACCAATCCCCAAGGTGCGGAGCAATGGTACGCCCACGCGGACCAGCAGGCCACGACGGGTATCCTCCGTCCATGCGCACAATGCTGGCTCGGATCGCGGCGGTCGTGGGGTTCTCGGCGTTGGCCCCGGCGGCGTGGGGCGGTCCGCCCGGGCCGCCGGAACTGGCGCACGTCGCGGCCCCGGCGCCCACGCCCGTGCCCGCGGGACGGTCCGCCGCCCTCTACGCCCTCCTCGACGAGCACGTCGAGAGCATCAAGCGCGAGAGCCCGGAGTCCGCCAGCAGGCGCGGCGACCATCGCTTCGACCGGTTCGTCCGCGACGAGAGCCCCGCGGCGTACGAGCGTCGCCTCTCCCAGGCCCGCGACCGCCTCGCGCGCCTGCGCGGGCTCGACCGCGCCGGCTTCTCCGAGGCCGACCACCTCGACGCCGACCTGCTCGACTACTCCCTCTCGCGCTGGATCGAGGGCGCGGCCCTGCACGACGAGCAAACGCCCATCGACAGCCTGAGCGGGCCGCACGTCTGGCTGCCGCAGCTGGGCGACCAGATCCCGCTGCGCACCGACGCGCACCTGGCCGACTTCGCCGAGCGCCTCTCGAAGATGGGCCCACAGATCGACCAGCAGATCGCGCAGATGCGCCTGGGGATGATGGCCGGGCGTGTCCCGCCGCGGGTCGTGCTCTCGCGCACGCTCGACGGCGTGCTGGCCCAGGCCCGCCCCGAGTACCGCGCCGACCCCGCCGCCAGTCCCTTCTACCGCCCCTTCCTGCGCCTGCCCAAGGACCACACCGCGGCGGCGCGGGCCCGCGAGGCCATCGCCGGCGGCATCGTTCCCGCCTTCGAACGTCTGGCCGCGTTCGTGCGCGACGAGTATCTCCCCGCCTGCCGCGAAGCGCTCTCCTACAGCCGGGGCGTGGACGGGCCCGCCGCCTACGCCTTCAAACTGCGGCAGGAGACGACGCTGCCGCTCTCGGCCGAGGAGATCCACGCCATCGGACGGCGCGAGGTGGCCCGCATCCGCGCCGAGATGCTCGCCTGCATCGCCCTCACCGACTGGGCGGACAAGGAGTCGCACCTGAAGGGGCGCGACGCCGCGAGCCTGCCCGAGGGCGAGTCGCGGGCCATGTTCCTCGCGTTCCTCAAGTTCCTGCGCACGGACCGGCGCTTCTACCACACGAGCACCGAGGCCCTGCTGGCCCACTACCGCGACATCTGCAAGCGGATCGACCCGGAGCTGCCGCGGCTCTTCGGGACGCTGCCGCGGAACACCTACGGCGTGCGCGAGATCCCGCGCTTCGCCGCACCCGCCAGCCCCGCCGCGTACTACTACCCCGGCTCGGGCAAGGGCGGGCAGCCCGGGTACTTCATGGTCAACACCTTCGCCCTCGACCAGCGCCCGATCTACGGCATGATCTCGCTCACCATCCACGAGGCCGTGCCCGGGCACCACTTCCAGATCTCTCTTGCGGACGAGCTGCGCACGACGGGGGCGGGCGTGCACGAGTTCCGCGAGTGGCTGGGGTTCACCGCCTTCGTCGAGGGATGGGCCCTGTACTCGGAGCGCCTGGGGTTGGAGATGGGCCCGTCCCCGGCCCGCCTCGACGCCGACCTGAACCTCGAACCGGGCTCGCCCCTGGGCCTCTACGCCGACCCCTACGACAACTTCGGTCGCCTGAGCGACGAGATGTGGCGGGCCTGCCGACTGGTGGTGGACACGGGGCTGCACGGGGCCCTGCCCACCGGCGACTGGTCGCGCCGGCAGGCCATCGACTTCATGCTCGACAACACCGCTGGCACGGAAGTGGACCTGGTCAGCGAGGTGGACCGCTACATCAGTTGGCCGGGCCAGGCCTGCGCCTACAAGATCGGAGAACTGAAGATCCGCGAGTTGCGCCGGCGGGCGCAAGAACGTCTGGGCGACCGCTTCGACCCGCGGGCCTTCCACGACGCCGTGCTGCTGGGCGGGGCGCTGCCCCTGCCCGTGCTGGAGAAGCGCGTGGAGCGGTGGGTGGAGCGGACGGGGGGCGGGAAGTAGGCGGTTCCGCGGCTCCGTGCCGGGCGCCGAGCCGGGCCTCGCCGGGGCGGGGCCTTTCAGGCCCCATCGTGCCACGACGGTCGGGGCTCGGGCCGACAGTCGTGTCGGAGGGTCGGCGCGGACACGACTGTGCCCAGAGCCGCACAGTCGTGGCACGGTTGACGACCGCGTGCCACGACGGTCGGGGCTCGGGCCGACGGTCGTGACGGAGGGTCGGCGCGGACACGACTGTGCCCAGAGCCGCACGGTCGTGGCACGGAAGACGACCGCGTGCCACGACTGTCGTCAACCGTGCCACGACTGTCGGGGCTCGGGCCGACAGTCGTGTCGGAGGGTCGGCGCGGACACGACTGTGCCCGGGGCCGCACGGTCGTGGCACGGAAGACGACCGCGTGCCACGACTGTCGTCAACCGTGCCACGACTGTCGGGGCTCGGACCGACAGTCGTGTCGGAGGGTCGGCGCGGACACGACTGTGCCCAGAGCCGCACAGTCGTGGCACGGTTGACGACCGCGTGCCACGACTGTCGGGGCTCGGACCGACAGTCGTGTCGGGGATTCGGCGCGGACACGACTGTGCCCAGAGCCGCACAGTCGTGGCACGGAAGACGACCGCGTGCCACGACGGTCGGGGCCCGGGCCGACAGTCGTGTCGGAGGGTCGGCGCGGACACGACTGTGCCCAGAGCCGCACAGTCGTGGCACGGAAGACGACCGCGTGCCACGACGGTCGGGGCTCGGGCCGACAGTCGTGTCGGAGGTTCGGCGCGGACACGACTGTGCCCAGAGCCGCACAGTCGTGGCACGGTTGACGACCGCGTGCCACGACTGTCGGGGCTCGGGCCGACAGTCGTGTCGGAGGTTCGGTTTGGCGACGTTGGGGTGGTCCATCACCGCCAGGGCCTGTCGCTCCTGCTCGAAGCGGGCGATGACGGCCCTGCTGTCCATCCCCGGCTCGATGATCTTGAGGGCAACGCGCTGGACCTTGGGCTCGCGGCGCGCGGTCGTGCCGCGGCGGCGGTCCTTGCGTGGGCGATTCGGGGGGCACGTCCGTGCCGGACATGCCGCGCAGTCCATCGTGACAAGGTCACCGGCGCCGGACGCCTCGCGGCCCGCTCACCCGTGCTTGGGCAGGATGGGCGTGGCCTTGCCGAACTGGGACCCGGGGCGGTTGGCGGCGGGGGGCGTGGGAGGGTAACCGTTGCCGTTGGTGTACCCGTTCTGATTCGACGGGGCGGGCGGGGCGGTCGGCCCGTTGGGGCGACGCTCCGGCGGCGGGTTCTGGGACGTGCCGGGGTTCTGGGGCGTGCCTCGGCGGGCCCGCAGGTCGTCGATCGACCGGTCCAGCCGGTTGAGGATGTTCTTGACCTGGTTGAAGGACTTCTCAGTCAACGCCATGGCTCGCCTCCCGGTACGAACGGGGTCCGTCGCCCCCTTCGATCGGCCTCGCGCGCCCCTGACTTCTCGGCAGTCAGGATGAGCCCGGCCCCAATCGCCCGCGACCCTGCCGACTGTGCCGATCGGGCCGCGTGGGCCAGCCCTCACGCCGCCTCGATAAGCTTGTCGGCACGGCGGCAACCCGGAGGAGCAGGTGGCCCAGGTCACGCTCGACAACCTCGGCAAGGTCTACCCCGGCTCGCGGCGGCACGCACCGGTCCGTGCCCTCGACTCGCTCTCCCTCGACGCCGCCGACGGCGAGTACCTTGTCCTCGTGGGCCCCTCGGGCTGCGGCAAGACCACCGCCCTGCGCCTGATCGCGGGCCTGGAGGACCCGACCAGCGGCTCGATCCGCATCGCGGGGCAGGCCGCCGAGAGCCTCTCGCCCGCCGGCCGCGACGTCGCCATGGTCTTCCAGAGTTATTCCTTGTACCCGCACATGACGGCGTACGAGAACATGGCGTTCGCGCCCCGTCTGCGCGGCGAGCCGCGCCGGGACATCGACGCCCGCGTGCGCGAGGCCGCGAGGGCCCTGGGCGTCGAGGACGCGCTGCACCGCCGACCCGGGCAGCTTTCGGGCGGGCAGTGCCAGCGCATCGCGCTGGCGCGGTGCCTGGTGCGCCGGCCCCGGGCCCTGCTCCTGGACGAGCCGCTCTCGAACCTCGATGCGCCGCTGCGGGCCGCGGCCCGCGCTGACCTGAAGGCCCTCCACCGCCGCGACCCCACCACCACCCTTCACGTCACCCACGACCAGGGCGAGGCCATGGCCCTGGGCGATCGCGTCGCGGTGATGAGCCCGGCCCGGCTCGAGCAGGCGGGCACGCCGATGAGCCTCCACCGCGAGCCCGCCAGCCGCTTCGTCGCCGGCTTCATCGGCACGCCCGCGATGAGCTTCGTTGAGGGAAGGCTCGAGCGGGCCGGGGGCCTGTGGTTCGTCGAGTCGGGTGAGGGCGGCGCGCGCCTGGCCATCCCGGCGGGGCACGAGGGCCGCTTCGAAGGGGCGGTTGGCCCGCCCGTCGTGCTCGGGTTCCGCGCCCGCGTGCCCGCGGACGGGGTGCCCGACGCCGCTCGCATGCCGCTCTCCTTCCTGGTCCGCACCGTCGAGCCGCTGGGCGACGACGCGGAGGTTCGCGGCGAGACTGGCGCGGGCTCGCCGATCGTCGCGCGCGTGCCCGCGTGGGAGGGCGTGGCCCCGGGTCGATCGCTGATGGTCGAAGTCGACCCGCGCGCCGCGCACCTCTTCGAGCCGGGCCCGTTCGGTCGCCGCTTGACGGGGGGCTCGCCATGATGCGGCACCTCGCCGTCGTGGCGCTCCTGTGCTCGGCCGCGGCGGCTCAGCCCCGCGGGGCGCACGTGTGGCACCTGGTCGTACCGGGCGACCTCGACACCTCGTGGCTGGCGGACCAGATCACCGCGGAGCTCCGCGCCGCCGAGGAGGCCGGGCCGCGCCTGATCCTGCTCGAACTGGCGGGCGATTCGGGGCGCTGGGACCTGGTGGCCCGGGTCGGGGCCGCGGTGCAGGCGCTCACCTCCCCCGTCGCGGTGCTCCTCGACGACCCGGGGGACCGGCGCGTGGGCGTGGCGCAGCTGGTCATCGGGCTCTCGTCGCGCGGCGGCGCCATCACGGGGCGCACGCAGGTCCGCTCCGGGCGCGACCGGGAGATGCGGGCCCTCGCGCCGCCCGAGGTGGCGTGGGGCGCCGTCGAGGCGGACCTGGCCCGCCTTCTCGAAGCGCCCCTGGCCCTCGCGCCGGAGGGATTCGCCGACGCCCTGCTGTTCCCCGGTGCCGCGGCGTGGGTCCTGCCGGGCCAGGCGCCGGGGCGGTGGATGCTGACGCGGGAGCGTCCCACGGCGGGCGAGGCCCGCCTGGCCACGCAGATTGTCTGGCTCGACGACAAGGATGCGTGGTCGTTCCGGGCCGCCCCCGCGCTCCTCAAGGACCTCGCCCTCCCGATCGAAACCGTCTCATCGCCCCGCGACCTCCTCCGTCGGCACGACGCCCGCGGGCTGAGCCTGCACAAGGTCGAGTTCCGCGGCGGGCTGCGCGAGGCCCGGGACGAGGCCGAGCGCGTCTTCCGCGACGCGGACCGCCTGATCGAGGACCTCCGCGCCCGCCTCGAGAGGCCCGCCGATCAGTCCATCGCGCCCGACACGATCCGGCGGCGCGGTCGCGGCATCGTCGTCGACGCACGCGCCGCGTCCGACGCCCTCGCGGGCGTGGAATCGGTGCTCGACAAGTTCCCGGAGCTGCTCCGAGAGCCCGCACCGGGGCAGACCGCGGTCGCGGGGAGCGCGTCGGCCTACGCCGCGGCGTGGCGCCGGGGCATCCAGTCACGGAAGGACCGGTTCACCACCCTGCAGGCCGAGGGCCAGGCCTTGGCCGACCGATGACGCCCCGGAGGCCCTCATGCGCCGACCAAAGCCGTCCAAGCCCAAGCGCCCGGCTCGTGCCCGAATGCGCTCGAGCCACCGCAACGACGATCAGGCCGGCATCGACGCGGGGCGCGTCGCGGCCCTGCGCGAGCTCTTCTGGCACAACGTGGTCCGCGAGACGCTCACCAGCCTGAGCATGCTCTCGGCCCGCGCCGAGTCGCGGACCGGGGGCACGCCCGACCCCGCGGACCAGATCCTCGACGGGCGCCTCGCCGTCATCACCAACGCGGGCGAGCGCATCCCCATCGCGCACGTCACGCCGCTCTTTGCCTGCGGCGTCCCCGGCACCGAGGCCCAGCGCGCCCTCTCCATCGCCGTCGAGTGCACCGTGTTCCAGATCACCGCGCCCAGCGGCGAGCAGTACACGCTCCCCCTGCACGAGATCCGCGGCGTCCACGCCCTCACCGACGAGCTCATGAAGCAGCTCCACGAGGAGTCGCGGGCCCAGTCCGGGGCCGGGCTGGGCGAGCCGTTCGGGTTCGCGGCGTTCACGTCGCTGGCCCGGGCCGAGCAGGACGAGGACGCGTCCGGGTCCGCCGACGCGGGGTCCGGGCCCGCGATCTAGACGCCGAGAACCCGGAAAGATCCCCCTCGAGATCAGGGGTGCGGCGCGGTATGCTGTGTCGGGCCGGGGACGCCGCACGGATGCCGGGCAGTTCGGGGCCGGAGGGGAGCGGAGGGTCCATGCGGGCACTGATCGCCATCCCGGTGTTCAACGAGGCCCGGACGCTCCGGCGCGTCCTCGACGCCGTCCTCATCCACGCCGGCAACGTCCTGGTCATCGACGACGGCTCGACCGACGGCTCGACGCGGATCCTGTCGGACTACCCGATCGACGTGATCCGGCACGCGGTGAACCGCGGGTACGGGCGCTCCATCCGCGACGCCTTCATGTGGGCCCGGCGCGAGCGGTACGACTGGGTCGTGACCATGGATTGCGACGAGCAGCACGAGCCCTCGGCCATCCCCGACTTCCTGGCCGCCGCCGAGGGCGACGACGCCGACGTGATCTCGGGCTCGCGCTACCTGACCGCCGACGCCCCGGGCGACGCGCCGCCCGCCGAACGCGTGCGCATCAACCGCCTCATGACCGAGGAGATCAACGCCCGCTTCGGGCTCTCGCTCACCGACGCCTTCTGCGGGTACAAGGCCTTCCGCGTCGCGGGGCTGCGCCGGCTCCGGCTCACCGCGTCGGGGTATGCCTTCCCCATGCAGTTCTGGGCCCAGGCCGTCGCCGCGGGCCTGCGCATCCGCGAGCTCCCCGTCCGCCGCATCTACATGGACTTCTCGCGCAGCTTCGGCGGCAGCCTCGACGACCCCGGGCGGCGCCTGGCCCATTACCGCCGCGTCCTGCACCGCGAGATCCTCCGCCATTGCCACAGCCTCCCCGCCAGCGCCTGCGACGGACTCTGCGGCCAGCCCTGCGAGTAACCCCCCGCGCAGCGGGCCCCGCGCGCCCTCACGGGTGCCACGGGCGAACCGCGGAGCGGTCGCCCGTGCCGGAGGCCTCTTGCCCGCGGATGTCGGGCGCCGTGCGGCATGCTCCCTCAGAGCAGGAAGCACGCCACCCCGCCGGGCTACCGTCAGGCGTGCCGCGCGACGCCTCGCTCGTGATAGACCCGCCGGGCCCCGAGTGGCCCGCGCTCCTGGCCCGCCGGCGCGAGCACCGCCTGACGGCGTCGCTCCGCGACCAGCTCGGGCTGCCGGTGGGCGTGCCGATCGTCATGACCGGGCACCAGCCCACGCTCTGGCACGCGGGCATCCTCGCCAAGTACCTCGCCGCCCACGCCGCCTCGCGCCGCCTGGGCGCCTCGCCCGCGTGGCTCGTGGTCGATCAGGACGAGGTAGGCGCGATCGAGGTGCGGTGCCCCGTACTCGACGCCGGGCGCGTGCGCGTGGCCCGGGCGGTCCTGGGCGCGCCCGACGACGCCGAGCCGCCCGCGTGCCACCGCCCGCCCATCGCCGACCTGGGCCCGCTGGGCGCGCTCCGCGCCAAGCAGCCGGACCTCGGTCTGGCCGCCGGGCTCGACCGCCTGGCCGCGGCCCTGCGCGGCGCCCGCGGCGCATCGAGCCTCGCCGAGCAGATCAGCGACGCCCTCGAAGCACTCATGGAGCCGCTGATCCCGCGGGCCCCGACCATTCTCGCCACCGTGCTGGCCCAGACCAACGCCTTCGCGGAACTGGCCGATCGCATGTTCGCCGACCCGGAGCGCTGCGTCGGTGCGTACAACGCGGCGTGCGCCGCCTTCCCCGACGCCGGGACCCGCCCGCTGGCGATTGCGTCCGGGCGGATCGAGCTCCCCCTGTGGCGTCTGGAGCCGGGCGCCCCGCGTCGGCGCGTCTTCGCCGGCGCCCCGCGACCGCCCGTGGAGTCCCTCGCCCCCCGCGCGCTGCTCATGACCGGGCTGCTGCGCCTGGCGGCGTGCGACCTGTTCATCCACGGCACGGGCGGTGCCCGCTACGACCGCGTCACCGATCGCTGGTTCTCCCGGTGGCTCGGCGAGGACACGCTGGCCCCGACCACGATGGTCACCGCCACGCTCCTGCTCGCCGTCGAAGGCGCCGCGCCCGACGACCCCGCCGCCGTCGACGCCGCCCGCTGGCGGGCCCACGCCGCCGCGCACAACCCGGCCCTGGTCAGCGACTCCGCCGCGGGCGACAAGGCCCGCCTGCTCGCCGAGATCGACGCCGCCCCGCGCCGCTCACCCGATCGCGCTCGGACCTACCAGCGCCTGCACGCGCTGCTGACCGCCTACCGCGACCGCCGCGCCGATTCGCTGGCCGACCTCGACCGCCGCGCCCACGACCTGGCCGACCACGCCCGCGCCACCCGCGCTCTGCTCGACCGCACCTACCCCTTCCCGCTGCACCCGCCCGGCACGCTCGCGGCTCTCCGCGACGCCGTCGCCGCCGAGTTCGCGACCCTGGCAACGTGAGCCGGGCGCCGCGGCCGGAGGCCGGTCCCGCCCTCTACCATCGCGCGTGCCGCGGCTGCTGATCGCGATCCTGCTCTTCGCAATGACCGCGGGCTGCGGCAAGCCCGGCGCGCCGGCGCCGGGCCCGCCCCGCGTCGTCGTCCTCAGCCCCGCCGCCGCCATCACCCTGCACGACCTGGGCCTGGCCCCCCTCGCCGTCGGTCGCCACGCCTTCGACATCGCCCTCGACCCGACCCTGCCGGTCTGCGGCGACCAGCTGGGCATCGACTACGAAGCCCTGCTCGGCGTCGATCCCACGCACGTGGTGATTCAGTGGGGCGCCCGCGAGCACCCGCCGCGCCTGGCGGCCCTCGCCCATGAACGCGGCTGGCGCATCCTCGACCACAACCCGCTCACGCTCGACCAGATCATCGACGCCGCCGACCGCCTCCATGACGCGTGGCCGCCCACCGCCGCGCCTGACCGCATGGTCCACCCGCCCGACCGCCCCTCGGCGTGGATCCCACGCCGACTCGACGCCCTGGGCCGGACGCCGTTCGCTTCGCGCGTGCTCATGCTCGCCGCACTCGACCCCCCCGCCGCGCTCGGGCCCGGCTCGTTCCACCACGACGTTCTCGTCCGTCTGGGCGGGACGCCCGCGCTGGCCTCGGGCGGGCCCTACCAGACCCTCGACGCCGAGGACGTCCTGCGCCTGGCCCCGGACCTGATCGTCCTCGTGCTGCCGCGCACCCCCCGCTCGCCCGCCCCGCCGCCGCCGACCTTCGACGACCTGCGGGCCCGGCTGGGGCGGTTGGGCACGCTCGACGTCCCCGCGGTCCGCGACCGGCGCATCGTGCTGCTCGACGACCCGGAGTTCCTCACGCCCAGCACCGCGGTCGTGCGTTTCGCCGAGGGCCTGGCCCGGGCCCTGTACCCCATCGGCCCCGATACCCTTCCGCCCCATGGCGATCCACGACCCGCTGGCGATCCTGACTGACCGCTTCCGCGCCGCGATCGCCGCGGCCTACCCCCATCTCGAAGGCCCCGTCGACCCGCTCATCGCCCCGGGCAAGCAGGCAAGCCTGGGCGACTTCCAGTGCAACGCGGCCATGAGCCTGGCCAAGCGCGTCGGGCAGAATCCGCGCCAGGTCGCCCAGACCATCGTCGCCCGCGCCGACCTCTCCCCCATCGCCGACCCGCTCACCGAGCGGTCGATCGCCGGCCCCGGGTTCATCAACGTGCGCCTGCGCCCGCGGGCCCTGGCGGACCTCCTGGAGCACGTCGACAACCCGGCCCTGGGCGTCGACGCGCCGGGGAGCACGGAGACCGTCGTCGTCGATCTCTGCGGCGTGAACCTCGCCAAGCAGATGCACGTCGGTCACCTCCGCGCCACGGTCATCGGCGACGCCCTCGCCCGCCTCTTCGAGCGCCTCGGGCACCGCGTCATCCGCCAGAACCACGTGGGCGACTGGGGCCTTCCCATCGCCATGGTCACGCACCGCCTCATGGGCCTGACGGCGTCGGGCGCGGTCGACGGCG
The DNA here is from genome assembly GCA_016873295.1 of Phycisphaerae bacterium. Classification (GTDB taxonomy): domain Bacteria; phylum Planctomycetota; class Phycisphaerae; order Phycisphaerales; family UBA1924; genus VGXM01. The sequence goes on from VGXM01000002.1 coordinate 19,784, forward strand.
CGCGCCTCACGCTCGACGACCTCGACAGGGCCTACCGCGACGCCAAGCGCGAGTGCGAGGCCGACGAGGAGGGCCTGGAGGCCGCGCGCCGCTACGGGCTGGGGCCCAAGGCCTTGGCGGAGCTGGAGGAGCAGGTCGCGGGGGCCCGCGAGGCCGAGGCCGCCGCTCGCCAGACCCTCGTCCGGCTCCAGCGCCACGACCCCGACGTCCACGCCGCCTGGAAGCGGATCGCCGACGTCACCATGGCCGAGTGCATCGCCGCCTTCCGCCGACTGGGCTGCACCCTCTGCGAGCGGGACAGCGCCGGCGAGTCCAGCTACTCCGAGGAACTCGCGGGCATCGTCGACGACCTCGTCTCGCGGGGCGTGGCCGAGCAGTCCGACGGCGCCCTGGTCGTCCGCGTCGAGGGGATCGAGGAGCCCTGCCTCGTCCGCAAGCGCGACGGCGGGTTCCTCTACGCCACCAGCGACCTGGCCGGCATCCGCCGGCGCGTGCGGAAGCTCGGCGCCGACCGCGTGATCTACACCGTCGACGCCCGCCAGTCGCTGCACTTCGCCCAGGTCTTCGCCGCCGCACGCAAGGCCGGGTACACCCTCCGCCCCGGCGCGCCCGGGCACGCCAGGCTCGAGCACGCCGCCTTCGGAACCATCCTGGGCGAGGACGGGCGCCCCTTCAAGAGCCGCTCGGGCGAGAACGTCAAGCTCTCGGCCCTCATCGACGAGGCGGCGGAGCGGTGCCTGAGCGCCGTGCGCCAGCGCTCGCCCGACCTGCCCGAGCCGGAGCAGCGCCGCATCGCCGAGGCCATCGGCATCGCCGCCATCAAGTTCGCCGACCTCTGCAACGACCGGGCCCGCGACTACACCTTCAGCTTCGACCGCATGCTCGCCTTCGAGGGATTCACCGGGCCCTACCTGCTCTACGCCCTGGTCCGCGTGCGGAGCATCTTCCGCAAGGCCCAGGAGCGTGGCGTGCGCTCCGACCCCGCCGCCCCCCTCCTCATCAACGACCCCGCCGAGAAGACCCTCGCCCTGGCCCTGCTCCGCTACCCCGCGTCGCTGGCGTCGGCCGCCCAGAGTCTCGAGCCCCACCGCGTCTGCCAGTACCTCTACGAGTTGGCCGGGGCCTTCGCCACCTTCTTCGACGCCTGCCCCGTGCTGCAGGCGACCGACTCCGCCAACCAGCAGTCGCGCCTCCGCCTGTGCGACCTCACGGGGCGGGTGCTGGCCGACGGGCTCCACGTCCTGGGCATCCCCACCCTCGACCGCATGTAGCCCCCAAAAACGCCAAGGGGGTCGGGTGCCGCGAGTGCGCGTCCTGCGGTTGTGGGCACGACCGCCGACTTCGCCCTCGCAGGCACCCGGCCCCTTGGCTCGAGTCAGTCCGGGCGTCCGCCCACCCAGGCACGAGAGCGGCGGACCCCGAAACCATGAAGCTCAACTCCGACCGCCACTCCCTCCAATCGCGGATTCCACCGATCGCTCCCAACGTCGATACCACGGGTTCTACACCGAATAGGGACTTCGCCCTAGATTAGGACACCGAACGAGGTCGGCCCGCACGGAGTCAGTCCCAGACCGTGGCCAAGGAGGCACTCGCCCTTCGGCGCCGCACACAACCGATTCGGCTTGATCCGACCGCATCCCACGCCCATGTCCCCCCATCCGGTCACTGTCGGCCGCAATGGCCGCACCCCGGACCAATACGCACAAATCCGGCCGACCGAACCCGTCCGTTCCGATTCCGGCGTGAGATCGAACAAACTGGGGGAAACGCGCGCGCGCCCCGGCGCCGCGGCCTCACATGCCCGACCCGGGCGGGGCGTCGGCGGGCTTGGGGGCCGGGCGGATCAGGATCCGGATCGACGTCTCCGGTCGGTAGTACCGAGCGAAGCACTCGCGGATCTCCTTCCCGGTCATCGCGGCCATGAACCCCGGCAGGCCCTCGATGTCGTCGATCCGCTGGTCGCGGTACTCCAGCCCGGCGATCCGCGCGAGCCACCAGTCGGGCTCCTTCATCTGGGTCTCCAGGCTCGTCGCGGTCTGCTTCTTGACGACGTCGAGTTCCTCATCGGTCGGGGGCTCCTTGGCCAGGGCCTCGTAGGTCTCGCGGACGACCTCCACGAGGCGCTGGGCCTTCTCCGGCGCGGTGGTGGAGAAGAAGAAGAACATGCCGTAGCCCGGGAACTCCGTGCCCGGCGTGCTCGACGCCCCGGGGCTGTAGGCCAGGGCCTCCTCCTCGCGGATCCGCTTGAACATGCGCGTGCGGATGACCTGGCTGGCGGCCTGGAGCAGCCTCGAATCGCGCACGTTCTCGATGTCGGCCCCGAAGAACCCGCTCAGGATCAGGGCGAGGTTGCTCTCGGTCTGGATCTCGCGCTCGGCGGTGAGGGGGCCCTCTGGACGCTCGACCTTGCGGAGCTCGTCCAGCGTGCTCGACGAGATCCGCGGGCGCGCGGGGAGCGATCCGAGGTACCGCGCGACGAGCGCCATGGCCCGCTCGCGGGAGAGGTCGCCCACGATCGCGACCTCGATCGGGGCGGTGCGGATCGTCTTGTCCAGCCACGCCTGGGCCGCGGCCGGCTCGATGGCCTCGACGTTCTCCTTCTCCAGGGGCAAGGGGCGCACCTCGCCCTTGGGGTAGATGGTCCGCGGGATGGTCTCGCCCGCGACACCCTGGGGCGAGACCTTCCGCCCCTCGATGCCCTGGATCTGCTGGCGCTTCCACTGGTCGAACGCGGGCCCCTCGATCACCGGCTCGGTGAGCAGGGCGTGAACGAGCTGGAACCCGGCCTCGAGATCGTCGGGCGAGCCGTTGATCGAGATCGTGAAGGCGTCGGGCCCGGCCCCGCCACCGACGCTCACCTTCTTGCCCGTCATCAGGTCGCGGACCTGCGTGGAGGTCAATCGACGGGTCGCGGGCCTGCCCCAGGCGATGGCGGCGGCCTCGGAGACGCCGCGGTTGGCGGCGGTCTCGTGGATCCGCCCGCCCGCCAGGGTGATGCGGACGCCGACCTGGTCCTTCTTGTAGTCCATGGTGCGCTGGTGGACGCGCACGCCGTTGGACAGCCACGCCGACGCGATCCCGCTCGAGGGGTGATCGCTTGCCTCCGAGACGGTCCCGGGCTCGGGGAGCGTTTCGAGGATCGACGCGGCCCGATCCGTCACGCCCTCCTTCCCGGGGCGCACGTCGAGGGCCTCGGTGCCCAGGCGGATCAGGTCGTCCTCGGAGGGGGCCGCGACGTCCGCCGGGAGCTGCAGGATGAACGTGACGTTGCGGGGATCGAAGACGGCGGCGAAGCGCTCGGAGACCTCGGAGGTCGAGATGGAGGGCAGGGCCTCACCGAGCACCGCGAGGCGCTGGGCGGCGGACATGACGGGCTCGCCGGCGGCGACGCGGCTGTTCATCTGCGAGATGAGCTGCCCCGACGCGGCCGTCGCCTCCCGCGACGCCGAGAGTTCGGCCTGCGACATCATCTGCTTCACCACGTCGCCGACCTCGGCGTCGTCGAACCCGTGCAGGCGGGCCCGCTGCAGTTCGGTCGCGGCCTCCGCGAGCATCTCACGCCAGTGGGCCGGCTCGCCCCGGGCCGACACCTGCACCCACTTCATGACCTGCGCCAGGTCGGCGGCGGAGGCGAAGACGCCCAGACTCGCCATGCCGCCCGCGCTGATCTTGCGGTCCAGCCTGCGGTTGAACGCCTGCACGCCGATCAGCTCCAACTGTTCGTCGCGCAGCCGCTCCGTCGTGGTCGTCGGTTGCCGCGGCGGGTCGATGCGGTTGATCGAGACGCTCGCGGACCGCACCTCCTTGTCCTGGGCGATGATGGCCCGCGGGGCCTGGGCGGGCCTGATCCCCACGTCCTGGTCGGCGGGGACGGGCACGCGCTCGCCCACGTCCATCAGGGCCTTGATGCGCTCGGCGGCAACCGCGGGGTCGAGGTCGCCCACGACCAGCAGGGTCATGTTGCTCCCGGTGTACCACTTCGAGTAGTAGTCGACGAAGTCCAGCCGCTGGACGCCCAGGATGGTCTCGTCCACGCCGATGGGGAGGCGCTGCCCGAAGATGGAGCCCGGGGCCAGGCGCTCGAAGATGTAGTTCTGGACGCGCTGCACGCCGCCCTCGCGCGTCCGCTTCTCCTCCATGATGATCTGGCGCTCCTTCTCGATCTCCTCGGGGAGGAGCGAGAGGCGGAAGGCAACGTCGCCGAAAAACCTCAGCCCCTTGTCCAGCGTCTCGACCTGCGTGTCGGGCAGCGTCAACTGGTAGGTGGTCTGGTCGAAGCTGGTGAAGGCGTTCTGGTCGCGCCCGAAGGTCATGCCCAGGCCCTGGAAGAAGTCGACCACCGAGCCGGGCGGGAAGTGCTCTGACCCGTTGAACGCCATGTGCTCCAGGTAGTGCGCGATGCCACGCTGGCGGTCCGTCTCGTTGAGCGACCCCGACGAGATGTGGATCCACATCGCCACGCGCCCGGGCGGGTTGGCGTGCCGCAGCACCTTGTACCCCATGCCGTTCCCGAGCACCCCTGTGACCAGCTCCGGGTGCGTGGGGAGAGGCCCGGCGAGGCAGGGCCCGACGAGCAGGAGCAGCGGGGTGAGCATGGAGCGCAGGCGCATGGTGGACCTCCGTCGCCGCGTCGATCGGGCGGCACGCAAGCGTAGCGGAGTCCCCTTCCGTCCGAGCCGACGGCGCCAGCCTCCGCGCAGGGCTGCCCCCGCCGCCGATCGGATCACCCCGCGCCCCCACCGCCCAGAGGCCGGCCCCGCGGCTGACCGCTCCCTCTGCACTGTTGAGTCCCCCCATCCTCACCCCGAGTCTGAGTGAGTCTTCGAGCCAGGGCTCGGGGCGTCGGGCTCCGATCCGAGCCTTCGTCGCCGAGCCTCCTCAGGCTCGGCGCGGCTGGAAGGGGGATCTCAACAGTGCGCGCTCACTCTTCACTGTTCACCGCTCACCGTTCCCTCTCTTCATGTACAGGTGCACCGCCATGTTGTGGTACACGCGCGTCTCAGGGCCCGCGGCCCCCTCCATCGCCAGGTCGACCGCCTCGCCCCGCGCCGCCCCGGGCTCGCCCATCTCGGCGTCATCCCCGGCGATCTCGACCTCCTCGCCCCACTCCTCGGGCTCGACGTCCGACTCCCGCTCCTCCTTTCGGCGCTTCCGCCGCGTCGGGGGCGGCTCGGGCGGGGCCTCGCCGGGCGGGCGGTGGACGAAGGGCCAGGGCGTGCGCAGGACGGCGAACCCCCCCGCGTCCAGCCTCTGGATGAGCTGTTCGAGCTGCGCCTTGACGCGGCGCCAGCCCGTCGCGTCCAGCAGGAGCGGGTAGGGCGGGTCCATGAACACCAGGTGCACGGGGCGGGGGCAGCGGGCCAGGGCGCCGGGTCCGAGCGCATCGCCGACCACCAGCTCGCAACGGTCGTCGGCCCCGAGCATCTCGATGTTCGCGCGCAGCATCTGGGCGCTGCCCCGGTCGCGCTCCACGAACACGCAGCGCGAGGCGCCCCGGCTGACGGCCTCCAGACCGATCGATCCGGTCCCCGCGAAGGCGTCGAACACCGCGGCGCCCTCGGTGTGCCCGCGCAGGATGCCGAAGAGCGACTCGCGGACGCGGTCGGGCATGGGTCGGGTGGTCAGAGCGTCGGGCGGCGTGAGCAGGCGTCGGCTGCGGAACTCGCCCGCGATGATGCGCATGGGCACAGCAAAGCCCGGCGCGGGGGGCGGGTCAAGCGCGATCGGCCCCCGCCCGGAAAACGACCGACCCGACCTGTCGGTCGGGTCGATCCCCTCCTCCTGACTCGAACCGGCTCCGTGCGGCGCCGTCACGGTTCAGCGCATCAGGTCCTCGATCGCGGCGATCTCGACGCGGGGCGTGGGCACCCCCGTCACCTCCAGCCAGAAGGGCCGGCCCAGGCCGTCGTCGAACCACGAGCGGAACTGCCCCTCCGTCCGCGCGCCGTACTCGGCCAGCGCCGGCGACCCCACGATCACCGCCCGGTGGATCAGCAGCATCTCGTCGGAGACATACTCGGCCTCGGCCGACACGCCCGCGATCGCGTCCACCAGGCGCCCGAACAGCTCCGCGTCGTGCTTGAGCAGCACGTCGGCGTCGTGCCAGAGGTAGTAGCGGAACTTGGCGGCGTGCCTGAAGCGCCCCGTGGATCGGCTCCGCAGCCACGCCACCACGCCCGTCAGACCTTCGATGCGACGCGACAGCTCCGGGCCCGGGAGCGAGCGCTCGAGCTGCGCGCACAGCGTCTCGAGGTCGACGATCGAGTGCCCGTAGAGAACGCACAGCTCGGCGTCGCGCTGGAGCGCCAGGAACTCCGTGAACGCCGCGCCGAAGGCGACGCGACGCCCGGGCACCGCCGACCAGGCGACCAGGTGCTGCTCGTCCATCCGCTGCAGGGCTTCGGGCTGCCAGTCGGGTGCTCGGAACGGGGACCGTCCGTGTCGCGCAATGGCGCTCATGGCGAACCCTCCCCAGACCGGCGCGAACCCTCGGCGGGCGCCTCGCGCGCGGCGCGGACAGAGCTACACCACCCAATGAAGAACCCCCAGGCCACCCTGGATCGGCTCGGGCTGCCTGCACAGCCCCCGTCCCACACCCCGTGCCCCTAATGTGCCACAGATTCCCGGAATGTCCACCCGGACCCGCCGGATTCGTCACGATCGTCACGGCCTCGCGGGGGCGCTGGGGAAAAAACCTCAGGATGTCGCGGCGAGGGGGCCATGGGGCTCGGTCGGGTGCGCCCGCCGCGTTGCTGCCGCCGTGCACGCTACACAGACCTGTGGCAGGGACAAGCGTCGGATCGTCGCGATTGGTCGATGGGGCGCGTGGCGCGCGCCGTCGACACACAGATCGGTGTGGGTCCGGTGCGCGCGCGGCCATCGCGGTCGCGCTCAGGGGATTCCCACGTTTGCACGGCGCGCGCCGAACGACGCCGTTGACCACGCTCTTCTCACTTGGAAACATGCGATGCGACGGTCCGGGCGGCCGATAGGTCGGAGGTGCAAGGCCCACTCGAAGGCACACTCCGCGGGAACGCCCGACGCCGATCCGACCGGCGCCGCTCGCCTTTGTTCCCACCACGCTGGCGCCCGGCCGACCGGGGAATCACGCACCGACCGGGGCATCGCCCCGTTGATGAAGCATGAGCCAGACGGAGATCGCCACGATCGAGTCCGCCGTGAGGCTTGCCGAGTGCTTGCTGGGGCTACCCGCGTACCCCGCCTTGGATTGGTGCGACGTCGCGGCCCGGTGCGTCGCGGGCATCGTCCCGCGAGGAGTGGCGATGGCGCAGGTGGTCGCCCACGGGCCCGGCGCCGCGGCGCCGAGCGTTGAGGCCACGGGGTCGGCGTCGCCCTGGACCGACGGCGACAGGGGAGCACACGGCATCCGCGCCACCGCCGAGCGCTTCACCCCGCTCCCGTTCGATCTGGGCTCGCTCCCCGCCCGGGGCGACTGCGCGGGCGGGGCGCGGCGAGGAGTCGCCGGCCCGCCGAGCCCCTTCCCGTGGGTCCTGCCCGAGAACGTGCTGTGGGCGGCGGTCCCGCTGCAGGACCCGCCGTGCGCTCGCGTGCTCTGCCTCGCGCTCGCGAGCGCCGACGGCGGGAACCCCGGTCCCGCGGCGGACGTCTTGCGAGCCGCGCTGCCGCTGCTGGCCCGGCGGGCGCGCCTGGCGCTGGGCGCCGATCGCCGACCCCGGGAGCGATGGCTCAGCGTCCGCGAGTTGGCGGTGCTGGAGCGGCTGGTTCGCGGCGACTCGATCCAGGAGATCGCGGCGGCAATGGGGCGCAGCCCGCACACCGTGCACGATCACGTCAAGGCGCTGCACCGCAAGCTGGGCGCTGCCTCGCGGGCCGAGCTGATCGCCCGGGCCCTGGGGGCTTCTGAGCGCCTCAAGCCCGACGGGGGCGCCCGCGTCGGCGGTTAGCGTGCGGCGTGCGCCGCCATCCGCCGGCTCAGCCGCGCCGCCAGTGCCTCGTCCGCCTCCACAAGGCTGGCGAAGACCGGGGCGCCGCCCTGCGGATCGTGCCAGAACGTGCTCTGCCTCACGCTCACCGGCGCGGGAGACCAGCCCCGGCGATGCACGCGCTCCACGAGCACCTCGACCACGACCCGCCGCTGGCCGCCCTCGGCGGGGTCGAACGTCACCCGGGCCCGGCGCTGGGTGCGGTTGAGGAACTCCTCCACTTCCTGCCCCGCCGACGACTGCTCGCCGTCCCAGGGCGTCGCCAGCCCGGAGGTGGGCTTGGCCCGCGTGGTGATCACGCCCGCCTGGGCGTCGATGCGGTCGAGCGTGAAACCCCTGGCGATCAGCACGTCGCGGACGGCGTCGAACGCCCGGGCGTAATCGCCCTCCGCCACGGAGAACTCCGCCGGACCCGCCGACCCGGCGCACCCGCCGAGCAGGCACGCCGCCACCGCGATGAGCGCCAGTCCCCGCCTCATGGCGACGAGCCTAGCACGCCCCCCGCATGCTCGCGGACCAGGGCCCACGCCTCGGCGACGTCCGCCTCGCGCGTCGTCACCGACCCCACCGCCAGGCGCAGGGCGATCCGCGCCCCACCCGCGGCCGGCACCGAGGTGTGCGTGAGGAAGACCCGCCCCGTGGCGTTGAGCGCGTCCAGCAAGCGGCGGTTGAGCACGTCGCCGGCGCTCCACTCGCCGCCGGCGTCGTCGGGGTGCCGCAGCCTGAAGCACACGAGGCTGAGCGGGCGGGGCGCGACGATCTCGAAGCGCGGGTCGCCCCGCACCCACGACTCGAAGAGGGCCGCCAGGCGCACGTGCCCGCGAACGTGCTCGCGGAGCCCCTCGGCCCCGTAGTACCGCAGCACCAGCCACAGCTTGAGCGACCGGAAGCGCCGCCCCAGGGGCACGTGCCAGTCGCGGTAATCGAACACCTCGCCCGACTCGCTGGGCGCGTTCCGCAGGTACTCGGGCGCAATCGTGTGGGCCCGCGTCAGGCCCCGGCGGTCGCGGGTGAAGAAGCAGTCGCAGTCGAAGTTGGTCAGCAGCCATTTGTGGGGGTTGAAGCAGACGCTGTCGGCGTGCTCGACGCCGTCGAGCATCCACCGGAACTCAGGGCACACGCACGCCGAGCCCGCGAGAGCGGCGTCGACGTGCAGCCACGGGCGGACGCCGGGCGGCGATGCGTCGGCGATCGCCCGGGCGATGGGCGCGATCGGGTCGACCGCCGTGGTGCCCGTGGTGCCGACGGTGGCGCAGACCAAGCACGGCACCAGCCCCGCGGCCGCGTCCTGCCGGATCGCCGCCGCGAGAGCCTCGGGCCTCATCGCCAACGACCCGTCCACGTCGACCAGGCGGAGACGCCGGCGGTCGTCGGGCCCGTCGGCCAAACCCGCCACCATCGCCGCCTTGATCACCGACGAATGGGCCTGCGTGCTGGCGTAGACGGTCAGGCGATCGCGGACGCGCTCGGCGCCCATGGCCCGGCGGACGCGGTCGCGACCCGCGACCAGCGCGGAGAGCGCGCCCTCGCTCGCCGTGCCCTGGATCACACCCCCACCGCCCGGCGACGTCGACCGAAACGCCCCGGGCAGCCCGATCAGTTCCGCCATCCAGTCGAGCACGCGGGTCTCGAGCTCGGTGCAGGCGGGGCTGGTGAACCAGAGCATCCCCTGCACGCCCAGCCCGGCGCCGAGCAGCTCGCCGATCACCGAGGGCGTGGAGATGTTGGCGGGAAAGTAGGCGAAGAACCGCGGGCTCTGCCAGTGGGTCAGGCCCGGCAGGACGATGCGGTCCAGGTCGTCGAAGACGCGGTCCCAGGAATCGCCGGCGCCGGCGATGCCCACCTCGGGCGGGTGCTCGGGGAGGGCCCGCAGCACCTGGCCCGGCGCCGCCCGCGAGAGCACGGGGAGCTCGCCCACGCGGGCCCAGTACCGCGCGATCCACTCGGTCGCCCGGCGCGACAACGCGCGGAGGCTCTCGGAATCCAGGTGCGGTCCGCCCACGCTCACTCCGGCAGCCTCTCCATCTCCCGCTCGACACGCTCGACGATGCGGGCCACCATGTCCGGGCCGAAGTCGAACCTGAGGCCGGCGGCGGCGAAGAGCTCGGGGAGTGGCTTGCTGCCCCCCAGCGAGAGGCCCTTGATGTAGGCCTCGACCGCGGGCTTCCCGCCCCTCTCCAGGCTCATGAGCCACAGTTGCAGCGCCCCCAGTTGTGCAATCCCGTACTCGATGTAGTAGAAGGGGTTGTTGAAGAGGTGCCCCTGGCGCTGCCACGCGGAATCGCGGTAGCGCTCCAGCCCCTCCCACGAGCACGAGGAGCCGAAGCGGCGGTCCAGGTCCAGCCAGAAGGCGGTGCGCTCGGCCCGCGTGTGCGCCGGGTTGGCGTAGAGCCAGTGCTGGAAGGCGTCGATGGTGGCGATCCAGGGGAAGAGCGTGACGCTGCGCTCCAGTTGCTGTCGGCGGGCACGGGCCAGCCCCTCTTCGCCGGCGTAGAACCCGTCGGCGCCGTCCCAGTGGGGCATCGTGAGCAGCTCCATGCTCATGCTCGCCACCTCGGCGAACTCGATGGGCGAGCCCCGGTAGGCCAGCAGCGGCTCGTTCTCGCACAGCATGGAATGGAAGGCGTGCCCGGCCTCGTGGAGCAGGGTCACGACGTCGCGCTGCAGCCCCGCCGCGTTCATGAAGATGAAGGGCTTGCGGCTGAAGTCGCGCATGTACTGGTATCCGCCCGGGGCCTTGCCCTTGCGGCTGTCCAGGTCCAGGCACGCTCCGCCCTCGGCCCCGCGCGACGCCGAGCCGTCCCCCAGGCGCGAGAGCATCCGGGCCAGGCGCGGGTCCAGCCGGCGGAACGTCGCCACGCTCTTGCTCATGAGCTGTCGTCCCCCCTCGAAGGGGCGGAGGGGCGGTCGGCCCTTGACGTCGACCGAGAGGTCCCAGGGGCGCAGCGCGTCGACCTTGAGCGTCGACGCCCGCCGGGCCTCCAGCCGGCGCATGAACGGCACCACGACCCTCTCGATCGCGTCGTGGAAGTCGAAGCACTCGCGGGGCGTGTAGTCGAAGCGGTGCATCGCCTTGAACGAGTAGCCCACGAAGCTGTCGAACCCCGCGTTCCTCGACATCTCGTGCCGCAGCGCGATCATGCGGTCGAAGACCCCGTCGATGGTCTCGCGGTCGACCCCGCGCCGCTCCACCACCGCCCGCCACGCCCCCTCGCGCACCGATCGGTCCGTCACCTCCTGGTACCGGGCCATCTGCGGCAGGGTCTGCTCGCGCCCGTCGAAGGTCACCGTCATGGCCCCCGCGACCTGGTCGAACCTCTGCCCGAGCTTGGCCAGCTCGGTCTGGATCGGGACGTTCTCGGCGCGGAAGAGCTCGACCTCGGCCCGCGTGCCCCGCTCCAGGACCCCGTACCGCCCCGGGTCGAGCGGGAAGCGGGCGCACAACTCGACCTGCCTCCGGTCCAGCTCGAAGGCCGCCGGCTTGAGCCGGGGCGGGATGGTCTCGATGTAGCGCGTGAACGCCGACTGCTTGCCCTGGTCCTCGGTGTGGCAGGTCATGGCGATGAAGAGGTTGGCCTGGGCCTCGGAGCAGGCGGCCTCGAGCTCGCCCCGATCGACCAGCCAGCGCTCCAGGTCGGAGGCCGACCCGACGGGGCGCGAGAGCAGGGCTTGCAGCAGCGGCTCGATCTGCTCCCAGCGCGTGCCGTCGAGGGCGGGGGGAACAAAGCCGGTGGTCGGCGCGGGCATCGGGGAGCTCCTGGGGGCGGGCGATGGTAGCGGCGCCCCCAGAAAAGCGAGCCGGCCCGTGCCCGGGCCGGCCCCTTGAATCCGGATGAACTCCGCCCCTACCGCATCAGTTCCTTGAGGATCTTCTCCTGCTCCTCGAGCCACTCCTCGTACTGCTTGGGGAGCATGTTGAGCACGAAGAGCACGAGGTTGGGGTTGTTCTTCATCATGGACTTGATGCGGTTGAGCTCCTGGCGGGCCTTGCCCACGAAGCGCCCGCGCTCGTTGCGGTCCTGCTGCTGCCGCGCCACCGCGATGGCCGACTGGTACGCGACCCAGTACGACTGCACCGCCGTCTGGTCGCGGAAGGTCTTGTCGCGGAACTCCATCTGCATCTTCTCGGCCTTGGAGACGGGCCAGATGACGCCCGGCGCCTTCTCGCCCACCCACTCCAGCTCCGTGAAGCCCATCAGGCGGGCGAGCTGGTCGAGCGTGTCGGCGGTGCCGCGGCTGAACTTGAACTTCTCGGCCTCGGCGGCGTTGAAGGTGAGGATGTTCACGCCGCCCTTGGGGTTGAGCACGAACTCCCCGCTGGTCGTGTCGGCGAACCAACTGACGGTGCCGTCCGGGTTGACGGTCGCCGAGAGGGCCCCCGGGGCGCCGGACACGCCCAGGGCCTTGAACTCCTCGGTGTCCGCCGAGATCTGCATCGCCCGCATGATCGCCGGGTGGTGCCCGCCGCGGGCGCTGATCTTCTCCATCATGTAGAGGACCTCTTCCAGCCCGCGTCCCTTGACGGCCTGGAGGGCGCCGGACCACCCGGTGCAGGCGCCGTAGTTGCCCTGGCTGGTGAAGTAGATCTCGTTGAGGGCGTGGGCGGTCATGGCCGCCGCCGAGATCGCCGAGTCGATCCACGCCACGGTGCGGAACTTGGGCTTGAGCTCGAGCTCGATCATGTCCGACAGGCGCTGGATCTCGAGCAGGGCCCCGCCGCCCGACTTGATCCGCAGGACGAGCACGGTCACGCCGTCGCTCTCCAGCTGCGGGACGGCCCGGCGGATGGTCTCGGCGGTCATGTAGATCCCGACCATGTCCTTGTCGCCCGACTCGCCCAGCGTGATCACCGCCGCCCGGGGCGTGCCCGAGCCGGGGCGAGCCTTGGGCTCGGGCTTGGACGCCGGCTCGCCCGCCGTCGCCGCGGGCGGCGCGTCGCGCTCGATCGACTTGATCTGATCCGGGCGCAGCATCTCCTCGCGGTGGATCCCCCCCGCCGTCACCTTGATCCAGACGTACCCCTCGACCTCGCGCGTGATCTCGCCCGTGATCACGCGCCCGTCGGTGAGCGTCACCTTGTCGTCGGCCCAGGCCCGACCCGCGGGGACCAGCAGGGCCAGGCCCAGCACCGCCGCCGCCAGCCCACGCCACCACCCGCTCCACATGCGCTTCGTCATCGTCACACTCCTGCTCGGGCCGCGCCTCAGCGGCGGTCGGCCATCATCTGGATCTTGATCTGCTCCTTGATCGTCCGCCGCGTCGCCTCGTCCGGAACGCCGTTCTCGAAGAGCCAGCGGGCGCTGATCCCCTCCCCGAACCGCTTGAGGATCGAGTCGATCTCGTCGAGCCGCCGGATCTGGTTGGCGCGGGCCCGCTGGCGCTCGTCGTAGGTCCCCTGCACCTGGATCTGGGCGAACTCCTCCAGGGCCGTGCGGATCGCCTTCTTGGCCCCCTCCAGGTTGGAGTTCCACCGCTGCATGATCCGCTCGGCGCGGTCCTCGATCACCCGGGCCGAACGCTGCAGACCCATGAGAAGCAGGAGGTCGTCCAGCGAGTCCGCCGTCCCCCTGGAGACCTGCAGGTCGCGGGCCACGCGCTCGTTGAGCGTCAGCACGTCGTTGCCCTCGCCGCGCACCCGCTCGACGACCGAGTCGGCCCGGGGCGTCTGGTCCTTGCCGTCGTCGGTCAGCAGGATCTCGTCGGGCCCCTCCGGCATCCGCGTGAAGTACACCGGCCTACCGCCCACCAGCTTGTACGACAGCACGTAGTCGAACACCACCATGGCCCGCACGATCTCGGCCGGGTACCCGCCCACCTGGGCCCACCCCTCGGCGTGCCCCAGGCGCAGCGAGTACTGCTTCTGACGCACCGTCGCGTCCCCCGTCGACCCGAAGAGGAACTGCAGGTTGCCCAGGCCCCCCATGCGCCCGCGCCGGGAGAAGTAGATCTCGGGCGAAATCAGCGGCAGCAGGCACGCCCCCCCCATCGCCTGGTCCACCCAGAACACGACCCGGGGCCGCTTGTCCCACGTCGACGGGATGTGATCGACGAAGATCGGCGTGATGTCCTCGGCCCGGAAGATCTCGTCGAAGTTCGCAGTGTCGTCCGGGAGCCGCTCGAGCCCCAGCTCGTCCGACCACTCGTTCTCCAGGCGGAACACGATCACGTCCGCCCCTTGCCGCTGCGCGTCCTCCACCGCCTCCTTGATGGGCGTCTGCGAGATCGCCTCACCGAAGACGCCCTTGAGCTTGACGAAGTACACCTTCGGGCCGTCACCGCTGGGCGCGGCCGGGGCCGGCGCGACCTTGGGCGCCCGGGCCGGCTCGGGCGCGGGGGCCGCCGCGCCCGACGCCTCCGCCGTCGCTCGCTTGATCTCCAGGATCTCGCTCTTGGCAAAGTCGGTCGTGGCCGTGATCCCCGCCTTGCTCGACTGGAAGCGGATCGTGGTCGCCGACTCCGACACGATCTTGCCCGTCAGCACCGTGCCGTTGGCGAAGATCAGCACGTCCTCGGTCCGCTGCTCCCCCTGGAGCGCGTACGCCGTACCCCCGCCCATGGGGAGAAGTCCGACCCCCACCACCAGGGCCACACCCATCCCGACGACGCTCAGCCAGCGAGACATTCTGTTCTGGGTCATGTCCGCACCTTTATCCAGGAGTCCGACTCGACACGCCCCCCTCGGAGGGGGGCCACGGGCCCGGCGGAGGGCTTCCAGACCTTAGACGCCTTGGACGCCCACGCGCCGCGCCAGTTCCAAGGCCCCCGAGGAGTCCATCACCCGGCCCTCCAACTGGGCATCGTACACGAGGTCGAGCACCTTCTTGAACGACGGCCCGGGATGCATCCCGGAGGCGATCAGGTCGTCGCCGGTCAGCAGGGGCGGCGGCGCGAGGCCCCCCGGCGTCGCCGCGAGCTCGTCCCGGCGGCCTTGAATCGCCGACGCCGCCTCTCGTTCTGTTGTTCCGATAACCTCCACCGCTGACAAAAACCAATCAGACGCCGCCAGGCGCTTCTGGCCCGCGACCGTCGCCGTCGGCCACTCGTTCTGGAGCCGAGCCACGCCGGTCATGATCGCCAGGAGGGCATCGCGCTCCTGGTTTGAGAGGCAGAGGGCCGCGCGCCAGCGACCCACCGCGTCCACGAGACCATCGCCGGTGCCGAAGCCGCGATCGAGCATCCACGCCGCGAGCGCGCACGCGAACTCGGCGCCCGGGGCCAGGGCCGCGACCCGTCGGGGCTCGGACCGGGAGGTAGGCTCGCACAGGACGGGGGCGTCGAGGCCCAGCGACCGGAGGAGCCCGACGGCCCGGCCGCGGGAGGGATGCGTGAGCATCCGCCGGATCTCGTCGCCGATGCGCTCGCGGGAGATGCCGCGGAGGTCGCCGGCGTGCCGTCGGATGGCCTCGGCCGTGGCCGGTTCGATCTCGAAGTCGAGGCGGGCGGCGAACCGCACCGCGCGGAGCGTGCGCAGGTCGTCTTCCTGGAAACGGGCGTCAGGGTCTCCGACGGCCCTGATCAGGCGAGCGTCCAGGTCCGCCCGGCCGCCCACAAAGTCGATCACCCGCCCACCCGGGTCGCCCGGGGCGAACGGGTCAAGGAAGAGCGCGTTGACGGTGAAGTCGCGACGGCGGGCATCCTCCTCGGGCGTGCTGAAGCGCACCTGCTCGGGCCTGCGGCGGTCCGAGTAGGGGCCGTCGGCCCGGAAGGTCGCGACCTCGACAATCGTGGGGCCTTCGCGCACCAGAACGACGCCGAAGTGGGCCCCGACCTCGCTGGTCCGCTTGAAGAGGGCTCGGATGGTCTCGGGGCGGGCGTCGGTGGCGACGTCGTAATCCTGGGGGTGCAGACCCAGCACCTCGTCGCGGACGCAGCCGCCGGCCAGGTACGCGACGTGCCCCTGCTCCCGCAGCGTGCGGACGACGTTCAGGGCGAGCGTGCGGGTATCGGGCACGGCGGATTATTGGGGTGGGCCCGACCGGCGCGCCGGGGTGGGCCAGGAAGGGCGTGCGGGCCGGCGCCGATCGAGGAACGCTCCGGCGCGGCGGGCCTCTCGCCCCACGGCCCGATCCTGTACACTCGGCGCCCGCGCCGCGGGTCCAAGTCAGCGTGCCGGCTCGTGGCGCGGCAGAGGCTGCGGCCTTCTTGTGTTCGTGGGCCCGCGCCGCAAGAGGAAAGGACAGTCGATGCTCAGAATGACGAAGTCCCGTTCACGCGTGACCACCCTTGCCGCCCCCCTCCTGCTCGCCGGGCTGATCGGCGTGGTGTCCGGCGGCTGCTCCGGCGGCGGCGACCGTGCGACAAACGCGCCCCTGAGCGCCGCCGAGCGGAGCGCGCAGGGCAAGGCCCTGGCCGCCCTGGACGATCAATGGTCCAAGGCCGCCGCATCGCGCGACACCGCCCGCATCGCGTCCTTCTACGCCGACGACGCGGTCATCTACCCGCCCGGCTCACCGCCGGTCACGGGGCGAGCCGCGGCCCAGGAGGTCTGGGGCTTGCTCGTGGCCGACCCGGCGTTCTCGCTCTCGTGGTCGGCGACGCACGCCGAGGTCGCCGCCTGCGGGGACCTGGGCTTCACCTCGGGCCCCTACCAGGCGACGCTCACCGGACCCGGCGGAGCGAAGACCCTGGAGCGCGGGAAGTTCCTCTGCATCTGGCGCCGCCAGGCCGACGGCACGTGGAAGGCCGCCCACGACATGTGGAACGCCGACAGCCCCTGAGCCCTGGCACTATTGGGGGAAGTTGGTCAACGCTGGCGACCCCCCGAGGGCGGGTCAGGCCCGAGCCTCCCGGCACTGGTCGAGGAACTCGACGGCGCGGCGGAGGTGCGGGATCACGATCGACCCGCCCACGATCAGGGCCACGTCGAAGGCCTCCCACAGCTCCTCGTCCGTCGCGCCCTCGGCGACGCAGCGGTCGACGTGGTACCCGACGCAGTCATCGCAGCGCAGGACCATGCTGGCCACGAGGCCCAGCAACTCCTTGGTCTTGACGGGGAGGGCGCCGGGCTCGTAGGCCTGCCCGTCGAGGCGGAAGAAGCGCTTGGTGACGATGGAGCCGCCGCGCCCGCCCTGCCCGTCCCCTTCGCCCAGGATGCGGGCGTTCATCCGTTCGCGGTAGGCCTGGAACTGCTCGTATCGGTTCATGGGCGCACGGTAGCCGACCGGGCCCGCTACGCTCCCGCCCGGATGCCGCTCCCCACCGTCCTCATGACCGACGTGATCCGCTCCGCGCACCAGGGGGCCAGCCACGGCGGGGCGTACCTGATCGACCTGGAGTCGGGCGCCCACCGCAAGGTGCTCGACTGGAACACCGCGGACATCAACTGGGAGGGGCGGGGCGAGGGACGGGGGCTGCGGGGCATCGCCTTCCACGCCGGGCTCATCCACGTCGCCGCCAGCGACGAGGTCTTCGTCTTCGACCCCGACTTCCGCCCCGTGCGCTCGCACCGCAACGAGTACCTGCGTCACTGCCACGAGACGTTCCTCGACGCCGACACGCTCCTGCTCACCTCCACGGCCTTCGACAGCGTCCTGTGGTTCCACGTCCCGAGCGGCACGTTCACGCGGGGCGTGTGCCTGCGCTTCTACGACGACCCCAAGGTCCCCGGCGGTCGGCGCCTGGTCTCCCACGCCTTCGATCCTTCCAAGCCGCGCTCCGGGGATAACCCCGCCCCCGAGCGCGGCGACACCTGCCATATCAACAGCGTCTGGGTCAGCGATGGCACCGTCTACGCCTGCGGCACGTCGCTCAACCGGATACTCGGCATCGACGGCCCCGGGCGGGGCGTGTACGCCCCCGTGCCCACCTGGACGCACAACGCCCGGCCCTACCAGGACGGCGTGATCTACAACAGCACCGGCGCCGAACACGTGATCATCGCGGACCGGTCGGGCGTGGAGCGCGAGCGTTTCCACGCCGTCACCTACGACCGCGCCACGCTCACCAGCACCGACCTCCCGGCGGACTACGCCCGCCAGGGGTTCCTGCGCGGGCTGACGACGGTGGACGACCTGGTGATCGTGGGGTCGAGCCCGAGCACGGTGAGCGTGTACCAGCGCGGGAAGGGCCCGGAGCCGATCCGCAGCGTCAACGTCAGCCGCGACATCCGCAACAGCCCGCACGGGCTCGAGCTCTGGCCCTTCTGAGCGCCGGCCCTACCGGGCGATCCACGCCCCGCGTACCGGATCGAGCCGGCCCTGCGCCGCTTCGCGTTCGACGGCGAGGAGGGCGCCTCGTTCGCGTTGCACGCCTACAGCCCGGACCTTGACTTTGCCCGGCTGGATCGCTTCGACCAGCGGGGCGATCACTACCCCTTCCACGTCCTGCTCAACCGCCCGGACACGCAGGTCAAGGCCGACGTCGTTCGCCGCATCGAGGCCATGGGCGGACAGGTAACGGACGACGATCCCACCAGCCCGTTCCGCTTCCTGACGGCCCTGCTCACCAAGGCGCAGCTCCGCGAGGTGATCGGGTTCAACGAGGTGACGTATGTCGACCCGTGGGGCCGGGGTGGCACGGACAACGACATCGCCCGCCAGATCGGCGGCGCGACCGTCATCGCGGCGGTGGACCCCACGCCGCTGGGCAACCAGGGTTTCCTGGGCCAGGGCGTCCGGGGCGAGGTGTATGACACGGGCATCCGCCTGACGCACCAGGACTTCCAGAGCCCGCCGGTGATCCCCCACGGCGGCACGCCCACCTCCGACAGCCACGGGAACATGGCGTTCGGCTGCGTCTTCGGCAGCGGGACGGTCAACCCGCAGGGCACGGGGCTGCTGCCTCGGGCCTCGGGCAAGATCTTCCGGCAGTACCTCTCCAGCGAGCTCAACTACGCCGCGACGATCTCGCCGCGCTACGCCGGCGTGGGCGAGCTGGTGAATCCGAGCCTCTCGTGGCAGGCGTCGTTCCAGACGTCGAGCGTGGGCTCCGCCCGCGTGCTGACCTACACCAACATCTCCAGCGCCCACGACGACCTGGTCTTCGTCCACCGCCTGCTCATGTGCCAGAGCCAGGCCAACGCCGGCAACCAGATGTCGCGCCCCGAGGCCTGGGCCAAGAACATGGTGTCGGTAGGCGGGATCGCCCACCAGAACACGCTCTCCCGCACCGACGACACCTGGACCAGCGCCAGCATCGGGCCGGCCAGCGACGGGCGCATCAAGCCCGAGATCGCCCACTTCTACGACAACGTCTTCACCCCCACCAACTCCAGCGACACGGCCTACGGCACATTCAGCGGGACGTCCTCGGCGACGCCCCTGACCGCCGGCCACTTCGGCCTGCTCTTCCAGATGTGGCACGAGGGCGTCTTCTCCAAGGTCTGGAACGGTTCGGCCTTCCAGAACTCGGGCGGCGCCGCCAGCGTCTTCCACAGCCGCTGCGGCTACCCCACCGCCAAGGCACTCATGTTCAACACGGCCTTCCGCTACACCTGGGGCGCCGGCGGCAGCAACAACAACATCACCCGCAACGTCCAGGGCTGGGGCATGGCCGACGTGGACCGCCTCTACAGCGAGCGCGCCGGGCTCTTCATCGTCAACGAGTCCGACCCTCTCGCGGGCGGACAGGCCTCGGTCTATGAGTTCGACGTGCTGCCCGGCGGCGTCTTCCGCGCCACCATGGCCTTCGCCGACCCCGCCGCCGCCCCCAACGCCACCATCCACGCCGTCAACGACCTGTCCCTCAAGGTCACCGCGCCCAGCGGCACCGTCTACTGGGGCAACAACGGGCTGGCGGCGGCCAACACGAGCACGGCGGGCGGCGTCGCCAACACCCGCGACACCGTCGAGATGGTCCTCCTCAACAACCCCGCCGCCGGCCGCTGGCGCGTCGAGGTCATCGCCACCTCCGTCGTCCAGGACGGCTGGGTCGGCACCCCCGCCATGGACGCGGCCTACGGCCTGATCGTCTTCGGCGGCGACTTCGTCCAGCCCGGCTGCCCCGGCGACTGGAACGGCGACGGCGTCGTCGACTTCAACGACTTCCTCGCCTTCCTCAACGACTACAACGCCCAGCTCCCCATCGCCGACCTCAACGGCGACGGCGTCGTCGACTTCAACGACTTCCTCGAGTTCCTCAACCGCTACACCACGCCCTGCCCGTAGGCCCGCGGCCCGACCCGCACGCGGATCCTCAGGAGCACTCCGGGGCCCGGCCGAATCTCGCCCGGGGCCTGTTTGCCTGCACACCCCGCGACCCCCCTCCGGGCACATCGCAACGCCGATGCGATGCGCTCGGCGCCACGACAAAGGCGGCCGCATGAGTTATCACGCGGCCGCCCGGAGGGAGAAAGAGAGTTCTGTGGCTGATGCCTTCGCACATGCTCGGGCGGTGCGCCCGAGCCGTCAAGTTCGCGCCGGACCCGGGGTCCGTGCCGACAGCTTGTCCACATCGCGGCGCCCCGGCGCGATACCGAGGCCGCCTGAGGCAATCGCCCTAGCTCAGCAGCGTCGCGGCGTTCTTCACCGGATCGACGATCGCCTGGCGCAGCTCGTCCAGCTTGCCGGGCGTGATCTTGAGCGTCTCCAGGACCGCTTCGCTGAAGTCCAGCGTCGGCAGGTCCAGGCGGAAGCCCTTCTTCAACTCCTCGGTGAGCCGGTCCGCCACGTACACGAGGCTCGGCAGCGTCCGGTGTTCCACCGCGAGCTCCGCCGGGCGGTGGTGGAAGCCGGCGACGAACCGGAGGGGCTGCGGGAAGCGCCAGCGCTCGCACAGGGCGGCCCCGAACTCCGGGTGCGTCGCCCCATAGACCGCCTGCTCGGCCGCGAGCATGTCGTTGGCGGGGACCCCGGCGCTGTCGGCGCCCACGCGGTTCACGACCTCGACGAGCTTGGCCCGGTCGAGCTGGAGTTCGACCATGATCCCGATGTCGTGGATGAGCCCGGCGAGGAACGCCTCGTCCGAAAGCCCGATCTTGATCTGGTCGGCGACCACCTTCGACGCCACCGCCACCCCCGCCGAGTGCACCCACAGGTCGCGGGCGCTGAACGTCGGCGTGATCTCGCTCCCCCGGAACAGCTTGGCCAGGCTGGCGGCGATCGCGATGTTCTTCACCGCGTTGAGCCCCAGCAGCACGATCGCCCGGTTCACCGACCCGATCTGCCCGGGCAGCCCGTAGAACGAGCTGTTGACGATCCTGAGGATGCGGCTGCACAGGGCCGGGTCCACCGACACCACCCGGTGCAGGTCCTGGGCCGTCGAGCGCGGATCCTCCACCAGGTCCACGATCCGCGTCGTGACCTCGGGCAGCGTCGCGATGTGGCTGATCTCGCGGACCGCGGCCTGGACGAGCTGTTCTTGTGGTGTACCCGTGGACGTGGTCATGGTGCCGCTCCCATAAGAAAACCGACCCTCTTTGATCGGCTCGAGTGTCGGCGGACTTTGGGCCCAGGCGCCCCTTCGCCGCTCGAAAGCGGCTCGGGTGCCCGAGGCTCCGCGAGGATCGGTTGGTAACTCGGGGCGGACCTGCCGTTAAAAGCGGCACAGCTTGCGGCGCAGGCCCGGGGCGACGGGATCGACCTCCGCCAGCACCGACGCGATCCGCGGTCCGGCCGACCCGTCGCCGTAGGGGTGCTCGCGGCGCGACAGGTCCAGGGCCAGGGCCCGTGCCACGGCCCGCCGCACCGCCTCCGTCGCCGCCCGGTCCTCATGCACGACGTTGCCCGGCCTCTCGCGCCCCTGCTGGCGGGGGCCCACGTCGACCACGGGGAGCCCGATCGCCGCCGACTCGATCAGGGCCGCGGAACTGTTCCCGACCAGCAGCCCGCCCTCGTGGGCCAGTCGCTTCAGCAGGGCGATGAACGCCGGGCGCGGCAGGTGCGACCGCCGCGCCACGCCCGACCCCTCGATCGCCCGGATCACGCCCTCGCGTCCCGCGTCCAGGTTCGGGTCCAGCGCCAGCGGCGACCGGTCCGCCACCGCGTCGATCACCGCCCGCGCGTCCGCCTTCTCGTGCTCCGCGGGCCGACCGATCGGGTGCATCAGGAAAAGGGCCCGCGGCGAGCCCAGTTCCCGGTACGCCTCGTCCGACATCGCCCCGATCCGATCCAGCCCGTCGATCGCAGGCGACCCCACGACCCGCACGTGCTCCGGCATCTCGCCCATCCTGACGATGCGCTCGGCGGACTGGGGCGTCGCCGCAAGGTGCAGGTGCGCCAGCTTGGTG
Source organism: Phycisphaerae bacterium (assembly GCA_016873295.1). GTDB lineage: Bacteria > Planctomycetota > Phycisphaerae > Phycisphaerales > UBA1924 > VGXM01. The sequence goes on from VGXM01000002.1 coordinate 41,915, forward strand.
ATCGCGTGCCGCATCGACTCGTCGGCGATCCCCTCGGCACGGTCCCCGCCGTGGACGTGGGCCACGCTCCACCCGCCCACGTTCCCCGCGATCGCCGCGGCGAAGGCCTCGATGCGGTCCCCCAGCACCACGACCCAGTCGGGCCGCAGCGACTGGAAAGCCCGCGCGAACCGGGCCACGCCCCGCGCCAGGCTCTCGCAGTCCTCCACCCGCCCCGTGCGACCGGCGACCTGCATCGGCACCAGCGCGGCGACCCGCGGCCCGAACGCCGCCTTCACCTCGCAGTACGTCTCCCCGGGCGCCACCAGGTGCGAGCCCGACGCGATCACGAGCAGTTCCAGCCCGGCGTGGTCGCGGATCGCCTCCATGACCGGGACCAGCAGCCCGAACTCGGCCCGCGTTCCGGTGACGACCGCGACGCGCCGCCGGCACGCGGGCTCGTCGCCCGCGTCGCTCGGGCGCACCGCCGGGTCGCTGTCCCACCCGTCGCCGATCATCACGCCGCCTCCGCCGACCCGGCCCTCAGGTCGCCCTCGACCAGCGGGCAATCCGCCTCGACCGCGCGAGCCAGCCTCCGCCCGACGACTTCGCCGAGCCGCCACGGCTCGATCCCGGTGCCGGGGCGCTTCACGACCAGGTCGCCCTCCGCCAGGCGGTGCCCCGGCGGGAGCGCCCTCGCCGCGACGATCGACTGCCGCGAGAGCGTGCGCACGTCGCGCTCCTCCGGCAGCACGCGCTTGACCCGCGGGACGTCCAGCCGCGGGTCGAGCGCGAACAGCCCGGGCTGCTGCGCCAGCGTGACGTACCGGGCCAGCCCCGCGCCGTCGACCGACGCCGCGTGGTCCGGGCCCGCCGCCGAGCGGTCGTGCGTCAGGTGCTTCTCGAGCAGGCACGCCCCCATCGCCACCGCCAGCCCGCCCGTGTCCAGGTCGGGCGTGTGGTCGCTGTACCCCACGGGTCCGTCGAACAGGTCGCCCAGGACCCCGACGCCGCCCAGCTCGGCCCGGTCCTGGGGCGTGGGGTAGGCGCTGACGCACTGCATGAGGGCCAGTCGATCCCGCGCCGGGCCCAGCCAGCCCAGGGCCCGCTCGATCTCCCCCACCTCCGCGGCCCCCGTGCTCACGATGAGCGGGCGCCCCGTCGCGGAGAGCGCGTTGAGCAGCGGGCGGTGCACGAGGTCCGGGCTCGCCGCTTTGTACGCGTCCCAGGGCAGGCGCTCGGCCTCGGGCACGAGGGGCACGCTGAACACCGTCACGATCGCGTGCAGCCCCAGTTCATGGGCCCGCCGAACCACCGGCGCCATGTCGTCCGCGCTCAACTGGAGCCGTCGCAGCATCTCCAGCGGGTCGCGCTCGCCCGACGCCGACTGGTACGCCGCCAGCCGCGATGCCCGGCTCATCAGGAGGTCGGCGTCGAAGAGCTGGAGCTTGACGGCGTGGGCCCCCGCCCGCGCCGCCGACTCCGTCATCGCCAGGGCCTGGTCCGCCGACCCGTCGTGGTTGACGCCCAGTTCGGCGATCACGTACGCCCCGTCCCCGATCTGTCGCGCGCCGATCTTCATGGTCAGGCCGGGATCCTCGCCCGGGTCCGCAGCACGGCGTCGGCGACCAGCAGGTCCACCGGGCCGTCGATGTCGATCACCTCGTCCTCGCCCGTCTCGATCCCGCGCCGGTCCACGCCGAAGAAGGCGTGCGGCCCGTCGCCGGCGCCCGGGACCTCCAGGCACAGGGCCCGGGCGGTGAGCGCGATCACCCCGCCGTCGGGCACGAACGCCGGCGGCAGGTCCTGACGCCGGAACACGCCGTGGTTCAGCACGTCGCCCTCCCACGCCCGCACGCGCCCCTCGGCGTCCACCCGCGCGGTCCACCACGGGTGGTGCTTGCCCACGCGCGCGTAACTCTGCACCGAGTCGCACGCGCTGGTCACGAGCAGGTCCACCGCGCGGTCGATCAGGCCCGCCGGCCTCACCGGGACGTTGGCGTACAGGATCACGATCGGCCGCCCCGGCGGCGCCCCGGGCGCGACGATCGAGAGCGCGTGCCGCGCCGCGTCGTCGACCCGAGCCGCATCGCCCGCCAGCGATGGCGGACGGTCCACGCACTCCACCCCCAGCCCCGCCGCGAGCGCCGCCAGCCCGGCGTCGTCGGTCGACAGCACGATCCGCCCCACCCGGCGCGATGCTCGCGCCGCCTCGATGGTCCACTGGACGCAGGGCTTGCCCGCGACCGGCCGCGCGTTCTTGCCCGGGAGCCCCTTGCTCCCCGCCCGCGCCAGGATGATCGCGATCGCCCGCGACATGGCCCCCTCCTACGCGACGCGGAGCGGGCCGGCCGGCACGCCCTCGCCCCCGAGCATTGCCCGCCGCACCACCGTCGCGTCGCTCAGCACGCGCACGACCTCCCGTGCCTCGCGGGCCGCCAGCGTCGCCGGCGTCGGCAGAGTCGCGATCCGCTCGGGGCCCGGGGCCCGCCCCGCGGGCATCGGGTCCACGAGCGCGGCCCCCACGCCCACCAGCCAGCGCACGAAGAAGCTCTCCTGGTCCGGGTACGCCCCGTCGCAGCGCGTGAGCCTCGGCACGATCCACGTCGGGTGCAGCCCCAGCGTCGGCTCGCCGCGCCGCTCGACCAGCGCCCCGAGGTTGTGGGTCACGACCCCGAAGCGGTCAGTGCCCGTGAGGGCCGCGTACGCCGCCGCCGTGTCCGCCAGCACGTCCACGCTGATCACGTCGAGCCCCGCGTCAAGGAGTGCACCGGGATCGACCTGCTCGCCCGACAAGTCCGTCCGCAGGTGCACGCCCGCGACGCCCATCGACAGGAGCCGCTCCACGATCGCCCGCCAGCGCGGGTGCAGCAGCGGGTCGCCCGCGCCCCCCAGCGTCACGCCCACGCGATCGCCGGGCGTCAGCAGCGGCGCCATGATCTCACCCAGGTGCGCCTCGTCCATGTCGGAGCGGGCGCCCGGCGCTTCCGCCAGGTCCGGCCCGATCGACCTCGCCCGCCTCGTGGTGATCTCGAGGTGGATCAGGCGCGCCGGACCGCCCCGCCCCGAGCGCTCCACCGCCCCGGCGATCTCGTCGGCCCGGGCCGACACCCACCCCTCGCCCAGCGCCTCGATCGCGCCCCGCACCAGTCGGCGCCCGTGCGCGTCGTCCGCGACCACGCGCTCCTGCAGGTCGCGCACGCGGGGCGAGACGTGCACGCACTCGCCCTTGGCGATCGGGTCCAGGCGCGGCGCGATGGGGTTGTACCCCAGCAGGCCCCCCAGCGTCGCGAACACGCCCACGCTCGCCTGCCCGCGCGCCAGCTCGCGCACCACCGACAGGTCGACGGCGCACGCCGCCAGCCCAGGCGGGGCCAGCGTGAACGTCACCCGGTGCCGGTCGGGCCGCTCGCGGTACCGCGACACCACCCCGTCCACCAGCACCGCGTCCACCAGGCACCAGTCGGCGCCGACGGGCACGACCGCGTCGAGCCCCGCGTCGGCGAGGGCGCCCGCGACCAGCACCGGGTCGAGGGCCTCGTCGTGGACGGTCATCGACGCCAGCCCGCCGCGCCAGCACCACCGCGACCACAGCCGCGCCCCGCGCACGCACCGCGCCCGCCGGCGCCAGCCCGAGAGGTCCGCGCCCACGACCCGCACCGCGGGGCCCGCCCCGCTCGCAAGGTCACCCGCCAGCCGACGCGTCGCGCTCTCGTCGTCGGAGATCAGCACGATCGAGTCCAGTTCGCGGCAGCGCCGCAGCCGCGCCAGCGTCAGCCGCAGCCCCGGCTCGCCCGACGCCACCTCCGCCCCCGCGTCCCGCCCCAGCCCGAAGGCGTCGCCCCGGTGGTCCACGACGATGACCGCGGCGACCCTCCGCCGTCGCGACGGGTCCGCGCCGTCCTCCTCGTCGGACGGAAGCACCGGCGGCGCCGGATCGCGCGTGATCTTGGGGGCGCCCCCGAGGGCCCGCGCGGCGTCGTCGAGCAGGCTCCCCACCTGGTCCGCCGCCTGCGCCAGCCACTCCACGTTCACGATGTCGCGCTCGATCTGACGCTTCTGCTTCTCCAGCGCCCCCAGGTCCGGCGCCACGTCGATGGCACGGTCCGCCTTGAAGCGCTTGAGCGTCCCCGTCTGGTTCAGGAAGTGCACCAGCCCGTACGCCGGCTCCAGCCCCTCCACCTCGTCACGGATCGAATCCACACGACCGATCAGGCGGTTCACCCGCTCCTGGTCGGCGTGGTGCTCCTCCATCACGCGGAGGAGGTCGGCGGTCTGGCGCGAGAGGGCCGCCATGCGCCCGGCGTCACGCCGCACCCCCCGCAACCGCTCGACCAGGCGCTCTCTCGTCGCCCCGTCCGCCCGCCCGGGCCGACCGCACTCGGGCAGCGACAGCGGCGCGACCGCCAGGTCCAGCGCGTGCTCGAGCGTCATGGGCTCGGTGTGGCGCTTGGACACGCCACCCTCGGTCGCGTCGATCGTCCGCAGGCCCTTCCGCTCGTCCGCCTCGAACAGTCGCTCGAACTGGAGGCGGTAGGTGAGCATCTGCTCGTCGGTGAAGATGGGGCGCCCGAAGACGTCGGTGGCGCGCTGGAGGGCCGGCCCGAACCGCGCGATCCGCTGCCACTCCATCATCTCCAGCGAGTTGAACTCGGAGAGCTCGCCCGCCCACACGTCGTGGATCGCCGCCCCCGCCGAGTAGTACTGCCCGTCGGTGAACCCCAGGTCCTGCCCGACCAGGATCACCGGGTCGCACCCCAGGTGCCGCGCCAGCCCGTAGGCCAGGTGGGCCACCGTCGCCCCGCTCACCAGCTCGCCCCGATCGACCCCGTCGCCGATCAGCCCGTGCAGGATCGGGTCGCGCGGGCAGCGGATGACGCCCGGGAACGAGCCGAGGATCGCCGGGTTGGCCTTGGCCTCCGCCACCAGCGTCACGCCCTCGACGTCCGCCTCGGTCAGCCCCTCGTAGAAGCGTCGGCTGATCTCGTGGTAGTCCAGGGCCGTGACGAAGTGCGGGCGGATGCCGTGGGCCAGCAGCTTCTTGAGCACCGTCTGCACCGCGACGATGACGACGCGCTCGCGCACGCCCGGTCGGGCCAGGGCCCGGATGTTGCGTTCGAGGCTGGGCCCGGCCGACACGACCACCGCCGGCGCCCCCGCCGCGACCCCCTTCAGGTCCGCCACCCCCGCCGACGCCGCGTAGTGGTCCACGTTCATCAGCACGTTGCGGATCGTGGTCTCCACCTGCAGCAGGCTCGTCACCAGTTGCAGACGCACGGCCCGCAACTGCCCCGCGAACGTCCTCCCGAACTCCGCCGCCAGCGGGCCCAGGCGCGCTCGGCTGGGCGGGTGGTCCAGGATCCTCACCCCCATCGCCAGCACCGGCTCGATCCCAGCGCACACCGACGCCACCGCCGCCGAGTCCTCCGCGTCCGTGAATACCGCGATGTTCGCCTCGGCGATCCACTCCGAGCAGTCGATCCGCTCCAGCACCCCCCGCAGCAGCGACACGTCCGGCTCGAACACCAGCACCACCCCAGCCCGGCGCATCCTCCCGGCCATGGCCTCGGCGTGGTACCCCAGCCCGAACCCGTTGATGATCACCGCCCCCGCCGACAACGGGTCCACCTGATCAGCCAGGCGCCGCCCCTCCTGCCGGGGCTGGCGCAGGCTCGCCAGTTGCCGCTCCACGCCCTCGACTTCGAGCGTCGCCGACAGGCAGCCGTCGTCGGCCTCGACCCAGCGCAGCCCCGGGTGCGGCTGCGCCTCCGCCACGCGCCGCGCCGTTGCCGGCGACGAGGCCCGCAGCGCCGCCAGGTTCCGCGACAGCGTCGGCGCCGCCAAGGGAAACGAGTCCGGCCCGGATTGGGGGTTGTACGGGGTCGTCATTCATCGGGCGCGCACCGCCGCCCATCCCCAACATCGGCCGGGCCTCCCCCCGCGCTCCACTCATCGACCAGGCACCGCCCCCGTCAGACCGGGCACCGCCGCCATCCCGGCGGTGTGCTTCCTTCACTCTGGTGGCACAGCCGTCCCGCCGCTCTGTGGAGGCTCTCTGTTGCTGGCCCCGAAGGGCCGATCGGAACGTGGCTGCGAGCGCGACCAGCGGTGCGGTCCAACAGGCCGTTCGCGGCGCTGGCGGGGATCACGAAGGCCACGTCGTCGTGGAACGAACGGATGGTGTCCACCACGCGTTCGACGACTTCGGCGTTTCCGCCGGGTGTGTCGAGGATGACCGCGATTCGCTTGTTCGCTCGCCGGTTGTCGATCGCTTCGACCGCGTCACGGACGCCGAGGTCCATACCAAGCACGATGGGACCCTAGTGGCGCGAGTCGGAAGAACGCGCACAGAGGCGCGGGCGGGCGCCGCGGGTGCCACGGGCGATCCGCCCGGCGATCGCCCGTGCCGGCGTCCGGACGGGCGTCGAACAGCCGCACGGGTCACGGGCGAAGCGCCCGATGACCCGTGGCACCCGGAGCGCTCCGTCCACGGACTTCCGACACACACCACTCGTGGCGTGAGTCGGAAGAATGCGCCCAAAGGCGCCGGTGGGCGCTGCGGGTGCCACGGGCGAGCCGCCCGGCGGCTCGCCCGTGCCGGCGTCCGAACGGGCGTCCAACAGCCGCACGGGTCAGCGGGCGAAGCGCCCGATGACCCGTGGCACCCAGAGTGCTCCGTCCACGGACTTCCGACACACACCACTCGTGGCGTGAGTCGGAAGAATGCGCCCAAAGGCGCGGGCGGACGCCGCGGGTGCCACGGGCGAGCCGCCCGGCGGCTCGCCCGTGCCGGCGTCCGGACGGGCGTCCAACAGCCGCACGGGTCATCGGGCGAAGCGCCCGATGACCCGTGGCACCCAGAGTGCTCCGTCCACGGACTTCCGACACACACCACTCGTGGCGTGCGTCGGAAGAATGCGCCCAAAGGCGCGGGCGGACGCCGCGGGTGCCACGGGCGAGCCGCCCGGCGGCTCGCCCGTGCCGGCGTCCGAACGGGCGTCCAACAGCCGCACGGGTCACGGGCGAAGCGCCCGATGACCCGTGGCACCCGGAGCGCTCCGTCCACGGACTTCCGACACACACCACTCGTGGCGTGCGTCGGAAGAATGCGCCCAAAGGCGCGGGCGGGCGCCGCGGGTGCCACGGGCGATCCGCCCGGCGGTCGCCCGTGCCGGCGTCCGGACGGGCGTCGAACAGCCGCACGGGTCACGGGCGAGGCGCCCGATGACCCGTGGCACCCGGAGCGCATCCGTCCACGGACTTCCGACTCGCGCCACCAGACCGCCACGGCATCGCGGTCCATCGACTTCTCGATGTCGCCAAGGTGCCTGTCAAGGCTCTCCTTGACAACGGCTTGCAATCCAGTGGCGTCTGCGCCCATCTCCTCTCCGTGTCTGGTGGTCGCGGATCATCGCAGCACAATCTCGATGCCCACGAATGCGGGGGCTGCCGCCCCTGCAACCCCGCCCCCCAACAGAGCCCGCCGCATGGCCGAATCGACGGACAGTCGCTCCGCGTCGTTTGTGTCCTCGTCCCCCCCCCGCGCGCGATCGCGCATAGGAATCTCCATGCCGCTCGTCCAGGTCACGCCCCCGCCCGACCTGCCGCGGCCTCCCCTGTGGGAAGCGCTCCTCTTCGAGCGGCCACTCCCCGCCGTGGTCGCCCTGCTGCTCGTCGCCGCGATCGTCGCCTGGACGGGGCTCGCCGGCGGTCGTCGGCGGGCGCTGCTCATCGCGCTGGCGATGGCGGCGCTCGCCCCGGCGTGGTGCGCCCTGGCCGTGCTGGTCACGACCGATCGCGAGGCGGTCGCCCGCCGCAGCCGCGACCTGGTCCGCGCCGTCGCCGACGTGCGTGTCGCCGACGTCGCCCGCATCCTCGACCAGGACGCCACGCTCGCCTACTTCCGCGCCCCCGCCGGGCTCGACCGCGACGGCATCCTCCGCGAGGTCGAACGCACGCTGGGCGGCGCGTACCGCGTCAACGAGGCCCGCGTCGGCCGGGTGCAGGCGACGCTCGACGGGCCCGACCTGGCCCGCACGCAGGTCAAGGTCACCGTCGTCCCCGAGGCCACCGCCTACCCGCACCTCTCCTACTGGCGCCTGGACTGGCGCCGGGGGGACGACGGCGTCTGGCGCGTCTTCGCCATCGAGCCGCTCGCGATCGCCGGCGTCCGCGCCCCGGGCGGCTGAACCCTACTTCTCCGGGATCTGCACCAGCTCGCTCCGCGTCAGCGTGCCCTCGACGGCCCCGGGCGAACGCACCTTCAACCCCCTGCCGTTGAGCAGCATGTGCGGGAACTTCCGCCGCGCGTCCTGGAGGGCCATGCTCTCGGGCCGCGGCGTGGATCGCCCCAGCTCGTCGATGTCGCTGCCGGAGATGTCGTCGTCGCCGAAGACCCCGATGGTCACCAGGCTCATGTTGGGCCCGTGGTAGTAGAACGCCCGCTCGCCCTGGCGCCGCAGCTCCTGGGCCCCCTGCTCGGCGGCTCTTCGGAACTCGCCCAGCTCCGACTCGGACGGACGACCTCCGTCGGCGCGCGCATAGGCGTTGATCTGGAGGGTGTACCGGGCCGCCTTGCCGAACAGCCGCCGCGCGTTGCGGAGGTCCAGGTCCGGGAGCGACCCCGCCGCGGCCTGCTGCTCCGGGGGCATGAGCATCGCCCCGGCCCAGGGGCGCGCGTCGCCCACCTGCCTCCCCTTGACCATCGCCAGGTCGCGCTGGGCCTGCGGGGACTCGGGCGAGTCGTAGCGTCCGTAGGCCACGGCCCAGCCGCTGCGCCGCGGGAGGAGGTACGCGCCGGTCAATCCATCGTTCTGGGCGCGCGCCAGCGCCTGCCGGGCCTGGGCGGACTCGTTCTGCGGGAAGAGCGCCAGGGCGATGGCCCAGTCGCGCGGGGTCTGGGTCGGGGCCGACGCGTCGGCGGGCTCGCCCAACTCCCAGGGCATGGCGTGGCGGCCGGCGGGCCTGGGGTTGGTGCCGAGCACCTCGCCCGACTGGGCGGCGTAGCCGTCGAGCCGGTCCTTGGGGCCCCCCCCGCCGCAGCCCACCAGCAACAGCGCGGCGACGACCAGCGCGGCCCAGTGGACCGAGTCGCGCTCGCGGCGGGGGTCGTGGGGGTGGCTGTTAGTCGTTGTCATGGGGTCACTTTGTTAGGGTACACCCCCCGTGGCGGAGGGGGGCGGACGGGTGATTCTTGCGCGGGGTTTGGGGATCGGTTCATCTTTGGAGGCGGGCGAAAGGACCCGTCGATAGGGAGGGTGTCGGCGGAGCCGACCCCACCGTTCCACGCCGGGGGCTTGGGGGTGGGTCAGGGGCGGGAGGCCCGGACAAGTCACGCGTCCCCGCCCGGAGTAGTTCGGATGGACATCTGTTCGATCGCCAGCTCGCACTCGACCGCTCTCCCGCAGCGGCCCGCGGGCGACACGCCGGCCCGTGCCGGCGCCCGCGTGACCCGCGGCACGGACCTGGTCGAGTTGAGCGGCGGGCAGGATCGGGCGGGGTCGCGTCACCTGCGGATCGGGCTGGTGGAGGACGTGAAGGCCCAGATCGCCGCGGGGACGTATGTGACCAGCGCCCGCCTCGACGCGGCGCTGGAGCGCCTGATGGGCGACCTCGACGTTACCGCCTGAGGTCGGTCAGGGCCGGGCCTCCGAAGGTTCGGCGATCGCGACCACCGCACCCGCCACGCCCCTCACCACCGCGGCGAAGCGCGGCCCGTCCAGGGTCTGCGCCGTGTCCGTCGCCTTGTGGTAGTTGGGGTTCCGGAAGTTGGCCGTGTCCGTGACCATCACGCCCGGGAGCCCGGCCATGAGGAACGAGCCGTGGTCGGAGCGCAGGATGTCGCGCGGGACCAGGGGGAAGTCCGGGATCTGCTCCGCGGCCAGCACGGTCCTGAGCCCCGGGCTGGCCCGGCGCATCTCCTCGTCGAGGCGCTTGGCGAACGCGGCGTGCGACCGCGTGCTGGTCACGGCGATGAAGTCGCCCACCGTGGGCGGATCGAAGACGCCGGGCACGGGCGGCAGCGGGCTGCGCTGGCTGCCCGCCTCGTCGGTGAAGAACCCCAGCATCTCCAGGCTGATCATGCCGATCAGGCGCGGCTTGTCGCGCTTCTCCACGGGCATGTGCTCGGCGATGTAGCGGATCGAGCCCACCAGACCGACCTCCTCTCCGTTGAAGAAGATCAGGCGCACGGTCCGCTTCATGGGTCGGCCCTTGAGGGCCCGGGCGATCTCCATGAGCCCGGCGGTCCCCGAGGCGTTGTCGTCGGCCCCCGGGCCCGCGGACACCGCGTCGAAGTGGGCCCCGACGATGATCAGCTCGTCCGGGATCTCGACGCCCGGGATCTCCACGGTGATGTTGTTCCAGAGCGGGTCGGGCTGGCCCTCCTGGCGCTGGGAGCGCGGGGCCCACGCGAACCCGTGCAGCGTCGGCTCGTAGCCGATCTCCCTGAGCGTGTCGACGATGAGGCGTTCGGCGGCGCGGACACCCTCGGCGTGCTCGGGCCCCCCGGCCAGGCTGCGCTTCTCGGGCAGGGCCCGCACGAATTCCATGAGCCGGGTCTGGCTGACGGCCTCGGCGGGCGACCGCACGCCCGGGTCGGCGGGCGGGAGACAGATCACGAGCAGCGCGGCCAGGGCGTGCGGCATCACGGTGTTCCTCGTCGTCATCGTATTCGGAGCACGGATCGACGGGTGTCGCGCGGGCACGCCCCGCCGGGCGGCCTTGCCGGGGCACGCTCCGATCGGCGGCGTGAAGAACGAGGGCCGCCCGGTCGGCCGGACGGCCCTCGTGAAAGGTCACCGCGTGATCGCGTTCAGGCGCGGCGCCGGCGCGCGGCGGCCAGGGCGCCCAAGCCCATGAGGGCCAGCGTCGCCGGAGCCGGGACCACCGAGACGTTGTCCCACCCCATGGCGTTGCCCGCGGCCCCGCCCACGAACATGCGGTACGCGTTGGGAAGCGCCAGCGTCGACGCCGCCCCGCCCGTCATGTACCACCCCACCGGCGAGGTCGCGGTGACCACTCCCGAATGCAAGTCCTCCAGCGAGATCGACACGATCTGGTTCGTCGCCAGGTCGAACGTCACCGACTGGCGGTACCAGTGGTTGACCTGGAGGGCGGCCCAGGTGGTGCCGGGGGACTGGTTGTTGAGCGCGCCGCCGGCGGCGTTGAAGACGTTGAACTCCGCCTTCCAGCCTGCGGCGGGGTTGGCGAGGTCGACGAAGTTGTTGAGCGCGATGAACTGGCGGAACTGGCCCGCCGGGACCGTGTCGTGCTGCAGGGACATGCTGGACAGGTTGATGGCCGACGCGCCGGTGGCAAGGAACATGGCGGCCATGTCCCAGGCGATGGTGAACTGGCCGGCGTCGAAGGCGAAGTTGCGCTGGGCGCGGGCGAAGTTGGTGCCGCCCCCGCTGATCCCGGAGACGAACTGGTCGCCGCCGGTCGGGTTCTGGACGAAGCCCGGGGCGTTGCCGGCGTAGGTGTGGACGTTGCTGGCGATGCCGGCCGGCAGGTACCACGAGTCCTGCCCGCCCGCCGGGTTGTTGATCCCCACGGTCAGCGGCACCCCCGCGCCCGAGGCCGAGTAGGTCGGGGCCTCGAACCCGGTAAAGAAGTTCTGGGCCTGCGCACCGGTGGCCAACGCCGCCGCGGCGATCGCGAATGTTCCCTTGTACATGCTCACTCTCCCAGCACGAGCCGAAGCGGCGCGCCGCGGGATCTTGCGTCGGGGAGACGACCCCCACGAGAAGTGCGCAAGGTCCTTGCCGGGCGGACCGGCTCGCTCAAAGCCGCCGCGAACCGTGCGTGGTGCCGCGGCAGTGTGACTCCTCGGTTCGACCGCGCCCCCCGGACGCCGCACGCGTCGGCTCGTCCGCCCGCCCCGAGCGGGCCCGGCAGACGAGGCTTGCCTCCTTCATAGAACATGCGCGCTGGTGCGCACCTGGCCACAAATCCGCGGGAATTGCGCTCAGATTCGCCGATTCGTCGCGCGCCAGGATCCCGCCGACCGCCGGAGAGGAGGGGCGTGTGCGTAGGAAGTACGCGGGGTGTTCGGGAGTCCGGCGAGCGGGCAGGTGGTCCCGGTCAGTCCTTGCCGTTGAGGTTGAGGCGTTCGACGGCGATGGCGGCGGCGCCGAGGACGCCCGCGTGGTCCTCCAGTTCGCTGGCGACCACCTCGACCTTGCGGCAGCGGTCGGGGAAGACGTGTCGCTTGACCGACTTCTGCACGCCCTCGACGAAGGGCTTGCCCAGGGCCTCGACGAGCCCGCCCCCGAGGATGATGCGCTCCAGCGAGAGCAGCGTGACGACGCCGGCGATGGAGATGCCGAGGAGCTCGGCGGCGGAATCGACGACCTCGACGGTGAGCGCGTCGCCGTCGGCGTAGGCCTTGCCGAGCATGCGGCTCTTGATCTTGTCGTAGTCGCCCTCGCACATGTCGGTGAGGGCGCTCTTGCGGTTGGCCCTGATGAGCCGCACGATGCGCTCGACGACGGCGGTGCGGGAGCAGTTGTGCTCGAGCGAGCGCGAGCCGGGCGGGTTCTGCGGCAGGAGGATGGTGTGCCCGATCTCGCCGGCGGTCTTGAAGCGCCCGTAGTAGAGGCGATTGTCGAGGATCAGCCCGCCGCCGATCCCCGTCCCGCACCAGACACCCAGGATGTCGGACGCGCCGCGCCCGGACCCGTAGCGGTACTCGCCCCACACCGCGACGTTGACGTCGTTGTCGACCACCACCGGCACGCCCGCCCGCCTGGACAGAACGGACGCCAGCGGCATGTCCGTCCAGCGCAGGTTGACGGCTTCGAGGACGACGCCGGCGTCGGGGTCGATGGCCCCGGGGGCGCCGATGCCGATGGCGGCCAGGTCGCGCCGGGCGATGCCCGCGGCGGCGCAGGCCTCGTCCACGCCGTCGATCAGTCGCGACAGGATGGCGTCCTGTCCCTCGTCGGCCTTGGTCTTCTTCTTGCTCTCGCCCAGGAGCCTGCCCTTGGGGCCGACGACGCCGATCTGGATGTTGGTGCCGCCCAGGTCGATCCCGCACACCGGCTTGCTGCCCATCGCTTGGCTCCGCGAGTCCCTCGGCCCACCTTACACCAGTCGGACGCGCAGGATCGTCCCGCCCCCATCATCGGCCCGCGCCGAGGCCGGGATCATGGGCCCCGTCGCGGTTCGGAAGACGCACGACCCGCTCCCCGTCACCCGCGGGCGCTCCCAGCCCGAACACCGGAGGGCGTCGACCAACGCCGCCAGCCGGGGCTCGACCGCACCGGCCGGGCCAGCCAGGTCGTTGAACAGGTCCGCCGACGCCAGCCCACCCCGCCGGGCCGACTCGATCGCCGACCGGACGCGTGCCGCGTCGGCGGGCGCGATCCGCCCGGCGCGATCGAGGGCGGCGTAGACGGCGTGCGTCGCACACCCGAACGCCGGCACGCACAGGTCGAGCTCGCCGACGATGCGCCCGACCCGCTCCACCCCGTCGCCAAACCCCGTGACCAGCGCGGGTCGCGGCGGGTTCTGTTCGTCGATGAAGAACGGCACGTCGGAGCCCAGGCGGGTCCCGAGGGCCGCCAGGTCCGCGAGCGGCAGCGCCAGGCCGTGGAGGGCGTCGGCGCCGAGCAGCACGGCGGCGGCGTCGCTGGACCCGCCCCCCAGCCCGCCCCCCGCCGGGATCCGCTTGCGGACGTGGATCCGCGTCGGCAGCGCGCGGCCGCGGTGGGCCTCGAGCAGGCGCAGGGCACGCAGGGCCAGGTCCTTTTCCGGGGGCCAGTCGATGGGCGATGGGCGGGGCGCATCGCTCGCCCAATCGACGTGGAGTTCGCTCGCGGCGCCCTCGGGCAGGCGCCGGAGCGTCACGGTGTCGTGCAGGTCGATCGCGTGGAACCAGGAGGCGATGCGGTGCCACCCCGCGCGGGGCGAACCGGCGGGTTCGGGAGAGGCCACGGAGAGGCACAGGTTGATCTTGGCGTGGGCCCGGCGCTCGATAGGCTCGCTCACGCGGGGATCGTACCGTTAGGGGCCGTCGGCATCGGCTCCGGGGGTCTGGCGCTCCGGGGGCCGGGTCGGTGCCGCGGCAAGGAGCGGCCATGAAAGTCGCGGATCTTGTGTCGGCCATGCGGACGATCGCCCCGCCGGAGTACGCCGAGCCGTGGGACCGCGTGGGCCTGCTCGTGGGCGACGCCCAGCGGGCCCTGTCGGGCCCGGTGCTCCTGACCATCGACCTGACCGAGCGCGTGCTCGACGAGGCGGTGGCGATGAAGGCCGGGGCCCTGGTCGCGTACCACCCGCCCATCTGGGAGCCGCTGTCGCGGATCACGGCCCAGTCGCCGCGGGAGCGCCTGCTGCTGCGGGCCATCGAGGCGGGGCTGGCGATCTACACGCCGCACACGGCGGTGGACGCCTCTCCCGGCGGCATGACCGACTGGCTGTGCGAGGGGCTCTCGGGCGTGGAGCCGGGGAAGGAAGAGAAGATCCGGGGCGACTGCCGGGCCCTGCGGGCCCACACGACGCGGCCCGCCACCAGCGAGGTCAAGCTCGTGACCTTCGTGCCGGTCGGGAGCCTCGACCAGTTGCGCCAGGCCATGGCCACCGCCGGGGCAGGGATCATCGGCGCCTACCACGTCTGCTCCTTCGCGACGCCCGGCGTGGGCACGTTCCTGGGTCAGCCCGGGACCCGCCCCACCGTGGGCGAGGCGGGTCGGCTGGAGACGGCGTCGGAGCACCGCCTCGAGATGGTCTGCTCCAGGGCGGCCCTTCCCCTGGCCCTCGAGACCCTCCGCCAGTTCCATCCCTACGAGCAACCGGCGATCGACGTGTACGAGTTGGCGCCGCAGCCGCACCGCGGCGTGGGGTCGGGCCGGCGCCTGGTGGTCGACAAGACCGTGACGCTGGTGGAGCTGGCCCGCCGACTCAAGGCCTGGATCAGCACGCCCGAGCGCGAGTGCACCGTCCGCGTCGCCACGCCCGCCTTCGACAAGTCCGGGCTGGAGCAGCAGGTCACGCACGTGGGCGTCTGCCCCGGGGCCGGCAGCGAGGTGGCCCCGCTGGCCCGCGACGAGGGGTGCCAGGTCTTCGTCACGGGCGAGATGAAGCACCATGAAGTCATGGCCGCGCTGCACTCGGGCATGTCGGTCGTCCTCGCGGGGCACACCAACACGGAGCGCGGCTACCTGCCGCGCCTGGCCCGCCGCATCGAGAAGGAACTGCCGGGCGTCAAGACCGCCGTCAGCGCCACCGACCGCGACCCGCTCGTGCGGGTGTGACGGGCTGCGCGCCAAGGTCCGCGGGCAGCAGAATGGCCCAGCACAACTCCGGGGGCTCGACGGGCTCAAGGCCCCGATGGGCCGGGCAGGAAGCTGCAAGCCCCATGCGGCGTGGCGTCGTCACCGTCGGCTTGGGCGGAGTCGCATTGAACTCCCGGCGATCGCCCGCCTCAGCGCGTGAGCGTCCCCGCGCCCTCGAAGCGCATGGTGCGCCGGGCCAGGCCCAGCTCGGAGAGGGCCCGGGCGAAGGCGCCGGAGGGGACGTACTCGATCGTGCCCTCGGCCCGCCACTCGGTGCCGGGCGGCGAGGTGGTCACCGCGGGGAGGTGGATGGTGCGCTCGCCGAAGCGCGAGAGCGTGGCCTCCGCCGAACGCGAGCCCTCGAACACCTCGCGCCCATCGACGTAGACCCGGTAGCGGACGGTGGAGAGGGGCAGGGGGTCGCCTCCGAAGTTGGCGGCCCTGACCGCCAGGTCGAGGACGGCGCCGGCGTCGCTCGCCTGCCGGAGCGTGACGCCGTCCGCGACGGCCTTGGGGGCGGGCTGCCCGGCACAGCCGGCGGCGATCGCCGCGCCGAGCCCAAGCGGGGCGAACCGGAGGGCGGAGCGAACGCGAATGGTCTTGGGGGACAGGAGGGGTCGGGTCATGCCGCGGCGAGTCTACCGCAGCCGGCGGCCCCGGGTGGGGTTAGGGCAGGACGCTGGCGTCGCCCATGACCACCCACTTGGGATCGCCGACCATGGCGGCGCTGCCCAGGAGCCCGGTGAGCTGGTCCATCTCGCCGATGTACGACGTCCAGCGCACCGTCAGCCAGACGAGCAGCACGACGCAGAACCAGGCGGCGGGCTCGGCCCAGCGCGACCGGCGGGCGCAGAAGAGGAACCCGCAGGCCAGCCCCACGCAGGCGATCTTCCAGACCGCCAGGAGGTTGGGGCAGCCCATGGCCATGACCGCCCGGGCCACGGGGTTGCTCTCGAGCATCCCCACGCTGGTCGCGAACGTGAGGGTGAGCCACAGGTCAACGAGGCTGAGCACGCTCAGGACGGCCAGCAGCCCGACCAAGCGGGCCGTGCGCCGGTGGGTGCCGGCCAGCCCCTGGAATGGACCGCAAAGGACCGAGAGCGCGCCGGCGGGCGTGGGCATGGTGGTCATGCTGGGGTTCGGCATCGGGCCGGGCGGGACGGGTGTTGACCGGACCGGGCCGGATTGGCTTCCGGCGCCCTCCCAGATCGCCGATCTTGCCACGGGCCCGCGCCGCGACCCCGGTAACCTTCGAGGGGCAGCGGCCCAGCCCGCGCGCCCCGGGAGTGCCCACGTGACGAGTGGTCGGATGCGAGCGGCGATCGGCGTGCTGGCGGCCCTCGCGGTCGGAGCGCAGGCCCGCCAGCTCTCGCCCGTCTTCGCCGACGACTCGGTCGCCGCCCGCGACGGGCTGATCCGCGTCCGCGAACTGGTGCAGTCGAACAACGTGGAGTCGGCGTGCCGCCTGCTCCAGGACCTGATGGAGCGCGAAGGGCACCGCGTGCTCGCCTCGCCCGCCGATCCGCAGTTGTACCTGCCCGTCCGCGGCGCGATCGTGCGCACGCTGCTGGCGTCGCCCGAACTGCTCGCCAGGCACCGGGAGCTCGAGGAGCCCGTGGCGCAGCGCCAGCTCGAGGAGGGCGAGATCGAGGCGGTCGAATCCGTGCGCCCGCTGACGACGGCGGGGTTCCGGGCGGCGATGCAACTGGCCCAGCGGCACCTGGACGCGGCCCGGTTCGACGCCGCCCGGCTCATGCTCGCGCCCCTCCGCGGGCACCCGGACCGCTCGGACGGGTCGCTGGACCGGCAGGCCGCCGAACTGGCCCTGCGGGTCGCGTCGTACCTCGACCGCGCGGACGCGTGGGAATGGGCCCGGACGTGGGCGCAGGAGGCGGGGGTGACGGGCTCGTCGAAGAGCGCCGAGTCCCCGCCCGGCGCCCGGATGTCCGCCCGGACGCCCCTGGATCCCTCGCCCCTGCCCGACCTGGCCCACCTGGGCGCCGAGCCGCTGCAGAGCGTGGCGCTCGCGGGGCCGACGTCGGAGCGGCTGGCGGACGCGGTGCCGGGGGGGTGGATGCCCGGCGACGAGCGGATGGAGTTCGCGCCGTGGGTGCTCCCGACGCTGTTCGGCGACATGGTGCTGGTGAACGACGGAGCCGCCCTGGCGGCGCTGGATCGCTACACGCTCAACCCCCTGTGGACGGTGCACTTCACGCGGGTCTCGCGGGACGGGAGCCCCGAGGGCGCGGGCGACCTGCTGTTCAACCCGGGCACGCTCCGCCTGCTGGACGACGCCGGCGCCGTCGCCGTGTCTCCCGCGGGCGTGGCGGTGGCGTCGGGGGGCCTCTCGCAGATCGGGAGCGGGCGGGTGGGCGATTCGCGGGTCTTCGGCGTGAACGCCGCGGACGGGCGCGTGCGGTGGGCGCACGCGCTGCCCGTGTACGACGCGGGGCTGAACGAGACCACGCTCCGGGGCGCGCCGGTGATCGACGCCGACACGGTGGTGCTCTCGCTGCGCCGCAACGCCAGCGCCCGGCGTGTCGCCAGCTCGGTGCTCGTTGGGCTGGACCTGTTCACCGGGGCGACGCGCTGGACGCGCACGCTCGCGAGCACCGGGGTGATGGCGTACCAGCAGCAGAGCCGCATGGCCGAATCGGGGGTGGCGCACCGCGGCGTCTACTACCGCTCCGACGAGCTGGGCGCCGCCGTCGCGGTCGAGGCCCACGGCGGGCGCGTGCGCTGGGTCCGCACGCTGCCCTCGGCCGTCACCTGGATGGCCTCGGGCGAGATCGGCCCGTGGTCGGGCGGGCGCCCGATCATCGACGGCGACACCATGGTCGCGCTGGACGGGGCCCGACAGGTCGTGCTCCGGCTCGATCTGGAATCGGGGGCGATCCTCGATTCGCGCGGCGCGCCCGACCTGGGCTCGCCTCGCTACCTGGTCCGCGTGGGGCCGCTCCTCGCCGCGATCGGCCCGGAGCGCGTCATGTTCGTCCCGATCGCCGAGCTGGGCAAGGGGACGATCCGCCCGGGGCCCCTCGTCGGCGCGGCGTCGAAGGGGCGGGCGGTCGCGCTGGGCGATCGGCTCGGCGTGCCGACGCGGGACGGGCTGGTGCTCATCGACCCGTTCGCGCCCGACACGCCGCGGACCGTTCCGCTCCGCGCCGTGGGCAACCTCATCGCGGGGGAGGACAACCTGCTGGCGGTGGACCACGAGCGGATCAGCTCCTACCTGACGTGGGAGAGGGCCCAGGCGCTGCTGGAGCGCCGCCTGGCGGCCTCGCCCGACGACCCGGGGCCGGCGGTAACCTACGCCGAACTCGCGCTGCGGGCCGGCGTGCTCGACGTCGCGATCCAAGCCAGCGACCGGGCGCTCGAGGTCTTCGCGACCGATCCCCTGGGCGACCGCTTCGCCCCGACGCGGCGCCGGCTCTTCGACCTGCTCATCGCGCACGTGTCGGACGGGCTCGACGCCGCGCCCGGCTTGCGCCCGGGCAACCTCGAGATGGTGGCGTGCCTGGCGGAACGCGCGGGGCGCCTGGCCGACTCGCTGCCGCAGCGGGCCGTGCACCTGCTGGCGAGCGGTCGCCTCGCCGAGATTCGCGGCGCGCCCGTGCAGGCCTTCGAGGTGTACCAGGGCGTCCTGCTCAACCCGGCCCTGGCCGAGACGATGGTGCGGGGCGACGGCGCGATCCCCATCCCCGCCCGCCGCCGGGCCGTGGAGCGGATGCAGGCCCTGATCGCGTCGGCGGGCCCGGCGGCGTACTCGCGCTTCGACGAGGAGGCCCGCATCGCCTTCGGAGCCGCGCGGGCTTCGGTGCCGGGGCAGACGCCCGCGGCGCTCGCGCTGCGCTTCGAGGAGCTGGCCCGCCAATACCCCGTCGCGCTCGTGGCGCCCGACCTCTACCAGGCCGCCGCCCAGTCCTGGGAGACCGCGGGCCAACCCCGCGCCGCCGCGCTCGCCCTCGGACAGGGCATCGACGCCGCCCGCGCCGGGCTGGGGGCGGGGCGGTCGGAGCATGCGCGGGCGCTGGCGGAGCTCACGGGCCGGCTCGTCGATCGGCTGGAACGCGATGGGCGCCCGCCCGCCGCCCTCCGGGCCCTGGCCCAGTTCGCCGACGCCATGCCGCGCTCCGCGCCCACGATCAACGGCGTGCACCTCGACGCCGCGGCGGTCTCCGCCCGCCTGGCCTCGTCGCTGGACTCGGCGTCGCGCCGCCCGCGCATCGGGTCGGCGGTCGTCCGCCAGGCCGACGTCCTCGAGGGCTGGCTGATCTACCGCCCGCAGTTCGACGCCGAGTGGCCGGGCCAGGGCGCCCGCCGCGCCACCGACCACCTCACGATGCTCAACTTCGTGACGCGGCAGGTCGGGCTGCTGGCGCCCGCGCCCGGCGGCGGCCCGCTCCGCCCCGTGTGGACCCGCCCCTACGACCAGACGCCGCCCGACGTCCTCCGCGTTACCGCCGACGCCGTCGACCTCTACTGGCCCACCAACGCCGGCGGGCACGTGGAGCGCCTCGACGCCTTCACCGGCGCGACGCTCTGGAAGACGCCGGAGTTCATGGCCATGCTCGCCCAGCAGCCCGCGCCGCCGCGGGCCGGCGACCTGCCCCCCTGGCCCGACCCGGGGATCGCCGGGCCCGAGGTCGTGCTCGCCGCCGACGCCACCACCCTGCTCATGGGGCGGCGCGACGGGGCCGTGGTGGCGATCGACCTGGGCACGGGCCAGCGCCTGTGGGTCGAGGCCGGGCTGACGCGCCTCCGCGACGCGGCGGTCGGCGCCGGCGTCGCGGTGCTGGGGGGCGACCGCTCCGGCACGGGCGACACCACCTTCCACCTCCTCATGCTCGACGCCCGCTCGGGCAAGCCCGTCCAGAGCTTCGTTCTCGACGACACCGCCGACGCCGTCCGACTCACCGAGCAGGGCACCGCCGTCGTCAACTCCGGACGCCGCTTCCTCGCCTTCCGCGCCGACAGCGACGTGCCCGTGTGGCGCGTCGACGACCTGCCGCTGCGCGGCGGGATCGCGGAGCTCTGGCTCGCGGGCACCCACCTCGTCGCGCTGGAGCGCGGCGGGATCGCCTGGCTCATCGACGCCCAGTCGGGGCAGCCCCGACGCGAGCCGCTCGACACCCGCGGGCGCCTGGGCATCGGCGGCGAGGTCCGCGCGTCGGCCCTCGACGCCCACGTCGCCCTCCGCGGCTCGGGCGGCACCGTCGTGTTCGATCAGCGCGGCGCCGCCGTCGGCGCGTCGGCCCTCGTGGGCTGGCCCTCCGTCCTCGCCCCAGAGCCCGCCGAGGGCCTCTTCGTCACCATCACCACCCAGCGCCAGCCGCAGAGCGTCACGCCTTGGGCCGGGGCCGCCCGCTCGCCCGACCCCGACGCCCCGCAGTGGGCCCGCCTGGCGGTCATCGACGCCCCCTCAGGCCGCCTGCTCGCCACCGAGCCGGTCCAGATGTGGGAGGACCCGCGCTCCATCGCCGTGATCGACGGCAAGATCATCGTCTCCACCACCTACCTCAGCCTCGTGCTCGACGCGCCCCCGCCCTGACCGGGGCGGGGGCTGGGTGCCACGACCGTGCCGCCCCGGGCACAGCCGTGCTCGCGCGCACGGGGGCACGGTCGTGTCCGGGTGGTTCCCGTGCCACGACTGTGCCGCTCGGGGCACAGTCGTGCCTTTGAGATCCCAAGACACGACTGTCGGTCAGAGCCCCGACAGTCGTGGCACGGTCGTGTCCGGGTGGTACCGTGCCACGACTGTGCCGCTCGGGGCACAGTCGTGCCTTTGAGATCCCAAGACACGACTGTCGGTCAGAGCCCCGACAGTCGTGGCACGGTCGTGTCCGGGTGGTACCGTGCCACGACTGTGCCGCTCGGGGCACAGTCGTGCGCTTGCGATCCCAAGGCACGACTGTCGGTCAGAGCCCCGACAGTCGTGGCACGGTCGTGTCCGGGTGGTTCCCGTGCCACGACTGTGCCGCTCGGGGCACAGTCGTGCGCTTGCGACTTGAGGACACGACCGTCGGTCAGAGCCCCGACAGTCGTGGCACGGTCGTGTCCGGGTGGTACCGTGCCACGACTGTGCCGCTCGGGGCACAGTCGTGCGCTTGCGATCCCAAGGCACGACTGTCGGTCAGAGCCCCGACAGTCGTGGCACGGTCGTGCCCGGGTGATTCCCGTGCCACGACTGTGCCGCCCTGGGCACAGTCGTGCGCTTGCGATCCGAAGGCACGACTGTCGGTCAGAGCCCCGACAGTCGTGGCACGGTCGTGTCCGGGTGGTACCCGTGCCACGACTGTGCCGCTCGGGGCACAGTCGTGCGCTTGCGATCCCAAGACACGACTGTCGGTCCGAGCCCCGACAGTCGTGCCACGGTCGTGTCCGGGTGGTACCGTGCCACGACTGTGCCGCTCGGGGCACAGTCGTGCGCTTGCGATCCGAAGACACGACTGTCGGTCAGAGCCCCGACAGTCGTGGCACGGCGAAGGGGTGGGCCACGACCGTGCCGCCCGGGGCGCAGGCGTGTCGGCGGCAGACACGACGATCGGTCAGGGCACCGATCATGGCGGCGCCGCGCGGCCCGCCCCAAGGGGGGCTACCCCACCGCGACCTTGCGGGTCTCCCACTTGCGGCGGTTGTCGACGCGCTCCACGCTCACGCCGCCCACCACGCGCACCGAGCCGGCCGACCCCAGGATCGCCGACAGCTCGCCCACGTCCTCGGGCGTCATGCGGAAGGCGCGCGTGCGGTCCGCCTCCAGCCACACCACGCCCGACTCGGTGGCGATCACCACGTCGAGCGGGAAGGCCGGGGCCTCGCCCTTGGGCCGACCCGCCTCGACGAGCAGATCGGCGACGCGCTGGACCGCCGCCGACCCCGAGCCGTTGGCCTTGGCGGCGTCGATCGCGACGCGCACGCGCCCCGGCAGGAGGGGCACGGACTCGATGGGGACGATGCGATCCACGAGCACCTGGGCCTCGCCGCGCGAGTGATCGACGCGCCCGAGCACGAAGACGACCTTGTCGATCTCGAGCAGGTGCCCGTAGCGGGCGAAGGCGTCGCTGAAGAGGACGCCCTGGAGGCTGCCGCTGGTGTCCTCGATGGTGGCGACGCCCATCTTCTGCCCCGCCGCCGACCCGTTGCGGATCACCGACGTGCGGACCGCCTGCACCAGCCCCGCGAGCACGACGCGCTCGTCCTTCTTCCGGTCCTTGACGCCGGCGACGGTGCACGTCGCGAAGACCGCGCTCCAGAAGGCCCAGCGCTCCAGCGGGTGGCTCGACACGTAGAACCCGAGGGCTTCCTTCTCGTGGGCGAGGGTCTCGGCCTCGGTCCAGGGCGCGACCCGGGCCAGGGCCGCGGGGGCGCTCGTGGGGCCCCCGCCGCCGCCGAAGAGGGCGCCCTGCCCCGCGGCCCGGTCCGCCGCGGCCTTCTGCCCCGCCCCGATGGCGCCCTCGACGCTCGCGAGCATGGCGCTGCGCTGCTCGCGCCCTTGGACCGAGTCCAGCACGCCGCACTTGACCAGGGCCTCGATCGCCGCCTTGTTCACCACGCCCGGGCCCTGGGCCAGAAGCCGCTCGCACAGGTCAAAGAGCGAAGAGAACGCCCTCTTCCCCTCGCCCCCGGTGCCTCGATGCCCCCCTGCCTCGGCGCCTTCCCGCTCCGCGATGATCGCGCCGACGACCTTCTCCCCCACGCCCTTGATGCCCCGCAGCCCGAAGCGGATGTGCCCGTGCCACGCGTCACGCGGCTCGCCCCCGTCGAAGACCACCGTGAACTCGGCGTCGCTGAGGTTGAGGTCGGGCGGCTTGACCTCGATCCCCGTCCGCAGCGTGCGCCCCGTCGCCGGGTCGATCCGACGCGTGCGCTTGCAGTCCTCCAGGTACGGCATCCACTCGCTGGCCTTCATGGCCTGGCTCTCGTAGGTGAGGAACGCCGCCATGTACTGGGCCGGGAAGTACGTCTTGAGGTACGCCGTCTGGTACGCCACGATCGCGTACCCCGTGCTGTGGCTCTTGTTGAAGCCGTAGCCCGCGAACTTGAGGATGAGCTCGTAGAGATCGTCGCCGGCCTTCCTCGAGAGGCCCTTGCCGGCGGAGCCCTCGACGAACCGCGTGCGCTCGGCCTCGATCACCTTCTCCTTCTTCTTGCTGATCGCCTTGATGAGCGAGTACGCCGCACGCAGCGGGATCCCCCCCAGCTCGTGCACGATCTGCATCACCTGCTCCTGGTACACCATCACGCCGTAGGTCTCGGCGGTGTGCCGATCGACGATCTCGTGCACCCTCGGCACCGCGTCCTGCCCGTGCTTGCGCCGGTTGTACGCCGGGATCAGGTCCATCGGGCCCGGGCGGAAGAGGGCGTTGGCCGCGATCAGGTCCTCCAGGCGGTCGGGCTTCATCTCCACCAGCAGCCGCCGCATGCCCGGCGACTCGAACTGGAACACCCCCGTCGTGTCCCCGCGCCGGAACACCTCGAACACCCTCTGGTCGTCGAACGACAGCCGGTCCAGGTCCAGCGGGTGGGCGTGCGCCGAGGTGTCGGGGGGAGGAGGGGTGTCGGGGCGCGACGGTGTCAAGGTGCCCGGGGCGTCGTCACCAGCCCCCCCGGCACGCTCCTTCTTCCCCCCCCTCGGCCCCTCGGCACCTCGGCACCTCGGCACCTCTCTTCGCCCGACCGCCCGCCAGATCTCGTCCTCGCTCAGCCCCCGCCGGATCAGCGCCTTGCACCGCTCGATCACGCTCAGGGTGCGCAGCCCCAGGAAGTCCATCTTCAAGAGGCCCATCCGCTCGCACGTCGGGCCGTCCCACTGCGTCACCACCCCGCCGTCGTCGCTGCCGGGGGGCGTGTAAAGGGGCACGATCTCCTGCAGCCGCCGCGTCGCGACGATCACGCCCGCCGCGTGAACCCCCGCGTGCCGCGCCTGACCCTCGATGCTCGCCGCCGTGTCCACCAGGCGGCGCACCGCCTCGTCCCCCTCGTACGCCTTCTTCAGGTCCGGCTGCTCGGCCAGGGCCGACTCCAGCGTCGTCCCCACCGCCTCCGGGATCATCTTGCAGATCCGGTCCACGTCGGGCAGGGGCATCTCCATGACGCGCCCGACGTCGCGCAGGGCCGCCCGGGCCTTGAGCGTCCCGAACGTGATGATCTGGGCCACGTGCCCGTACTTGCGCCGGACGTAGTCGATCACCCGCGCCCGCCCGTCCTGGCACATGTCGATGTCGATGTCGGGGAACTCGCTGCGGTCCGGGTCGGTGAAACGCTCGAAGAGCAGCCCGTACCGCACCGGGCAGGCGTTGGAGAGCCCCAGCACGTACCCCACCATCGTCCCCACGCCCGAGCCGCGGGCCAGGGCCGGCACGTGGTTCTGCCGCCCCCAGTTGACGAAGTCCCACACGATCAGGAAGTAGGCGCTGATCCCCTTGTCGCACAAAACCTTCAGCTCGCGCTCCAGGCGGGATCTCTTGGCCGGGTCGCCCGCGCCCGACTCGCCGTAGCGCCACGTGAACCCGGCCTCGGCCAGCAGCCGAAGCGCCGCGTCGCACTCGCTCTGCGCCCGCGCCCGATCGCCGCCGGATTCCAGCGGTACGACCTCGAACTCGGCGCAGAAGGCGTCGTACCACGCCGACAGGTCGCCCCCGAACCGCGCCTCGTCGCGCGTCGGCAACCCGGGCGCGTCGAGCGCCGCCCCCGAACGTCGCACCACCCGCACCATGGGTGCGTGCTTGGCGCCGATCGGCAGCGACACGTCGCACCGGCGCGCGATCCGCACGGTGTTGTCGCACGCCTCGCGCCCGGCCTCGCCGTACGCCTCGAAGAGCCGGCGCATCTCCGACGGGCTCTTGACGTAGAGCTCCCGCGAGTACCGCATTCGGTTGGGCTCGCTCTTGGCCTTGCCCGTGGAGATACAGATGAGCGTGTCGTGGGCGTCGTGGTCCTCGCGCCGCAGGAAGTGCGCGTCGTTGGTCGCGACCAGCGGCAGCCCGAGCTCCTCCGCCAGCCGGATCAGGTGCGGGTTGATCGAGTTCTGCTCGGGCACGTGGTGCTGGAGTTCCACGTAGAACCGGGGCTCGGGCCCGCGGTTGAAGACGTGCGCGTGCCAGCGCGCGCTCTCGACCGCCGCGGCCCAGTGCTTCTCGTCGCCGTTCTGCTCGAACGCCAGCAGGTGCTCGCCGATCTCGGAGCCCAGGTGCCCGTTGATGGCGATCAGGCCCTCGGCGTGCCTCTCCAGCAGCTCGCGGTCGATGCGCGGCTTGTAGTAGAAGCCGGTGAGGTAGGCCTCGGAGCACAACTCCATCAGGTTGCGCCAACCGGCGTCGTTCTGCGCCAGAAGGACAAGGTGGAACCCGCCCTCGCCCCCGCCCGAGTAGGTGCGGTCGGTGCGCGGCTTGTCGGGGGGCGTGACGTAGGCCTCGACCCCGAGGATCGGGCGCACGCCACGCTCCCGGCACTCCGTGTAGACCGCCACTGACCCGAAGAGGTTGCCGTGGTCGGTGACGCCGACGGCGTCCATGCCCAGTTCGGCGACGCGCGAGACGAGCTTCTCGACTCGGTTCCCGCCGTCGAGCAGCGAGTACTCGGTGTGCAGGTGAAGGTGCACGAACCGATCGCCGATGGGCATCGCGTCGCCCGCACCCACAACTTGTTGTGTTCGCTCCGCCATACCCGACCCCAAGCCACTATAGATTGAATCAGCAGGTCGTCGGTCAAGTCTATCGGTGGCGGACGGGAGTCGAGCGGAGCCGCCAGCTTCTCCCCGAAACCGGCGAGCACGGGTTGACCCGGCCCCCAAGCCGTGATATACATAGGAGTCCTATGGATATGTCGGAGGGGACAAGACGGGCGGGGGATGCACCGGCCCGCGGGCCGGAGCATGGGCTGGCGGCGGGCCTGTCGAAGATCGCGCTGGCGCTGCGGCATCATGCCTGGGCGACGCAGGGGCCGCGGGGCCTGACGCCCACGCAGGCCCAGGCCCTGGCGGTGCTGGCGGCGCGGGGCGAGCGTGGGCTGACGGTATCCCGGCTGGCATCGGAGTTGGCGGTGACTCAGCCCACGGCCAGCGACGCCGTCGCCGCGCTGGTCCGCAAGGAGCTCATCCGGCGGGTCCGCTCCGAGTCTGATCGGCGCTGCGTGGAGGTTCGGCTGACGGAGCGCGGGCGTGCGATGGCCGGGGCGGAGGCGTTGTGGCCCGACGCGCTCCTGGGGGCGATTGACGCGCTGGACGAGGTGGAGCGCGGCGTGCTGACGCGCGCGGTGATGAAGGTACTCCGTCGGTTCCAGGAGTCGGGCCGGATTCCCGTGGCGCGGATGTGCGCGACGTGCGTGCATTTCCGGCCGCGCGTGCACGCGGACTCGGCCCGCCCGCACCACTGTGCGTTCGTGGACGCGCCGCTGGCGGACGGCGGGCTGCGATTCGACTGCCCGGACCACGAGCGGGCCGACGCCGCCGGGCGCGAGCGATTGTGGAAGGTGCTGATCGAAGGGAGAGAGGCCGTCGGCGCGTGACCGGCGGCGGAGTCTCACGAAAGGAGTTCGTCATGAAGATCGCCAGGTTCTACCACGCCGGGTGCCCCGTGTGCGTCGATGCGGAGCGGCAACTGGCCTCGTCGCTGGACCCATCGCGCTTCCGCGTGGAGGTGGTGCATCTGGGGCGGGAGAAGGGGCGGCTGGCGGACGCGGAGCGCGCGGGAGTCAGGTCGGTGCCCGCGCTGGTGATCGAGGACCGGGTGTACCACATCAACTTCGGCGCGGCGTTGAGCGACCTGAAGTCGTGATGCCCCGCGGGCGGGGCCCGGACGCCGGGCGCGCCCGCCCTGAGCCGGTAGCATCGACTGGGCCGGGTGGCCCCGATCGCGCGTGATGGCGACTGCCGTGCCCCCGATCCCTCGAGGCAACGATCGGGGACACGGCCTCACCCGTGTTCGAGGCCGGCCGCCGGGCGCCCACCCACCGCTGCATGGATCTTCACGGATTCACTCTCGGGCGCGATCGATGCCGCCTGCCGCTGGTGGGTCCGTCCGCTCCCGCGGACGGCTCCGAAGGCGTGTCTTTCGCAGCCCCGCGCGGGAGCACGGGATGTTCGCGGCGGGCCGTCGCCGACGCCCTCGGCGCCTCGGGGAGGCTCCCGTCTCTGCCCTCGGCCGTCTTGCCCGGCTGAGGAGTTGCGACGAGGAAAGGGGCCCGTCCTTCCTATCATCGCGGTCATGGCAACGCGGGCGCAGATGAGTCGCGGGGTCGACGCGGAAGCGTGGTGCACGACTCCGGTCGCGCCGTTATTCCCGGTGCTGGACCTGCGAGTCGATCCGCGCGGTACTCATGCCGAGGGCCCCGCCGTCTGGCGTTGGGGACACCAGGTCGCGCGCCCCACCCCGCCTCACGACGGCGTGTTCGCCGGGTGGAGCGTCGAGGGTTCGCGTCTGACCGCGTTCAACGACCGATACGGGTTCGCGCCCCTGTACTACGCGGCGTCACCGACCCGGTTCCTCATCTCACCGAACCCGCTGGCCATCGTGGCGCGGCTGCCGGAGGCGCCCCTTGACGACGCCGCCATGGCCGTGTTCGTCCGACGCGGGTTCTTCATCGGGGAGGACACCGCGTGGCGGGATGTCAGGGCTCTCCCGCCCGATGGACGGCTCGAGTGGGACGCGGGTCGGCTGTCGCTGTCGGGCGCCATCACGATCCGCAAGGCGTGCCGGATCGGATACGAGGAAGCGCTCGATTCGTACATCGACCTGTTCCGCGCCGCCGTGGCCAGACGACCGCCGACGGACAACACGGTGCACCCGCTCTCCGGAGGGCGGGACTCCCGCCACATCCTGTTCGAGCTGGCGCGGCAGAAGATGCTCCCGCGCTCGTGCATGACCGTCGACCGCTTCGCCCGCACGGAGTGGGACGACACGAGCACCGCGGCCGTCATTGCCGGGAAGGTCGGCGCGAGGCACGAGATCGTCCGCTATCGGCGCTCGTGGACGGGCTATGAGCGGATCAAGAACGTCCGGACGGGCTTCTGCAGCGACGAGCACAACCACTTCATGGTCCTCGCCGAGCACGCGGAAGGGCGCTTCGACTGCGCGTACGACGGCATCGCCGGGGATGTCATGTCGGCGGCGCACTTCATCACGCCCGAGCGATTGGCGATGATGCGCGAGGGGCGATTCGAGGACATGGCCAGGGAGATCCTCGAGCCACCGGAGGGCGGTTACTCCTACACCATGTGGGCCGCCGTCGTGAGCGAGGCGGCCGCGGGCTGGCTGCTCTGGCCCGACCAGAAGCGTCGCTGGACCCGCGACGCCGCCATCGAGCGGATCGCGCGCGAACTGCGGCTCCACGCCGACGCGCCCAATCCCGTGGACTCGTTCTACCTCTTCAACCGAACCCGCCGGAAGATCGCCCTCTCGCCCTACGCCGTGCTCCGCGGAGTGCCCACGGTCTACTCCCCGTTCATGGACCACGACGTGTTTGACTTTCTCATGTCCCTCCCGGCCGAGATGGTCATCGACCACCTCTTTCATACGCGCGCGATCCAACGGGCCTTCCCCGAGCACGCCGACGTGCCATTCGCCAGGGGGCTTGGCGCGGGCGTGTTCCGCACGCCCCTGGCGGAGAACCTGCGGTGGTTGGGCGAGCTCTGCGCGTTGACCCTGCGCGCCAACCCGGCGAGACTGCCCACGATCGCCGCCTACGTGCGCAATCACCGCCGCGGCGGACCCCTCGGACGGTGCAGCCGCGCGATGGTGTTGCTGCTGACGCAGTTCGAGAAGGCCGCGGCACCACGCGCCGCCCGTGCACTCCTGCACGCGTTCCGCGCCCACCTGTGATCGACGCCGGGTTCGATTACTCGCTCGTCGGCACGATGCCGGGGCCGCCCCCGCGGGACCCTTCTCGGCTGGGGGAATCGACACCGCCCGGGTGGCCCCGAGCGCGCCGGCGTCTTCGACTCCGGCGGGCGCGCCGAGGCCGGTCGCGGCAGGGTCGGCAGACAGACCCGTGGTGTTTCCGGCGTCGTTCTCCGCAAAGCGGTTGCAACTTCCCGGTCCATCGCTCAAATTGGAGTGTGAGGAGGTGCTCCGATGCGCAGCGCCACAATCCGGATCGTCCTGTCCCTGTTGGCCGCGACCGTCCTGACGGCCCGGCCCGCCGCCGCCCAGCCCATCTTCTTCGACGACTTCAACGGCCCGACCCTCGACCCCCGCTGGCAGTTCTTCAGCACGCCCTTTGACTACACCCTGGCCGGCGGACGCTTGACCGTGACACGTCTGAACGGGCGCTACCCCGAGCCGCCGCCGCACGGCCCGGACACCTCGTACGGGTCGTTCGGCATCGATCTGCCGGTCCTCAACGACTTCCGCGTAACCATTGACCTGGGATGGGCCCCGGGGTCGGGTCGCCGCCTCCAGCTCCTCGCATCCCCCGCCGCTACATTGCAGATGTCCGAGCTCGTCGGGCACGCTGGCCTGCACTTCAGCGGCGGAGGGTTCGTGGGGTCGCGCCCCACGCCGCCACCGGGTCCGCACCGCTTCACGATCATCCGTGAGGCCGGGCGCTTCCGCTGGCTCTTCGACGGTATTGAGCTGGCGCAGGCCCCGGACCGGTCCGGATCCCCAGTGACTCGGCTTTACCTCTTGTTTGACGGCCCATGGTCGGGCGCCCCCGAGCCCATGTGGCTCGACTCCGTCCTCGTTGTGCCCGCACCAGGCGCGGCGGGGCTCCTTGTACTGGCATTGGGAGCCCTCAAGCCCCGAAGGAGATGAACATGTCGAGCGGATGGCAGGAGCAGTTTCAGGCGCCACAATGGCGTACGACGCCGTCGAGCCCCAACTTCACGGCCATCCACATGTGCCACCTGCGCACGCGGAAGGTGCTGATGTGGGGGTTCGGCGAGTCGGGGGGCACTGCGGCAACGTACAGGACTCCCGAGGCCCGCCTGTGGACGCCGCCGCCCCTCGGCGCGCCGCAGGGCGAGGTAGGCACGTTCCAGAGCGTGCCCAACACGCGCACGAACCTGCTCTGCGCCGGACACTCGTTCCTTGACGACGGGCGCCTCTTCTGCGCCGGCGGCCACTTCAACCCGCAGGTGCCGGACCCGATCCCGCCCGGCACGCGCCGCGAGGCCGGCGCGCATGCCGACGGATTCAATCCGCCCGGGCGCGCCGAGGCCGGTCGCGGCAGGGTCGGCAGACAGACCCGTGGTGTTTCCGGCGTCGTTCACCGCAAAGCGGTTGCAGCTTCCCGGTCCATCGCTCATATTGGAGTGTGAGGAGGTGCTCCGATGCGCCGCGCCACAATCCGGATCGTCCTGTCCCTGTTGGCCGCGACCGTCCTCATGGCCCGGCCTTCCGGCGGACAGCCGATCGTCTTCCGCGACGACTTCAACGGCACGGCCCTGGGCCCGCACTGGCTGCGCCAGCCGGGGATCACGCTGGAGGTGGGCGGGGGTGAGCTGCGCGTGACGAGGCTGACACTGCCGCCGGGCCAGCCCGACGGGCGCGGCGCCATTGGGGTCAACCTCGCGCCCCTCCAGGACTACCGCGTCACCACCCGCTTCGACGTCCCGCCGGGGTTGAGGATGGGGCTGGTCTTCTCCCTCGTCGCGGGTGGCGGCACGCATCTTGCCCAGATCGAAGTGCAGTACGACCGGTTCACGGGCGAGACTGGGTACATGATCGTGGCCGGGGGCTCGGATCCGGCGCTGCTCCCGCCCCCGCCTCCCGGGTACAACGAGTACACGCTCCGGCGAATCGGCGGCCGCGTGGAGTTCGAGTTGAACGGCGTTCTGGCCGCCGTGCTGAACGATCGCTTCCAGACACCCATCGACCAGATGCGGTTCGAGTTCGTCGGTACGAGCGGCATGATCCAGCCCGCCCGGCGCGTCGACTACGTCGAGATCATCCCCTCCCCCGGGCCTTTCGCCGTGCTTGGCATCCTCGGGTTCGGGCTGCTCCGCCGCCCGGCGCGGCGCGCACGACCATGAGCGACACGCGCCGGTTCGCGCGACCGGCAATCCGCCACCGCCGTCGGACAACCACTGGAGATACGACTATGGCAGGTACCTGGGACACTCCGCGTGATTTCGGCCCCGACTTCTTCAACCCCGCCAGAACGCCGATCCGGGTGATCCACCTGATGCACCTGCACACGGGGAAGTTCCTGGCGTTCTCGTACGGGCTGAGCCAGGAGTGGCCCGAGCCGGCCAGCACCAGCGAGCCGTGGAAGTACCGCCTGAACTCCTTCTCGACTCCGGAGGCGCGGCTGTGGACGCCGCCGGCGCCGGGCGCCCCCGCCACCGACCGCGGCCTGTTCGAACTCGTCCCCAACCACCGCACCAACCTCTTCTGCGCTGGACACTGCCCGCTGCACGACGGGCGGGTGTTCCTCGCGGGCGGGCACTTCAACCCCATGCCGACCGTCACCGCCGACCCGCAGGCCGCGGACGAGGTCTTCTACTTCCCGCCGCTGACCTCGGACCTGTTCCTTCCTGCGCGCGAGTCGTGGCGCGCCGGCCCGGACATGCGCCACAAGCGCTGGTACCCGACGTGCACGCGGATGTGGGATCGGCGCGTGCTGATCTCGCTGGGCGATCGGCGCACGCCCCCGCTGGACATCACGGGCCGCGCTCTCCGCTGCGAGGTCTTCGACCCGGCGACAGACGCGCTCACGGAGTTGGCGCACAACCTCCCCGTCACGGTCGGCGTCACCTACGTCTTCGTCTATTGCGTCCCCACTTCGTCGGGCCCGCGGATGCTCTACGCCGGGCCCGAGCCGCAGGCGTACGTCTGGGACGGCAACGCCGGCAGCCCGTGGTCCGCGTTCGGGTC
The DNA here is from genome assembly GCA_016873295.1 of Phycisphaerae bacterium. Classification (GTDB taxonomy): domain Bacteria; phylum Planctomycetota; class Phycisphaerae; order Phycisphaerales; family UBA1924; genus VGXM01. The sequence goes on from VGXM01000002.1 coordinate 73,986, forward strand.
GCCCATCACCGGGCAGAATGGGCTGTATGCCTCGACCTCCGTGATGTACGCGCCCGGCAAGGTGCTCAAGGTCGGCGGCAGCCCGAGCGGCACCCCGCCCGCGCTGAACTTCATGTGGCGCCTCGACACGACCACCGGTGCCGGGTGGCTCAGGACCAACACCAACCTCCGCTACGCCCGCATGGACGCCACCGGGGTGATGATGCCCGACCAGAAGGTGCTGATCGTCGGCGGCAAGGACGGCCCGACCCCGCGACTGATCGGCGAGATCTACGACCCGATCGCGGATACGACAACGGTGGATACGCTGCCAATGCAGAACATCCGCGAGTACCACTCGGTGGCCATGCTGCTCAAGGACGCGCGGGTGATGGTGGGCGGGGGCGAGGGCGCGCCGCTCACCTTCCAGATCTACAACCCGCCGTACTTCTCGCTCAACCAGGACACGCGGCCCGTGATCACGGCGGCGCCGGCGCAGATCGTCGTCCCGCAGCCCGGCGGACCGCCCGGCGCTGCCTTCCGCGTCAACTGGCAGCCGCAGGCCGCCGGCAACTGGCGCGCCATCTCCAAGGTCTGCCTCATCGCCCTTGGCGCGGTCACCCACGGCTTTGACCAGAACCAGCGTTACGTCCCGCTGGAGTTCGAGGACGCCGGCCAGGGGGCGCTGGACGTCTTCACCCCCATCGACACCACGCACGCCCCGCCGGGGTGGTACATGCTCTTCCTCGTGACCGAGGACGGCCTGCCCAGCGTCGCCGTGTACATCCAGGTCGTCTAGGCGCGAGTCGGAAGAACGTGCACCAAGGCGCGGGCGGGCGCTGCGGGTGCCACGGGCGAGCCGCCCGGCGGTCGCCCGTGCCGGCGTCCGGACGGGCCTCGAACAGCCGCACGGGTCACGGGCGGAGCGCCCGATGACCCGTGGCACCCGGAGCGCATCCGTCCACGGACTTCCGACTCGCGCCACGAGCCGGGGAGCGTCGGTCGTTTGAGGCCACGATTGCCGGCGCGGAAGAATGCCCTGGCTACTTGTCCTTGGGGTCCAGGCCCATGCCCTTGCGGTCCGGACTCGCGGGTCGGGCGGGCTTGACGTAGGGGTTCTTCGTCAGTTCGTCGAGCATGTGGGCGATGGCGGCGTCGAGCTGGGGGTCTTGCCCGTTCTGCATCCTGGCGGGGTCGTCGATGACGAGGATGTCGGGGTCGACGCCGTGGCCCTCGACGGCCCAGGTGCCGTCGCGTTCGTAGATGCCGAAGGTGGGGACGGAGACGTAGCCGCCGTCGATGAGCCCGGGGTTTCCGGAGATGCCGACGAGGCCTCCCCAGGTGCGGGTGCCGATGAGCCTGCCGAGCCCGTTGAGCTTGAAGAGCCAGGGGAACATGTCGCCGCCGGAGCCGGCCAGGCCGTTGATGAGCATGGTCTTGGGCCCGTTGTGGGCGTCTGGGGGCCAGGTCCAGTCGTTGAGGTCGCGTCGGGCCCAGTAGGCGATGGCGGGGCGGTTGAGGAGCTCGATGAAGCGCGTGGGGATCTGCCCGCCGCCGTTCCAGCGTTCGTCGATGATGAGGGCTTCCTTGGCGCGCTGCCCGATGAACTGTCGGACGAGGTCGCTCTGCCCGTCGGTGCCGGTGTTGGGGACGTAGATGTAGCCGACGCGGCCGCCGGACTTTTCGTCGACGTACTTGCGGTTGGCCTCGATCCAGGCGCGGTAGCGCTGCGTGCCCTCGGAGGCGATGGGGCGGACGAGGACATCGCGGGCGTCGGCGTCCTTCTTGCCGGGCACGGGCTGGTTCTTGCTGACGGTGAGGGTGGTGGGGCGGTTGGCGGTGCCGACGAAGGAGGCCCAGGGGTCCTTGGCGGTGTCGACGGGGACGCCGTTGACGGCGGTGATGAACTCGCCCTCGTGGATGCGGTCCTTGGCGGGGCCGGCGCTGTTGACGGGGTTGCGGGCGTCGGAGTCCCACGGGCCGCCGGAGTAGAGCTTCTTGACGCGGTAGGCGGCGGCGGCGTCTCCGGCTGCGGGGACGAGCTCGAAGTCGGCGCCGAGCAAGCCCACCGCGGCGCCGCCCGGGCCCGACTCCACGTCGCCCTGGCTGGTCACGTAGGCGTGCCCGATGTTGAGCTCGGAGATCATCTCGGCGATGACGTGGTTGAGGTCCTCGCGGTTGACGCAGTCGTCGACCATCTTGAGGTAGTGGTCGCGGATCTTGGCCCAGTCGACGCCGTGGAGCGTGGCCTCGTAGAAGTAGTCACGCTGGACCTTGTAGACGTCGTGGATGATCTGGCGCCACTCGACGCGCGGGTCCGGAATGGTGGCGTTCATGCCCGCGGTGGGGACGGTGGAGGACTTGCCGCCGCCCGCGGCGGCGTCGGCGATGGTGAGGTTTGAGCCGCCGCGGCCGATGAGGAGCTTCTTGCGGTCGGCGGACATCTGGAACCCGCCGCCGGCGGTGACGGTCTTCTCCTCGCGGGCCTCGTCGGCGGGGTCGAAGATCTTGATGGAGGAGGCCTCGCCCGAACCGCGGGCGCCGCGCCGGACGTAGACGAGCTTGTGGTCGTGGGTGACGGCGAGGGAGCCGAACGAACCGGCGGAGACGGGGAGGAGAACGGCCCGCTCCTCGAAGCCTTCGAGCTCGATCTTGACTTCCTTTGCCTCGTCCTTCCTGTCGTCCTTCTTGGGCTCGTCCTTCTTCTCGGCGTCGGGCTGGGCGCCGGGCTTGCCGGTGCGTCGGCCGGACCAGCTGCCGCTCATCTCGCCGGCCGACCAGGAGCCGGAGATCTCTTCGCCCTTGATGACGCCGGTGATGGTGGCGACGGCGTCGCCGATGGCGACGGAGAGGGTGAGCGTGCCGGAGGCCTTGTCGAAGGAACCGCTGGAGATCCCGCCCTGTCCCATGGGTGAGACGACGGTGCCCGAGACGGAGCCGTCGGGCTGCATGCGGATGATGAGCGAGACGGGGATGGGCTGCTGGAGGTTGCCGCCCGTCGCGGTGCCCTCCCAGGTGCCGGAGACGCCGTCGTCGGGCCTGGCGTCGCCCTTCTTCTCGTCGTCCTTCTTGTCGGCGGGCTTCTTGTCGGAGTCGGGCTTCTTGTCCTCCTTGAAGGTCTCCTCGTCGGCCTTGAGGGCGAAGGGGTCCTTCACGTCGGCGCGGAGGGGGACCATGAGGAGGTTGGCGGTGCCGGTGTAGACCCAGGTGGTGTCGAGGTCGGAGTACATGGGCCCGGAGATGTTGCGGTTGCTGACGAAGTAGAGGAAGTCGCCCTTGTTGTCGAAGGCGGGGTCTCCGGCGGGGAAGGCGCCGCTGGTGACGCGCGTCGTTTGCCCGGACTTGACGTGGTGGAGCCAGACGGAGCGCTGGTTGAGCGTGTCGTCGGAGCGGTCGTAGGCGAGCCACGCCGAGTCGTGCGACCAGGAGACGGAGATGGCATCGCTCCACGGGTCCTTGTCGAACTGCCTGACCTCGTGGGTGCCGTCGGCGCCGGGCTCGACGGTGACAAGGTACATGCGCCCGAAGTTGTCGCGGAAGAAGATGCGCTTGGAGTCGGGGGACCACGTGGCGCCGGTCTTGAAACCCGGGCCCAGGTCGGTCAGGCGGCGGGGCTCGGCGGCGAGGCCCTTGACCTCGGCGGGCGGGGCGGCGGCGTCGCCCTCCTTCTCCTCCTTCTTCTCGTCCTTCTTGTCGTCCTTCTTCTCCTCCTTCTCGGGAGCGCGGGCGTCGGAGGGGCGGATCCAGAGCTGGTACTCGCCCGATTCGTCGGAGAAGTAGGCGATCCAGCGCCCGTCGGGGGACCAGGACGGGGAGCGCTCGAAGACGCCCGGCGTGCGCGTGAGGTTGCGGACGACGCCCTCCTTGGCCGGGGCGGTCCACACGTCGCCGCGGGCCTCGATGGCGACCCGCTTGCCCGCGGGGCTGATGGCGGCGGAACCGACGAATCTGGCGGCGTCGACCTGCCGGGGACGCAGGCTGGGACGGTCGCCCGGGATGGTGACCTTGACAACGCGGTCCTGGCCCGTGCCCAGGTCGAGGAGGCGCAGCTCGGCGCCGAGCTGGAAGACGATCTCGCCCTGGTCCTTGTCGCCGGGACCGATGCTGGGCCAGCGCACGTCGTCGACGGCGTGCCTGGTGATCTGGCTTCGGCGGCCCGAGCGGGTGTCGAACTCCCAGATGTTGAGGCGGTGCTCGGGCCCGTTGTCGGAGAGGTAGTAGACCTTGGTGCCGTCGTCGGCGGGGTTGAACATGGGGATGGTGTCGGTGCCCTCCCAGTCGGTGATCTGGCGGCTGGACTTGTCGCGGAGGTTGAAGAGCCAGACGTCGGTCGCCATGCCGCCGCGGTAGCGCTTCCATGTGCGGTTGTCGGTGGAGTGGAGGGTGTAGGTGAGCCACTGCCCGTCGGGGCTGATGGAGCCGAACCCGCCGTAGGGCACGGGGACCTGCTCGGGGAGGCCTCCCTTGCTGCTGACGGTGAAGAGCTGAGATTGGCGTGAGAGGCCGGCGAGGCCGTTGGTGAGGAAGAGAAGGCGCCCGTCGTTGGTCCAGCCGCACAGCGTCTCGGAGGCGGGGTGGTGCGTCACGCGCGTCGCGAAGCCCCCCTCGGCGGGGATGGTGTAGAGGTCGCGGTTGCCCTCGTAGTTGCCGACGAACGCGATGGTGGAGCCGTCGGGGCTGAGGCGGGCGAAGGACTCCTGCCCGGCGGGCCCGGCGACGGGACGCGCCACGCCGCCGGCCTTGGGCACCATCCACAGGTCGTTGGCGTAGCTGAAGACGACGTGGGTCTTGCTGACGGCGGGCCAGCGGAGCATCCCGGCCTGCGGCTCAACCTGCCCGGAGGCGGAGGCGGCCAGCCCGGCGAGGGCGATGAGGGCGGCGCGGCGGGCGAGCGAGCAGATCCCCTGGCCCGCGATCGGGCGGCGCGTGCGGGTGGTCATGGCGGTGTGTGTCCTTGGTGCGAGGAGGGTGTCGGCCCCCCCAGCCGGGGCGCCGAGCGGAACACTGTACCGGGTCGAGGGCGGGCACGTGCTCCCCTGGTGGCGCGAGTCGGAAGAACGCGCACAGAGGCGCGGGCGGGTGCCGCGGGCGAGCCGCCGGTCGCCCGTGCCGGCGTCCGGACGGGCCTCGAACAGCCGCACGGGTCACGGGCGAAGCGCCCGATGACCCCTGGCACCCGGCGCGCATCCGTCCACGGACTTCCGACTCTCGCCCCTAGAAAGCGACAGGGCCCGGGGTTGGCCCGGGCCGTCGCGGTCAACGTGGAGGCGACGAGACTCGAACTCGTGACCTCATCCATGCCATGGATGCGCTCTACCAAAACTGAGCTACGCCCCCGATCGGGGAACAGGTTGGACCCGAACGATGTTCGGGTTGCGGTTGGCTAGTCCGCTGATCGGATGGTAGAGGATCGGCCCAACGGGTCAAGGACTGGGAGCGCCCCCCGCGAGCCGTGATCGCCCGGGCGGGCCGCCGGCGAGGGCCCGGTTGCAGGCGGCGATCACGGCGTCAAGGGTGATGCGGTCCACGCGGCAGCGGTCGGGGTGGTCGTCGGCGACCTCGGACTCGGGCAGCGTTGGATCGGCCAGGAGCATGAGGTCCGGGGCATTCTCGCGCGTGGGGATGATCGTCCAGCGGTGGTCGGTGGGGCCGAAGAGCGAGACCGTCGGCACGCCGAACGCCGCGGCGACGTGGCGCGGGCCCGTGTCGTTGGTCACCATGAGGCGGCAGCGGCGCACGATCGCCTTGAGGGAGGCGAGCGTGATGCCGAGCGCGGGAAGCGAGGCGGGACGCGCGGTGGTGCAGGCGCCCGCGATCCGCAAGACCAGGTCGGCTTCCGCGGGCGAGCCGTTGATGAGCACGGTCATGGCGTGCGTGCGCGCGAGGTGATCGGCGAGGGCGGCGAATCTCTCGGCGGGCCAGCGCTTCTCCTCGCGGTTGCCGCCCGGGTTCAGGAGGACCAGGGGCGCGGCGGGGTCGACGCCGGCGCCGCCCAGGATGTCGTCGGCCGCCGACTCGTCCGCCGGGGTTGCGGCGAGCTCCATGAAGCAGCCCGGGGGGAGCGGCCGCCAGGCGTCAACGCCTCCCCGGCCCTCCCCTGGAGGGGAGGGGGAAAGGAGGTGCGCCGCCGCGAGGTTGTGGTAGTAGTCGACGGCGGGGACGGGAGCCCATCTCCCGTCGGGGCGGCGAGGGGCCTCCGACTTGTCGGTGAGGAGGAGGCTTCGGGCGTCGCGGGCGTAGCCGATGCGACGGGGGATGCCGGCGATGCGCGTGATGAGCGCCGTTGAGAAGGAGTTGGTCAGAAGGAGCGCGGTGTCGTAGCGGCGCGGACGGACCTTGGCGGCGGCGAACTTGGGGCCCATCACCCCGGCGGCGCGCTCGACGTGCAGTTCGTCGAAGAGGTCGAGCCCCGCGAGGAGCAGGTCGATCCCGGGTCGGCAGAGGCCCCCGATGAAAACGCCGGGGAAGGCACGCCGGATGAGGCGGATGGTGGGCGTCGCCATGACCGCGTCGCCGACCCACGAGGGGCAGACGATCAGCAGGCGCAGGGGGTTGGGGCGGGGCACGCGAGGAATGTATGGAATGGGGGATCGCCGGACGCACCGGCTGGAAGCCGGTCCCGATGGAGACCATCGGCCGGAGGCCGGTCCCACGATTCCCTCTGATCGACGGCCAGGACACCGGCGGCACCGGACGGCGCTCGCTTATGGCTGCTGCGGTCAGGCTCTGACCAGGTTCACGGGCCATCCGTGCACCGGGCCCGGCCGTCGATCGGGGGGAATCGCCGCCGGGGGGAGGATACGCGTCCCGGGCCTCCGCGTACACTCTGCCGGTGGGCGAGCCCGGCGCCAACCTGAGCCCCTTCGAGGCCGCGAGGCGCCAGCGGGCGTCACTCCTCCGCATCGTCCGCATCTGCTTCTTCTCGCTGTTCCTGACGGTCGTGCTTCTGGCGATCCTGGGCGGCGAACCCGTGGCGGGGGATGTCCGCAACCGGCTGGTTCCGCAGTGGGAGCTGACGCTGCTGCTGGGGATCGGGCTGGCGATCGTGATCATCGCGGTGGACCTGCTCACGCCGCGGAAGAAGATCTCGACGCTGTTCTCGATCTTCTTTGGGCTGCTGGGGGCCATGCTCGCGACGGTGGCGATCAGTTTCGTGATCGACCTGCTGGTGCGGAGTTACGAGATCAAGGACGAGACGATGGTCGGCGCGGTGAAGGTGATGATCGGGATGGGGCTGGCGTACCTGGGCATCTCGACGGTGCTGCAGACCCAGGACGACTTCCGGCTGGTGATCCCCTACGTCGAGTTCGCCAAGATGATCCGCGGGCCGCGGCCCATGCTGCTGGACACGTCGGCGATCATCGACGGACGCTTCGCCGACCTGCTCGAGTCGGGGCTGCTCCAGTCGCCGGTGGTCATCCCCCGGTACGTGATCGACGAGCTGCAGTTGCTGGCCGACCAGGAGGACCGCTCGCGCCGGGCCCGGGGGCGGCGCGGACTTCAGATGGTGGCGCGGATGCAGCGCTGCGCCCTGGCGGACGTCACCATCGAGGACTCGTCGGTGCCCGGGACGGCCCGGGGCGTGGACCAGGCCCTCATCGAGCAGGCCGAGCAGATCCAGGGCGTCATCGTCACCACCGATTCGGGCCTGGCCCGCGTCGCCGGGATCCGCAAGGTGCAGGCGGTCAACCTGCACGAACTGGCGTCGGCCCTGCGCCCGATGATCTCGGCGGGGGCGGGCCTCACGCTGCGGATCGTCAAGCCGGGCGAGCAGCCCGGGCAGGGCGTCGGGTTCCTCGACGACGGCACGATGGTGGTGGTCGAGGACGGCGCGGCGGCGGTGGGGCAGGAGGTCGGCGTGGTGACGACGGGCACGCTGCAGACCGCGGCGGGGCGCATGCTGTTTGCGCGACTGGCGCCGGGGTCGGAGGGTCGGACGGAGGAGGCGGCACCGGAGCCCGAGCCCGGGCCGGCGCAGGGCGACGCGCCATCGATGACCTCAGACGGCGGGGACGGGTCGGACAAGGGCGACAGGCCCGCCGGTCAGCGCTTTGCGCAGCCCCGCGCGGTCGGCCCATTCCCGGCGCAGCCTCCGAACAGGCCTCGGGCGGGCACGCCTCGGAATCCTCGGCGGTAGTCAGGAGTCGTCGGAGTGCGGTGGGAGCGCCACGATTCGCGGCGCTTATCGTGGGCTTGGCGGGGGCGTGCCCGGGACAGGAGATCCCGGGTCGGTCTTGGGCTCGCGGGCCGCGGCCTCCTCGTCGCGGGCGAGCTCCAGGGCGAGGTCTTCGCGCCACTGGGCGTCCAGGTCGGCGAATGAAAGCCCCAGGGCCTCGCGCGAGGATTCGTCGAGCGTTGCACCCTGCGCCATCGAGCGCATCCAGGCGTTGCGGCGCGTGCGCCCGAAGCGTTCCGTGACGTACGCCACCATGTGGTGCCCCTGGGCGTAGACGTAGCGCCCGAGGCTGCGCCCCTTCTCGTCGAACGCCGCCATCTCCGCCCAGTTCCCAAGCGTGCCGGCCTTGGCCCAGCGTTTGACGGTGGTGTTGGGGCTCCCGGTGTTTGTAGCCGCCTCCCCCGCGAGGTTGGCGATCCCCTCAAGGACCCACCAGGGCATGTCGGTGGCGTGCGGGCCCATCTCGAAGGTCGCGACGTGCCCGTACTCGTGGGCCAGGCGGTTCTCGATCGATCGGCGGGTGGTGTTGGGGCGGGCCAGGAGCTTGATCGCCTCGCCCGGCTCGTTCCACCCGCCCAGCGAGTCGGTGTAGCTCAGGTAGATCGAGGCCTGCAGGTGCGCCATGGACTGGTAGAGCTTGACCTCCTGCGTGCGATGCGGGAGAGGGTCGTCGGGCGCTACCTCAAACCCCTCGTGCACCACGTCACGCACGTGCGGCATCAGCTCGGCGACGAGGGCTGCGGCCTGGTCGAGCCCGTCCTCGTGCAGCACGCGCACACCCGGCGACTCGTGCGCGTGCCAGACCTCGCCCGCGTACAGCCACCCCGACCCGCCGCGCACGAACCGTGCGGGCCAGGAGACCGTGCGCTCACGGACCGGCTCGGCCTCCTCGCCCTCCGCGTGCGGCGGCCCGGGCATCCGCCAGACGAGCGACAACTCGCCCCGCGCCGACCCGTCGACCAGCGTTACACCCGCTTCGCCCAGCGTCATGCGGAACTCGACGGGGACGTGCTTCTTGAGATCCGCCGCCCAGTTGAACTGCTCCTTGGAGAAGACCGGGTCGGCGTGGTCGACGTGCTTGAGATAGGCCTCGGGGTCGCCGGCCAGGACCGCCGCGGCCATGCCTCCGAGCACCTTCTCCACTTCGGTGCGCACGACGCCGGCGTCCTCCGGCGACGACACCCCGAGCGACACTCCGACCAGCCAGCCCAACGATGCGAGTCCCATGCGGCGGCTCCCGTGATTGCAAGCCTACGCGATCGCGTTCGCCGACGGAACCCGGAGCCCGATCCCCCGTATGATCCCCGCGTCGCCGTCACCCCCGGCGGCACCCCACATCACGACGGGCCAGGGGGGCTTGGCCATTGGAGGATTCGCCATGCCGAACGGCAAGTGGACGAAGAAGGAGTTGCTGTCGCGCCCCGTGCGCCACGTGGACATCACGCGGATCGACGCCCGCCCGGTCATCGAGAGCTACCGCGACATGGCGTACAGCGCCCGGACGCTGGCCCAGGCGGCGGACATCTACTCGATGATGCTCAAGGACCGGGAGTGCGCCGTGATCGTGACGCTGGCGGGTTCGCTGATCAGCGCCGGGCTCAAGAAGGCCCTGATCACACTGGTGGAGCACAACATGGTGGACGCGATCGTCTCCACCGGCGCCAACATCGTGGACCAGGACTTCTTCGAGGGGCTGGGGTTCAGGCACTACATCGCGCCGGGGAGCCCCGAGGCCCCTCCCGTGGACGACGTGACACTCCGCAACCTCATGATCGACCGCATCTACGACACGTACATCGACGAGGACGACCTGCGGGCCTGCGACGACACGACCAAGGACATCTTCGACGCCTTCGCCCCCGGGGCCTATTCGTCGCGCGAGTTCGTCGAGGCCATGGGGGCCTACCTGGCGAAGAACCACGCCAGGAACGAGTCGATCGTCAAGAGCTGCTACCTCAAGCGGGTGCCGATCTTCTGCCCGGCGTTCAGCGACTGCTCCGCCGGGTTCGGGATCGTGCTGCACCAGACCGAGCGGCTGGAGCGTGGGGAGCCCATGGTCGCCTTCGACTCGGGCAAGGACTTCCGCGAGCTGACCGACATCAAGCTCGCGTCGAAGGACACGGGGCTGCTCATGCTGGGCGGGGGCGTGCCCAAGAACTTCGCGCAGGACATCGTCGTGGCGGCGGAGCTGCTGAGCGAGCGCAAGGGCGGCAAGGCCAGGGGCGACGTGGGCATGCACAAGTACGCCGTGCAGATGACCGTCGCCGACTCGCGCGACGGCGCCCTCTCCGGCTCCACGCTGCGCGAGGCGTGCTCGTGGGGCAAGGTCGACGTCGTCCACGAGCAGATGGTCTTCGGCGAGCTGTCGGCGCTCTTCCCGCTGCTGGCCAGCGATGCGTACCACCGCGGCGAGTGGAGGAAGCGCAAGGGCTTCAAGTTCGCCGACCTGTTCGAGAGGGGCGACGGCGTGCCCGACTTCATGCGGGCGGGCAGGAAGCGGGCCGTTCGATAGACCGCGACGTCGCGAGAGCCCGGGGGCCGACCCCCGGGTTCTTTCGCGCGCCGCAAGGCTGTTCGGATCGCCGCCCACACGCGTGCGTCGTGGGCGCCCTCCGGCTCCGCGCGCGGAGCGCGTGGCGGGGACGCCGCGCCTCGCATCGGTCTCACTCGCCGGCGAACTCGTCGCGGAAGCGGGCCTCGGCGTCGATCCCGCCCACCAGCACCAGCTCGTCGCCCTCGGACAGGACGTGCTGGGCCGGGGGGTTGATGACCAGGGCCCCGGCGGAGCGGACCGCCACGACCGAGCTGCCCGTGCGCTCGCGCACGCCCGACTCGGCCAGGGGCTTGCCGTGCAGGGCCGGGGGCGCGGGCAGGCGGAAGATGTCCAGCCCCTCGGCCACGGTCAGGATGCGGCTGCGCTTGAGGAGATTGACGATGGTGTTCGAGCCCATGTTGGCGTAGCTGAGGACGTGATCGGCCCCCGCCCGGTGCAGCGTCGCCACGTTGCGCTCGTGCGTGCAGCGCGAGATCACCTGGATGTCGGGGCGGAGCTTGCGCACGTAGATCGTGAGGTAGATGTTGAGGCTGTCGTCGTGGGTGGTGATAAGGACGGTGGGGGCCTTGCGGATCCCCGCCTGCTCGAGCACCTCCAGCTCCGCCGCGTTGCCCACGATGGTCCGGGCCTTGTCGCGCACGCGGTCGGGCGACTGCTCGACGATGCGCGAGTCGATGCCGCGTTCGGCAAGGGCCCGGGCCGTCGCCCGCCCCACGCGCCCGCCCCCGAGGATCAGGGCCGGCTCGCCCGACTGGTTGTAGATCGCGAACGCCTCGTCGTAGTTCTGGAGCTGCTGGGCCGACCCGGTCAGGACGAGGATGGAGTGGGGGTTGACGACGGTGTCGGCGGCGGCGAACTCGAACCGCCCCCGCTCCCACACGCCGATCACGCTCACGCCCAGGTCGGTCAGGCGGTTGTCGCGGAGCGACTTGCCGACCAGGGGCGTTCGGGCGGCGCTGGCCTCGGCGATGAGCACCTCGTCCACCTGGGCCACCACGTGGCTGACCGCGTCCCCCCCGATCGTGCAGCGGGCCAGGGCCTGACCCATCATCTGGTGCAGTTGCAGGACCCGGGTCGCCCCGCCACGGTACAGGATGTCCTCGGCGGCGGCGCTGTTGGCCGTCGCCACGATCGGCAGCTCGGGCGCCACGCCTCGGGCCGTGAACGACACGTTGGTGTTGAGCACGTCCGACTGGGTGGTGGCGAGCATGGCGGCCCTGTCGGCCCGCAGGCGGCGATACGTCTCCGGGTCGTCCAGGTCCCCCACCACCACGCGCACGCCCATGTCGTGCAGGCGCAGGGCCTCCTTGAGGTCGGGCACGACGAGCGCGTACTCCTGGTCGATCGCCACGAAGCGCTTGATGAGGGCCGTGGTCACCGGGTCGTGGCTGGTCAGCAGCACGTGCCCGCTCGACTGCTCCGGCAGGGCGCTCGGGGCCCGGGCCGCGGCCTGGGCCTCCATCCACGGCGCGTAGAAGAACTGGATGAAGGTGAACGGGAGGAGGATGAGCAGGAAGACGATCCCCGAGAGCAGCACCACCATCGAGAAGGCACGCCCCAGGTCGCTGTGGAAGGTGATGTCGCCGAAGCCCAGCGTCGACATCACCGTCAGCGTCCAGTAGAGACCGGTGAGCCACGAGTGCTCGCGCCCCTCCAGCTCCATCAGGTAGTGGAAGACCACGCTGTAGAGCAGCACGAGCCCGACCAGCACCGCCACGAACCGCAGCAGGTACACGATGTTCCGCTTCGCCTTGCGCTGGCGGAGCAGGAACGCGATCTGCGCGGTGAGGTATTTCATCGCGGCGGGGGCGGGTCTCCGTGGACGGTGCATCGTACCGGCGGCGTCGGACGGCACGCCCGCCCCCTACCGTCCCCCTCCCCACAGGAGCCCCCCATGCGCCGCCTCGCCGCCACGCTCGCCCTTGCCGCCCTCGCGGCCTTGTCCTCCGCGGTTCAGCCCCCCGCGCCCGCCCCCATCCCGGAGCCGCCCCCCGTGCCAGCCGCCATCCCCGTGCCCGACGGCCCGGTCGTCAAGAAGACCGAGCCGGCCCCGGGCCTCATCGCCGAGGACCTCAAGCTCGGCGACGGCGACGAGGTTGCGCCCGGTGCCGCCGTCGTCGTCCACTACCACGGCACGCTCAAGAACGGGGGCAAGGTCTTCGACTCTTCCTTCGACCGCGGCGAGCCCATCTCCCTGCCGCTCACCAGGGTGATCGAGGGGTGGCGGAAGGGCGTGCCCGGGATGAAGGTCGGGGGCGTGCGCCGCCTGACCATCCCCTCGGCGCTGGGCTACGGCGAGGGCGGCGCGGGGGGCGACATCCCGCCCAACGCCGACCTGGTCTTCACCATCCAGGTCGTCGACGCGCTGGGCGTCGAGGACCTCAAGGTGGGCGAGGGCGAGGCCGCCGCCGGGCAGTGCGTCGCCGTCGCCACCTACACCATCTCCGACAAGGACGGCAAGGTGGTGGAGAAGGCCGAGAGCGGCAAGCCCTACATCTGGCTGCCGGGCGAGTTCCAGGCCATCGACTTCGGGCTCGAGGGGATGAAGGTCGGCGGGAAGCGGCGCCTCACGGTGCCGGCGGCGTTCAACGTCGCCTCGCCCCAACTGGCCTCCACGCGCCCCCAGCACGTCCCCCTCACCATCGAGATCGAGCTGATCGCGGTCCGCAACCTCGGGCGCTGAACGCCCTCACCGGACCATCGGCGGCGGGTGCAGATGGTCGAACTCGTCGCCACGGAAGAGCGACCCGAGGTAGACGCGCTTGACGAGCTCGTCGTTGATGAGCTCGCGGGGCGTGCCCTCGGCGAACTTCCTGCCCGCGTCGATGATGCAGGCGCGGTCGCAGATCCGCAGCGTCTGCTGCACGTTGTGGTCCGTGATCAGGAAGGCGATCCCGCGGGCCTTGAGGGCCTTGATCTCCTCCTGAAGGTCCTCCACCGCGATCGGGTCCACGCCGCTGAACGGCTCGTCCAGCAGGATCAGGCGGGGGCGCGTGATCAGGGCCCGCGCGATCTCCAGTTTCCGCCTCTCGCCCCCCGAGCAGGTGCGGGCGGCGTGCCGGCACTTGTGCAGCAGCCCGAACTGCTCCAGCAGCTCGTGGGCCCGGCGCTTGCGCTCCGCGCGCGAGAGCCCCAGCGTCTCCAGGATCGCCAGCAGGTTCTGCTCGCACGTCAGGCGCTGAAAGACGCTGGGCTCCTGCGACAGGTACCCCATCCCCATGCGGGCCCGACGGTACATGGGCAGGCGCGAGACGTCCTTCCCGTCGAACGAGACCCGACCCTCGTCGGCGTCGATCATCCCGATCGTCATGCGGAAACTGGTCGTCTTCCCCGCCCCGTTCCGCCCCAGCAGCCCCACCACCTCCGCCGGCTCCACGTGAAACGACACGCCGCCGACCACGGCCCGCCCGGCGTAGGACTTGCGGAGGTTCTCGGCGGCGAGGAGCGGCAACGCCCAACCGTAGGGCCGCCCGCGACCGCTGCGCCCGCGATCGCCCGCCGACCCACTCCGGGGAGGGCCGCCCCCGGCCTGCCCTGGGGCCCGACGCGATCCCCCGGGCACGCGCCGCACCTGACGGATCCCGCCCCCGGGCGCATCTCTAGAATCGAGGGGCGGGGCGTGTGCGTCGTCGCAGGGAGGGTCGATGCTGGACCTGGGATCGGTGACGAAACGCCCATCGCGCCGCGGGATGGCGTGGCTCCGGGTCGGGTTCGTGCTGGTCGTCGCCATCCTGGCCATCGCCGGGACGGTGGTGCTGTGGCGCGCCTCCGCGGGCGCGCCGCCCGCCGACCGCGGCGACTCGGCGGACATCGCCCCCGCCCGCCTGGCCTCGTTCGACATCACGACCACGGCGACGGGCGAGCTGGAGGCCCGCAACCAGATCGAGCTGCGCAGCCGGCTGGAGCGGACCAGCACGATCCTGGAGATCGTGCCCGAGGGGACGCGCGTCAAGGCGGGTGACGTGCTCGTGCGCCTGAACGCCGACGACATCCAGACGCAGATCGAGGAGGACGTGTCGCGCGTCGAGGCGGCCCGCGCCGATCTGGTCAACGCCGAGAACGCGTTCGCGATCCAGGTCTCCGAGAACGAATCCAAGCTCCGCAAGGCCGGGCTCAACATCGAGCTGGCCACGCTGGCGCTCGACCAGTGGCTCAAGGGGGAGGTCGAGCAGAAGAGGAAGGACCTCGAGCTCCAGCTGGAGAACACCAAGAAGGAGCTGGAGCGCCTCGAGAACAAGCACGCCAACAGCCTCAACCTGTTCCGGCGCGAGTTCCTGTCGAAGAACGAGCTGGACCTTGACGAGATCTCGCTGCGCAAGGCCCGCGCCGACCGCGAGAAGGCGCTGCTCGCCAACGAGACCTACTGGGAGTACCAGTACCCCAAGGACGAGAAGACCCGCCGCTCGGACGTCGCCGAGGCCCAGGCCGAGCTTCAACGCGTGGAGAAGACCAACGAGAGCCAGTTGGCCCAGCGCCAGGCCCAGCTCAACAACGCGCAGACCCAGCTGGCCAGCCGCGAGAACCGCCTCGCCCGCCTCCGGGCCCAGTTCGACGCGGCGGTGCTGCGGGCCCCGACCGACGGGCTCATCGTCTACTCGACAAGCACCGATCGCGGGCGGGGACCGATGATGTCACAGGGCGGCACGCTGCAGGTGGGCACGCAGGTGCAGCCCAACCAGGCGATGATCATCCTGCCCGACACCACCGAGATGCGGGCGGCGGTGCGGGTGCACGAGAGCCTGGCGGGGCGCATCAAGCCGGGGCAGCCCGCGGCGGTCCGCGTCGAGGCCGCCAACACCGTCTTCCAGGGCGTGGTCGAGTCGATCGGCGTGCTCGCGGAAACCGGGGGGTGGCGCGACCCCAACCTCCGCGAGTACACCGTGCGGATCTCCCTGGCGGGCGACGTGCAGGCGCTCAAGCCCAGCATGCAGTGCGAGGCCCAGATCCTGCTGGGCCGCGTCGAGAGCGCGCTGGTGGTGCCCGTCCAGGCCGTGTTCATGGACGGCGCCGTCCGCTTCGTCTACAAGCCGCGCGGCAGCCGCTTCGTCCGCGTGCCCGTCCGGCTGGGCCGACGGTCCGATCTCTTCGCCCAGGTGCTCAAGGGCCTCGGCGAGGGCGAGCGCGTGCTCGTGCGCCAGCCCCAGCCGGGCGAGGTCATCGCGGGCGAGTGGGACCGGGCGGCCCTGACGCTCGCCGGATACCAGGTCAACGACGAGGGCAGGCCCACCGATCCGGAGGCCGAGGCCGGGCTCCGCGTCACGGCCCCCCCCGGGATGCCCGTCGAAGGCGCCCCCGGCGACCCCCGCAATGGCCCCCCCGGCACGCGACCTCGCGAGGGCTCCGGGACCAACGGCCAGGACGCGCGACCGGGCCGCTCGGATGGCATGAGCGAGCGCGGCGGCAACCCCGAGCACCGACGCCGCCCCGCGCAGGACGAGCCCGCCTCCACCGACAACGACGCCCGCACGCGCGGCGAGCCCGCGCCCGGCAAGTCAACCTGACCACCCCGTCAGGCCGCCGACGTCCCCGGCGGGCGTTCGATGGACCTGGAGTAGGCGCCGACGTCGAACCGCGTCGCGCCGCAGGCCCCGGACGGGTAGAAGTTGAAGGGCCCGACCGGCGTGCCGTCGGCCTCGACGACTTCCAGGTCCGGCTCCGACCTCAGGTCGAAGGACTGCCCGGTGGTCCACGCGCCGCTCCGGTCGCCCTCCGGCCTCATCTCCTCCACCACCGGCCGGCACGGATTGGCCGGCGTCCAGGACGTCACCACCCCGCGCACGCCGCTCGACAGCATCACCTGCGTGCCGGGCGGATAGGGCGGCACCACGCTCGTCAGGGCCCGCAGCACCACCGGGTCGAGCCACGACGAGCACGCCGGCTCGATCAGCCGGCGCAGCACCGCGACGGTCGGCGCGGGCTCGCGGCAGCCCGGCTCGTACCGGAGCCGCTCGAACAGGTCGGCGGCGGCGACGATCCGCGCAAAGACGTGGATGTCCGATCTCGCGACCGCCTCCACCCGACCGCCGTACTTCTCCCGCTTCGGGAACCCCGTCCCGTCGAACCGCTGGTGGTGGTGCAGGACGACGGCGGCGGCGGCGGGATCGACCTCGCGACGCACCATCTCGAACCCCAGCGTCACGTGCTCCCTCCACCCCGGGTCGCTCTCGTCCCGCGTGCCCTCCCAACGCGCCGCCACCTCCGGGGGAAGCGACAGCATCCCGATGTCGTGCAGCATGGCGCCCACCCCGAGGTTGGTCACGTCCATGGCCACGTCCGACCTCAGGCGCGACCGCTCCCGCACCAGGTGGAAGTCGAGCTTCAGGCCCATCAGGACCGACAGGAAGCACACGGTGCTGGCGTTGCGGAGCAGCGGATCGGCGCCGCCCGACTCCTGGATGAGCAACGCCGCCTTCGGGCTCGCGGCCAGGCGCTCGAGCACCCCCACCACCGCCCGCCGGAACACCGCGAACTCGAACGAAGTGTGCGTGTCGGCGCGCACGCGCTCGAACCCCTGGTGCAGGTCCCGGGCCATGTTGGCGCACGCCTCGTGCACCCCTGGGTTGACGTACTCGGCGAGGCGCTCCAGCCCCGGAACCCGGATCCACAGGTCGCGCACCCCCAGTTCGCCCAGCCGCTTGACGTGCACCCCCGCCAGCTCAACCCCGGCCCGGAGCAGGACCGTGTCCAGGCGCCGGGGGTGACGCACCGGCAACGCCAGCATCATCCCATCCCTGGCTTGAGTGAGATTGACCCGCAGCATCGCGTGTCCCGCCCATCGTCACGGCGACGGCGCGGGCTTGACCCCGGGTCCGCAAACGCGCGTGCATCGGGGGCTCGGGGATGGGGCGGGCGCCGGCGCGGGCCCGAGAACTCACCGCGGGAACAGCTCGAAGCGCGGCGGGACGTGCGCGCGCAGCACGACAATCACGCGCAGGGCGGCCCCCGAAGGGTTCGACCAGTCGGTGAGCACCAGCCCGCCCAGGTCGGGCGCCGCCGGGGCGAAGGGCCCGAGGTCGTCCGCGGGCGGCGCGGCGCCGGCAGGAGGGTCCCACCCGCTCCAGGCGTGCCCGGGCAGGTCGGGCACGAGCAGCACGGCGGCGCCGTCCGCCAGCTCCAGCTCGAGCGCGAGGCGTTCGAAGCACAGGCCCTCTTCCGCGGCCCTGAGGCGAGGCGTGAGCCCCAGGCGCCTCCTCACGCTCTCCGGGTCCTCCGTGTCCGCGCTGCCGACGTGCTGGGGAACCAGGTCGACGCGCAGGCGGGCCGCGGCCGGGTGGGCCGGGTCGCCGGCGGGGGCGATCCACGAGCGGACCAGCAGGCGGAGGCGCCCCGCCGGGAGGCGCAGCGCCTCGCCCCCGACGTCGAGGGTCCGCGCGCCCGACCACGGAACGCCCGCGGCGAGCACCCCCCAGCGCGGGTTGGTGCCCATCCGCGCCCGCTGGACGGGCGGCGTGACCCGCAGCGCCGCCAGGAGCCCGTCGAGTCGGTCGGCGTCCACGCCCACCACGCGGAGCCCCGCGGACCACCACTGCAGCACCTGGGTCGGCGGCGCGGGGACCGGGTTCGACGCCGACGAGGCCAGCACGCGCCCGACGTGCTCGGCGTCGGGATCGCGCACCACCCACCACGAGACCTCGAGGCCCACGTCGCCGGGGGACGACGGCGCCGGCCCGTCGGCGACGGTCGCGCCGGACCCGCAGCCGCTCACCGCCAGGGCGAGGGCCAGGGGCGCGAGCAATGCGGGACGGGCGCGCACGGTCGACCTCACGCCTCCCGGTTGATCCGGTCGATGAGCTGCCGGACGCGCCCGAACCTGGACTTGGTGTGGGTGAACGCCAGGCGGGGCAGGTCGAGGAACTCGTCCTCCTCGGGGTAGGCCTCGCGGGCCTGGATCGTGCCCGCCTTGACCAGGTCGCGGAACTCCTCGTTGAGGCTCGCCAGCGTGCCGACGCTCAGCGGGCGGCGCAGGCGGATCACCAGGTCGTCGCGGACGTAGCGCTGGGAGTGGAAGACGCGGTAGAAGCCGGTGACGTGCTCGGCGGCGTCGCGGGGCGTGGGGCAGATGCGGTACAGGCTCAGGTCCTCGGGGCTGACGAAGCCCTTGGCGAGCAGGTGGTCGCGCACGAAGGCGTCGAAGGCGCGCCAATAGCCCGCCCCGGGCCCGCTCCCCTCCACCATGACGACGGGCATCATGGCCGCCTTGCCCGTCTGCACGAGCGTGAGGGCCTCGAAGGCCTCGTCGAGCGTCCCGAACCCGCCCGGGAAGAGGGCCACCGCCTCCGCCTGGCTGATGAACATCAGCTTGCGCGTGAAGAAGTAGCGGAAGTGGATCAGCTTCTCGTCGCCGGCGATCACCTGGTTGGCGTTGGTCTCGAAGGGCAGGCGGATCGCCACCCCGAACGACGATTCGCGCCCCGGGCCCACGTGCCCGGCGTGCATGATGCCCATGCCCGCGCCGGTGATCACCATCCAGCCCGACTCGGCCATGAGCCGCGAGAACTCGACGGCGGCCTGGTAGTCCGGGTGCCCCTCGGGGGTGCGGGCCGACCCGAAGATCGTGACCTTGTGGGGCGCGGCGTAGCGGGCGAAGACGCGGAAGGCGTGGCGCAGTTCGCGCACGGAGTTGGTGATGAGCTTCAGCTCGCCCGTGTGCCGGCCGTCGGGGATGAGCTTCAGCCCCGTGAGCATCAGGTCGCGGACCAGGCGGGTGCCGAACGCCTCGGGGATGGCGCCGATGTCCGCCAGCAGCCGGTCGAGGGCCTCGAGAACCTTGGGGTCGTCGGCACGGAGGGCCGCGGGCCGCTGCGGCGGGGGCTGGTGGAGCGGGCCATCACCCGCCTGATCTTGCGTCAGCGTCATCGAGCCGGATTGTTGGCCGACCGCGCCACGGAGATCACCGGCCCAGGGCGGGGGCGTCGGGCCCCCGGGATTCGCCCCCGCGCCGGCGCCGGAGCCGGTCCCCGAGCTGGGTCGCCTCGCGCCGGATGCGCTCCAGGCGCCGCTCCTGGGCCGAGGGCGCGACGCCCAGCACGCGGCGGACCACCCACCGCGTCACCGGCAGGGTCGACAGCCGGACCTCGGGCTCCATCGCGGTGCCCGTCACTTCCGTGGTGATCAGTTCGTCGCGAACGGCCTCCACGATGTCGCTGATCACCGGCACGCGCCGCCCCGAGCGCGAGTTGAACCGCAGGTCCAGCTCCAGGGTGTCCCAGTCCATGGTGCCGTACCCCACGATCTCCACGCTCCGGGAGGCGAGCAGCAGCTCCTCGAAGGCCAGCCGCCTCCCATCGACGTGGAAGCGGGCGCTGGCCAGGTCCAGGCGCTCGTCCATGGGCGGCTGGAGGTTGCTCACGCGCACGAGCGAGAGGGCCAGGGGCATGGAGACGACCCGCCCGTCGCCGACCTGCGCGGACCCCCGCCCCCAGCGCGCCGTCGGATCGCCCACCGCCCCTTCGAGGCTCAGGTGGGCCTCCAGCCGACCGGAGTCGGACCGATTCTCCGCGGCGCTCGCGGGCCGCAGGTCGTCCAGGAGGTCGCCGAGCCGCACGTCGGCGGCCCTGATCTCGACCGCGTACGTGCGCTCGCCCTCCGACGCGCGGCTGACCGCCGCCGACCCGGCGACGCGCCCGCCGTGACAGTCCGCCTCCAGCACCGGGACCAGCACGTCCCCGTCCTCGCCTCCCACGGCCTTGACGCGCCCGCGGGTCATTCGCACGCCGCCCGCGGCCAGCGTGTCCAGCGTGGCCCAGCACTCGAAGGCGGGCCCGGCTCCGGCGCGACGCTCGAAGCGGAACTCCAGGGCGCCCTCCGCGTCGGCGATCGGCACGCCCGCGTCGAGCGAGACGCCCGTGGCACGCACCAGGCCCGCGGCGGTGACGCCGAGCCCGTCCGGGCCATCGCTGATCGTCACCCCCACGTCGCGGGCGCTCATCCCGGCGCCCACGTCGACCGCCAGGTCGTCGAGCAGCTCACGCAGCGCGTCGGGGAGTGCGGCGCGCAGGCCGGGCGGCATGGCGCCGCCCCAGTCGCGCGTGCTCTCCACGCCCACCACCAGCCGCGCCGACACACGCGACGCCGCCTGCTCGTCGGCGCCGCCGGGCAGCGCCCAGACCTGCCAATCGCCCCCGAGCGAGAGCCGCCAGCGGCTGGCGTCGAGCGCCAGCCCGACAAGCCGCCCGCCGTCGGCGTCGAACTCCACCTCGCCCGAGACCCGCTCGAACCGGACGGGCTGGCCCTCGCGGGTGAGCGTCAGGGCGTGGGGGCGGACGCGTCCACCGAGCTGCGGGGTGCGGGCCGGGCCGGCGCCGGTCCAGACGGCCTCGAGCTCCAGGTCGTGGGCGCCGGCGGGTCGGAAGCGGTCGTAGAACCGCGAGGCGACGCCGCCGAGGCTCAGCGCGGCCCGGCGCGTGAGCGCCGATTCGAAGCGACCGTCCTCGAGCGCGAGGCGCAGGCGGTGCTCGCCCCCCGACGCGCCCACCGGGGCCGTGCCGCTCAGGCGCACGGTCCCCGCCGGCTCGCCGTCGACGCGGAGGGGGCCCGACAGGCCGTCGAAGGCGGCGACGCCGCCCGACGGGCCCGGCGTGCTGATCGTGACGCGCCCTTCCGTCGACCCGAGCCAGACCCGGGCCCCCGCCGCGTCGAACTCCAGCCCGCGAAGGCCGGAGAGCGAGACCTCGCCCTCGGTGCTCCCCCCTTCCGCGACGCGGATCGCGATCTGCGCGTCGACCCTCCCCGCCGGGCGGTGCTCCGCGCGGAGCCGGCGGACGTCGTCGGCCACGGACTCCGAGAGCAGGGCGGCGAAGTCCTCCAGCGGGGCCGAGGCGTCCAGGCCGGCCAGATCGACGCCGGCGACCACGGCGGTGCCCTTCGCCCCGTCCTCGATCGACGCCGTGAACCGCGCGATCGCGAGGACCCCGTCGGGGTCCCCCGCCCGCTGCAGCCGCCCGTCGACGTTGGCCGACACCGACCGCGGTCGGAACGCGATCGTCCCCGAGAGTCCGTCCAGCTCGATGGAGGAGGGCCTGTGTCCCGGGGCGGGGCGCAAGCGCAGGTTGCTGGTCCTGATCCGACCCGAGGCCGAGGGCTTGCCCTGAGGGTCGATGGCGATGTCGACGCGACCGGAGACGAGCCCTCCGGTGTCGAGGGCGCGCACCACCGCCGCCGGGTCGACCCCCTCGCCGCGCTCGGCGCGCTCCAGGGCGGCGGCGATCGCGGCCCGCAGCACGCCGTCCGCCGGCACACCCCCCGCGACCAGCGAGAGCTCGGGCGCGAACTCCCGCCCCTGGGCAATCGCGCCCAGGTCGAGGCGACCGGCGAGCTCGACCACGCCCCCCGTCGGGGTCTGGAAGACCCCGGCGTCGATGTCGACCTGCGTGTCCTGGATGTGCAGCGACGCCTCGCGCGCCGCCAGGGGGATCGGGAAGCGGCGCGGCAGGAACCGCGGCTCGCGGATGGTCGCCACGATCGCCTCCGACCAGTCCGCCCGCTCGCCGAAGATGCGGCGCACGAAGATCGACAGGTCCAGCGTCCCGCCCGGCGCGAAGACCGGCGCGGCCCCCGCGGCGCCGGGAGGGCGCAGCACGCCCTCGGAGGCCAGCGCCTCGAACGCCTCCTGGCTGATGATCTCATCGATCAGGAACGCCCGCTCGGGTCCGAGCGCGGCCCGCAGGGCGGGGTCGAGCAGCGGCACGCCGCGGACCTCGACCTCCACGTCCACCCCGGCGTCGCCCGTAAGCGGGGCGATGTGGGCGTTGGCTCGGACGGTGGCGCCGCTGCCCGCAGTGCCCACGATGTCGTGGAAGGCGATGCTGTCGGCGTCGAAGGTGACGCGACCGGTCATGCCGCGGAACTCGTAGGGGAAATCGGCGAAACTGCTGACGGCGTCGCGGAAGGTGAGCTCGCCCTCGAGCTTGATCTCGGCGGGCACGCCGTCCACGGGCGGGCCGCGCCGGAACGCGATCCTGGTGTCGACGATGCCGGTGGGGTCGGAGAACTGGCGGAGGCGCTCGCGGACCGTCTGCGGGGCGTAGCGGAGCACGCGCGGGTCCTTGCCCAGCTCGAACCCGCTGCTCGTGAGCACGCATTCGAAGGGGGCGTCGACCTCCACGCCGCGCCACTCCATCCGGATCGCGTAGGGCAGGTCCTCGATGATGCCCCGGAGGTCCGCGTCGATGCGTTCGGCGGTGAGGCGCAGCGTGCCGCTGGTGCCGTGCACGCGGAGGAAGGCGTCGGACGTCACCGTCACCGCCTCGCCCGTCGCGGGGGCGCCCTCGGCGGGCAGGGGCAGGTTGATCGCCACGCCGTCGAGCGTCGCGCGCACGATCGGGCTCCCCGCCGTGAACGAGTGCGTGAAGCGCACGTCGCTCAGTCGCCCCGCCAGGTCGAGCTGCTCCCAGCGGGGGCGGATGGGGGTGGGCACGGCCGAGGGGGGCCAGTCCTTCATGTCCACGCCCTTGAGGATGAGCGTGAGCCCGGCGTCGTTGATCCGCCCCTCGAGCGCGAAGGGCGCCGCCGCCGCGCCCGGCTCGCCCGAGGCCTGCCGTTCCTCCAGGCGCACGGCGTAGCCGCCCCCCTCGGGTGTGGGCGCGGGCGAGAGGTCCCCGTCGATCGCGATCCGCTTGAGCCAGCGGTACCCGCTGGGCGTGTGCTCCCCCAGTTCCAGCACCCCGCCGCTGACCGTGACCCGCGGCAGCACCGCCGGTCCGCCCGCCACGCCCGGAACACCCGCCGGGGGCACGTTCAGCGACCCGTCGCCCATCGACTGGCTGATGCGGAGGAGCGGCCTGGTCAGCGTCAGCGTGCGCACGGGCTGGCGACCCCCGAAGAGCTCGCCCCAGTTGACCACGGCCTCGACCCGTTCGGCCTCGGCGAACGACGCCGCAGGACCCGCCACCCCGGGCGTCGTCGCCCGGAGGCGGTCGAACCTCACCGTGCCGTCGAGCCAGACGCGGACGCGCTCGGCCCGCACGCGGGCCCCGAGGCGTTCGCTCAGCCGCGGCAGCACGATGGCGCCGGTCAGCGGGCTCTGCGTCAGCACGAACCACCCCACCACCAGCAGCACCAGCAGCAGCCCGGGCACGCGGTACCGCCGCCACAGCCGCTTGCCGAGCGAGGGCGTGGTCGGGCGTTCCGCTGGGGTCGGGGGGCTCATGGGGCTGGGTCGGCCGCAGAGTCTACGGACGCCCCGTGCCTAGCGCTGCGCCAGCGCCGCCAGCGCCGCCCCGATCACGACGAAGGGGGCGAACGCCGCGACGATCGACACCACGACGATCCAGCGGTCGCGAGGGTGGGGCAGGAGGAACACGCTGTCCATGGCCATCGGCGCGAACACCGACCATCCCATCGTCAGCGCCGCCACGACCAGCATCAGGGCCATCAACCACGGGAACGACGCGAGCAGCACCGTGCACGCGGCGAAGACCGAGACCCCGACCACGCTCGGCCCCACCACCCACAGGACCCCCTTCCACAGCCCCGGGCAGGGTCGGCGGAAGGCGTGCCCCTCGCGCCCGCCGCACTCGGGACAGACCAGGGCCGGGTCGGGGCGCTCCAGTTGGGCCGACACGTCGTACCCGCAGACCAGGCACCGCGGGGCCCGCTCTCCCAGCAGCCGGTCCGTGAGGCTCACGGTCGCCGCCCCATCGCGGCGCCGCGGGCCCACACCACCACGATCAGGGCTGCGGCGAACCCGAGCGTGACCGCCGCGACCAGCCACGGGTCGTCGCCCCGCGCCATCCGCACCACGCCCCAGATCATGATGAGCACGACGCCCGCCGCCAGCCACGCCCAGCGCGCCGGGCGCCGCTCCGGGGTCCTGAGGGCGAACCGCGTAACGTGGGCGCACTCGGGGCACACGATCACGCCCCCCGGCTCGATCTCGATGCCGCCGAACTGGTACCCGCACTTCTCGCACAGGGCCTGCGTGGGGCGCACGCCCCGGTGATCGCCGGAGTTGCCGGGGGTGGGCGTCATGGCGTTCCGCTCAGCCAGTCCGGCAGGGAGGTCGGTCGCCCCGAGGCGTCCACGCACGCCAGCGCGCTGGCGGCGACGGCCAGCTCGTCGCCCGGCGCCCCGGGGCGCCCGCCGGGCCTCTCCACCAGCACGACCTCGTAGTGGTGCTCGATCTTGACCCGCCCGTTTCCCACGACCCGGGCCCGGACCTCGACCAGGTCGTCGTAGCACGCCGGTCGGCGGTAACGCACGTCCAGCCTTACGATGGCGAGGAAGACCCCCGCGGCCTCGAGCCGGGCGTAGGACACCCCGGCGTCGCGCAGGATCTCCGTCCGCCCGATCTCCAGCCACGGGACGTACGCCGAGTGATGCGCCACGCCCATCGGATCGCACTCGCAGTACCGCACCCGCAGGCGGACGGCCGCCTCGCGCGGTACCGGGCGGTCCGGGGACCGAAGGAGGTCGGGGGAGGGCGGGGGTTTGATTTCCATGCAGGTTCCGAATATTCTCTCAGTCACGCGCCTTCGCCGACAGGAGCGCCGTGTCGATCGTGACGCCCCGTCAACCGCTCAACGCTAAGCCGGCCCCCGCCGCCGGGGATGACCGCCCCGTGCTCGTCCGTCGCATCGGCGCCGCCGACGCGATCAACGAGATCACGCGCCTGCTGCACCGGGCCTACCGCCCGCAGGTGGAGATGGGGCTGGCGCCCCTGGCCGGGCGCCAGGGCGACGACATCACCGCCGACCGCGCCGCCCACTCCGAGTGCTGGCTGGCCACCATCCCCCGCGAACCCGCGGCCCCCATCCCGGGCACCACCGAGCCCGTCCCCGCCGCCTGGGGCCCCGAGCGGGTCGTCGGCGTCATCCTCTTCGAGGAGGTCGAGCAGGCCACCTTCCCACCCTTCTTCCTCAAGCCACACGTCGCCCACTTCGCCCAGTTCGGCGTCGATCCCGACGTCCAGGGCCTGGGCATCGGGCGCCTGCTCCTGGACAAGGTCGAATCCCGGGCCCGCGAGAACGGGGCCGTCGAGCTGGCCTGCTCCATGGCCGAGCCCGACCGCAAGCTCTTCGACTTCTACGCCCGCCGCGGCTTCCGCCTCATCGAGCACTGGCAATGGCCCTACACCAACTACCGCTCGTGCATCATCAGCAAGGCCCTGACCTGAGCGCTTGCGGCGGGCCCCGCGATCGCGGATGATGGACCCCGTGAGCGCCCCCACGCCCGTCCCCATCGAGCTGACGATCTTCGGCGGCACGCTCCGCGCCAGGGTCCCCGTGCCCGCCGGCCCCACCACCGCCGGGGACCTGCTCACCCCGCTCCGCGCCATCACCGACGCCGTCGTCGCCCTCTCGGTCAAGTCGGTGGAGCGTGAAGGCAGGTCTGTCTCCTGCCGGGCCGGGTGCGGGGCCTGCTGCCGCCAGCTCGTGCCCATCAGCCGCGTCGAGGCCCGTCGGCTTCTGGGCGTGATCGAGGCGATGCCCGATCCCCGCGGCGCGGCGGTGCGCGAGCGCTTCCGCCGCGCCGCCGAGGCCATCCGCGCCGCGGGCCTCTCCGACACGCTCCTGCACCCCAGGCGCGAGAAGATCGAGTCCCTCCGCGAGCTGGGGGTCGACTACTTCCGCCTGGGCGTGCCGTGCCCGTTCCTCGAGGACGAGTCCTGCGGCATCTACGAGGAGCGACCCCTCATCTGCCGCGAGTACCTGGTCACCAGCCCCGCCGAGCGCTGCGCCACGCTCGACGACGTCAAGGGGGTGCCCGTGCCCTTCAAGCCTTCGATCGCGCTGTCGCGCCTGGGCGAGGAGCCCGGGCGCGAGGTGGTGGCGTTCGTGCCCCTGGCCCAGCTCTTCGAGTGGGCCGCCGAGCAGCCCGAGACCCCGCCCGCCGACGACCCGCCCCGCCCAGGGCCCGAGATCCTGGGCGAGTTCATGGAGCGCCTGAGCCAGTCGGGCGCGACGCCGCCCGTGATCGGCGCCGAGGCCGCCGTCGGCTGGGCCGCCACGCGCCGGCGAGGCCACGCGCCGCCGGGCTGAACCGCGCCCGCCCCTACGCTCGCGGGTGCTCAGGCCGCTCCATTCGCCGCTCCTGGCCCGCGTGGGCGTCCCGCACGCCTTCAGCACACGCCTCGGCGGCGTCTCACCCCCTCCCTTCGACTCGCTCAACTTCGGCAATCCCTCCGACCTCCCCGGCGAGCGGCGCGATCCACCCGAGCGGCTCGCCCGCAACTGGAACCTGCTCCTCGCCGCCATCGGCGCCGAGGGGCGCGAGGTGGTGCAGGCCCACCAGGTCCACGCCGACGCCGTGCTGGTCGTGCGCCCGGGGATCCCCGCCCACGCCGGACCGAGCCAGACCAGGGCCGACGCCCTCGCCACCGCCGACCCGGCCCGCCTGCTCGCCGTGCGCGTCGCCGACTGCGCCCCCGTGCTCCTGGCCTCCGCCGACGGCCGCTGCGTCGCGGCGGTGCACGCGGGGTGGCGGGGCGTGCTCGCGGGCGTCGTCCCCCGGGGCGTCAACGCCCTGCGCAACCTGGGCGCCACACGACTCGTCGCCGCCATCGGCCCCTGCCTCTCCGCCGACGCCTTCGAGGTAGGCGAGGAGGTCGCGGCCCGGTTCGACGACGCGTTCGGTGCGGGCTCTCCGGTCGTGGTGCGGGGGCGCGACAAGCCCCACCTGGATCTCAAGCGCGCCCTCGCGACACAGCTCCGCGCCGCAGGCGTCGGCGAGATCGACACGCTCCCCCACTGCTCGTTCCGCGACGCCGACCTCTTCTTTTCCCACCGGCGCGACCATGGCGTCACGGGGCGAATGGTGGGCGCCATCGGGCCCCGCGCCTGATCGACGGGCCCCACGCGCGAGCGTGGAGGGGCGCGCACGTGGCCCCGCAACCCCGGGCTCGCGCCCGGGGCCCGTACGAGCTCCCGGAACGAGCCCATGCCCGTCCCCATCACGCCCGGGATGAAAAGTCCGCGACGAATCCCTGCATCGCTCCGCCCCGCGGAGCCCCGCGCCCTCACTCCGTCCCGTACATCCGGTCTCCCGCGTCGCCCAGCCCGGGGCGGATGAACCCGTGCCCGTCCAGCTCGCGGTCGACCGCGGCGGTGTAGATCGTCAGGTCCGGGTGGGCCTGGGCCATCCGCCGGATCCCCTCCGGGGCCGCGACCAGGCAGATCATCGCCAAGTCGGTCGCCCCCGCGTCGCGCAGGATCTTCACCGCCTCGATCGCCGACCCGCCCGTCGCCAGCATGGGGTCGACCAGCAGCACCGGGCCCGCCGCCAGGTCCCGCGGCAGCCGCTTGAGGTAGACGTGCGGCTTGAGCGTCCGCTCATCCCGCACCAGCCCCAGGTGACCCACCCGCGCCTCGGGCATCATCTCCAGCACCCCCTCGGCCATCCCCAGCCCCGATCGCAGCACCGGCACCACCGTCACCGCCGACGCCAGGCGCCGCCCCGCCGTGCGCTCCAGCGGCGTGTCGATCTCCACCGCCCGCGTCGGCAGCGTCCGCGTCACCTCGTACACCATCAGCCCCGCGATCTGGTACAGGATCGCCCGGAACGGGCGGTGGCTCGTCGACCGGTCGCGCAGGTGCGACAGCTTGTGCTGGATCAGCGGGTGGTCGAAGACGATGACGTTGGCGAACTGGGGGTGCGGGTGGCCCATGACTGCTGCGCGGAGTGTACCGCCCCCGCCCCTCTACGATCCGCCATGGACCGCGACGCCCTCGACCTCGCCGCGCTCGACGCCGCCTACCAGCAGGCCCTCACGAGCCAACGCGAGGGCGGAATCCCCATCGGCGCGGCCCTCGTCAACGAACGCGGCGCCGTCGTCGCCCTCGGGCACAACCTCCGCGCCCAGACCGGCGACCCCACCGCGCACGCCGAGACCGTCTGCATCCGAAACGCCGGACGACGACGCGACTGGCACACCCTCACCCTCGCCACCACCCTCAGCCCCTGCCCCATGTGCTCGGGCACGGCGGTGCTGCACCGCATCCCCCGCGTCGTCATCGGCGAGAACCAGACGTTCCAGGGGCGCGAGGATTGGCTCAAGGCCTCGGGGGCCCAGGTCCGCGTGCTGGACGACCCCCGCTGCGCCGCCCTCATGGAGCGCTTCATCCGCGAACACCCCGACCTCTGGAACGAAGACATCGGCGTGCCGAAGTGATGACAGCCACCGCGTGCCTCACACGCCCTTGCGCTTCACACGGTCCTTGAGCGAGGGCAGCACATGGTAGAGCACCTCGCGCCCCCGCTTTGACGTGGTCATCAGGCGGCGCCGGACCAGGTCGTCCAGGTCGGCGCGGGCGGTCGCCGGAACGATGCCATTGCTGGTGGCATGGCTCTTGACGGTGTAAACGGTCGCAGGATGTCGAAGGGCGTGCTGAAGCAGGAGCCGCTGGCGGAGGTTGAGGTCCCGGCTGAGGGCCAGCAACGCATCGGCTCGCGCGAGGCGATCCTCCTCTCGGGCGAGGTACTCCGCGAATCGTGCCAACGACTGTTCAATCACGTCGAGCTTGTAGAGCACGAAGTAAGTCAAGTCGCCCTCGTCCAGTTCGCTGTCGGTGAATGCCTGCGGATACCGGGCGAATCCGCGGCGGATGACCTCCGAGATCGCGAGGTACTCGAAGAGCCCGTAGCCGTGCCGCAGCGCGTGCCAGTAGAAGAGCGCCCGGGCCGTCCGCCCATTGCCGTCAACGAATGGATGCAAGTAGCCGATCATGAAGTGAAGCACCGATGCCTCGACGATCGGGTGGATCCAGCCGGCTCCCTTCGCAGACCCGTTCGCGAACGCGAAGAGGTCCTTGAGCAGCGCCGGGAGCGCTTCAGCCGGTGGCGGCGTGAAGGCCGTCGACCGGTCGCGCGTGTCGACCACGCGCACTTGCTCCGTCGGCAGACGCAGCCTTCCGCACGCCGACGGGTCCTCCAGCGTCTTCTCCGTGAGCGTCACGTGGAGCTCCGTGAGCAACTCGAGGGATAGCTCCGCGCCGAGCGAGCGCTTCACGAGTTCCATGCCCGAGTGGTTGTTGAGGATCATCCTCTCGCCCACCGACGCCGGGGCACGGCCCTCGCGCAGCATGCCGATGGCCTGTGCCCGAGTCGCGCTCGCGCCCTCCATGATCGATGACTCCGCCGCTTCTCCCATCGTGGTCGCCACGCGGAGCCGGTCTCGAGGCACCTCGCCGCGCGAGAACAACGTGCGTATCCGCTCGACCAACTGGCTTGACGACGCGCCGGCGCCACCGACTCTGAACAGGTCGTCCCCGCTCGAACGGTCGACCTTGAAGAGCCCCTCACCGAGAGCCGGCGTCAGGCACACGCCGAAGCAGCCGCCCTCCCAGCGGCGCAGCGGAAGCGAACGCCAGACCAGCCACCGTGCGGCCTTGACAGCCCGCCAGGCCGCCAACGGGTCCAACCCCTCCTCCTGGGCCAGGTGACGGAGCTTCCGCCAGGGGCGATGCCCCCCCAAGAGGCGACGCATTGACGCCTCGGGCAGCGCGATCACCCCACCTTCGGCCTCGAACCCCGACGGAGGGCGGTCCCGGTCGCTTGACATGCCCAATGTTGGCAACTGTCAGCCCAAAGTCAACCATTAGGATTGACAATTCGCCCCTCACCCCACGTCCATCACCACCTTGATCCCCTCGCCGCGGATCATGGTCTGGTGCGCCTTCTCGAACTCCTCGAGCGCGAACTCGTGCGTGATGATGTCGTCGAGCTCCAGGCGGCCCGAGAGCAGCAGCTCCTCCATCTGGTACCAGGTCTCGAACATCTTGCGCCCGTTGACGCCCAGCACCGTGCAGCCCTTGAAGATGACCAGGCGGTTGAAGTCGAAGGGCTCGGGCTTCTTGAAGATGCCCAGCAGGGCCGCCACGCCCCCGTTCCGCAGGGCCTCGAAGCCCTGGTTCAGGGCCGACGCGGCGCCCGACATCTCCAGCAGCACGTCCGCCCCCTCGCCCCGGCACGCCCGCCGCACCTCTTCGATCCACCCGCCGTCGCGCGGGTCGAACGCCTCCACCGCCCCCAGCCTCTTCGCCAGCGCCCGCCGGCGCGGGTCGATGTCCGTCGCGAAGATGCGCCCGGCCCCCGCGGCCCGGGCCACCGTCACCGCCATCAGCCCGATGATCCCCGTCCCCGTCACCAGCACGCTCTTGGCGCTCACGCCCGCGGCCATCACCGTGTGCACCGCGTTCCCCAGCGGGTCCAGCACCGCCGCCACCCTGTCCGGGATCGACGCGTGCACGGGCCACACGTTCTCCTCGGGCACGCACACATACTCGGCGAAGCACCCGTCGCGGTCGATGCCGATGATCTTCGTGTCGCTGGCGATGTGCGCGCTGCCGGTGCGGCTGTTGTAGTCCTTCCACGCCGTCGTGTGCCCCTCGGCGCTCACGCGCAGCCCGGGCCGGTAGTTCGTCACCGCCGATCCCACCGCCTCGATGACGCCCACGAACTCGTGCCCCGTCACGATCCCCACGGGGATGCGCCCCGCCGCCCACTCGTCCCACTCCCAGATGTGCCGATCCGTCCCGCAGATCCCGACCTTCTTCACCCGGATCAGCACGTCCCGCGGCCCGGGGATGGGCCTGGGGCGATCCGACACGAAGCGAAGACCCGGGCCCGCGTGGTGCTTGATCAATGCGCGCATGGTGGAAGTCGCCTGGACCACGACCGGTGAACGAGGACTGACGGTGGCCATCGCGTGACTCTAGGGATCGGACGCTCCCGATCGGAGCGGCCCGCGCGACGCCCCCTTCGCCCGAGAACCCACCTCGAACAGACTGCGTACATGATTCCCCCGATAGGGCCGGTAACTGCCCCCAGGATCGATCACGTGGAGGGCGCGCCCGCGGGGAGCGCGTGGGCCGTGGGAAGGCGTCGGATGCCGATCGTCGCCCACGCAGAGAGGGAGTCTGCAATGCGAGCGTTCGTTCGTGTGGCGACGGCGGGCTTCGCCGCGTCGGTCGCGTCCGCCCAGGTCCTGCCGGGCGGGGCGCACGTCGCCAGCAACTTCATCCCGTTCGGGGCCAACGACAGCGTGCGGTCCCAGCAGGTGTTCCGGTCCGGGCTCTTTGGCACCGCGACGCGGATCACCAACCTGGGCTTCGCGCGCGCCGCATCCCGCGCCACGCCTGTACACTCCCCGGCGATGCCCCAGGCCCTGACCGCCCCATTCCTCTACATGGCCAGCCGACCCGACGGGCGGAGCGCCCTGGGCGTGCGCTCGGCCCGCAACGAGGCCCAGTTGGCCGAACTGCTCCGGCGCGACCGCCTCGTGCTGCTCCGCACCTGGCGCCTCCCCGCCTGGGCCGACCGCCCCTCGCGCCTGCGCCAGAAGGACCAGGCCGAGCTCCACTCCCAACTGGCCCAGTTGCTGGGGCGGGGCGTGCCCCTGGTCGAGGCCCTGGACGTGGCGGCCCGCAGCGTCTCCGAGCGGGCCCGCCCCACAATCCTGCGGATCAAGGACCAGGTGGCGGCGGGGGCGAGCCTGGCCAACGCCTGCCGCGCCGCCGGCGTCTTCGACGCCGTCACCACCGCCGTCTACCGCGCCGCCGACCGCACGGGCGACCTGGCCGGCGCCGCCAGGCAACTCGCCTCGAGCATCCGCCGCCAGCTCGCCATGCGCGACAAGGCCGTCACCGTCGCCATCTACCCCGCCATCGTCGTCTCCATCAGCGTGCTCGTGTGCCTCGTGATGCTCACCATCGTCGTCCCCCTCATCGGCGACGCGCTCCTCAAGCAGCAGCTCACCCTCCCGGCGTACACGCGGGCCATGATCGCCGTCGGCGTCTTCTCCCGCGACCACGCCCTCTGGCTCCTCGCGGGCGCCCTCGCCGTGGCGCTCGCGCTCTACGCCCTCCGCGCCCGCCTCGTGCCCCCCGCCCTCGGCCTGCTCCGGGCCCTCCCCCTGGTCCGCGCCCTGGTGCTGGCCCAGCAGACCGCCCGCTTCTTCACGGTCATGGCGGCCCTGACCCGCTCGGGCGTGCCCGTCGCCGACGGGCTGGCGATCGCCTCGCAGGTCGTCGCCCACCGCCGCCTCCGACCCCAGCTCGAGAACCTCCGCCGGCGCCTCGTCGAGGGCGGCGCCCTCCGTCAACTCATCGACACCGTCGAGGCCCTCCCCCTGGGCACGCGCCGCCTGCTCATCGCCGCCGAACGTTCGGGCGACCTCGACTCGGCCTTCGATGCCCTCGCCTCCGACTCCGCCGAGGAGGTCGACCGCCGATCCATG
Source organism: Phycisphaerae bacterium (assembly GCA_016873295.1). Classification (GTDB taxonomy): domain Bacteria; phylum Planctomycetota; class Phycisphaerae; order Phycisphaerales; family UBA1924; genus VGXM01. Next base: position 106,866 of record VGXM01000002.1, read on the forward strand.
CGCCTCCTCGCCGCCCTCGAGCCCTTCCTCATCCTCGCCATGTTCCTCGTCATCGGCGGGCTGCTCTTCTCGGTCATGTGGCCCATGATCCGCCTGGCCGCATCACAGCAGTTCTGACCGCGCCCCTTCCGAGCCGACGGCGAGCCGGCGGACGCCGTGCGCCGTTGCCTCCGACCCGCTCGCGCGGATCGCCCCGGGCGCTCAGCTCCCGCCCGACACCACGATGTCGTCGAACTCGGTCAGCAGGTCGATCCGCGACGGGAGCAGTGCGCCCGTCCGGTTCTTGAAGTTGAGCCCGTAGTCGAGTGGCCCGGCCGCGGCCTTGGCGCCCCGCTCCTCCGTGCCCAGCAGCACCCCGTTGCGACCCCCCGACATCACCACGATCGGCCCGCGCGACGCGTTGGGCAGGATCGCGTCCACGGCCACGTTCACGTCCACCGGGTACGCCGGGTTCCCCAAGAGGCCCCGCAGCGACCGCAGGCGCTCCGCCTGCGTCCCCCCCAGCAGGCTCTGCTGGCTCATGTTGACCTTCATCCGCCCCACCTGCGTCGCGCCCAGGATCGCCGAGTTGGACGCCCAGTAGAACCGCGATGGTGTGCGCGAGTCCTCGGTCGCAAAGTCCGACGGCTGGCGCACGCTCGCCTGCCCCGCGTCGTCCTGCACCCACGCGATCAGCGGCATCCCATAGTCGTCGATCAGCTCGAAGAGGGCCGCGTGCTCCGCCGTGCTGCTCCGCTCGCCCGCCAGGTTCGAGAACAGGGCCAGGCCGCGGGCCGAGGGCGTGAAGTACGCCTTGTTGGTGGCGCTGGGCACGCCGATCAGGGTCGGATCGACGCGGATGTGCGTCTGCGGGTCGTCCAGCGGCCCGATGTTCGCAACCACGCCCGGCGGATTGCCGGTCACCACCCCCCCCGACAGGTCCAGCAGCATGTTCTGCACCGCCGAGAGCCCGCGCGGGATGTTCTGGGCCGCCCCCATCTCGCGCACCGTGAAGTACCCCGGCAAACGCCGGTGGTCCTGCTGGAACTGCTCCGCCGCCTGCACGAACCGCTGCACGAACGACTGCGTCGACGCCGAGCGGGCCGAGTCCCGCGCCCGACCCAGCGTCGGGATCACGATCGCCACCACCAGCGCGATGATCGCCATCACGGTGAGCAGTTCGATGAGCGAGAAGCCGGGGCGTTGCGAGGCCGGGCGGGTGTGGGCAAGCATCGACCGCTCCTGGGGCGGGACCATCCCCGCGACGGGGTTCGGCCGCCCCCAAGCGGGGCGCGGCGTGCGAGCGCGGGCCAAAACCGTGACCCACGGCACAGGATTGTTCGGACCGGACAGCGCGGATGTTGCAACATCCCGCGCCGGAGGCCCTGGCAACACCACATGGTAGCGACCGCCGGCCCGCCCCATCGCCCGCCCACAAAGAACCCCCTCCCGCGGGCGGAGGGGGTTCGGGTCTTGTTCATGCCTGTTGAGGTTACCCGTCAGACCACGCCGAGCCTGGGGAGGCTGGGCGACGAAGGCTCGGATCTCGACCGGACGGTCCGGGCCGTCGCTCGGAGGCTGGCTCCGACCTGGCGTTGGGGGGTGTCAACAGGGCAGTCCAGTTCGAATGGACCCGGGCGTCACTTGGCCTTGGCCATGATGCTGTCCTTGTCCGCCGCCGACGCCGCCTCGAACTTCTTCTGGCACCCGGCGCAGCAGAAGGCGACGGTCTTGCCGTTGTGGGTCGAGGTGATCTCGGGCTTGGCGGCGTTGCCGCTGTAGGGGCAGGTGGTGTTGAACGCCGCGGACTTGATCGCGGCCTTGCCCTCGGTCTCGCAGGCGCTCCCGCAGGACGAGGAGGAGCCGCAGTCGCTGCCGCAGTTCTCGGTGGCCTTGCAGGCGCCGAGGGCCAGAAGGGCGGCGGAGAGAATCGCGGTACGAAGAATCGTGTTCATGAGGTCGGTTTCCTTTCAGGTCAATCTATTGGAGATCCCCGGAGCGGTCGGCCGCGACGGGGGGTTCGCGGCTCCGGCGCACGCCGGAGCCGCATTGTTGCACCGGTCCGCACGCGCGGGCCGGTCACTCGCAGTTCGAGCAGCAGCCGCAGCAATCCGGGCAGCAGCAGCCGCAGCACGGACATCCCGACGCCGAGCGCACAAACGCGAGCCCGGCCAGCCAGGTCAGAAACTTCATGTCGAAGCCTCAGAAGGGTGAGTGGTCTGGGAACGACGCGCCTGTCGCGCCGCAAACCGCGGCGCGATCGGATCGCGCGCTAGTTGTTCCAGACGCACAATCGGGCCCGCGAAGGGGGCCCCGTCTCCCGGAGTTGGATCAGAAGGAGGGCCCTGCGCGGGCCGGAAACAAACCGCGGGAGGGACGCCGAGAATGCCGGCGCACCCGCCAGGGGCGACGGCGCCGGCGGACGGACCGGATCAGGGATGGCCGGGACGTCCTGCTGCGCGCTGCACGGGGCCGGGCAGGGGCGCTCGCGGCGCGGCTTCTCGCAGGGCGTCGTGCCGCGTGGCGCAACCGTCGCCGGCGCGCGCAAATCAGGGCACACGCGGGCCGCGCACTCCAACGCCAGGGCCTGCTGCCACAGCAGACCCAACGCCAGCGCCAACGAGATCAGCAGCCGATCCGACATCCGGACAATTGTGTCAGCGAACGGGGTCCGGGTCAAGCGAAACTTCGGGGGCCCCGGCCTCCGGCGCCCGCTCGGCGTGTTCGAGTTGCGTTCGGAGCAGGTTCGAATACCTCCCGCCCCGCGCCAGCAGTTCGGCGTGCCGGCCCGTCTCGATGATCCGCCCGTCCTCCAGCACGACGATCAGGTCGGCGCTGCGGATCGTGCTCAGGCGGTGCGCGATCACGAACGACGTCCGACCCCGCATCAGCCGTGCCAGGCTCGACTGGATCAGGGCCTCGCTCTCGGCGTCGAGGTTGCTGGTCGCCTCGTCGAGGATCAGGATCAGGGGGTCGGCCAGGAGCGCGCGCGCGATCGCCAGCCTCTGCTTCTGCCCCCCCGACAGCCGGACCCCGCGCTCCCCGATCAGCGTGTCGTACCCCCTGTCGAGCCTTGAGATGAACTCGTGGGCGTTGGCGAGGTCGGCGGCGTGGCGGATGGCCTCCTCCGTCGGCGCGCGCGCGCCGTAGGCGATGTTCTCCGCGACGGTGCCGTCGAAGAGGAAGACGTCCTGCTCCACGATGCCGAGGAGTCGCCGGTACGAGTCGACGTTGAGCCCGCGGAGGTCGTGCCCGTCGAGGTGGATGGAGCCCGAGGTGGGGTCGTAGAAGCGGGCGACGAGGTTGCAGAGGGTGGTCTTGCCGCTGCCGCTGGCCCCGACGAGGGCGATCGTCTGCCCCGGGCGCACGCCGAGGGAGATGTCGCGGAGGACGGGCTGGCGGGGGGGCTTGCCCGGGGGGGCGGGGTAGGCGAAGGTGAGGTCGCGGATCTGGATGTGCCCGCGGGCCGAGGCGCGGGTCGCGGCCAGCCCGGCGCGGGACTGGGCGAACTCCTCGGGCTCGTCGAGCAGGTCGAGGACGCGGTCGAAGCCGGCGAGGTTCTGCTGGATGGTCGCGGCGGTGCTTGTCAGAGTCTCCAGCGGACCGAGGAGCATGAGCAGGTAGGTGCTGAACATCATGACGTCGCCGATGGTGAGCCGGGCGTCGAGGACGGCGTACCCGCCGTAGATGATGAGCCCGGCGCTGGCGGCGGGGATGAGGACGCTCCAGGCGACGTCGACGATGCGCGACCACCACCAGACGAGCATCTCCTGCCGGGCCATGAGGTGGGCGGCGAAGGCGAAGCGGTTGCGCTCGCGCCGGTCGCGGACGAAGCCGCGGACGACGCGGATTCCCTGGAAGACCTCGGTGGCGTGGGCGTCGAGGCGTTGGCGCTGGGCCCCGATGTCCTTGTGCACGGGGCGGATCCGCTCGATCCAGGTCTTGTGGGAGACCCAGACGATCGGGAGCAGGAGCAGGGCCCCGGCCAGCATGGTCCAGTCCACCCACGCCAGGATGGCCAGCGTGCCCAGGAGCTGGATGATGGCGCGGAAGGGGTTGTAGATCATGCCGAAGAGCAGCTCGGCGGCCCGCCCGGCGTCCTCGCGGATGATCGAGACCAGCCCGCCGGTCTTGTGGCGCTGGAGGGCGTGCAGGGGCAGGCGTCCGGCGTGGGCGAAGGCCCGGGCCCGCACGTCGGCCTGCACCAGCTTGGTGATCCGCGTCATGTGGTAGCGACCCCACATGCCGACCAGGACGCTCAGGGCGCTGAGCGCGACCATGCCGATCCCGATGGCCCACAGCAGCGCGTGCCGATCGCTCCGGAAGGGGACCCAGCCCGGCAGCCCGCCCGGCCCCGGGTTGTCGGTGATCACGAAGTCGAGCACGACCTTGGTCGAGCCCGGCACGCCCAGCACCAGGAACGTCGAGAGCGAGAGCGTCGCCAGGGCGCCCAGGATCGTGGGCGTGTGCCCCCGGAGCAGTCGCCAGAAGGCGCCGAAGAGGGTGAAGAACGAGCGGGCCCGGCGCGGCCTGGGCGGCGCGGGCCCCCGCGGCGGCGAGGCCAGCGACGCCTCGTCGAGCCTGTCATGATCGCCCTGGCGGCGGCGTTCGAGGCGCAGGCGCAGGTAGTCCTGGTAGCGACTCCTGCTGCCGCGGAGACGGGACAGCATGGGGCATGCTAGCGGAGAGGGAGGCCAGCGGACAAGAAGCGGCAGGCGAGGAGGGGGCGGCGTGGATCGGGTGTGCCGGCGCGGCTGGCGCGCCCCCCAGAGTCCCGAGGCCCGCTCCGCCGGAGGAGCGCCGAGCCCGGGACTGGGCGCCATGGCGATGGCGACGCCGACTCATGCGTGGAGCGGGGTTGTCCCCGCAAGGGCGAGGCCGCGGCACGGGGCCCGGCGGGGACACGCAGGTCCCCAGAAACCGACCGGTGGGCGGGCGCACGACCCGGCGCGTGATCGTCTCGTGGTGTTCGGGGGGCACAACGGCGGCACCATCACCGCGCCGACGTGGGAGTTCAGCGGCGCGACGTGGAGCCTGGTCGTCCCGCCCAAGAGCGCGTCGCCCCGTCAGTCGTACGCCGCGGCCTACGACCCCGTCGCGCAGCGCGTCGTGCTCCACGGCGGGTACGACGGCTCGGACCGGCTCAGCGACACCTGGTCGTGGGACGGGGCGGACTGGACTCAGATCGGCCCCGCCCCTGGCGAGCTCGCCCGGGCCGGGCGGGCTCGTCGAGTTTGACGACGGCACGGGGCCCGCGCTCCATTCCGGCGGCACCGGACGCGTGGCGGACGTGCACGCCCGGCACGCCAACCCGCGCGACATCCATCGCGACGGCGTGGCCAACAGCGCCGACGTCGCCATTCTCTGGGGCACGACCCGCTTCTGGGCGCGGTTGCAGATGACGCGCGGCAGGGAGTGAGGGTCAGGGAATGTCGCGCCCGCGGACGCCGTCGATCGTGCTGTCGAAGGGCATGCTGAAGACGGAGGGGAGCCCGTCCCGGCGTCGGCGCCGCGCGACGGTCCCGTCGAACATGGCGGTGCTGGTGGCGAAGGGGTAGGTCTGCGCCAGGTGGTGCTTCCACTCGTCGGAGCCGGGGTCGTTGACGCAGGGCGGTTCGCCTACCACCATCTGGAAGTCAAGCCCGCGTCGGCGGCGGGCGGGCCGGCACCGGTGGAGGAGTTGGAGTACTTCGTGTACTACGACGGGCGTCGGGCCCGGAGCGAGAGAGGCGGGCCGCGCGCGGATCAGTACGTCGAGTCGGAGATACCGCGTGAACCCGGCTGGCAGCCGCCCCAATGGGACTTCGCCCCCTGGCCGCTGGCGGCGGGGTGGGCCCGCGATCTCCTCGCCGCCGGCGACACGGCGATCGCGGCGGCGGAGGGGGGTTGGCGGGCTTGGGGGCCCGGCGTGCCGATCGAGTTGCACTGGGAGGACGCGGCACGCCGGGCCCCGGGCGGTGTCCGCGCGTCGGCCGGCTTCGGCGGCCTCGGACGGTTCGGCGGTCGGCGTCGATTCGTCGTAGCACAGGTCCACGCCGACCGACTCGGGATCCCGCATCGCGCCCCGCATGAGCGGCAGGCCGACGAAGGACCTCAGCGGCCTCTTACGGAAGGTGGCGGGGCGGCGGGACGGAGTGGCGCCGTAGGGTCAGACAGGCGGGACGCCTGTCCCACCCACGGCTGCCGAATGCCGGTTGCCTGACGCCCGGTGGCGCGCCCCCTGTCTCGCTCTCTCGCCGCCTCGGTGCCTCGCTGCCTTGGTGCCTCGATGCCTACTCCCCACACCCCTTGTTGTACAGGTTGAGGAAGGCCAGGAAGTCGTTGAAGTCGATCTCGTCGTCGGGGGCCAGGTCGCAGTAGAAGAAGTCGATGGGGTTGGCGCGGGGGTCCTGGGCGCGCTCGAAGCGGTTGAGGAAGCAGAGGAGGTCGGAGAAGTCGACCACGTCGTCTCCGGTGCAGTCGGCCCAGCACCAGGGGGGCAGGCGGACGAGGAACGCCGGTCGATCGTCGGTGAACCCGCGGCGGGCGATGCCGGTCATGAGCGTGCCGTCGGGGCTGATGTCGTTGATGTTGTTGATGGTATACCCGCGGCGGTCGACGCCGAGGGCGTCGAGGATGTCGTTGACGTAGCGCTTGCCGCGGACGGGGTCCCAGAGGAAGGCCAGGTAGAAGTAGGAATCCCTGGTGCAGTCCTCTCCCGCGACGACGGGGAGGCGGCGTGCGATGGCGCTAGCGCCGCTGCAATAGGGGAAGTACGGGGGCGTGCCCAGTCCGACCATGCCCGTGGGGGCGCTCCAGAGGAAGGCCTCGCCGCTCGTGGGCGAGTTGAGGGAAGCGCCCGAGCCGACGACGCGCAGCCCCGTCCCGTCGATGCCAGGGGCGTCGTAGTCGCCGCCCGCCACGCCCGGCAGGTTGCCCAGGTCGCGCACATAGCGCTGGAGCGTGTCCACTCGCGTCGCCCTGATGAAACCGGCGAACCCCCCCCCGACGATGTAGCGTCCCACGGCGTCAACGTCCGCCCCGGAGAAGGGAGTCGCCTCGCCGGGCGTGCGGCTCAGATCCTCGACCTTGCCATCGACCCAGCGGACCAGGCCGGAATACGGGCTCGTGTGTGGCAACTTGGCATCGCCCACAATCACGCGCCCGTCGTCGGAGATGGCCTCGGGTATGCCCTGCCACGAGTTCGGGAGCATGGGAAGAACCTCGAGCACGCCGTCGCGCCAGAGTGCGGGGTGCGCGATCGAAGTCCCAGGCGGAACAGCCCAGCCGACGATCAGTCGGCCGTCCGGCGAGACGTTGTTTGGCTTTGTAGGGCGCTCCGGCTCGCCGGGCATGAGGCTGAGGCGCCCCTTGGAGTCCCAGCGGACACCGTGGAAGCGCGTGACGTCGCTGTTGGCCACCATCCCCACGATGACGCCGGCGTCGTCGCTGAGCGCGAACCCTGCACCCCTGGGGTAGTCTGGGAGCATACCGAGAATGCGCAACTCGGCGCCCGGGCTCTGGGCCCGGGCGCCTGCATGGAGGGTGAGCGCGGCGCAGCACGCCGCGGAGTAGAGGACTGTCTTCATGGCGCGCCTCAGTTCTGGGGGCAGGTTCGGTGCCTCGGTGCCTTGGTGCCTTGGTGCCTCGGTGCCTTGGTGCCTTGGTGCCTACTGCCCACACCCCTTGTTGTACAGGTTGAGGAAGGCGAGGAAGTCGTTGAAGTCGATCTCGTCGTCGGGGGCCACGTCGCAGTAGAAGAAGTCGATGGGGTTGGCGCGGGGGTCCTGGGCGCGCTCGAAGCGATTGAGGAAGCAGAGGAGGTCGGAGAAGTCGACCACGTCGTCGCCCGTGCAGTCGGCCCAGCACCAGGGGGGCAGGCGGACGAGGAACGCCCGGCGATCGTCGGTGAAGCCCCGGCGGGCGATGCCGGTCATGAGCGTGCCGTCGTGGTTGATGTCGTTGATGCGCTCGACGTCCCAACCCTGCCGATCGACCCTGAGGGAGTCAAGGATGTCGTTGACGTAGCGCTTGCCGCGGACGGGATCCCAGAGAAACCCAATCCAGCGGTACAGCGTCGCCGTGGGGTTCTCACCGGCGACGACAGGGAGGTGGCGCGCGATGGCGAGCGATTGGCTGGAGTAGGGGTAGTAGGGCGGGAATCCCAATCCGATCATGCCCGTAGGATTGCTCCAGAGAAACGCCTCCCCGGCCGAGCGCGGATCGGCGGTTTGAGCCCTGCCCACGATGCGCGAGCCGTCGTGGTTGGCGGCGACGGCGCCGTTCTCAGTCCTTCTGGCGCCGGGGAGGCCTCCCAGGACCTCGACCCGCTTGTCGACGCGGAAGGCGTGCAGGCCACCGGAGCCCAAGCCGTTGCCCAGCACGAAGCGCCCCTGCCCGTCGATGCCGTATGCGTACTGCGCGCTCGCGGGCCCCGGAGCGTCGGCGAGGCTCTCGATCCTGTTCTTCACCCAGCGGACGACGCCGTAGCGGGGCTGGGGATGTGCCAGGGTGATGAATCCCGCAATGACGTTGCCGTCGGCGGACACAGCGACCGCCCATGGAGACCATGAGTTCGGGAGGATGGGCAAGACCTGGAATGCGCCGTCACGCCAGGCGCCGACTTGCGCAGTCTGGCTGCCGGGCGGCGCGTTGAGGCCGACGATGGTCCGACCATCGGCGGAAACATCCATCAGGAAGCCCCACGCTCCCGGTTCGGCGGGGAAACGGCTCACCCGGCCCTGGGCGTCCCAACGAACGCTGATGAAGCATCCGGTTTCGCAGAACCACGCCTGCCCCACAGTCACGCCGGCATCGTCGCTTAGCGCCACGCCGACGGACATGGGGTAGCCGGGGGGTACGTCCAGAAGCCGAAACTCGGCGCCCGGGCTCTGGGCCCGGGCGCCTGCATGGAGGGTGAGCGCGGCGCAGCACGCCGCGGAGTAGAGGAATGTCTTCATGGCGCGCCTCAGTTCTGGGGGCAGGTTCGGTGCCTCGGTGCCTTGGTGCCTTGGTGCCTTGGTGCCTACTGCCCACACCCCTTGTTGTAGAGGTTGAGGAAGGCGAGGAAGTCGTTGAAGTCGATCTCGTCGTCGGGGGCCACGTCGCAGTAGAAGAAGTCGATGGGGTTGGCGCGGGGGTCCTGGGCGCGCTCGAAGCGGTTGAGGAAGCAGAGGAGGTCGGAGAAGTCGACCATGTCGTCGCCGGTGCAGTCGGCCCAGCACCAGGGGGGCAGGCGGACCAGGAACGCCCGGCGCTCGTCGCCCCGGCGGGCCAAGCCGGTCATGAGCGTGCCGTCGTGGTTGAGGTCGTTGACGCCGTCGATGATCCATCCCTGGCGGTTGACGGCGAGCGCGTCGAGGATGTCGTTGAGGTTCCGCCTGCCGCGGACGGGGCCCCAGAGGAAGGGGTGGTACTCGCCGAAGACGTTGGTGCCGACGAGGCCGCCCACGACGAGGGCTTCGCGGGCGATCGTCCTTGCGTTGCTGCCCTGAACGGCGGCGGGCGGAGCGCCTAGGCCGACCATTCCCGTGGGCGCGCTCCAGAGAAAGGCCTCCCATCCTTGGCGCGTGGCGACGGAACTGGCGGTGCCGACGATGCGTGAGCCGTCGTGGTTGGCGGCGGCGGCGCCGTTCTCGCTGATTCGCGCGCCGGGGAGGCTGCCGAGGTCCTCGACCACATTGTCGACGCGGATGGCGCGGATGCCGCCTGACCCTTGGCCCGCGCCGACGATGTACCGACCTTGTCCGTCGATGCCACTGGCGTAATTGGCGGTGGCCTGGCCCGGTCGGCGGCTGAGGTCCTCGACCTTGCCGTCGACCCAACGGACGAAGCCGCGACCCGGCCAGGTGTGCGACAACGCGGCATCGCCGCCGATGATTCTCCCATGCGCGGAGATACCGCTCGGAGTGCCGTGCGAGGAGTTGGGAGGGAGTGGGAGCACCTCGAGCACGCCGTCACGCCACGCAACAGGCTGAAACACGCTGCTCCCTGGCGGCATCGCCCTGCCGACGATCAGTCTTCCGTCCGGCGACACCTCCCGGGGCAGGCCTGAACCAGGCGGCTCACCCGGAAACGCACTCACCCGCCCCTTGGAGTCCCACCGCACCCCAACGGTGCAGCCGACGTCGCACGACCACGCCAGCCCCACGGTCACGCCGGCATCGTCGCTCAGCGCCAAGCCGACGGACTTGGGGTAGTTCGGCGGCACGTCCAGTATCCGCAACTCGGCGCCCGGGCTCTGGGCCCGGGCGCCGGCATCGAACGCGAGCGCGGCCCAGCACGCCGCTGAGTAGAGGAATGTCTTCATGGCGAGCCTCAGTTCTGCGGACAGGTGTTGCAGACGCGCGCGTTGGGCGGCGGCGGCAACCCCTCCAAGCCGCGCTCGACCTTGAACGGATCGACGCTCAGATCAAGAACCCCGTCCATGTTCCAGTCCGCGTAGACCACTTGTGCCTGGCGTGCCGCACTCCACAGCTGCCAGTCATCCTCCGCCCCGGCGTTGTTATCGGTGCATTCATCGCGGTTGAAGTCGCTGGGGCACCAGCAGAGGCGCTGGAGCAGGCGTGCCAGGAGGTCGGAGAAGAGCGAGGGCGGGGGCTCGATCGCCTCCGTCCGCGCGGCGATGCCCGTGGAGCGCTTGTCGATGTCCTCCGGCCCCTGCGGGTCGGGCACGACAGGGGCGATCACGGTTTCGAGCATCGTGTCGCGAAAGGCCGCCCCGGCGCCGAGGCTGCAGATGCGATCGAAGTAGCCGGGCGCCGAGGCCGCGGCACGGGCCGCGGGCGTATCGGGCATGCCGGGCTCGTTCCCGATCAGCAGGATCGAGGCGTGGGCCGACGACCCCACGCCCGAGCGGGCCAGGCTGTCGCGGGCGGCGAGCAGGCCGTCGGCCACGCGGTTGGTCTGCGTGCCGAGGAGGAAGATCGCCAGGGCGGCGAGTTTGCGGGCGAACAGGTCGCGCGTGGTGGTGTCGAAGACGGTCCAGGGCATGACCACGCGCGCCTCCCGACCCAGGAGCGGGCGCGTCGTGTGCAGGATGGCGTTCACCTGCACCGCCGACAGGCGGCTGCCTCCGCCCGGACGGGTCGATCCCACCGACGGGATCACGTCCGTCCGTGCCAGGGTGTCGCCCAGACAGGCGAGCATGGGGGCGAAGTACGCCGTGGGGTCGCAGAACATGCTGATCGAGTTGTCCAGCACCAGCGAGACCTGGAAGCCGACGCCCGCGGGCGCCGCGGGGCGGACCACCGCCAGGAACGCGTCGGAGAACCCCTCGCTGACGACGAGGTTCGTGATCGTGGGGTTGGGGTTCAGGTCGATGGCGTACTGGCCCGGGGCGGCGTCGGGCCTGCCGAACCAGCCCGTCAGGGCGAAGCGGTCCGTGTACGCCGGGTCGAAGGCGATCGCCGTCGCCGATTCGTCCAGGTTGCCCCCGATCCGGTACGCCCACTCCACCGCGCCCGTGATGGGATGGACGCGGGCGGCGAAGGCGTCCAGCCCGTCGGGGGTGAGCACCGTCGAGCCGAAGGCGATGGAGGGATCGGCGCACGGCGTGCCCGGCGCGTAGGGGCAGCCGAACTGCCCGGTGAAGACGGGTCGGCCCAGGCCGTCGACCGCCACCGACAGCACGCGGTCGTCGCCCGCCGCGCTCGGGTTGAAGGACCACTTGACCGAGCCGTCGTGCTGGATCGCGGCGAAGTAGAGGTCGCGACCGGCGCCGGCGGTCCAGCCGCCCACGAAGGCGAGCGTGGTCAGATTCGCGTCGTCGTTGACGCCCAGGGCCACGCACGAGGCCTCGTCGTCGCCCGCCGTGCCCGAAACATGCAGCCACACGAGCATCGGCGTGCCCGAAAGCGGAACGCGATAGCGAGCCACGAACATGTCGCGCCCGCCCCCATGGCTCGGCGGGTGAATCGGATCACCCCCGCCGAGGTTGAAGTTCGTCTGCGGGTGATCGAACCACCCCGCCACGATCAGGTCCTGCGTGCGCTCATCGATCGCCAGGGCCGTGATCCGCTGGTTGCCGGCGCCCCCCAGGCGGAAGGCCCCCGTGACCAGGCCATTCGTGTCGAGGAGCACGATGTAGGCGTCTTCGCCTCCGGACGTGGCGGCGCGCTGCTCCCCGCCGAACCACACCGTCCCCTCGAAGAATCCTCCCACGACGACGGAGCCGAAGACCTTGGTCGAGACGTCATCCGACCCGCAGGAAAGGTTCCGGTGCGGACGCCCCGTCGCCACGGTCAGCGCGGCGTTGCGCCCGCCGCTGAACCCCGTCACCCAGCGGACGCGCCCGCCGCCCGGCGGGCACCCGGCCTCAGTCTGACGCGCCTTGGCGACGTAACTCCACTCGGTCGTGGCGGACAGCGGCGGAGCCGCCCCCTCCGCGAAGAACTCCACGGACCCCTTGTAGCGCCCCACCACGTACGCGACGCCGTCCGTCGGCGCCTCCAGCGTCGGATCGGCCAGGGCCAGGGCCCGCGTCACCACCATGTCGTGCAGAGGCGTGTTGGCCTCGAAGACCACGGTCCAGCACGGGTCGCCGCCCGTCGACGGGTACTTGCTCACCCGTGACATCGGCACGGGCGGCTCTTCGTTGCTCGAAGTGTCAGGGTAGAGCGTCGTCCCGGTCCACACCACCGACCCGTCGTTGGTCACCGCCACGCTCCGGCCTTCGTCGTTGAAGACCGTCCCCGCGCGGGTCCCCCACGCGTGCGTGTACCCCGCCGGCTGCTGGGCCCACGCCGCGGCGGTCGCCTCCGTCCGCGTCAGCCGCGCCACCTCCGGATGGTGCATCGCGCTCCACAAGAGCAACACCCCGACGAACGACATCACACGCGTCCTGACTCCCGACCGTGGCCCCACCCGTGCCGGCGGGGTCGCGCCGGCGATCCCGGCGCCGTGCCGGTCGCCTTTAGAATCACCTCCGCTCCTCCGCTCCTCCGCTCCTCAGCTCCGCCGCTCCGCCGTGCCGTTGGACGTCTTCATGGAATGTCCGCCTGTCTGAGTGCCCCGGAGCCCCGGCGGCCCACTCGCCGGCCCCGTACCCACAATCTACCGGAAGGCCGGTGTTGGAGTTGCGAGTTCCGCGGGATCTGGCATGGATCGCGCGATTCCACCCACGCCGGGTACACTCGCCCCCTGGCGTATACATGGATTCCCCGGGGGAGACACCCCCCCCCCGGCGGGGATGCCGTTGCCGGTCCCGGGCCAGGTCCGCCCATGCCCGCGGGAGCGTGGGCGCGACCCTGGTCGATCCGTGCCCCGTATCCTCAGTGCCCCGATGCTCCTTCAGGCCCTGGCCATCGCCCGCAACGCTTTCGTGGAGAGTCTCCGCCAGCCGGTGGTGTTCGTGCTGGTGGCGCTCTGCGGCGTGCTGCAACTGTTCAATACCTGGTCGAGCGCCTTCTCCATGGGGCTGAGCGAGACGGGCGAGGTCGAGGGCGACAACAAGATGCTCTTGGATGTCGGCCTGGGCACGATCTTCGTGATCGCGATGCTGCTGGCGGGGTTCATCGCCACCTCGGTGCTGTCCCGCGAGATTCAGAACCGCACCATCCTGATGGTGATCGCCAAGCCGATCTCCAGGCCGGTGGTGGTCGTCGGGAAGTACCTGGGCGTGGCGGGGTCGCTGCTGGTGGCGACGCTGCCCATGGTGATCTTCCTGCTGATGGGGGTGCGGCACGGGGTGATGTCGACGGCGGCGGATGAGCTGGACGGGCCGGTGCTGGTGTTCACGCTCACCGCCGCGGCCCTCTCGCTCGGGCTGGCGGCGTGGAGCAACTTCTACTACGGGTGGAGCTTCGGCCAGACGGCGGTGGTGCTGCTGGCGGTGAGCTTTCCGCTGGCGTACGTGTGCGTGCTGGGCCTGGGCAAGGCCTGGTCGCCGCAGCCGCTGGGGACGGACTTCAAGCCGCAGATCACCCTGGCGGCGGCGTGCCTGGCGATGGCGGTGCTGGTGCTGTCGGCGGTGGCGACGGCGGCGAGCACGCGCCTGGGGCAGGTGATGACGATCGTGGTGTGCGCGGGGGTGTTCCTGGCGAGCCTGCTCTCCAACCACGTGCTGGGTCGGTTCGCCTTTCAGAACACGCCCGTGGCCCGGGTCGCGGACGTCGAACCCCTCGACCCGACGCGAGCCGACCTCAGGCAACCGGGCACGATCCTCAAGGTGAGCCTGCGCGAATCGCCCACGCGCCCGGTCCGGGCCGGCGACACGTTCTGGTACGGCCCGGGCCCGGGCGGCTTCCCGATGTCGGTGGGCGGGCTGGCGGGGTTCGAGGGCGACCCGACGCAGACCGTGACCTTGAACAACCCCGACGCCCCTGCGACCCTCGTCATCACCGAGGCCCGGGACCGCGACCTGACCGTGCGGAGCGTCGGTCGCCCGGCGGTGTTCCTGCCTCCCGAGGCCGACGACTACGTTTTCCTCGCTCCGACCCGCGTTCGACCGCTGGTGCTGGGCGCCTGGGCGGTGATCCCGAACATGCACTTCTTCTGGCTCCTCGACGCCGTCAGCCAGAACGTCGAGATCAAGGCGGGGCACGTGGGGCTGGTGCTGGTGTACGGGCTGTTCCAGGCCGGCGCCTTCCTGGCCCTGGCCGTGGTCCTGTTCCAGAAGCGTGACGTCGGGTGAGCGGGGGGCGGCGGCGCTGGGGGGGCTACGATACGGGAATGGCGGGGCGGCGTTGGCCGCGCCGGGCAACGGAAGAAGGAAAGGAGCCCGATCATGGCGGGTTCGCGTCAGAGTCTCGAGAGTGCGTCCGGCATGAAGCCCGGCGCGGCGCCTTCCAAGGGCGGCAAACTGACCCAGGCGCAGAAGGTGAAGATCGCGGTCGCCGTCGTCTGCATCGTCGTCGGGGTCGGGCTGGCGACCTACTCGCTGGGCCTGTTCGGCGAGTCGGCGCCTCCCACCGAGGCGCCCGCCAACTACGATCCCGCGGCGGGCGCAGTCGAGGGCGCCTCCAAGGCCCAGGAGCAGCGTGCCGCGGAACTCCAGCGCATGCGCGACGCGGCCGCGGCGCGCGGGCAGCCCCTCCCCGAGGGCGGCAGCTGATCAGCCCAGCGTGGCCAGGTTGCCCGCCGGCTTGCGTGGCTTGATCGCCCTGGCGTAGCAGTCCAGGCAGGCGTGGGCGGCGGTGTCCCAGGTCAGGCGCTGCACCTCGATGGCGCTCTCGGCCCGAAGGGCCTGGGCCAGGGGCGGGTGGCGCAGGACCGCGACGATCTTGTTGGCCAGCTCGTCCACATCCCAGAAGTTCACCTTGAGGACGTGCTTGAGAACCTCGGAGACCCCGCTCGTCCTGCTCACGATCGTGGGCACGTCCTGGCGGATGGCCTCGAGCGCGGAGAGCCCGAAGGGCTCCGACACGCTGGGCATGACATAGCAGTCGGCCATGCGGAAGACCCGCTCCAGGTCCTTGCCCCGCAGGAACCCGGTGAAGAAGACGCGCGAGCCGATGCCCGACGAAGCCGCCTGTTCGATCACCTTCGCCGCCATGTCGCCCGTTCCCGCGACGATGAACTTGACGTTGGGGACCTTCTCGAGCACGCGCCGGGCCGCCGCGATGAAGTACTCCGGCCCCTTCTGGAAGGTCAGGCGTCCGAGGAAGAGCACGACGCGGTCGCCTCGCTCGATCCTCGCGCCGGGCGGCGGCTGGCCCCGCTCGCACTCGATGCCGTTGTAGACCACGTCGATGCGCTCGGCGGGCACGCCGTAGCGGGCCACGCAGATCGAGCGCGTCAGGTTGCTCACCGCGATCACGCGGTCGGCGCCCACCATCCCGGCCCGCTCGATGTCGTACACGCGCTGGTCGACGTGCTCGCCCGAGCGATCGAACTCGGTGGAGTGGACCTGCACCACCAGGGGGCGCCCGCTGGCGCGGGCCACCGCCAGGCCCGCCGGGAACGTCATCCAGTCGTGCGCGTGCACCAGGTCGAAGGGCTCCTCGCGCACGAGCCCGACCACCAGGCGCGCGAACCGCTCCACGTCATGGACCAGGTCGGTCCCGTAGACTTGGCTCGCCGACGGCGCCGGGGCGCGGACGCCGGGTGCCCCCCCGCCGGACGCCGCTCCGCCGGCGAGGGGCGCCTCCTCGGCGCCCGAGGGGATCGTCTCCGCGGCGGGCTCCGCCACCTCGGTCCAGCGCATGACGGAGTGCCCGACCGGGCCGCCCCCGGGGTAGGGGCTCGAGAACGACGCCTCGACGCCCGCGAAGCGCGTGTAGCGGAACCCCGGCGCCGGCTGGAAGGGGCTCTCGGGGCGCGGGCGCGGTGGCACGGGGTCGATCAGGCTCGGGTCGCCCGGCACGGGGCCGGGGGGCGGGCGGGCCTCGGCCGATCGGGCGGGGCTCAGCAGGCGCACGTGCTCGGCGTCGGGGCGCCCGATCGGCGTTGGGAGCACGAACGTGACGCGGTGACCGGCCCGGTCGAGCGCGCGGGTCAGCCCGTGGCAGGCGACGCCCAGCCCGCCGGCGATGTAGGGAGGAAACTCCCAGCCCAGCATGAGGATGCGCACCCGACGCCTCCTCTCAGTCGTCCCCGCCGCCCGACATGTCGCCCAGGTTGCGGAAGCACGCCTCATACGCCAGCAGCACCGTGGCAACCACGTCCGCCTCGCGCTCCCCCGCCCGGGCCGGGTCGATCGGCACCGGGCTCCGGAACACGAACATCTTGTCGTCGTCGCGGAAGTGCTCGAACGGGAGCGGCCCGTCCTCGTACCCCAGCTCGGTCAGCTCCTCGTCGATCAGCTCGTCGAGCTTGTCCCCGGTGTGCACCAAATCCGTCTCGATCGACTCGCTCAGCCAGCGGTCGGCCATGGTGAGGGCGACCCACAGTGTCCCCTTGTGCAGTTCGAGCCGATAGTGCGCGGGCGACGCCGCGTCGCGGGCCTCGCACGTCAGCAGCGCGGGCGAAGGGGGCGCCCCTTCCGCCACCGACCCGAAGACGCCCGCGTCGCGGGCCCGGCGCGCGACCGCGCGGGCCAGGGGAGCGAGCGACGGGAGAGTCTGAGCGGCCATCGGCGGTCTTCCGATGTGATCGGTGAGCGTCCCGCGTTGGATGCCCCCGGGGCAGCCGTCGAAGCATAGCCCGGGCCTGTCGCGGCGCCCCGAGTTCTCGTCGCCCCGATCCCGCCGCGCTATATTTCGGCGACTCGCCGGTTTCGACGCCCCGGGCTCCCCCGGGCGGCGCCGTCGGCGGGGACAACCGGCCCAGGTGGCGAAACTGGCAGACGCACTACCTTGAGGTGGTAGCGCCCGCAAGGGCATGGAGGTTCAAATCCTCTCCTGGGCATTCCCGACGCAGACCGTGGGCGATCCGCCGCTGGACCAGCCCCAACGCCGCATCGAGCCCTGTCCGATCGACGGGTCGAGATGCCGCGCCCGCCGCTCGAAAAGCCGGGGTGCGAGCGGATGAGCCGGCGGTGCGGACGGTGACCGCGGCGCCCGTCAGCACCCGGCGTTGAAGAGGTTGAGGAACAGGAGGACGTCGTTGAAGTCGACGGCGCCGTCGTTGTTCAGGTCGGCCCCCGGGGATTGAGCGTTGAAGTCGCCCAGGAACTCCAGGAAGTCGTAGAAGTCGAGGGTGCCGTCGCAGTTCCAGTCGGCGATGCACACGGACAAGTTGGCCGGGTTGCTGGTCGTGCTGCCGCACGGCCCGGCGACGACAACGTCGAACAGGCCCGCGTCTCCCGGCTGCGCGTTGGCAATGGAGAGCGTCGTGGTGGTGGCGCCTGAGACGATGGAGCCCGAGGGGGTCGGGCCGTTGAGGAGGGGCACGCCCCGGCGCCCCCACTGGTAGGTGAGCGCGGGCGTGCCGGTGGCGGCGACGGAGAAGTGGGCGGACCCTCCGCGGCACGCGACGGCGCCTTGCGGGTGCGTGGCGATCGCCGGTGCGGACCCGTTGAAGGTGTAGCGGGCGAAGTAGGCCGAGACCTGGCCGCCGGCGGTGGTGAAATCACCACCCACCGCCAGGGCGGTCACGCTGCCGCTCATCCCCGATCCCAGCGGACTCCACTTGTCGCCGTCCCAGCGGCCGATGCGTCTTGCCGCCACACCCCCCGCGCTGGTGAAGGCGCCACCCGCGACAAGGTCGCCGTTCGGAAGGACGGCCAGCGCGAACACGCCGGCGGACTCGATTGCGCACCGCGGCCCGCCCCACCGCCGACGGGGAGGGCTACTCCAGCGCCTGGGCGCCGGAGATGATCTCGGTCAGCTCGGTGGTGATCTGGGCCTGGCGGGCGCGGTTGTACTTGCGGCTGAGGGTCTTGCCCGCCTTGCCCGCGTTGTCGGTCGCGCTCTTCATCGCCACCATGCGGGCCACGTGCTCGCTCACCACCGCGTCGTTGAACATCTGGAAGAGCACCGCCTTGACCGCCGCGGGCAGCAGCTCGCCCAGCAGTTCCGCCGCGCCGGGGCTGAACTCGTAGTTCGAGCCCAGCTTCTTGCCCTCCTCCGCGGCCAGCGCCGGCTGCCGGCTGACGGCCTGGGACTTGGCGGCGTCGGTGATCGCCCGGGCGTCGAACGGGAGCAGTTGCGTGACCGTCGGCGATTGCTTGCCCGCCGAGATGTACTTCATGTACACGATTCGGACGGCGGAGATCTCGCCCGCCGCGAACGCGCGCATGTACTCGTCCGCCAGGGCCGTCACCGCCTCGTACCCGGGCTTGTCGCCGAAGGTGTGCTGCCGCGCGACCTGCACGCCCTGGAACCTGAGGAACCCGGCCCCCTTCTTGCCGACCAGCTCGATGCGCCCGTCCTTGGCGCCGGCGTTGGAGCGCAGGAACGCCATCGCCGTGCGCAGGACCGTGCTGTTGTACGCCCCGCAGAGCCCGCGGTCGGAGGTGAGGATCAGCGTCAGGGGCTGCCCCGCGCCGGGCCTGCGCCCCATGCCCAGGAGCGGGTGGGACACGTCGGTGACCGCCGCGGACATGTCGGCGACGAGGTGGAAGAGCGTCTCGGCGTAGGGCTTGCCCGCCACGGCCGCCTGCTGGGCCTTGGCGAACTTGCTCGTCGCGATCATCTGCATCGTCTTGGTGATGCGCCGGATGTTCCCGACCGCCTTGATGCGCTTCTTGATCTCACGGGTCTTGGCCATGGGACGGCAAGGATAGGACCGACACCCCCGCGCATCCCGGGCACGCGAAAACACCTGGATGGGCACCGAACAGCGACCGCTCCACGCACACAACACTGTGGATCGGCGCACACGGCCGCGGTGATTCGTCCGCAATTCGTGAAGCGGCTTGACAGCGCCCCCCCCTGTGGTACGCTGGCGGGCATGAGCGGTGATGCGGCCAGATCGAGCCCATCGTTCCGTGGCGCCAGCCCCGGCGCGGGGCGGGGTTTCAGCCTGATCGAACTGGTCGTGGTGATGGGCGTGGTGATGATCCTGGTGGGGCTGGCGCTGCCTTCGTTGCAGCGGTCGTGGTGGACGGGGCGGAGCGTGGCTCAGCTCGCGTCCGTGCGACACAACGCGGCGCTCATCGGGCAATACGCGCAGGTCTACCGGGATCTGTATCCACAGCCTGACGCACGGACGAGCACCGAAGTCGTCCATTTCTGGTACAAGCCAATGGTTGAATCGGGCTACTTCGCATCGCCCCGCGAGGCCGATCCGCTCGGCACTCGGCGGCACGGTCGAGTCAATATCATGCTTTCTGAATGCATGGCTCATCCTCCCGAGCGGATGGTGCGGGGCAATACCCAGCCCGAGCGGGAACGGCGCCCGGCCCCGGTCCGAACAGGCGATGTCTTGGAGCCTTCGCGGAAGGGGCTTCTTGCCCTCGCCAAGCTAGAAAGCGATCGCATCCAGGCATATTGGTGCTGCGTTCCCGGTTTCCCCAAAGGGCCAGTGGCGTTCGCCGACGGCGGCGCATCTCTGGAGTATTGGATGGACCTGCTGCCCAACCAGCGATTCGAGCCGGACAGAAACGGGATAGGGAGACCTGTCATGACCACGTGGGGTGGGGCGAGGGGCCGCGACCGGCAGCAATGAGCACAGTGCAGCGTAAACGGAGGCGTTCCAATGAGGAATGCGGAGTCAAGTGGAAGCAGGCGATGGGAGAGAGCGGGCGCGTGGGCGCTTCTGGCCCTCTGCGCGGCCACGGCTATTGCGGCACCGTGTATCGCACCCAAGGTTGAGTGCACCTCAGGGAGTGGGTTCTGCCAGGGAACCGTGGTGGTGTGCAGCCAAGGTTGGGAGGACGCCTCAGTCGGCTGGGCCTGCACCGGGCCATACATGGCCGGCGGCTTCTGTTATGAGATGTCCAGCTGCGCTCCCTATCCGTGCAGTCAGCCCCCGCCGAGTGGGAGCGATCCGCTGGCGATCTACTGTCGCGACGGCGGTCAGTGCTGCTCGTGTATCACCTCAACCGGAACTCCTTGGTCCTCGGGGCAGAATTACTATTACTACACCAACTGTGTGGCGTGCGCCGGCTCTGGCGGAGGAGACGATTGAAACGGGCGCCTCGCCGAGAGCGCTGGCTTCATCTCACCCCGGCATGGCTTGCCGTGTCGAGCGCATGCGCGATGGCGCAGAGTGTGTTGTGGTCCCTCGACGATGTGCGGGTTCGCAGCGTCTGCGTGGAGGTGCTGTTGGAGCGCGAGGAAGATCGATCGCTCCTGCCCGTTGGGTACGACATGGGGTCCGGCGCTTGGTACCGCTTCGGCGATGGTGAACTAACGGTTTATTCGCCAGGGCGAGGCGTGCTTCGGGGGGCGCCGGTGTCCGGCGGCGGCCTGACTCCAACGGCGGACGCTCGTTCAAGCGACCGTTTCATCGAGGAGATGGTGCTGCCCTTCGTGTATGTCGCGGCCATCAAGGCGAATCCGGCATGCGTGCAGAGCGTCGTGCGAGCCGATGACGGCGGATTGACGGTGACTATCCGCGCGCCCGGCGGCGTCCCGGCAGCGCCCGCTGGGTCGCGCCCGGATGAAACGGTGCTGATCGAACTGGACCCCGAGCAGCGCGTGCGGCGCATCGATCGCCCGGAACTAAAGGGGCGGAATACGCCCCTGCGCGTGCTCGGCGACATCGAGGGCGTGCCGATCCACATGATCGACTACGAAACCCGCGGCAACATCCCGCCGGGCATGCCGACGAAATGGCGTCTTGTCTCTGGTACCGTCAAGCCTCCGGGGTCGGCGCAGCGGCCGTGCTTTACGCCCGAGTCGGTGGAGCTGGCCATGCTCCCCATCCGGCGCGAGCACGAAGAGCGGATGAGGGAGCACCGGGCCAGCCAGGCCGAATCGCTTCCGCCCCCGCCGCCGCCTGGCGCCGCGCCGGTCGAGGGGCCCGTCGAGAGCACGCCCGGGTCTGCGTGGGGCCCCGCCCTGGTCGTCACCGGCGTCATCACGCTGCTCGTGGGGGGGTTCCTGTGGTTCCGGTCTCGGCGCTAAGGCGAGCCGTCGCGGCGATCGGTCGCCTCGCGTGCCTGGCGGCGGCGCTGGCGCCGCGCGGGGCTCGCGGTGTCCGCCGATCCGCGCGTAGCGTCTGTGCCGCGGGCGCCGTCGATCGACCGCCCGGACCCGCGTGGAGTCCGCGCCGCGGGGCGCCGATAATGGCCCCATGATCAAGCGTGTCGCGATCGTCCTGGGGCTGCTCGTGGGGCTGGGCGGCTGCGCCCAGCGCCAGTTCGAGGTCGACCTGCGCAACGCCAGCGACCGCGGCCTGAGCGTGCAGTTGCTGCGCAACTCGAGCGGGAAAAAGGAGCGCGTGCGCGTCGCCGAACTGGCCCCGGGCGACCGCCTCGTGCACGGCTTCGTCACGCAGAACCGGCGCACGGCCCTGACCGCCCTGGTCACCATCCCGGGCGAGAATCCGGACCTGGGCGCCTACGCCCTGCCCATCGAGGGCGACCGCACCCTCGCGATCGACCTGGTGGTTCGCGACGGCGTGGTCGTCCCCGTCCCGCGGGCGCGCTGACCGGCGCACGAAGAAGGCCCGGGCGCGGGCCCCGGGCCTGTCGAGTCGAACCGCCCTGCGCTCAGGCGCAGCCGGCGTTGTACAGGTTGAGGAACGAGAGCAGGTCGTTGAAGTCGACCAGCCCGTCGCCCGTCAGGTCGGCCCGGGCGGCGCCGGCGTTGTAGTCGTTGAGGAACCCGAGGAAGTCGTTGAAGTCGATGATGCCGTCGCCGTTCCAGTCGGCGCGGCAGGCGGCGGCGAGCGCGGCGGCGACGGCGGCGGAGGCGTCGACGATGCCCTTCCCGAAGATGTCGTCCTCGCCGGGCGCGCCGATGTCGCGGGCGGTGTCCTGCAGGATGTTCATGGCCTGGCGTGCGGTGAGGGCGGGGTTGGCGGAGTAGATGAGCCCGAGCACGCCGTTGGCGATGGGCGTGGAGAACGAGGTGCCGGAGACGTTGGCGTACGCCGTGTCGCTGGTGCTGGTGGTGGTGCGGGTCGACACGCCGGGGGCGACGACGTCGATCGCGCGCCCGTAGGCCGAGAACGACGCCTTGAGATCGTTCTGATCCGTCGCCCCCACGATGACGACGTCGGGGTAGTCGGTGGCGGCACCGAGGTTGGCGTTGTTGTTCCCCGCGGCCCAGAGCAGCACAGAGTTGTAGGTGTCCATCAGCGTGGTGCCGGTCGTGCCCACCGAGGAGCCCGTGACGCCCGAGTACGACACGGAGACGCCCCGGGCCCCGTTCTGGGCCGCCCAGATCGCCCCGCCCGTCAGCGCGCTCGTCGACGCGCTGCCGCTGGAGACGTTCGAGGCCCGCACGTGCAGGATGGTCACGTCCCACATCGCCCCCGACACGCCCGCCCCGTTGTTCCCCGACGCGCCGATGCACCCGGCGGTCTGCGTGCCGTGCGGGTGGATGGGGCCGATGTCCCCGCCCTGCGCCACCGTGAGCCCCGACGCCGAGTTGTACCCGTTCGTCGACAGGTTCCCGACGAGGTCCTCGTGCGTCCGGCGCACGCCCGTGTCCACGTTCGAGAGGATGATCGACGCCGACCCCGTCGTCGTGTCCCACGCCGCCGGAGTCCGGATGTTGGTGTGCCAGTACTGCTGCCCGAACTGCGGGTCGTTCGGAACCGCCCGCGGATACACCGTCCAGTCCGGCTCGGCGTACTGGTAGTCGCGCGTCCCCATCAGGAACGCCGACATCTGGCTCTCGCCCACCCCCGCGGGCAACGCGATGATCACCTCGCCGTTCGCGGGGATCTCCCCGACGATCAGCCCCGCGACCCGCGCCCGCGCCCGGGCCATGGCGGCCCCGGCCTGCTCGGCGGTGTACCCGGCCTTGAGCCACGCGTCGCCCTGGAACGGACGCACGATCATCCTCCCCGACAACTCCATGAACCCGGGTTGATCCACGAACAACTCGCCGGCGGCGTTGGCCCGTTCCAGCGCCCGAACGTCCCCCGACTGCAGCGCAACGCCCGCTCGGATCAGCTCGCCGGGGCTCTGGGCACGGGCGCCGAACGCGAACAACGAAACCGTACCGATGGCGATCAGGATCGACGAGCGAGCGGTCGGCATGAGCGGATCTCCGGCGGGCGATGACTTCGCCGCGGATCCGCGCGGAACGCGCGGGTCTGATCGCGGCCATGGACATACGCAGGGGGCGAAAAACCCGGTTCCTGAATTCGGTCAGGATTCCGGCCGCTCCCCCAAGTCCGCCCGTCCCGCACGCCGAGCCCGAGCCAGTCCTCGAGCCAAGGCCCGGCCCGGCCCGCCCCCCCCTCCGAGCCTCCGTCGCCGGCCCTCCTCAGGCTCGGCGCGGTGCACGAGGGGATCTCGACAGGCCAGGATCAGGGGGAACCCCCCCGCCCGCCGCGCCCACGACGCCCGACGATGAATCGTGCGTCGCCCCCGGAGGGACGGCGCACGTGGGCCGCGGGCGGCGTGGACACCCGCGGGGCCCCGCCCGCGCCGCTCCTCCCTGAACGCGCGGACGGGAGTTGTTCAAGCCGCTCGCCGGAGCGCGGCCCCTCCTGCCATCGCTCCGGCGGGGCCCGGGACCCGGGCAACGCACGGATTCCGATACCTCCCCGCCGACGGGCGAGATCGGCGGGGGGTCTCATCTCCTCTCCGACCCCGACCGGAAGACCGTCGCGGCTGCACCACCGGCGCGACCGTCGTTGCCTGGCCCAAGGGAAGGCGAAGAGGCAGGTTGTCGATCGTTCCGAGCTCGGGCCGAGCGGCCCGCGTCGAACCATCGAGCAGAACGTCTGACCATTCGCACCCGTCGCGGAGCGGTTGCGGAAAACACGCCGTGTCGCGACCCGGGCGTCGACCCGGCGCGGATGATCGGACGCTCCGCCCCGCGGTACAGTGGTGCTCCCGGAGCGCCTGGTTCATGCGCACACACTCGGACGCGGACCGCCTTGCCTCCCTGTTCGCGGGGCGATGCCCCTGCGTCCGCATCGTGACCCGCGAGGAGGGGGAGGCCCTGGAACTGGTCCGCGGGGCCGTGGCGCGCCTGGGGTCGCGCCTGGCGGTGCAGACCTGGTCGGTGGTGCAGGGCGTGCGCCGGAGCGACGTCGCCGGCGACCCGCCCGTCCCGGACACCGAGCACCCCGCCGCGGCCCTGGTCCACTGGCGCCTGGAGCCGGGCCCGCCCGCCATCCGCGTGGCCCTGGACCTGGCCGACCACCTCGCCGACGCCCGCACCGTGCGCGCCCTGCGCGAACTGGTCGAGCACCTGCGCGACGAGGGGCACGCGGCGGCGCTGCAGAGCTCGCCCGAGGCCGGGATCGTGCGCTCGGGCACGCTCGTGCTCGTCGATCACGCCGAGGTGGTGCCCCCCGTGCTCGAATCCCTGGCGGTGCGGTTCGACCTGACGCTGCCCGACGACGGGGCGATCCAGGCCCAGGTGAGGCGGACGGTGCAGCGCCTGCACCGCGAGAGGCCCGTCGACGTCGACATGTCCAAGGGCGTGCTGGCCTCGATCGTGAAGAACCTGCGCGGGCTCACGCTCCGGCAGGTCGATCTGGTGATCACCGATGTCGTCGCCGACGACCGCCGCTTCGACGAGGCCGACGTGCCCCGCGTCATCGCCGGCAAGCGGCGCCTGCTCGCGGGGGCCGGGCTCCTCGAGTTCGTCGAGAGCCCCGCCAGCATGGACGAGATCGGGGGCCTCGACCGCCTCAAGCGGTGGCTCGCGGCCCGCAAGCGGGCCTTCCTCACCGGCGGCGAGCAGGGCATCCCCGCCCCGCGGGGCGTGCTCCTCCTGGGCGTGCAGGGCGCGGGCAAGAGCCTCTCGGCCAAGGCGATCGCCACCGGGTGGCAGAGGCCCCTCCTGCGCCTCGACGCCGGCGTCCTCTACGACAAGTTCGTGGGCGAGAGCGAGCGCAAGCTCCGCGAGGCCCTCAAGCAGGCCGACGCCATGGCCCCCGTGGTCCTCTGGGTCGACGAGATCGAGAAGGCCTTCGCCGGTGCGGCGGGGATGAGCACCGACGGCGGGCTCTCCCGACGCATGTTCGGCACCCTCCTCACCTGGATGCAGGAACGCACCACCCCCGTCTTCCTCGTCGCCACCGCCAACGACATCGGGGCCCTCCCCCCGGAACTCATGCGCAAGGGGCGCTTCGACGAGATCTTCTTCGTCGACCTCCCGGGCCCGGCGGTGCGCCGGCGGATCGTCGAGATCCACCTCTCCAAGCGCGGGCTGGAGACCTCGGCGTTCGACCTCGACGCCCTGGCGTCGGCGTGCGAGGGGTTCAGCGGCGCCGAGATCGAGCAGGCCGTGCTCAGCGCCCTGACCGAGGCCCGCGACGCGGGGCACGAGGTGACCACCGCCGACGTCGAGCGGGCCATGCGCGGCTCGCCCCCGCTCTCGGTGACCATGGCCGAACGCGTCGAGGAGCTGCGCGCATGGGCCAAGGGCCGCTGCGTCCCGGCGGACTAGGGGGCCCCCGCGGCGCCGACCGCCCCGGGGTCATCCCTCCGCTTCGGGGGCGTCGTTCAGCAGCCGCTGCAGCACGGGATGGTGCTCGCTCTTCTTCCTGAGGAGGCCCTCGACGACCAGCGGCGGGACCATCGTGCCCAGCGTCGAGAGGTCGTGCCCCAGCGCCGTGATCTGCCGGATCAGGCTCGAACTGGTGTAGGCGAAATCCTGCCCGGCGATGATGAACGCCGTTTCGAGCCCCGCCACCTGGCGGTTGGTCAGCGCCTGCTGGATCTCGTACTGCAGGTCCGAGAGGTTGCGGATGCCGCGGAGCAGGATCGACGCCCCCGCCGACTTGGCGAAGTCGACCGTGAGCCCCGAGAAGGCCTGCACGCGCACGCTCGCCGCCCGCGGCTCCCGGCGCACCAGGTCCGCCACCAGCGCCTCGACCATCTCCACGCGCTCGTCGGCGGTGAAGAGCTGGTCCTTGCCGGGGTTGCGCCCCACCGCGACCACCAGCTCGTCGAAGATCCGCCGCCCCCGCGCGATCACGTCCAGGTGCCCGTGGGTGATCGGGTCGAACGAGCCGGGGTACACGGCGACATGGCGCTGCGGCATGCCCACCAGTCTACGGGAGAGACGCCCGGTGCAGCACCCCCCGGGTGGCATGCTCCCCGCTCGGGGGAAGCACGGGGAGCCCCCCATCCAAACCGCTTGCTCGGAGCGCTCGCCTCGCTCACGGGCCGGCGCAGCGCCGGGCCCGACGGGCCCGGCACCGAGCCAGCACGTCGAGCACGCCCGCCCTGTCGCCGATCGAGTGGGCCAGGGCGCCGACGGCGGCCCCCGCCAGCCGCGCCAGCACCGTGTCCGCCGTCCGACGCTGGAAGGCCAGCAGCGCCCGCGAGGCCTCGGCGCGGGCGTCCGGGCTCTCGGACTCGACGGCGACCGCGGCCGCGGCCAGCAGTTCCTCCAGGCGCTCGCACTCGGTCACGGCGGGACCCTCCATTGGTCGCTCAGTCGTTCGAGCCGGTCGAGGCGACGCCGGAGTTCGCCCAGCGCGAGGGTCAACCCGTCGAGGGAGACCGTCGTGCGCTGCGCGAGCGCCGCCCGGACGTCGTCGTGGGCGCGGCGCCAGGCGGTCACCGTGCGCCGCCCGGCCCGCACGACGGCGAGGGCGAGCCCGATCTCCCGCCGACGGGCGTCGACCTCGGCGTCGAGGGCCTGTCGCCGCCGCGACACGCGCGCGAGAGCCTCGTCGGCGTGGGCATAGGCGCGGAGGCGCTCGCCGCGGCCTGGCGTGTCCGGGCCGCCCATCGCCGCCGCCAGGCCCGCGCCCTCGGCGTTGCGCCACCCCCGAACCGACCCCTCGAGGGCGGCGAGCCCCGCCCCGTCGCGTTCGAGCAGGGCCGATTCGATCGCGTCGCCCAGCAGGACCAGTTGCCCGTCCAGCACGAGCAGGTCGCGGTCGAGCAGGTCGGCGAGGCGCGCGACGGCGTGGGCGTGGGCCTCGACCCGCCGGCGGAGGTCCGCGTTGGCCCCGTGCGCCGCCAGCGCCGCCGACGCCTCGCCCGCCGCCGCGATGAACGCGCCCACCGCCTCCCCCACGACGCCGGCGCCGGGCGGCCCCAGCGCCCCCGCCGCCGCGACAAACCCGACCAGGCTGGCCCGCGTCGCGTCGGCCCGCTCGATCCGGGCCCGCCCGCGGTCGGCGGCGGCGACGAGCGACGCGGCGTGGTCGCGCATCGACTCCAGCGCGGCCGCGCGCGCCCCCCGCAGGGCGGCCAAGTACCGGCGCGTCGACCCGGAGAGGCCCTCCAGCCGATGCCACCGGTCGTCCTCGTCAGCGCCGGCATCGGCGACCTCGGCGGTGAGTCGCTCGGCGCGGGCGACGGCGTCGAACGTGCCCTCGTACGCCGCTGCCACCGCCGCGTCCAGCGCCTCGGTCGCGCCGGCGAAGGGGCGCACGTCCTGCACCCGTGCCGCGCACCCCGCGAGCCACGCGACGACCACCGCAAAGGCCCACAGCGCGTTGATCCGCATGCACACCTCCGGGCCCTCCGCCCGTTCGTGCGCGCGCCCGCGGCCTTTCGGACAGCGATGACGCCGGAAGGGCGCACAACGCCGGTGGTCGCGGTCACTACGCTTGGTCCCCCCGGGAGCGGTCGTGAGGAACGGACACACAGGACCGGATTCGCCGCCCGACCGCCCGGTCCGGGTGGTGCTCTTCAGCGACACGGTGGCGGACGTGAACGGGCCGGCCCGGTTCGTGCAGAACGTGGCCGAGCAGGCCCGCCGGCGCGGGCTTGCGCTCACGGTCCTGACGAGCACGCGCAAGCCCTGCCCGCGCTCTCCCAACATCCTCAACTTCGCGCCCGTGGCGGCGTTGCCCATGCCCGGGTACCCGGAGCTGGGGCTGGTGGTCCCGCCCGTGCGCGCCATGCTGCGCGAGGCGGCCCGCCTGTCGCCCGACGTGGTGCACGTGTCGACGCCCGGGCCCGTGGGGCTGGTGGGGCTGCTGGGGGCGTGGCGGGGTGGGGCGCCCGTGCTGGGGGTGTACCACACGGACTTCCCGGCGTACATCGACCGCCTGTTCGACGACGCCGGGCTGAGCGCCCTCTGCCGCGGGTTCATGCGCGCGTTCTACTCCCGCTTCCGGGGCGTCTTTGCCCGCAGCGACGACTATGGGCGCGCGCTGGGGGCGATCGGCGTGGAGGCCGAGCGCGTGCTCCCGCTCCGCCCCGGCATCGACACCGGCTTGTTCAGCGTGGACAAGCGCGACCCGTCGGCGTGGGCGGGCGTGCCCGGCGTGCGCCCGGACGCGGTCAAGGTGCTCTACGTCGGTCGCGTCAGCGTCGAGAAGAACCTGCCCATGCTCGCCGAGGCGTGGCGGGGCGTGCACGCGGCGGTCGGCGACAGGGCCCAGCTCGTCGTCGTGGGCGGCGGGCCGTACCTCGAACGGATGCGGGCGGAACTGGGCGGGCACGGGACCGTGTTCGCCGGGTACCGCTTCGGCGAGGAGCTGGCGCGGCTGTACGCGTCGGGCGACCTGTTCGTCTTCCCGAGCCTGACGGACACGCTGGGGCAGGTGGTGATGGAGAGCCAGAGTTGCGGGCTGGCGACCCTGGTCGGCGACGCGGGGGGGCCCCGGGAGATGGTGGTGGACGGCACGACGGGGCTGGTCCTGCCCGGGCAGGACGCGGGGGCGTGGACGCGGGCGGTCATGGCCCTGGTGGGCGACGGGGCCCGTCGGCGGGCGATGGGGCGGGCCGCGAGCCGACACATGGCGGCGTACTCGATCGAGCGGAGCTTCGAGGAGTGGTGGGCGGCCCACGAGCGGGCGGCCCGGTGAGGCAAGGAAGGCGCACGGGCAGGGCGCCTGTGCCATCCGTGCACGGGAGAAAACAGACCCGCCCCGGGAGTCCGTTCCCGGGGCGGATCGATCTCTGCAACGGAAGGTCGGCGTCCGTGCCGATCAGGCGGCGGCGCGGGACGTGTTCCACCAGTTGGTGGAGCGCGTCCTGCGGGCCTTGCCGGCGGTCTTGCGGGGCTTGCGGGCCTTGGCCCAGGTCTTGGTGGCGCGCTTGGCCTTGGTCGTCCGGCGAGCCTTGGGCGTCGACTTGGTCGAGCGCTTGGCCTTGGCGCGGCGACGCGTCGTCCGTTTGGCGGCGTTGGTCTTGTTGTTCTTGCGGCTCTTCGTGAAAGGCATCAGCTGAGTCTCCGTGGGTCTTCGCCCGGGTCGGGGCGTGCCGTCCGTGGCAGGCCCCTCGCGGGCACTCTGTGATGGGCGTCGGCTCCCGCCGGACGACCCCTTGACCGGGCCGGGTGGTCCCGTCCTCGCGCCGGCATCCGCCGGGCCCCTGGCTCGGGACGGCCTCGGTGAACCCACGCATCGGCGGGCGGACTGGGCCGGATAAGGTCAATCTCAGAAAAAGTCGCAAGAGGGCAGAAGTGGGAGGGAGCTGCGGGGGTCGATTCCCGGGCCTCTCCTGGAGACCGGGATCGAGCGGGTTGACGCGGGAGAGTGGGCCCGCGGCGTCCGATCTCTTAGGGTCTGGCCTGGAGCCTGCATTGGTGGACAAGCCCGGTCAATCCGATCCCTGGTCGCCGCAGTCGTGGCAAGGGCGTGCCCAGCCCCTCGCCGTCCGCTATGACGACGAGAAGGCCCTCGCCCGGGCCGTGGACCGGCTGCGCGCGCTGCCGCCCCTGGTGACCAGCTGGGAGATCGAGCGGCTGAAGGGGCTGGTGGCGTCGGCGCAGCGGGGCGAGCGGTTCCTGCTCCAGGGCGGGGACTGCGCCGAGGCGCTGGCCGACTGCCGACCGGAGCCCATCGCCAACAAGCTCAAGATCCTGCTGCAGATGAGCCTGGTGCTGATCCAGGGGGGGAAGAAGCCGGTGATCCGGGTGGGGCGGTTCGCGGGGCAGTACAGCAAGCCACGCTCGAGCGCCACCGAGACGCGGACGATCGACGGCAGGGCGGTGACGCTGCCCAGCTACTTCGGCGACCTGGTGAACCGGGTGGGGTTCACGCCCGAGGACCGGCGCCCGGACCCCGAGCTGCTGGTGCGCGGGTACAAGCACGCGGCCCTGACGCTGAACTTCATCCGCTCGCTGGTGGAGGGCGGGTTCGCGGACCTGCACCACCCCGAGTACTGGGACCTGTCGTTCCTGTCGCACGCGAGCCTGACGCCGGAGCGTCGGGGCGAGTACGAGGCGATGACGCGGTCGCTGGCCGATGGGCTCCGCCTGATGGAGGCCCTGGGCGAGAAGGCGGTCGACGACCTGACGGGCGTGGACTTCTACACCAGCCACGAGGGGCTGAACCTCTGGTACGAGAGCGCCCAGACGAGGACCGTGCCTCGGCGCGAGGGGTGGTATGACCTGACGACGCACCTGCCGTGGATCGGCGACCGGACCCGCGACCCGGCGGGGGCGCACGTGGAGTTCTTCCGGGGCGTGCGCAACCCGGTGGCGGTGAAGCTGGGCGCGGGCTGCACGCCCGACCAGCTCCTGCCCCTCCTCGATCGCCTCAACCCGGGGAACGAGGCGGGAAGGATGATCCTGATCACGCGCGTGGGCGCGTCGGCCGTCGACCGGGCCGTCCCGCCTCTGGTGCGGGCGGTGCGCGACGCGGGGCGGACGGTGCTGTGGGTCTGCGACCCGATGCACGGCAACGGGATGACGACCGCCGGGGGGATCAAGACGCGCCACTTCGACGCCATCGCGGGCGAACTGGAGCGGACGTTCGACGCCCTGGCGAGCGAGGGAGCGAGGCTGGGCGGGGTGCACGTGGAACTGACGGGCGAGGACGTCACCGAGTGCCTGGGCGGCGGGTCGGGCGTCACCGAGCACTGCCTGACCCGCAACTACGCCAGCCCCTGCGACCCGCGTCTCAACTATCAGCAGAGCCTGGAACTGGCGTTCCGCCTGGCGGCGACGATGAGCAAGGCGAGGCGGTGAGGGGCGCCCGAACGAGCCCCGGGCGCGGGCCCGGGGTTGGGCCCCCCACGCTTGCGCGTGGGGGTCGTGGGATCGGGCCGTAGAGGTCGTCGACGGCGCGTTCCCAGTCCTCGCGGGTGGAGACGGCGATCATGCGGCGGCGCACCTCGTCGCCGCGGGGGTGGTGGGCGGCGAAGCGGATGCCGAACTTGCGCATCATGCGTGCCGTCGCCACCTCGGCGCGGCGCATGGGGCTGTTGACGGCGAGGGCCAGGCGGAAGTGCTCGAGGAGCACGTCGCGCTGCTGCTCGATGGTGGGCGGGGCGGGCTGTCGCCCGGCCATGAGGTCGCGGGCCTGTCGGAAGATCCACGGGTTGCCGATGCACCCCCGCGCGACGGACACGCCCGCGACGCCCGTGTAGGCGATCATGCGGAAGACCTCGCCCGCGGTCCACGCGTCGCCGGAGCCGAAGACGGGGCGCTCGGGGTGGCGACGGACCAAGTCGCGGAGGAAGGTCCATCGGCTGGGCCCGACGTACTTCTGCTCGACGGTGCGGGCGTGCACGGTGGCCCAGGCGTAGCCCATGCGGTACGCCGCGTCGAAGAGGCGCTCGAACGACTCGGCCATCTCGGGCGTGTCGTCGTAGGCGCGGCGGAGCTTGACGGTGCAGGGGATGTGGGCCGGCACGGCCTGGCGCACGGCCTCGAGGATCGCGATCGCGCCCTCCGGCTCGCGCAGCCAGTGACCGCCCCGGGCCTTGCGGTCGATCTTCTTCACCGGGCAGGCGAGGTTGACGTCGATGGCGGCGAAGGAGGAGAGGTGGCGGGGCGGCGCGGTGGCGAGGTGGCGAGCCGAGGGGTTGGGGGCGTGGAGCGAGGCGGCGGGATCGAAGGGCGGGAGTTGTTCGCCGCCGGGGAGGCGGAGGTGCCGGCGCGCCGAAGCGTGGGTGGAGGGGTGCTGGCCGGGCACGGCGTAGGCGAGGGCACGGTAGGGCTTCTCGCTGCGGGCGCCCTGCTCGGCCATCTTGAGGGCGGCGGCGGCCATCTCGCGCGGGTCCGAGCCCATGATCTGCCCGGCGAGGGGCCGGTCTTCGTCGCCGCCGGGGACGTTGTCGTGCAGTTCGCCCAGGTCGGCCTTGGCGAAGCCGCGGCCCCCGGCCAGGAGGGTGCGGTCGAGGAGGGACTCGGTGACGCAGAAGGGACAGCCGTGGCGCCGGGCGATGATCCGCATCGCCGCGTCGGAGTAGCCCGCCAGCCCGGCCTGGAAGAAGGGGGCGTCGAAGCCCGGCACACGGTCGGCGACCCGCGGGTCGACGCCGGCGGGGAAGCGGGCCATGTGCTCCTCGGCGGCCCGGCGGGGGTCGATGGTCTCGGCCCCCGGGGCGTACGCCGGGGCCGGGGGCGTGGCGTTGCCCGATGAGACGACGTTGGGGTCGTCGCACCCGCCTGTGTTGCACTCGGGCGACATGGGTGGGATGATAGGGAACGATGCGAACGCTCCTTGCCCTTGTCGTCGCCGCCGGGTGCCTGTGCGGCTGCTCGTCCTCCCCCGGGCCCGCCGCCGAGGGTCGGCCCATGCCCGCCGACCTGGCGCAGACCGGCGTCGCGGACATCCAGGTGCAGCGCGAGGGCACCGCGCTGGAGCTGACCAACACGACGGCGACGGCGCTGCCCGCCGGGTTCTTCTGGGTCAACGGGCGCTTCTCGCTGGCGGTCGAGTCCCTGGGCGTGGGCGAGAGCCGCACGCTCGACCTGCGCGAGTTCCGCGACCGGTGGGGCGAGCGGTTCCGGGCCGGGGGCTTCTTCGCGTCGTACGCCCCCGAGCCCGTGGTGCTGGCCCAGTGGGAGGCGCCGCGGGGCGACGGCACGTCGGAACTGATCGGGCTGATCGCCATCGCCGAGCGGAAGTAGCCGTGCTCAACGTCATCGTCTTTGCGCCGCACCCGGACGACGCCGAGATCGGCATGGGCGGGACGATCGCGCTGCTGGCCGAGCGGGGGCACCGCGTCCTGATCGTGGACGTGACCGACGGGTGCCCCACGCCCCTGGGCGACCGGGCGACGCGCCTGGCGGAGGCGGAGGAGGCCCGCCGGATCCTGTCGGCGCCGGACAACCCGGTGATGCGCGGGCTGCTGGACCTGAAGAACCGGGAGGTGGAACACTCGATCGCGGGTCGGCACCGGCTGGCGGGGCGGATCCGGGCCCACCAGGCGTCGATCGTGTTCGCGCCGCACGCGCTGGACGCGCACCCGGACCACGTCGCCGTGACCCGCCTGGCGGAGGACGCCCGCTTCGACGCCAAGCTGACGGGGCTGCGCCTGCCGGGGGACGACGGCAAGCCGCCGATCTATCCGCGGTGGTTCTTCTACTACTACTGCTCGCACCTGCGGCGCGTGCCCAACCCGTCGTTCATCGTGGACACGAGCGGGCAGACGGAGCGCAAGCGGCGCTCGCTCGAGGCCTACCGCAGCCAGTTCGTGGACCACCCGGCGGGGCGCGACCTGCCGGGGCGCCTGGCGGCCCAGGACGCGTTCTTCGGATCGCGGATCGGCACCGCGGCGGGCGAGCCCTTCTTCAGCCACGAGCCCATCGGGCTGCGGGGGCTGGAGGGGCTGACGTAGGGGGCCGGACCGTGCCACCGGGGAACCGGCTCGGCGGTTCCTCGGTGCCGGGGTTCGGTGAGCCACCAAGGGCGCCGAGCACCCAGGGCGGTCCTCGGCGGCTCAGCCAGAGACGCGGGGCCGTGGACATGTCGCGCCGCGGCTTGCGGCCCTGGGAGTAGTGTCGCACGTTCAGGGCTTCGGCTACGAGCGTCCCTGTCTCACCCGTGACGCCCGCGTCGATGTCGTGCCGACTCCATGGGGTCGATTCCGGCTCTGGCAGTTGGCCCCTGGGACGCGGCCTGACGGGTCACGGACTTCCATCGGAAGGGTGCCATCCGATACGGTTCGAGCCTTCGGCGGACCGCCGCGCTGACGTTCGTGGCGGCGTCATGCCCTCGCTTCCAGGAAGTGGTCTTCGTCCGCCCGCAACCCTCCGCGATGCTGCGCGCCTGACGGAGAGTCAGTGCGAGGAGCTCGCTGGCTCCCGGGGCCTGCACCCCGGACGTACACGAGAAGCAGGTTCGACATGCGCTCGCACTTCGAAGCGTGACTCGCCTTCGAGTGTGCCGGCCTGCTCGTCGATGTCGATGTAGGCAAGCAGGCCGACCCCGCGATCCCGGATCGGCATGACCACTTCAATGCCCGCCCGCATCGGCTCATCGATGGGCCGATGGCGCCCCAGCATCTCGACCTGCTGATTCTCCATGCACTTCCCCCCGCTGGAGGCGCGAGTCGGAAGAGCGTTCACCAAGGCGCCGGCGGGCGCCGCGGGTGCCACGGGCGAGCCGCCCGGCGGTCGCCCGTGCCGGCGCCAGGACGGGCGTCGAACAGCCGCACGGGTCACGGGCGAAACGCCCGATGACCCGTGGCGCCCGGGACGTGTCCGTCCACGGACTTCCGACTCGCGCCACTACTCCCCCGTATCCAGCACGGCCATGAAGGCTTCCTGAGGGATCGTGACCGAGCCCACGGACTTCATGCGCTTCTTGCCTTCCTTCTGCTTCTCGAGGAGCTTGCGCTTGCGGCTGACGTCCCCGCCGTAGCACTTGGCCAGCACGTTCTTGCGGACGCTCTTGATGGTCTCGCGGGCGATGACCTTGGCGCCGATGGCGGCCTGGAGGGGGATCTCGAACTGGTGGCGCGGGATCTGCTCCTTGAGGCGGGCGATCAGGCCCCGCCCGCGCTGCTCGGCCTTGTGCCGGTGGGTGATGACGGCCAGGGCCTCGACGGGCTCGGCGTTGACGAGGATGTCCAACTTGACCAGGTCGTCGGGCTTGTACGAGACGACCTCGTAGTCCATGGTGCCGTAGCCGCTGGTGAGGCCCTTCATCTTGTCGAAGAAGTCGTAGATGATCTCCGCGAGGGGGATCTCGAACTTGAGGAGGTCGCGGGTCTCGGAGACGAAGGACTGGCTCTTGTAGTGCCCGCGCCGATCCAGGCACAGCTTCATGATGTCCCCGATCTTGTCCTTGGGGCACATGATCTCGAGGGTGCACATGGGCTCGCGGATCTCGATGATGTGCGAGCCGTCGGGCAGCTCGGCCGGGTTGTGC
Organism: Phycisphaerae bacterium; assembly: GCA_016873295.1. Lineage (GTDB taxonomy): Bacteria > Planctomycetota > Phycisphaerae > Phycisphaerales > UBA1924 > VGXM01. Next base: position 142,245 of record VGXM01000002.1, read on the forward strand.
ACCTCCAGGAGGGTCGAGGCGGGGGGCACGTCGCGGTAGAAGGGGCTGGAGGGCTCGACGGGCTTGAGGGCCTGCCCGCCGGTGCTGGCGAAGGGGCCCTGCCCGCGGCAGAGGACGTGGTAGCTGACCGTCGGGGCGGTCTGCACGACCTCCACGCCGCCCTCGCGCTCCAGGCGCTCCTGGATGATGTCCATGTGCAGGAGCCCGAGGAACCCGCAGCGGAACCCGAAGCCCAGGGCCTCGGAGTGCACGGGGAGGAAGGTGAAGGACGAGTCGTTGAGGCTGAGCTTCTCGACGGCGTCGCGGAGCTCCTCGAAGCCCGGGCCGCCTCCCTCCTCGCTGGTCGCGGGGTAGAAGTCGCAGAAGACCATCTGCCGCGGCGGCTGATAGCCCGTGAGCGCTTCGATGGCCGGGTCGGAATCGAGCGTGACGGTGTCGCCGACGCGGACGTCCTTGAGGGATCGGATGGCGGCGCAGACGTAGGCGGTCTCGCCGGGCCCGACGCCCGGCACGCGCACGGGCTTGGGGGTCATCTTGCCGATGTCGGTGACCTGGAAGGTGCGCCCCGTGCCCATCATGCGGATCTTGTCGCCCACCTTGAGGGCGCCGTCGAAGACGCGGATGTAGATGATCACGCCGCGGTAGTCGTCGTACACCGCGTCGAAGATGAGCCCGCGGAGCTGGGTGACGACCGGGGGGCGGGGCGGGGGGAACTTCTCGCAGATCGACGCGAGCAGCTCCCTGATGCCCTGCCCGGTCTTGGCGGAGACGAGCAGGCAGTCCTCGGCGGGGAAGCCCAGCGTCTGCTCGATCTCCATGGCCACGTCGTCGGGGCGGGCGCTGGGCAGGTCGATCTTGTTGATGACGGGGACGATGACGAGGTTCTCGTTGATGGCGAGGTAGGCGTTGACGAGAGTCTGGGCCTGCACGCCCTGCGTGGCGTCGACGACGAGGATGGCCCCCTCGCAGGCCTTGAGGGCCCGCGACACTTCGTAGTTGAAGTCGACGTGCCCCGGGGTGTCGATGAAGTTGAGCATGTAGAGGTCGCCGTGCTCGTCGGGCGACTCGCCCTTGCGCGTCGTGTGGTGCCCCGACTCGTCGGCGGCGTCCTCGTACTCGGTCTCGAAGTCGTCGGCGGCGGACCCGGGCCTGTGCCGGTGCATGACGGTGACCGCGGACGCCTTGATCGTGATTCCCCGCTCGCGTTCGAGGTCCATGGAGTCAAGGATCTGTTCGCGGGCCTCGCGGGCGGAGACGGCGTTGGTGGCCTGCAGCAGGCGGTCGGCGAGCGTCGACTTGCCGTGGTCGATGTGCGCGATGATCGAGAAGTTGCGGACGTGCGGGGTCTGATCGGGCATGCGGGCGAATCGTAGGTGTGGGCGCAGGGCCCGCGCGACCGCGGGGGATCCGCCCGGACGTCGAACGCGCCCCGACCGCGACGCAAGGTGCCGACCTTATCCGAGATTGCAAGCTCAAGTGACTTGAGATTCGCTCGTGGCGCTACTAATACTCATGTATCGAGTCCTCCATTGCGGACGGACGTTCCAACGGATCGTGGGCACCGAAGGAGACACTGGGACATGGCCAAGCGAAGGAACACGAGGGCGAGGGCGGCGCACGCCGGCTCGCGCGGGCTGTCGGGGACGCCGACCGACCAACTGCGGCGGGAGTTGAGCAAGCGCAGCCGTCGGCTCCCCGGGCTGCGGCGCAGGCTCGACGGGCTGAGGGCGAGGGTCGCGGAGCTCGAGGTCGAGATCGCCTCGCTGGGGGGCGACGGGGGCGTGTCGGCGTCGGGCGGGCGCAAGCGCCCCAAGAACGACCTGACGCTGGTGGACGCGCTGCACAAGCTGCTCAAGGGGCAGCGGATGACGGTGACGCAGGCGACGGCGGAGGTGCAGAAGGCGGGGTACAGGACCAGCGCCGAGAACTTCCGCACCATCGTGAACCAGACGCTGATCCGGTTCAAGAACCGGTTCAAGAAGTTGTCGCGGGGCGTGTACACGTCGACGTGAGCGCGGCTCGGGCCGGGGGCCAGGGAGCAGCCGCGTGTCGACGGTGGTTCCGCAGGCGTTGGCGCTTTTGAACGCGGGGCGCGCCGCCGAGGCCCGCGACCTGGTGCAGCGCGCGCTGGCGCGCGCGCCCCACGACCTCGGACTGCAGAACCTGATGGCGAGGGCGTCCCTGCAGTTGGGCGATCACCAGCGGGCCGCCTACTTCCTGGAGCGGATCGTGGCGGCCCGCCCGGGTGACGCGGCGGCCCTGGCCAACCTGGGCAACGCCCTGGCGGCGGGCGGGGCGGTCGAGCGGGCCGAGCCGCTGCTCCGCAAGGCGCTGGCGGGCGACGCGGGGAGCGCGGGCGTGCGGCATTCGCTCTGGAACCTGCTGATGGACGCGCGCCGCGTCGGCGAGGCCGCGGGCGTCTGCCGCGACGGGCTCGCGCTCACGCCGGGCGATCCCCTGCTCACGGTCGACCTGGCGACGGCGGACGCGGCCCTGGCCCGGGCCGAGGAGGGGGTCGCGGCCCTTCGCGCCATCGCCGACCGCCACCCCGAGATGCGCCAACTGCACCAGGCGCTGGCGTTCTTCCTCAACTACGCCCCCGGGGTGGACCCGGCGGAGATCCTGGCCGCCCACCGCCGGTACGCCGACCTGGTCCGGCGCCTGACCCCGGGCGACGGCCCGCCGACCGCCGACCGCGACCCCGAGCGCCGCCTCCGCGTCGGGGTGCTCTCGAGCGACCTGCGGACGCACTCGGTGGCGTACTTCGCCCGTGCGATCTTCGAGGGGCTCGACCGCACCTCGTTCGAGGTGGTCGGGTACAGCCTCTCGACGACCCCCGCCGACCCGATGACGCGGGCCCTTGCCGACGCCGCCCACGCCTGGCACGACGTCGGCGGCCTGCAGAACGAGGCGCTGGTGGCCAGGGTCCGGGGCGACCGCATCGACATCCTGCTCGAACTGAACGGGCTGACGCGGGGGGGGCGCCTGGCGGCGCTGATGAGGCGGGCGGCGCCGGTGCAGGTCTCCATGATCGGCTACGCCGCCACCACCGGCTGGCCCACCATGGACTACCGCGTCGTCGACGCGCTCACCGACCCGCCGGGCGCCGAGGCCTTCGCGTCGGAGCGCCTGCTCCGCCTGGACCCGTGCTTCCTCTGCTACACGCCGCCCGACCGACCGCCCGAGGTCGAGCCTGTCGGGCGGCGCTCGGGGGTTGTCTTCGGGTCGTTCAACGACATCGCCAAGCTCAACGCGCGCGTCATCGAGGCGTGGGCGCGCCTGCTGGCCCGCGCCGAGGGCTCGAGGCTCCTCCTCAAGTCGCACGCGCTCCGAGACGCCACCATCGCCGACGACCTGACCGCGCGCTTCGAGTCGGCCGGGGTGGGGCGCGGCCGCCTGCAACTCCTGGGCTGGACCGCCGACACCAACGAGCACCTCTCGCTCTACCGCGGCGTGGACGTGGCCCTGGACACGTTCCCCTACTGCGGGACGACGACCACGTGCGAGGCCCTGCTCATGGGGGTGCCGGTGGTGTCGCTGGTGGGGGACGCGGAGCGCCCCGTGCACGCCGCCCGCGTCGGGCTCAGCCTGCTCTCCGCCGTCGGAGCCCTGGAACTGGCCGCGTCGAGCGAGGGTGAATACGTGGAGAAGGCGGCGTCGCTGGCGGCGGACGAGGGGCGTCGGCGCGGGTACCGTGCGGGGTTGCGCGAGCGACTGCTGGCATCCCCGCTCTGCGACCGGCGCGCCTACGCGGCCCGCCTGGGCGGGGCCCTGCGAGAGGCGTGGCGCTCGACCTGCGCGGGCGGGGGCGGAGCCTGATGCCCTCGACGCCGGCCCAGATCGACACGGTCTCCCGCCTCATCATGCAGGGCGGGTTCCAGGAGGCCAAGTCGCTCCTGACCCGCATCCTGCGGTCCTCGCCGGCGGACTTCGACGCCAACAACGCCATGGGCGTGGCGCTGGCCAGGACGCACGAGCACGAGCGGGCGGTGTTCTACGCCGACCGGGCCGTGGCTGTGCGCCCGTCCTCGGCATCGGCGCGGGCCAACCGCGGCAACATCCTGTATTTCCTCGGGCGCCTCGGCGAGGCCGAACGAGACTTCAAGGCCGGGGTCGAGGCCGAACCGGCGCACGTGCCGTCGTGGCGCGGCTGGGCCAAGACGATGGTGCTCGCCGGGCGCCTCGCCGAGGGCGAAGACGTCGCGAGGCAGGGGCTGGAGCGCCTCCCGGGCGACCGCGACCTGCGCCAGGTGCTGGCCCAGGTCTGGCTGGAGATGGGCGAGCCGGAGCGCGCCATCGGGCTGTACCGCCGGCTCGCGGCCGAGCCGGGGCACGAGCCCGACGACCTGACCTGGCTGGCCTACGCCCTCAACTACACCCCCGGCGCGGCGCCGACGGAGATCTGGGAGGCCCATCGAACCGCGGGCGCGCGGCTTGCCAGGGCCGCGATCGCGTCCGCGGTCCGCGTCGGCCCACCCCCGATCCCCGGGGGCGACCGCCTCCGCGTGGGGTTCCTCTCCGGCGACCTTCGCTCCCACTCGGTCGCGTACTTCGCCCTGCCGATCATCGAGCGGCTCGACCGCGCGCGGTTCGAGGTCCTGGGCTACTCCGCCGCCGCCGACCATGACGCCGTGAGCGACCGCATCCGGTCGGCGTGCACGCGCTGGCGGCACGTCTGGGGCAAGCCGCCGGAGGAGGTGGTGCGCCTCGTTCGGGGCGACGGCGTGCACGTCCTCTTCGAGCTCGCCGGGTACACGATGGGGAACGCGCTGGAGACGCTCGTCCTCCGCCCCGCCCCGCTGTGCGTCACCGCGATCGGCTACCCCAACACCACCGGCCTCGACGCCGTCGACCTCCGCATGGTCGACGCTCTCACCGACCCGCCGGCGCTCGACGGGTCCGACGGCGGCCTCTCGTCCGAACGACTGCTCCGGATCGACCCTTGCTTCCTGTGCTACTCGCCCCCGCCCGACGCGCCCGAGGTCGCCCAACGCCCCGGCGCCCCCGTCACCTTCGCCTCGTTCAACGCCAACACCAAGCTCAACGAGGGCGTCATCGACGCGTGGGCGAAGGTGCTGGGCGAGGCGCCCGGCTCGCGCCTGCTGATCAAGAACCGTGCCCTGGGCGACGTTGGGACACGCGCCCGCGTGCTCGCCCGGTTCGCGGCCCGCGGCGTCGACGCGGCGCGGCTCGAACTGACCGGGCAGGCCAAGACCATCCCCGAGCACCTGGCGATGTACGGGCGGGTGGACATCGCGCTCGACACCTTCCCCTACTGCGGGACGACGACGACGTGCGAGGCGCTGTACATGGGCGTGCCGGTGGTGACGCTGGCCGGGCCCGCCGAGCCGGGTCGGCACGCGTGGCGCGTGGGCGCCAGCCTGCTGTCCGCGGCGGGGCTGCCCGAACTCATCGCGCCCGACGTCGGGACCTACGTGGAGATCGCGGCGCGGCTGGCGGGGGACGGCGGGGCGCGGCGGGCGTACCGCGGCACGCTCCGCGCCAGGCTGCGGGCCTCGTCGCTCTGCGACGCCGACGCCTACGCCGCCCGGATCGGGATCGCCCTCGAGCGTCTCTGGCGGGAGCGAGCGGCCCATGCCTGACTCGACGGACATCCTCGCCCAGGCGATCCGGCTGCATCGCGCCGGGAGGACCGCCGAGGCGATCGTCCTGGCGCGTCGCGTGTCCCAGCGGGAGCCGCGGAGCGTGGACGCCGCGAACACGCTGGGCATGATCCTGTTCGAGGCCGGGCAGTTGGAGCCGGCCCGCTACCAGCTGGAGCGGGCGGTGGGCCTGGCCCCGGACCGGTTCCACCTGCACAACAACCTGGGGAACATCCGGCTGGCCGGGCGGGACGCCTCGGGCGCCATCGAGTGCTACAGCCGCGCCATCCGCCTGGGCCCGCCCGACTATTTCATGCCGCAGACGGGCATCTCGCGGGCCTACATGCTCGCGGAGGACCTCGACAAGGCGGCCGAGCACGCGATGATCGCGGTGCGCCAGCGCCCGGACCGCATCGAGGCCATCAACGTCCTCGCGGGCGCCTTCCTGCTCTCGGGGCGCGTCGAGGACCTGCTCGACACGGTGAAGGACCTGTGGGGCGTGGGGGGCGGCGCGGGGGTCTTCACGCCCACGCCGGCCCAGCGCCTCCTGATCGGGCGGATGATCGTCCTCCCCCTCAACTACAGCGACAAGCTGACGCCCGAGCGGATCTTCGAGCAGCACCGGGAGCTGGGGTCGCTCATGCAGGACATGGCCCCGCCCGACCCGCGACCGCTCCTCAACGCGATCGACCCCGACCGCCCGCTCCGCGTCGGCTACGTCTCGCAGGACTTCCGCAACCGCTCCGCCGCCCACTTCATCGAGCCCATCCTCGCCCGCCACGACCGCGAGCGCTACCACGCCTTCTGTTACTACAACAACCACGACAGCGACGAGATGACCGACCGCCTCCGCGCCCTGGCCTTCGCGTGGCGCTCCGTGGTCGACCTCGACGACAGGGCCCTGGCCGAACGCATCCGCGAGGACGCCATCGACGTGCTGGTCGACCTCACCGGGCACACCGGCGGCAACCGCGTGCAGGCCCTGTGCTACCGCCCCGCCCCCGTCCAGTGCACCTACATGGGCTACGCCAACACCACCGGCATCCCCTCCTGCCACTACCGGTTCGTCGACGCCCTCACCGACCCGCCCGGCGCCGAGCGCCTGGCCACCGAGGAGCTGATCCGCCTCGACGGGTGCTTCCTCTGCTACGCCCCGCCCCCGCACGCCCCCGACGTCGCGCCCCCGCCCCACCACGCCGACGGGCACGTCACCTTCGGCAGCTTCAACACCCAGGCCAAGGTCTCCGACGCGGTGTGGGACGCGTGGGCCGCGATCCTCGCCCGCGCGCCCGGCTCGCGCCTCTTCCTCAAGAACCTGTCGCTGGGCGACGAGAGCGTGCGGGCCCGGGCCCGCGAGAGCCTCACCCGCCGGGGCGTCGACCCGGCCCGCGTCGAGATGCGCGGCGAGACCCGGGGCAAGGACGAGCACATGGGCACCTACGCCCGCGTCGACGTCGCGCTCGACACCTTCCCCTACAACGGCACCACCACCACCGTCGAAGCCCTCTGGATGGGCGTGCCCGTCGTCGCCGTCGCCGGCAAGAGCCACGTCTCGCGCGTCGGCGTGAGCCTCCTGACCCACCTCGGGCTGGAGGACCTGGTCGCGCCCACGCGCGAGGCGTACATTGAACTGGCCGTCCGCCTCGCGGGCGACCCGGCGCGCCGCGCCGACCTGCGCCGAACCCTGCGCGAGCGCGTCCGGTCCAGCCGCCTCTGCGACGCCCCCGCCTTCGTGGGCCGCCTCGAGAACGTCTACCGCGCCCTGTGGCGCCGCTGGTGCGAGAGCGTCACCGAGTCGCTGTAGCGGCCCCCGGAGTCCGCCCCATGGGCATCGTCTGGCTCGCGTCCTACCCCAAGAGCGGCAACACCTGGCTGCGGTTCCTGCTCCACGCGGTGCTCTTCGGCCCCATCGAGTCCACCGCCCAGGTCGCCCAGCGCTTCCCCGACATCCACGTCACCCCGACGCTCCCCGAGACCGGCGCCCGCGTCATCGCCAAGACGCACCTGAAGTGGACGGACCAGCACCCCGGCGCCGACCGCACCGAGCGGGCCGTGCTCATCGTGCGCCACGTCCGCGACGCCTTCCTCAGCGCCCTCAACTTCCGCCGCCTGCACGACGAGAAGGAGACGATCACCCGCCTCACCCCCGAGCAGTACGCCTTGGAGTTCATCCAGGCCGCCGGCGACCGCGTGTGGGACTCGCTGGGCTACGGCACCTGGCCCGGGCACGCCCGGAGCTGGCTCGACCAGCCCCGCTTCCCCGTCCACCTCGTGCGCTTCGAGGACCTCAGGCGCGACACCGCGGGGCACCTCCACCCGCTCCTGACGTTCCTCTCGATCCCGGCGGACGACGCCGCGATCGAGCGCGCGGTCGACCTCGCCGGCTTCGACCGCATGCGGGCCCTGGAGCAGCGCGAGAAGTCCGCCACCCCGGACCGCAACCCCGTCTTCGCGGGCGACCAGCGCCAGATGCGCAAGGGCTACATGTTCATGAACGCGGGCGCCGTGGGCCAGTCCCTGTCCCACATCCGCCCGGACCTGGACGCCCTCTTCGACAAGCGCTTCGCCCACACGCTCAAGCGCCTGGGGTATTAGCGACCGGAGGCCCGCGTGGAGCATGCCCTCGTCGCGATCACGGCCCTGTTCGCCGCCGGGCTCACCTTCTTCTCCGGATTCGGGCTGGGCACCATCCTCCTCCCCGTGTTCGCCCTCTTCCTCCCAGCCGAGCTGGCCGTGGCGGGCACGGGCGTGGTGCATCTGGCCAACAACCTCTTCAAGCTCGCGCTCATGGGGCGGCGCGCCGACCGGGGCATCGCGGTCCGCTTCGGCGTTCCCGCCGTGCTCGCCGCGCTCCTGGGCGCCTGGCTCCTGGGACGAATGGCGGCGCTGCCCGCGCTGGCGTCATGGTCCGCGTGGGGGCGCCAGTTCCACGTCGCGCCGCTGGGGCTGGCGATCGCGGCGGTCATCGTCTTCTTCGCCGCCTTCGACCTCGTGCCGCGCCTGCGGACCTGGCGCGTCCCGCCCCGCTTCATGCCGCTGGGCGGGGCCCTCTCCGGATTCTTCGGCGGGCTCTCGGGTCACCAGGGCGCCCTGCGCTCCGCCTTCCTCACCAAGGCCGGACTCACCAAGGAGGCCTTCATCGGCACGGGCGTGGTCATCACCTGCGCCGTCGACCTCACGCGGCTGGGCGTCTACTCGGGCACCCTCGGGCGCTCGCTGGAAGGCCCCGGCACCGAGTGGGCCCGCCTGGGCCCGCTGCTGGCGATCGCCTGCGTCGCCGCCCTCGTCGGCTCGCTCGTCGGCGCCCGCCTGGTCCGCAAGGTCACCATCGACGCCGTGCGCACCATCGTGGGCATCGGCCTCATCCTCCTGGGCCTGGCCCTGGGCACGGGGGTCATCTAGGCGCGAGTCGGAAGTCCGTGGACGGAGCGCTCCGGGTGCCACGGGTCATCGGGCGCTTCGCCCGATGACCCGTGCGGCTGTTCGAGGCCGGTCCGGACGCCGGCACGGGCGAGCCGCAAGGCGGATCGCCCGTGGCACCCGCGGCGCCCGCCCGCGCCTTGGTGCGCGTTCCTCCGCTTCGCACGACGAGTGACGTGAGTCGGAAGTCCGTGGACGGAGCGCTCCGGGTGCCACGGGTCATCGGGCGCTTCGCCCGTGACCCGTGCGGCTGTTCGACGCCCGTCCGGACGCCGGCACGGGCGAGCCGCAAGGCGGATCGCCCGTGGCACCCGCGGCGCCCGCCCGCGCCCTGGTGCGCGTTCTTCCGACTCGCGCCACGAGCGACCGAGCCGACCGCGCGAGCGGGCGGACGCCTTGCGGCACCGGGATCACCCAGCCGATCCCGGCGGCACGACGACCACTCCGTCGGGGGGGGTCAGGGCTCCTCCGCGCGCCGGAGCCACTCGAACTCCAGGGGCTCCAGCTCCGCCATCAGCGCGGTGCGCTCGGCGCCCAGGCGGGCGCAGCGGGCCGCGTCGCGCCAGGCGTCGGGCGCGAGCGTCTCCCGGTCGATCTCCTTGATCCGCCCCTCGATCCGCTGGATCTTCTCCTCCAGCTGCTCGGTCTTGAGGCGCTCCAGGGCGTTGCGCGACGCGCTCCGCTCCACGGGGCGAGCCGGCTCGCGCCTGCGCCGCTCCGCCTCCTCACGCCGGCGCTTCTCCTCCGCCTCGGCCCGGGCCCGCTCGGCCTTCCGCTGCGCCTGCCGCTCGTGCCAGTCCGTGTAGTTCCCGACGACGACCTCGGCCCCGCCCTCGCCGTCCAGCACCACCAGGTGGTCGCACGTCGCGTCGATGAAGGCCCGGTCGTGCGAGATCACGACCAGCGTGTGCTCGTACTCGCCGCCCTCCACGCCCTCCGATTCGCTCGAAGGCGGGATCGGCAGCGCCAGCACGTCCTCCAGACGCTCCGCCGACGGGATGTCCAGGTGGTTGGTCGGCTCGTCCAGCACCAGCAGGTTCTTCCCCGACGCCAGCAGCCCCGCCATCGTCGCCCGCGAGCGCTCGCCCCCCGACAAGCGCCCCAGCACCGCCTCCTGCTCGCTCCCCGAGAACAGGAACGCGCCCGCCAGGTTCCGCGCCTGCTGCTCGCTGTACTGCACCCCAGGGTTCTCCCGCGCGATCACCTTCTGCAGGTACACATACACGGGCATGTCCGGCGGCAGGTGCCCGTGCGACTGGCGGTAATACCCCACCCGCAGGTTCGACCCCGGGCGCACGATCCCCGCGTCGGGCTCCTGCTCGCCCAGCAGGATGCGCACCAGCGTGCTCTTGCCCGCGCCGTTGGGCCCGATGATCCCCCAGCGCTCGCCCCGCGAGATCGACAGGTCCAGGTCCTTGAAGAGCACCTTGGCCTTGCCCGTCGCCGCGTCGGTGTAGCTCTTGGAGATGCCCCGCGCCGTGACCACCACGTCCCCCGAGCGTTCCGACCTGGGCAGGTTGAACGCCGCCTCCGACATCTCGACAGGGCGCTCGATGGTCTCCTGCTTGGCGCGTTCGAGCTTGGCGAGGCGCCCCTGCGCCTGCCGGGCCCGCTGACCGGCCTTGTAGCGCCGGATGTACGCCTCTTCCTGCTTGAAGCGCGTCTGCTGGTTCTCATAGGCCCGCATCTGCGTCAGCCGCCGCTGGGCCCGGATCTCGCGGAAGGCGCTGTAGTTGCCCGGGTAGTCGTACAGCCGCGTCTCCTCCACCTCCACGATCCGCGTCACCACGCGGTCCAGCAGGTAGCGGTCGTGCGAGATCATCACCACCGCCCCGCGGAACTGACCCGTCAGGAACTCCTCCAGCCAGATCCGGCCCGCAAGATCCAGGTGATTCGTCGGCTCGTCCAGCAGCAGCACGTCCGGCTCGGCCAGCAGCAGCCGCGCCAGCGCCAGACGCCCCTTCTGCCCGCCCGACAAATCCCCGACCTTCACCTTGAACAGCTCATCGGGGAGCCCCAGCCCGTGCAGCGTGGCGTCGATCCTGTGGTCGATCGCATACCCGCCCATCGCCTCGATCTGCGATTCCAGGCGCGCCTGCTGGGCCATCAGCCGCTCCAGCCGCTCGCCCGAAGCGGACTCCATCTCGTGGAAGACCCCGTGCATCTGCTGGTGCAGGGCGTGGAGCTCCGCAAAGCCCATCTCCGCCTCGTCGCGCAGCGTCTGCTCCGGGTCCAGCTCCGGGTCCTGCGTGAGGTACCCCACGCGGGCCCCGCGCGAAAGAGAGACCGCCCCGCCGTCGGGCTCGATCGCCCCGCCCAGGGCCCGCAGCAAGGTCGTCTTCCCCTGCCCGTTGCGCCCGACGACGCCGATGCGGTCGCCCGGCTCCACCGTCAGCGACACCCCCTCGAGGATGATCCGCTGCCCGAAGGCGTGGTCGAGGTTGGTGGCGGTCAGCAGCGGCACGAGGGGAAGTCTATTGGTGCCGCACCGCCGACCTCGGGCAGCACAGGCGTCCCGCCTGTCCTGTCCTGCCCGGTGCAATGGGTGGGATAGGCGCGACGCCTGTCCCACCCGATCGCGTGCCACGACTGTTCGGCTCGGCGAACAGTCGTGCGTCCGTCACCGGACACTGCGTCCGTCACCGAACACGACTGTGCCCCAAGCGGCACAGTCGTGGCACTCGGCCCCGCGGATCATCACGCCGAGGCTGAGTCTTCGAAGCCTCGGATCGGGCGCGAGCACAGGCTCCCTGCCCGAACAGCCCACGTCCCCAGCGTGGAGCCCGGGCAAGGACCATCCGCGCCTTCGCGGACTGAGCCTCGGCGTAACGGAGCATCGCCTCTACGATGGGCGATGCGAAGGCGGGTGGTCATCACGGGGATCGGGACGGCGACGGCGTACGGGATGGGCAAGGACGCGCTGTGGGAGGGGTTGCTCGCCGGTCGCTCCACCATTGCGCGCCTGACCGCCTTCGACCCCTCCGGGTTCCGCTCCCGGTTCGGGAGCGAGGCCAAGGAGTTCTCCGCCAAGGACTTTGTTCCCAAGACCTACCGCAAGGCGGTGAAGGTGATGGCCCGGGACACGGAGCTGGCGGTCGCCGCCGCCAGGCTCGCCGTCGAGGACGCCGGGCTGGTCACGCGGGGCACGCTCCCGGAGTCGGGGGGGGCGACGACCTACCCGGGTCCGCGCATGGCGTGCCAGATCGGAGCGGGGCTGATCGCCGCGGAGACCGACGAACTGTCGATGGCGTTGGCGGGGTCGGTGCGCGAGGGTGAGGCGGGGGTGGGGGGCGTGTCGATGCGGGCCTGGGGGGACGGCCCCGAGGGCGAGTCGGGCATGAACAGCCTGCCGCCCCTCTGGCTCCTGAAGTACCTCCCCAACATGCTCGCCTGCCACGTGACGATCATCCACGGCACGGAGGGCCCGAGCAACACCATCACCTGCTCCGAGGCCTCGGGCCTGCTCTCGCTGGGCGAATCGACCCGCGTGATCGAGCGTGACATGGCGGACCTGGCCTTCTCGGGGTCGGCCGAGAGCAAGGTCAACCACATGGGGCTCATGCGCCTCGACCTGGCGGGGTGGCTGGCCCCGACCCCGGACGACGGCCCCGCGAGCGTCCGCCCCTACGACCCCGGCGCCACCGGCACGCTCGTGGGCGAGGCCGGCGGCATCCTGATTCTCGAAGAGCTGGGGTGTGCGCACAAGCGCGGCGTGGGCCCGTACTGCGAGGTCGCGGGCTTCGGGGCCGCCCAGACCGTGGGCTCGGGCCCGGCGGACCGCGCGTGGGTCGACCGGTCCGGGGACGGGCTGGCCCAGGCCATCGCCGCCGCCCTCCGCGACGCCGGCACCACCCCCGACCGCATCGACCTGATCGTGCCCAACGGGTGCGGCGTGCCCGACCTCGACGCCGCCGAGGCCGACGCCCTGCGGACGGTCTTCGGCGAGCGCCTCGCCCGCATCCCCCTCCTGTGCCTGCCGACGGTGCTGGGGCAGTCGATGGCGGGGCAGGGGGCGGTGATGACGGCGGCGGCGGCGCTGGCGATCCGTCACCAGACGCTGCCGGCCCGCGTCCACGCCGGGACCCCGGCGCCGGGCTTGCTCGCCGGGGCGGCCCCGTCGGCGCCGGCCCCGATCCGGGAGGCGCTGGTGTGCACGGCGTCGCTGGGCGGGCAGAACGCGGCGGTGGTGCTGCGGGCGCTGCCCTGACACGCCCAACAGCCCCCGCCCTTGGCCCCGGGGCCCGCTCGCCTAGCCTTCTCGACTCGCGGGATCTCCCCTCACCCTCTTACCGGAGCGCTTCACCATGACGGACGACTACTCGGGCGGCTATCGCGGGTCCAATCGCGGCCGCGGCGGCTACGGCGGGCCTCCCCGCGAGCGGCGCGGCATCCCCCTCTCCGACCTCGACCCCGCCCTCACCGACACCTCCCGCAAGGTCATCGGCTCGGCCATCGAGGTCCACAAGGCCCTCGGTCCCGGCTTCGACGAGTCCGTGTACGCCAACGCCCTCAAGCGCGAGCTGGAGGTCAACGGCGTGACGTTCGTCGCCGACCACAAGATCCCCGTGAAGTTCCGCGACCAGGCCGTCGGGCAGTCCGTCGCCGACCTGTTCGTGGGCGACAAGTTCCTGGTCGAGGTCATGGCCCGCCCGGGCGAGGTGACGGGGTACGACCGGGCCGCCGTCCGCGCCCAGCTCAAGGCCGCCAACCTCGACCTGGCCCTCATCATCAACTTCGCCGAGCGCCGCCTCAAGGACGGGCTGGTGCGGGTGCTGAACATCGAGAAGATCAACGCCGACCGCGGCGTGGCCCCGGGCGAGGGCGACTACGACGACCATGCCGAGGGCGGACACCAGGGCGCCGAGGGGCAGCACCACGAGTTCGACCAGCACTGAGGCGCGTCGAAGGACGAGCCCCGGGCGCAGGCCCGGGGTCCGAGAGAGGCCCGGACGCGCGTCAGTCCTGTTCCCCGCGCGTGCGCGTGGGGCTCGTCCGGCGGTCCGAGCCCCGCGCCCCAGGAGAAGCGAGTGTCTCGTCGCGTTGTCATCACGGGCCAGGGATGGGTGACGCCGCTGGGGCACGACGTGGACGCGGTGTGGTCGCGCCTGCTCGCGGGCGACTCGGCGGTCGGGCCGGTCACGCGCTTCGACGCCCGCGCCTTCAGCACCAACTTCGCCGCAGAGGTCCGCGACTTCGACCTGGCCCGCGCCTTGGCCGACACCACGCCCCACGGGCACGCGGCGCTCAACACGCGGTTCGCGCTGGCGGCGGCGGCCCGGGCGTGGCGCTCCGCGGGGCTGGCCTGCGAGCCCGGCCCGGGGTTCAGGGCACTCCCCGACAAGGCCGTCGACCCGCGGCGCATGGGCCTGTACCTCGGGTCGGGCGAGGGCCCCGTCGACACCGACGCCTACTTCCGGGCCAACCTCGCGGGCTGGAAGGCGGCGGACCGCTCCCTCGACGCGGGCGCCTGGGCGGAGGCGGCGTACCGGCTCATGGACCCGCGCCGCGAGGTCGAGCAGGAGCCTAACCTCTGCCTGACGCACCTGGCCCGCGCCTTTGGGTGCCGCGGGCCCGCCTTCAACTGCATGACCGCCTGCGCCGCCAGCACCCAGGCCATCGGCGAGGCGGTCGAGATCATCCGCCGGGGCGACGCCGACGCCATGCTCGCCGGCGGCGCCCACACCATGATCCACCCGCTGGGCATGACCGGGTTCATCCGGCTCACGGCCATGTCGGGCGACCGCGACGACCCGACGACCGCCGCCCGCCCCTTCGACCAGACCCGCGACGGCTTCGTCATGGGCGAGGGCGCGGGCGTTGTGATCCTCGAAGACCTGGCCCACGCCAAAGCCCGCGGCGCCGGCGTCCTGGCCGAGGTCGTGGGCTACGGCTCGTCGGCGGACGCCTTCCGCATCACCGACATCCAGCCCGACGGCAGGGGCGCCCAGGCCGCCATGCTCCACTGCCTCCGCCAGGCCGGGATCAACCCCCGCGAGCCGGGCCCGGACGGGCGCCCGGGCGTCCACTACATCTCGGCCCACGGCACGGGCACCAAGGAGAACGACCGCATCGAGACCATCGCCGTCAAGGGCGTCTTCGGGCCCTTGGCCCCGAAGGTCCCCTTCTCCAGCGTCAAGAGCATGCTGGGGCACCTGATCCAGGCGGCGGGGGCGGTCGAACTCATCACCTGCGTGCAGGCGATCCGCACGGGCTTTGTTCCCCCGACCATGAACCTGCGGAGTCCCGACCCCGACTGCGACCTCGACCATGTCCCCAACCAGGCCCGGGACCTGCGGGCCCAGGGCGGCGTTGGCGTGTGCCTCTCCAACTCCTTCGGGTTCGGCGGCCAGAACAACACCCTGTGCATCCGGAAGTTCGAAGGCTGAGCCCCGCGCGGGTCGAAGATGCAGCGCGGGAGGGCGCCCGCGCGGCGCCACGGAGACCCATCGCATGGCCGCGACCATCGCCTCCAGGCTCATGCTCTCGACGGGCGTGCTGCTGCTCGCCGGCGTGGCGTCGCTGTTCACGTGGCGGTACCTGCGGGCCGACGCCGAGGCCCAGGTGTACCGCGACCGCCTGGAGCGGATGACCGCCGACTACGAGACGCTGCGGACGACCTACAACGACGCCGTCCGCCGCACCGCCGTCACCGAGCTGGTCGTCAAGGACCGCAAGCTCTCGGTGCGGGTGCGGAACGCGGCTGGGGTGGTCAAGGACGTGGCCACGCCCCTGGACCCCTCGCGCGAGATCTACGTCGACTACGTCGTCCTCGACAACCGCCTGCTCATCCGGCGCGTCTTCGACCACCGCACCGCGCCCGACCAGGGCGTGCTCATCGAGCCCGAACTGGGGGACGTCGACTGGGATGCCCCGGGCATCGCCCACGGCAAGGCGGTCTACCGCGTCCTCGCCGAGGGGCGCTGGGTCATCACCGCGACCGCCAACGGCGCCCTCGGGCTCACCCGCGCTCCGGACCATCAGCCCGCCGACCTCCTCCCGGCCCCCGAGATCAAGGACTTCGCCAAGATCGACGAGGAGGCCCGGGAACAGGTGCGGCGCCTGGGCCTCCTCGACGTCCTCCGGCGCGTGATCGGGTGGTGAGGCTCTCCCCCCCGCCGGGGATGAGGAGTCCGCGACGGATCCCAGGATCGACCCGCGCGCGCACGGGCGAGCTCGCTGACCCGAGACTCCCTCACGACGTCAGCCGGTCCGCCGCCTCCTGGTAGCGGGCCAGCGTCGCGCGCACGATCGCGTCGGGCAGCTCCGGGCCGGGCGGCTCCTTCTTCCACTTGCCCTCGGCCACCAGCGTCTCCAGGTATTCGCGCAGGAACTGCTTGTCGAAGGAGGGCTGGGCCCGCCCCGGCTCGTACCGGTCCAGGGGCCAGAACCGCGAGCTGTCGGGGGTCAGCGCCTCGTCGACGAGGATCGGGGCGCGGGCGGGGTCGTCCTCGGGCACGCCGAACTCGAACTTGGTGTCGGCGAGGATGATGCCGCGGGCCCTGGCGTGCTGGGCGGCGGCGGCGTAGATCGCCAGCGTCCGGGCCCGGAGCGTCTCCATGAGGGGGCGCCCGACCACCGCCGCCGCGCGCTCGAACGAGATGTTCTGGTCGTGCCGGCCGACCTCTTCCTTGGTCGCGGGGGTGAAGATGGGCTCGGGGAGGCGGTCGCACTGGCGGAGGCCCGGCGGCAGTCGCTCGCCGCACACCGACCCTGTCTGTCGATACTCCTTCCACCCCGACCCCTCGAGGTAGCCGCGGGCGACGCACTCGACGGGGATGACCCTGCATCGCCGGACGATCATGCAGCGTCCGCGGAGCTGCCCGCGCGTGGTCGCCGCGCCCTCGAACGCCGACGCCGGGACCTGGTCCGCGTCGTCCGACAGCAGGTGCGTCCGGGAGAGCCCCGTCCGCTCGATGAAGCGCAGCCACCACACCGAAAGGCGGGTGAGCAGGCGCCCCTTGCCGGGCACGGGCGTGGGCATCACCACGTCGAAGGCCGAGATGCGGTCGCTGGCGACGACGAGGAGGCGGGGCGTGCCGCCGGGGTCTGGGGGCAGGTCGTAGAGGTCGCGGACCTTGCCCTGTCGGCGGCCCGGGAGGTTGAGGTCGGTTCGGAAGACGGGCGCATCGGACATGCGCACAGCGTACCCGCGTTCCGCACGCCCCCGCGCCCGGGCGCTACCCTCCGAACTCCTGCGCCGGCGGGTCCGCGCACGCCATGCTCACCTTCACCGTATTCGACAGGGACGGTCGCCCCGCACGCGGCATCGCGGTGGAATCGGCGTGGACCTTCGGCACCGACGACGTGCCCCTCGCGGCACGCGTCCGGGGCGAGACCGGACGCATCGTCGTCGAGCGCGACGGCCCGGAATCCACCGGCCTCTGCCTCCTCGTCGAGCTCGACCCGGCCACCGCCCCCGACGGGCGGACGGTCAACCCCGGCGCCCTGGTGCTCAAGACCAGCCTCCTGCCCGAGCGCCGCGAGCCCTACCTCCTCACGCTCGAACTCCTGCGGCACGCCATCATGCTGGCGCTCAACAAGCTCGAGGAGTGGGACCTGTTCGACATCCCGGAGACCGACCCGGACATGGCCCAGTTGGCCCAGGGGCGGAGGCTCTTCACCGACGCGCTGATCGCGCACCGCATGAAGGAGCGTCTCGCCGAGGCCGATCGCCTGGCCCGCGAGGCCCTCAGCCTCGTCGTCGACGCCTGCGAGCGTCTGACGCTGCGCCACGCCGAACGCGCCCTGCCCGAGCGGCTCTCGGGCCGGCTGTACGCCCGGACCGCGGAGGCGGTGGCGCGTCACACGGGCGACCCGGTGCCCCCCGGCACGCCGGTCGCGGCCCCCGGGACGACGCCGATCGTGCTGCACCACGCCCCGCTCATCGGGTGCACGGTGAACCCCGCGGTCTTCGACGCAGCCTCGCAGCAGGCGATCGCCCTGTCCTGCGACTTCGTGGGGGTGCCGCTCCGCTGGTCGGCGCTGGAGCGGAGCGAGGGGAAGCTCTCGTGGGGGGAGAGCGACCGCTGGATCGAGTGGGCAGTGCGGACGGCCAAGCTCCCCGTCGTCGCCGGGCCCCTGGTCGACTTCCGCCCCGCGAGCGCGCCCGACTGGCTGTACATCTGGGAGAACGACTACGAGACGCTGCGGGACCTGATCGTCGAGCACATCCAGGCCGTCGTGACCCGCTACCGCCGGGCCGTGGCCCGCTGGACCGTCACCTCGGGCCTCAACGCCAACGGGAACATCCGCCTGACGGTCGAACAGACGCTGGACCTGACGCGGATCGCGGTGATGGCGGTCCGCCGGCTGCACCCCACGGCCCAGGTGCAGGTCGAGGTCACGCGTCCCTTCGGCGAGTACCACGCGAAGAACCGGCGTTCGCTGCCGCCGCTGGTCTACGCCGAGCTGCTCGTGCAGGCCGCGCTGCCCATCGACGCCCTCGCGCTGCGCCTCCAGGCGGGGCAGCCCGCGCCGGGGCAGGGCGTGCGCGACGCCATGACCATCGCGGCCCTGATCGACCGCATGGCGGCGCTGGGCAAGCCCGTCGTCATCTCCGCCCTCGGCGCCCCCGCCGCCGCCATCCCCGTCGACTCGTCCCTCGTCCCCCCCAACGCACACGAGGAGCCCGAGCCCAACGTCGACGCGGGGCGGTGGCACGGCGAGTGGTCGCCCCAGCGCCAGGCCGACTGGCTCGCCGCCGTCGCACTCGCCGCGGCGTCCCAGCCCGCGGTGCACTCGATCTGCTGGCAGGAGGTCGCGGAAGGGCCGGGGGGCGTCTCGGCCGAGATGCCCTTCGGGGGCCTCATCGCGGGCGCGCCCCGCCCGGCGCTGGCCCGACTGGCCGAAACCCGCAACGCCTTCCGCGATGGCCGCGTCCCACCCGCCCGAATCCCTGACTAGCCACGCCGCGAGGGTCCATCGGCGCGTTTCCGCCTTGCGGTGGCGCGGATCGCCCGCCATACTGCACCCATGCCCGCCGGCCCGCCCAAGGACTGGACGCAAGGCCCCGCGCGCTTCATCGCGGCCGGGGCGCTCGGCGGTGCCTCCGTGGTGGGGCTGGCGTGGGCGATCGCGTCGGGGCGCACGCCGCCCGATCGATCTCCGTCCCACGTCGCCCCGGTCGTCGGCAGGCCGGCGGTTCGTGCCGAGCCCGTGGAGCCTCCGGCGGCGGCGGCAGCACCGACTCTGGAGCCGGGCCCCGCGGAGCCCTCTGCCGCGGAGCCCGGGCCGCCGCCCGAATCCCCGGCGCCAAGGCCAGCGCCAGGGCCATTGATCATCAACATCAACACCGCGGGGGCGGCGGAGCTGGAGCTCCTCCCCGGCATCGGGCCCGCGCTGGCCAAGCGGATCATCGATCACCGCGCCAGGCACGGGCGCTTCCGACGCATCGACGATCTGGACGCGGTCTCGGGCATCGGCCCCAAGACGATGGAGCGCCTGCGCCCCCTCATCAAGGTCGATTGACGATCACGCGGGTTGAGCGCCCAGCCCGCGCACGCTGGCGGCGCGACGCTTGAGCGCCGGCTCGGTCGCGTGCTCGGCCTCCACGATCTCCTCGCCGAACCGGAACAGCCGGAAGCTGTTGCCCAGCACGAAGACCTCGCCCGCGAAGTGGTAGAACGCGGCGAGCGCGACGGCGGCCTCGCCCGTCCGGGCCAGGATGCCCATCGCGGCCAGGGCCAGCCCGATGACCACGATCACGATCGACGCCGCGATGTTCTGGGCGATGATCGTGCGCGTCCGCCGCGACAGCTCGATCAGGAACGGGATGCGCGAGAGGTCGTCGTTCATCAGGGCCACGCCGGCGCTGTTGGCGGCGATGTCGGTGCCCGAGAGCCCCATGGCCACGCCCACGTCGGCGGCGGCGAGCGAGGGCCCGTCGTTGATGCCGTCGCCCACCATCATCACCCGATGCCCGGTGCGGGTCAGGCCCTCGATCTGCTCGTGCTTCTCCTCGGGGTGGCACTCGGCCTCGATCATGTCCACGCCCACGGCCTGCCCGACGCGTTTGGCGACGCCCAGGCGGTCGCCCGTGAAGATGGCGATGTGCTTGACGCCCAGGTCGCGCAGGCGGGCGATCACCGCCCGCGTGTTCGAGCGCACCGTGTCCTCCAGCCCCACCGAGCCCAGGTAGCGCCCCTCCCGCATCACGTGCACGCCCGTCATCCCCTCGATCCGCGCCTCGACCGCCTCGAGCTGGGGCTTGATGGACGGGTTGATCTCGACGAGCCAGCTGGCCCGCCCCACGTAGATCTGGCCCATGCTCGTCCGGGCCCGCACGCCCCGCCCGTGGATCTCCTCGTAGTCGTTGGTGCCGTCGGGCGCCAGGCGCGCGGCCCGACCGGTGGCCACGATCGAGTGGGCCAGCGGGTGGTTGGAGTGCTGCTCGCCGTTGACCGCCGCCGCCAGCAGTTCCGCGCCGTCGACGCCGTCGGCGGGGGCCAGCTTGGTCACCTGGAACTTGCCGGTGGTGATGGTGCCGGTCTTGTCCATGACGACGGTGTTGATGTTGCCGGCGGCCTCGAGGTGGGTCGGGGCCTTGATCATGACGCCCAGGCGTGCCGCGGACGCGAACGCCGCCAGCATGGCCGTCGGGCTGGCCAGCACGAGCGAGACGGGGCAGGCGACGACGAGCACGGTGATCGCCGTGATCGCGGCGGTGTCCTTGGTCGCGGGGTTCTGGCTCTTGATGAACCACATGACCAGGGCGATGGAGAGGGCGATGGGCACGAAGAAGGAGGCGACGCGCTCGATGAGCAGCTCGCGGGCGCCGCGCGACTGCTGGGCCGAGCGGATCAGCCCCGTGACCTTGCCGATCGTCGTTTCGCCGCCGATCTGAGTGACCGCGACGTCCAGGGGGCCCGTCAGGTTGCTGGTGCCGGCGTAGACGTGATCGCCCGGGGCCACCTCCACGGGGGCCGATTCGCCCGTGAGGGCCGCCTGGTTGATGGTCGAGCGCCCGCCGGCCACGAGCCCGTCGACGGGCAGGTTCTCGCCGGGGCGGACGCGGACCGTCTGGCCCACGCGGACCTGCGACACGGGCACCTCGCGTTCGGCGCCGTTCTCGACGACGCGGGCCCGGGCCGGGGTCAGGCTGACCAGGGCCGCGATGGCCCGCTGGGCCCCGAACGCCGACCGCCGGATCAGCAGCCCGACGACCAGCAGGATGAACGCCAGCAGGCCCGCCGCGACGTACTCCTCGCTGGCGATCGCGGCCAGGATCGCCACCGCCGCCAGCGTGGCGCTCGAGGCCCGGCGCAGGCGGATCTCGTCCCACGCGCTCTTGAGCAGCGGCACGCCCAGCACGATCGCGCCCACCGCCGCCGGCAGCTTGGCGACCAGCGGGTCGGCGAGGTTGAGCCAGTTGGCGATCGCCGTCGTCAGCACCAGCACGCCGCCGACCGAATACAGGATCAGGTACTTCTCGATCTGCGCCTCGTGGGCGCAGCAGGCGTCAAGGGCCTCCATGGCCCTTGGGTCCTCGACGACCCCCATTGCGGCGGCCTGCGCCGCGCCCGCCCCCGATTGCCCGTGATGTCCGTGATCGTGGTGGTGGTCGTGCCCGCCCATCCGCGCGTGCTCCCGTTCTCTGGAGGTGACCGACTGGGGCCCGCGCCCCCGACCGGAGAACCCGGCCGCGAACCCGCACCGGGACGGCGCCCGCGCGGGTCATTAGGATACGTTGCCCACTCGCGCTGGGGTTCGCCGACCCCTCGACCACCCCCATGGAATCCAAACCAAGGAACCCCCAGCCCGATCCGGCCCCCCGCAAGCCGCGGGCCCGGGCACTCCCCGACCGACCCACGGTGACCGTGCTGGGCATCGGGCAGATGGGGCTGGTGTGCGCCGGGCTCCTCGCCGGCGCCGAGGGGCACGGCCCGCCGCCGACCGCCCGCTCGACCGGGCTGCACCGCCCCGTCAACGTCCGGATGCTCGGGCACAGCGCCGACGAGGCCGCGGCCGTGGCCCAGACCCGCCGCAGCCCGCGCCTCCCCGACTTCGAGCTTCCCGCGTCGGTCCGGGTCTGCTTCAAGCCCCGCGAGGCCCTTGACGGCGCCGACCTGATCGTGTCGGCGATCCCGGTCCAGTTCATCCGCGAGGCGTGGACCGCCCTTGCCCCGCACGTGCCCTCCAGGGCCGGCGTCGTCTCGGTCGCCAAGGGCATCGAGAACGACACCATGCTCCGCCCCAGCCAGATCGTGGCGGACGTGCTGCGGGCCACGGGTCGGGACGACCCGGACCAGCGGCCGCGCCGCGTGGGCGTGCTCTCCGGCCCGACCATCGCCGCCGAACTGGCCCGCTGCCTCCCCGCGACCATGATCGCCGCCAGCGACGACCCGGGGTTCGCGGCGGACCTGCAGCGCCTCTTCTCCGCCAGTTGGATGCGGATCTACACGCACACCGACGTGCTGGGCGTGGAGCTCGCCGGGGCCGTGAAGAACGTGATCGCCATCGCCGCGGGCATCCTCGACGGGCTGCAGGCGGGCAACAACGCCAAGAGCGCCCTGCTGGCCCGCGGGCTGGCCGAGATCACGCGCCTGGGCGCCGCCATGGGCGCGTCCCCCGAGACCTTCTTCGGCATCGCCGGCGTGGGCGACCTGGCCACCAGTTGCTTCTCGCCCGAGGGCCGCAACCGGTCCTGCGGCGAGGCTCTGGGGCGGGGCGAGAAGCTCGATCACTACCTGGCCCGCACGCCCTCGGTGGTGGAGGGCGTGGCGACGACGCGCAGCGTGGTGGGGCTGGCCCGCAAGTATCGCGTGGACCTTCCCATCGTCCACGCCGTCCACGCCGTCCTCTTCGAGGGCACGGATCCCATCGACGCCATCGCCCGGCTGATGAGCCGGGAGATGAAGCCGGAGCGGGTCGGATAACCCGCCCTCAAGTCGGGCGGTTCCGGGCGGTTTTGCTGGGCAAACGCCCGGGCGCGTGTAGATTGGAGCATGCGAACACTCTGCGCTCTCGTCGCCATCGCGGCCTGCTCCGGGCTTGCGCTCGCCCAGGTCACCATCCAGGTCCCGGGCGCCGCCGACAACACCTTGTACGACGACCCGGCGGGCCAGCTCTCCAACGGCGCCGGCACCGCCATGTTCGCCGGCAACAACGCCGCCTTGGGGCGGCACCGCGCCCTGGTCCGATTCGACGTCGCGTCGGCGGTCCCCGCGGGCATGACCATCACCGGGGCCCGCCTGCGCCTGGTCAACTCCGCCGCCAACCTCGCCCCGGCCTCCGTCTCCCTCCACCGCGTGCTCGAGTCCTGGGGCGAGGGGTCGAGCGTTGCCACCGGCGGGCAGGGGCGGGGCGCCCCGCCCGAGCCGGGCGACGCCACCTGGCTCCACCGGCACTTCCCCGGCGTCCTGTGGTCCACGCCCGGCGGGTCGTTCAACCCCGTCGCCAGCGCCGCGACGATCATCGTCGGCCCCGCCGCCTATTCGTGGGAATCCCCGGCGCTCCTCGCCGACGTGCAGGCCTTCTTCGCCGCCCCCGCCGCCAACTTCGGCTGGCTCCTGCTGGGCGACGAGGCCGCGGCATCGTCCGCCAAGCGATTCTCCACGCGCGAGGAGCCCGACCGGGCCCGCGTCCCCATCCTGGAGGTCACGTACGTCCCCGCCCCGCCCACGTTGCTGGCCCTCGTCGCCCTCGGAGTGGCGTCCCGCCGGCGCCGGCGTTGACCGGCGCCGTCCGAGA
Organism: Phycisphaerae bacterium; assembly: GCA_016873295.1. GTDB lineage: Bacteria > Planctomycetota > Phycisphaerae > Phycisphaerales > UBA1924 > VGXM01. The sequence goes on from VGXM01000002.1 coordinate 165,956, forward strand.
ACACACGCCCCCGCGGGCGGGGCACGCCCGCTACCCTTCGGTCGGGCCTGTGGGCGAGGGAACACGACGATGATGACCGGTCTTGCATGGCGGGCAGTCGGCTTGGCGCTGGCCGCGGGGTTTGCGGCGGACGCCGGGGCCCAGCTCCGCGTCGCCACCTACAACATCACCGACTACCCCAGCGCCGGCCTCCGCGAGGCCGACCTCGCCAACGCCATCTACGGCGTCAACCCCGCCAACGGCCTGACCCTCCGCCCCGACATCCTCCTCGTCCAGGAGATGGAGAGCACGGGCGGCGTCAACAACCTCCGCACCTTCCTCAACAACGCCCACGGCTCGTCCGTCTGGGCCCTGGCCACCTTCGTCGCGCCCAACGGCGGCTGCAACGACACCAACAACGCCGTGCTCTACCGCACCGACCGCGTGTCCCAGATCGCCGCCGTCACCGTCTCCGTCGGCGGCTGCGACCCCAACCCGCCGCGCACCATCCAGCGTTGGGACCTGGGGCTCGTGGGCTACGGCGGCGCCCCGGGCTCGATCCTCTCGGTCTACTCCACGCACATGAAGGCGGGGAGCACGACCGCGGACCTGAACCGCCGGCTCGTCGAGGCCCAGCGCGTCGTCGCCAACGTCGCGGTGCTCCCCTCGGGGCGCCACGTCCTCATCGGGGGCGACTTCAACATCCCCGGCTCGTCGCAGGGCGCGTACACCACGCTCGTCGGCCCCAACCCCAGCGCCCCCACCGGCCCCTTCTTCGACCCCATCTTCACCCCGGGAAGCTGGAACAACAACGGCGCCTTCCGCTTCGTCCACTCCCAGGACCCCTCCACCCAGATGGACGACCGCTACGACCAGGTCCTCGTCTCGGCGTCGCTGCTCGACGCCGACGGCATGCACTACGTCGGCGACCACACCCGCCCATTCAGCACCACCACCTGGAACGACCCCAACCACTCCTACCGCGCCTGGGGCAACGACGGCAACAACTTCGACGGGGTCATCCGAACCACCGGCAACACCATGGTCGGCGCCTCGATCGCCCAGTCCCTCATCAACGTCGCCGCGGGCAACGGGCACCTCCCCGTCTACCTCGACGTCCGCGTGCCCGGGCGCCTGGGCGTCTCGTCGCTGACCGTCAACTTCGGGCTGGTCGCGGCGGGCGCGAGCGCCACCGCGGACCTCCAGGTGTTCAACAGCGCCGACACCGCCCTCTGGAACGCCGCCGGCATCGCCCTCCTCAACTACACCCTCGCCGCCTCCGCCGGGTTCTCCGCCCCCTCCGGGCCCTTCTCCGACGCCGCGGGCGGCGGGGCCAACTCGCACACGCTCTCCATGGACACCTCGACGCCCGGACCCAGGAGCGGCACGCTCACCATCGCCAGCAACGCCGGCGACCGCTTCGCGCCCCTCGTCGTCACGCTCGTCGGCGAGGTCCTCTGCCCCGCCGACTGGAACGCCGACGGCGTCGTCGACTTCAACGACTTCCTCGAATACCTCAACGACTACAACAGCCAGGACCCCCGCGCCGACCTCAACGGCGACGGCGTCGTCGACTTCAACGACCTGCTCGATTTCGTCAACCTGTTCAACACGCCCTGCCCCTGACCCGCGCCTGGCCGGGGGTGTGAGTCCCAAGTCCGAGTACCACGACTGCGCCGCCGGGGGCGCAGCCCGCACTGTTGAGATCCCTCCTCCGGACACGCCGAGCCTGAGGAGGCTCGGCGACGAAGGCTCGGATCGGAGCCCGACGCCCCGAGCCTCCGCTCGAAGACTCGCTCAGACTCGGCGCATGGATCGGGGGAACTCGACAGAGAAGGCTCCGTCGTGTCGGGCGGGGACGGCACGACCGCTCGCGGAGCCGATCAGTCGTGGCACGCCCCGGGTGGGACAGGCGTCCCGCCTGTCCGAAACGCGGGACTGCGGGCGCTTCGCCCGTGACCCGTGCCGACACCGGCGTGCTTCCTCAGAGCAGGAAGCGTGCCACCCCTCGCTCGCGCGGCGGGCTCGTGGGAGGCTCACGCTCCGCCGGCGCGGGGGGCGCGTCCGGGGCCCTGGTGCAGGTGGGCCAGGGCCCGGTTGGCGATCGAACCGATCACGCCCAGGGCCACCACCGCCAGCACGATCCCCGCGACCAGCAGCCAGGTCGGGCGGTCCTGTTCCTTCCAGTCCTGGACCTGGGTGCCGACCCACACCGCGGCGATGGTGCGCGGGGCCATGCCCACCGCCGTGCCGATGAGGAACTCCGGCTTGCGCACGCCGCAGGTCGACATCACCAGGTTCGTCAGGGCGAAGGGCGAGTTGGGGGGCAGTCGCAGGAGGGTCACGATGCCCAGGGTCTTGGCCCGCGAACCGCCGATGAGGGCCTCGGTGACGATCTTGGCCTTGGGATGGCGTGCGATCTCGCGCTCGACGCGGTCGCGGCCCACCGTCCGCGCGACCAGGTAGCCGACCATGGAGGCCCCCACGAACCCCGCCAGGGCCGCCGGGATCCCACCGACCAGCCCGAAGGCGTACCCCGCCAACAGCGATTGTGAGTACGTCGGCAGCAGCCCGAAGCCGGCGCTGAAGACGAAGACCGCGATGTAGAGCCAGTATCCCACCTCGCGGTGCCCCAGGACCCACTCCGCCACCGTGGGCATGAACGCCAGCAGGAAGGTCCCCGCGACGGCCGGGAGGATCGACCAGGCCAGCCCCAGGAGCCCCGCGGGCCCCAGGCGGCGCAGCACCGCGCCCAGCCCGTCGCCCTCGGACGGATGGGGGCGGGGCGCGTCGCTGGTGGGTGCCGTGGGCTCCTGGCTCATGGGAGCGGCAAGCCTACACCGGGCCCGCGCGGGTCGGGGGCGATCCCGGTACACTTGCCCCACGCACACCGGCCCGGGTGACAGCCCGGCCTCGGAGATTCGCGCGTGCTCCCCAAACCACCGCCCCGCGAGCCCAGCCTCGGTTTCCTCTACATCCCGCCCTACCGCGTCCAGGGCACCTCCATCGCCGGCGAGGCCACCGCCGTGCAGATCCCGGAGCTGGACGTCTGCTTTGACATGGGCGTCTGCCCGCGGGCCATGCTCAACAGCAAGTTCGTCGCGCTCACGCACGGGCACATGGACCACGTCGGGGGCCTGGCGTATTACTGCTCCCAGCGCCGCTTCCAGGGAATGGGCTCGGGCACCATCCTCTGCGACGCCCGCATCGCCCGCGCCGTCCAGAGCATGCTCGCCGGCTACGTCGACCTCGAACGCCAGAAGACCCCCTACGAGCTCGTCCCCCTCCTGCCCGAGCAGCCCCACCAGCTCAAGCCCTCCGTCTACCTCCGCGGCTTCGAGACCGAGCACACCGCCCCCTCCTTCGGCTACGTCGTCTACGAGAAGCGCACCAAGCTCAAGCCCGAGTTCACCGACCTGCCGCAGGACAAGCTCCGCGAGCTCAAGGACCGGGGCGTGGAGATCACGCGCGCGCTCGAAGTCCCCCTCGTCGCCTTCCTGGGCGACACCGCCCCGGGGCCCCACCTGTTGCGCGACGACGTCCGCAAGAGCCAGATCGTCATCAGCGAGTGCACCTTCTTCGAGGCGGACCACCAGGACCGCGCCAAGATCGGCATGCACCTGCACATCGACAACATCGCCGAGTGGCTCAAGTTCCTGGAGTGCCAGAGCCTCGTGCTCATCCACGTCTCGCGGCGGACGGACATGGGCGAGGCGCGGCGGCAGCTCGCCCACGCCGCGGGCGAGGAAAGGGCCTCCAAGGTCCTCTTCCTCATGGACCACCGCGCCAACCGCATCCGCTACGACCGCCAACTCGCCGACGCCCAGGAGAAGGAAGCCGCACGCGTCGCCGGCGCGGGCGAGGACGAGGCGGACTGAGCACGCCGGCACTTGGACGGGCACGCCCGCGACCCGCTGGCCCCGCGCCCGATCGCCGCGCGCCGCTTCGTACCCTCCCCCCCATGAAGCCCCGCAAGTTCGCCTACCTCGCCCACCGCTGGCTCGCGCTCTTCATCGCCCTCCAGCTTCTGGCCTGGAGCGTGGGCGGGTTTACGTTCAGCGTCCTGGACATCCGCGACGTCCGCGGCGAGTCGGCCGCCGCCATGCGACCGCCGCGGCCTCTCGACCTCGACGCCCTCCCCGCCCCCGTCGCCGATGCGTGCCGCTCGCTCGACCTCCCGCCCGTCGCCCGGGCCGAGCTGATCGACCGGGGCCTGGGGCCCCGCTGGGAGCTCCGCGACGAGGGCAACCGTCTGGCGGCGCTCCTGCTCCCCGACGGCCGAACCGCGCCCCCGCTCACGCGCGACGACGCCGAGCGCATCGCCCTCGACGACCTCCTCGAACCCGCCGCCGTCCGCGCCGCCCGCCTGATCGACGCCGACCCGCCCACCGAGTACCGCGAGAAGCCCCTCCCCGCGTGGCAGGTCGTCTTCGAGCGCTCCGACGCCGTGCGCGTCTACGTCCACGCCGGCACGGGCGAGATTGCCGCCCGGCGCAATCGCGCCTGGCGCACGTTCGACTTCTTCTGGATGCTCCACACGATGGACTACCAGACCCGCGACGACTTCAACCACCCGCTCCTGACCATCGCCAGCCTCCTGGCCGTCGCCACCGCCGCGACGGGCCTCTCGCTCTGGGCCTGGCGCCTCCTCCCCTCCGCCCGTCGGCAGCGGACCGCGATGGCGGTCTAGTGGCGCGAGTCGGAAGAATGCGCACCAAGCCGCCGGCGGGCGCCGCGGGTGCCACGGGCGAGCCGCCCGGCGGCTCGCCCGTGCCGGCGTCCGGACGGGCGTCGAACAGCCGCACGGGTCATCGGGCGAAGCGCCCGATGACCCGTGGCACCCGGAGCGCATCCGTCCACGGACTTCCGACTTGCGTCACTCGTGGTGCGAGTCGGAAGAACGTGTACCAGGGCGCCGGCGGGCGCTGCGGGTGCCACGGGCGATCCGCCCGGCGGCCGCCCGTGCCGGCGTTCGGACCGGCCTCGAACAGCCGCACGGGTCACGGGCGGAGCGCCCGATGACCCGTGGCACCCGGAGCGCTCCGTCCACGTTCTTCCGACTCGCGCCACGAGCGCCATCCCGCCCGCACGCGCGTGCGCCCGGCGCACACCCGCGCCCCTACGCTTCCCGCCCCATGACGCACATCATCGCCGAACCCTGCATCGGGACCAAGGACACCTCGTGCGTCGAGGTGTGCCCGGTCGACTGCATCCACCCCACCAAGGCCTCCCCCGACTTCGGGAAGACCGAGCAGCTCTACATCGACCCCGACACCTGCATCGACTGCGGGCTGTGCGTCGACGAGTGCCCCGTCAAGGCCATCTACCCCCAGGAAGACCTCCCCCCCGAGTGGGCCAGGTACATCCAGATCAACCTCGAGTACTACCAGAAGAAGGCCTGATCGCCCCCCGCGGGTTCACCTCCGGCACCTTCGGCAACCTCAACGACTTCAATGCTCTCAACAACTGCGCCGACCTGAACGGCGACGGCGCCGTCGACTTCAACGACTTCCTCGAGTTCCTCAACATCTACAACGTCGGCTGCTGAAGGCGCGACCTCCCCCGCGCCCCCGGCGGGGCTTTTTCGCGCGCCCGCCGCCCCCGATAGCATCGGGCCACACCTCCCGGGCCCGCGCATGACCGACCCCACCGCCCCGCTCCTCCGCGTCCCCGCCGTCGACGACTGGTGGCGGCTCACGCGCCGCTTCCCCGACTACCGCAAGGCCTCGCACTCGGTGCTGAAGGACTACGGCTACATGGAGCTCATGGCCCTGGTGGGGGACCGCGGGCTCGCCGACCGCCGCGCCGCCATCCTCGAATACGGGCACGGCTTCAACCCCGCCCTCTTCGCCGCCTTCCACGCCCGCTGCCACATGACCGGCGTCGATGACGACATGGGGCTGGCCTACTTCCCCTCGGGCGAGTCGTGGGACGCGAAGCGCAAGGAGCGCCTGCTCGACCCCTTCCCCGACGTGCGCTTCGTCCGCGGGCTGCTCGGGGGCCCGCTGGACGTGCGCGAGGGCTCGCAGGACCTGGTCTGCTCCGTCAGCGTCATGGAAGAACTCGACCCCGCCACCACCGCCCGCGTCGTCGAGCACGCCCACCGACTGCTCGTGCCCGGCGGCCTCTTCGCCGGCACCATCGACTTCTGCGTCACCGGCGCCGACCGCTACTTCAACCTCATGCAACTCCTGGTCTCCTCCGGCTTCGACTTCCGCTTCGACCCGGCCCGCCCGCCCAACGCCAATCCCTACACCATCCTCGTCGAGAACCCCACCGCGGTGATGACCATGTACATGCAGGCCGCGGGCGAGGACCGGAGATACCAGGGGCACTGGACCACGGCCTTCTTCGTGGCCCGCAAGCCCGCCTGACGCGGCCCGGGTGGCGCCGCCCTCCGGGCGGTGTCCGCGCTTGGAGGCCGGCGCCCCCACTACCGTGCGCCCATGCGCACGCTCGCCCTCAGCCTGCTCCTCGCCGCCGCCCCCGCCTCCGCCTGGGACGCCGACGGGCACCGGACCATCACGCTCCTGGCCCTGGACGCCGCCGGCGACGGGCTCCCCGCGTTCCTGCGCGACGAGGACGCCCGCCAGCGGGCCGCGTGGCAGTCGGGCGAGCCCGACCGGTGGCGCGGCACGCGCGCCCCCGCCCTCACCCACCTCAACAATCCCGACCACTACATCGACGTCGAGGACCTCGAGCCCTTCGGGCTCACGCTCGAGACCGTCCCGCCGCTGCGCTACGAGTACATGCGCGTGCTCGCCGTCGCCAGGCACGTCCATCCCGAGAACTGGGAGAGGCCCGACGTCCCGCCCTACGACCCGCGGCAGGACCCCGCCAAGGTCAACGAGTGGCCCGGGTTCGTCCTCCACTCCATCGCCGAGAGCGCCGACAAGCTCCGCTCCGCCTTCAACACGCTGCGCATCCTCGAGGGCCTCGCCGACGCCTCCACGCCCCGCCGACAGGGCCAGGTGCGGCAGGCGCGCGAGAACGCGGTCTATTCCCTCGGCGTCCTCAGCCACTTCGTGGGCGACACCGCCCAGCCCCTGCACACCACCCGCCACCACCACGGGTGGGTCGGCGACAACCCCCACGCCTACACCACCGACCGGGGCATCCACGCCCACATCGACGGCACCGTACTCACGCTGCACGCCCTCTCCTACGACACGCTCCGCGGCACCCCCGTCGCGCCCGCCGACGTGTCCCCGCGCACGCAGTGGGGCGCCGCCGTCGCCTACACGCGCCGGTCGTTCGACCGCGTCGTGCCGCTGTACGAACTGCGCAAGTCCGGCGACCTCGAGCGCGAGCCCGGCAAGTCGTTCATCGCCGAGCGCCTCGCCGACGCCTCCTCGATGCTCGCGGGGCTCGTCCTCGCCGCCTGGCGGGCCGCCGAGCCCTCGCCGCGGGAGATCGAGGACTACCTGCGCTACGAGGCCAAGCACTGATCGGCCGGGGAGGGTGGGCCCGCGCCCCGACGGCGTGCGCCGTCGGCTCGGCAAGAGGCGCCGTCCATCGCTACAGCAGCGTTCCCCGCAGCACGAGCACCGCGATGGCCAGGTAGATCAGGGTCCCGGAGGCGTCCATGAGCGTCGCGACCAGGGGCGTGCTCGCCGTCGCCGGGTCCAGCCCGCACCGTTCCAGGATCAGCGGCAGCGTGGCCCCCAGCGTGACCGCCCACACCACGATGAGCAGCACGGCCCCCGCGACCGTGAACGAGACCATCATCGGCGAGGGCGTCCTGGTGTAGCCCACGCCCGTGAAGAACAGCACCGCCGCCAGGCCCAGCAGCGACAGCGTCGCCCCCAGCAGCAGCCCGGAGACCAGTTCCTTGCGTACGACGCGCCACCAGTCCGCCGGCGCGATCTCGTCCAGGGCCAGGGCCCGCGTGATCAGCGTCGCCGCCTGCGAGCCCGAGTTCCCCCCGCACGAGATCACCAGCGGCAGGAAGAGCGTCAGCACCGCCGCCCTCTCCAACTGGTCCTGGAACGATCCCAGCACCAGGATCGTGATGCTCTGCCCCACGAGCAGGAGCGAGAGCCAGGGCCCGCGCTTCCGGAACAGCGCCACGTGCCCCGACTCGATGTACGGCTCGTCCAGGGCCTGCACCGCGCCCAGCCGCTGCACCTGCTCCGTCGCCAACTGCTCCGCCACGTCCGCCACGTCGTCGTGCGTCACGATCCCCAGCAGCATCCCCCGGCTGTCCACCACGGGCAGGGCGCTGCGGTCGTAGCGCTTGAGCATGGTCACCGCGTCTTCCTGGGGCTGGTCGGCCTGGAGGGCGACGAAGGAGCGGTTCATCAGGCTCTCGATGGGCGCCGAGGGGTCCGCCAGGAACACCTGCCGCAGCCGCAGGTCGTCCACCAGCTTCCCCTGCTCGTCCACGACGTACACCACGTTGATGGTCTCGGCGTCACGCCCGTAGCGCCGGATGTGGTCCAGCGCGTACGCCACCGTCCAGTCGGCCCGCACGCGCACGTAGTCGGGCGTCATCAGGCGCCCGACGCTGCGCTCGGGGTACCCGAGGATCGCCTGCGTGACGCGCCGCTCCTCGGGGGGAAGCTCCGCGACGATGCGCGTGGCGACCTCCGTGGGCAGCTCGTCGACGACGCGGGCCCGGTCGTCCGGGCTCATGGCCTCCAGCAGCCGCGCCGACTCGACCGTGCCCAGGGCCCTGATCAGGTCGTTCTGGTGCTCCGCCGGGAAGTACGCGAAGACCTCGCCCGCGAAGTCGCGGGCCAGGAACCGGAACGCCACCGCCGACTTGCCCGGCTCCAGCTCCCGCAGGATCTCCGCGACGTCGACGGCGTCGATCCCCAGCAGCGCCTCGCGCAGCTCGGCGTAGCGCCCGCCCTCGATCAGTTCGCGCACCTCGGGCTCGAGCAACTGGGCCGTCGGGTTCATGGCGCCCCGATGGTACCGGGGCGGGGCCTTTCAGGCCCCTCCTTCGCGGGTCGTCCCCCTCTCCTCCGCGCCACAATCATCCCGTCCCGCCTGGGGCGCTTTCAGCGAATGCGATGCGCGCGAACGCGACCCCGCCAAGCGACGCCGCGGAAGGCCCTCTGGTCGGACCCGCCGCGCCCCGACCGCCTCACGCCGTCGACGCCGCCGGGTGCTGCCCGATCGGCCCCGCCTCCAGGGTCACGCCCAGCCCCAGCACGATGCGGTTGACGTAGTTGAAGTACCCGATGACCTGGGCGGCGTCCAGGACCTCGCGGTCGGAGAGCCCCGCCGCGTGCAGCGCGGCGATGTCGTGGGCCGTCACCGACGCCGGCTCGCTCGTCAGCTTCGTCGCGTATCCCGCCAACCCCGCCTCGCGGGGCGTCAACCCCGCCACGTTCCCTTCCTTCAGACACACCGCCAGCCCGCGGCGATCCTCCGTCAGCTCGCGGGCCAGCCCCGTCGCGTGGTGCTCGAGGCAGTAGCGGCACCCGTTCACCCGGCTGACCACCACGCCCAGCACCTCGCGCTCCACCCGGCTCAGCGACGACGGGCCGTGCATCGCCTGGGCGTACAGCGCCATATGCGCCTCCAGCGTCGCCGGGTGCAGGCTGTGCACCACCAGGACGTGGTCGACGTGCCCGTTCCTGTTGGCGTAGCGGCGATACAGGTCGGCCAGGTGGCCCTCCGCATCCGCCCTGGGAATGACGCGGATGAACGCCATGGGGCGATCATAGAGCCGCCCGCCCCCTCAGGCCCGTTCGCGAGGCATCAGGATCCACAGGATCACATACACCAGGATCCCGGGGAACGCCGCCGACAGGATCGACACCAGCACGTACGCCACGCGCACCAGCGTCGAGCTCCACCCCAGCCACTTGGCGATCCCCCCGCACACGCCCGCCAGCATCCGATCGTCGTTGGAGAGCAGGAGTCCCATGCCCACATTCTTGGGCATCGGGCCCGGCGGATGCCGCCGGGGACGGCCTCCAGGCTCCGCACGCCCGACCACAACGCCCGCGCCCCCGCTCACGCCCTGAAGGCGTTGTACGCCCCGTAGGCGCACGGGATCGAGTACGCCAGCCCCGCGATCGTCACGCCCACGAGCCAGGCCCGCGATCGGCCCGCCAGCCACCCCGCCGAGGCCAGCGCCGCCCCCGAGAGAACGCCCGCGAGCGTGAACAGCACCCACTCCGGGGCCGCGTGCCCCACGATGAGCCGCGACGGCAGCAGGCCCGGGAGCACGGGCAGCATCTTGACCCACAGCCAGCGGTAGTCGGTCCAGGGGTAGTCGATCCAGAGGACCCATGTGAACGGCAGGTACAGCGCCGCCGCCGTCGCCGAACACGCCCACCGCCGTTGCATGCGCCCGCGTCCCACGGGCGCACGGTATGGTCACCGGAGGTAGTACGCCCCGTCGTGCCGGAGCCAGATGCGGCGCTCGCGGAAGATGACCGTGGTCTCGGCGCTGCGCTGCAGGTGGAGGTAGCGCACGCGATCGACGCTGGGGGCCGTGCAGGGCCACAGGTCCGCCGGCGGGCGCACGTCGCCGACGAACCCCAGGGCCGCGTCACGCCGCGAGAACTCCGGCGCCGAGGCGTCGCCGACGAGCACGGCGGGATCGTCCGGGAACACCACGGTCCCGGACGAGCCGCCGACCTCCGCCCCGGCGTGCCGACGGGCGACCGGCGCAGCGCACCCCGCCAGGAGCGCGAGCATGAGCGCGATGCCGCCGATCTTTCCCATCTTCACACCTCACCGGGCGCGGTCGCCCACCCCGGGCCCATACAACCGGCGTGCCGGGGCGGATCGGGGGCCTCCGCGGACGTGCGCCCGTTTCGGATGTTGCCCGGGCTCATCGCGTGGCGTGGCGTGGCGTCAACGCGGCAAGCGCGCCCGGCGCGATTCGAACGCGCGACCTGCCGCTTAGAAGGCGGCTGCTCTATCCGGGCTGAGCTACGGGCGCCCGCACAAGGGTAGCGGACCACGCCCGGCCCCCGCCCCTACCATGCCGACCCATGGCCTGGATCACCAAGCACTCCGCCGCCGCGACCGTCCCACGACGGCCCGACCCCTACCTCACCGCGGCCCTCAAGCAGCGCCTGAGCGAGCGGGTCCTGCCGCGCTTCGAGACGCGACTGGCGGCCCTGCTGCCCGTGCTGCACGAGGTCCAGCACGAGCAGGGCTGGATCCCCCCCCAAGCCATGGTCGAGATCGCCGACTTCCTCGGGCTCAAGCCCGCCGACGTCATCGACACCGCCTCCTTCTACGAGGAATACTGGCTCAAGCCCAAGGGTCGTCGGCTGATCCAGGTCTGCCGCTCCATCGCCTGCGAGTTCTGCGGGCAGCCCGCCATCACCGACGCCATCCGCGCCTACCTGGGCATCGACGTGGGCGAGACAACCGACGACGGCGAGTTCACCTTCATCGAGCTGGAGTGCCTGGGCGCCTGCGACCTGGCCCCCGTCGCCCTCATCGACCACGCATTGCACGAGCGCCTCACGCCCGAGTCGGCCTGCCGGGCCATCGACGCCGCACGGCGCGCCGGGCACACGCACTGACGCCCCCCCCGCCGCCCGGGCGCCCGCTTGAGGTGCGAACGCCGGCCGCGGATCGGGCGCTACCGTGCCGCATGGCGTGTCCGCTGTGCGAACAGGCGGCGAGGGCGGGCCGGGGCAAGCACCCCTGGCTCATCGCGGAGTTGGCGGAGAGCTTCGCCCTGCTGGGCGACAACCAGGGCCCGCGGGGCTGGTGCGTGCTCGTGCTCAAGGAACACGCCGAGCACGTGGCCGACCTGACCGCCGACCGGCAGGCGCGGCTGTGGGACGACGTGCGTCACACCGCCGCCGCCCAGCGGGCGGTCTTCGGCCCGGTCCGCATCAACTACGAGTGCCTGGGCAACCTCGTGCCGCACGTGCATTGGCACCTCATCCCGCGCCACGCCGACGACCCCCAGCCGCGGGACCCGGTGTGGCTCTGGCCCAGGGAGCGCCAGGCGGGATCGATGAAGGACGAGGATCGGCGGGCGCTGGTGTCGAGCCTGCGGGGGGCGCTGGGTCGGTAGGGCGCGCCGAGCCTCCTCGGGCCCGGCGTGTCCGGAAGGGGGAGCTCAACAGGGCACGCGGACTGTTCACTACGATCCCCCATGGAATCCCGCGTGATCAGCATCGGCACCCTGGCGTGCAACCCGCTGTGGGGCGAGCGCGTCCCCGTGCGCACCGGGCACGCCACCACGACGCTCGTGCGCTCCGGCGGCGCGACGATCGTGGTGGACCCGGCGCTCCCCGGTCCGGCGCTGGCCGCCCGCCTGGGCGAGCGGGCCGGGCTGACGCCCTCCAAGGTCACGCACGTGTTCCTGACCAGCTTCCACCCAGAGTGCCGGGGCGGGCTCGGACTCTTCGAGCACGCCGAGTGGCTGATCCACGAGCCGGAGCGCGAGGCGATCGGCACGCGCCTGGCGCTCCAGCTTCGGAACCTGGTCCGGGTGCAGGGCGAGGAGGAGGACGGGGACGACCCCGAGGGCGTGGGGATGTCGCTCCGCGAGCGCCTGGAGCGCGACGTCTCGCTCCTGCAGCGATGCCAACCGGCCCCCGACCGGCCCGCCGACCGCGTCAGTCTCTTCCCGCTCCCCGGCGTGAGCCCGGGCATGTGTGGGCTGCTGCTGGAGGGCCCGCGGGCGACGACGCTCATCGCGGGCGACGCCGTCGCCACCGCCCAGCACCTGGACTCGGGGCTCATCGTCGACTACGCGATGGACGTGCCCGCCGCCAAGGAGAGCTTCCAGGAGGCCATCGAGATCGCGGACGTGCTGATCCCCGGGCGCGACAACGTGGTGCTCAACCCGATCCGCAGGCCCTATTGAGGGGCGGGCCCGAATCCCGAGCCGGGGGCACCGGCCACAGGCCGGTCCCACATCCCCTCATTCCCCAGTCCCCGGCGCCTTCCTCAGACACTCGCCTGCATGATGCGCACGTCGAGGACCCGCCCGAACTTCTCGCCCACCGCCTCGAGGATGCCGACGGTGCGGAACCCGGCGGCGCGGTGCAGGCGGACGCTGGGCCCGCCATCGTCGTTGATGCGGGCGATGACGGACCTGATCCCCGCGGCTCGCGCCCGCCCCAGGAGTTCGTCGAGCAGGGCCCGCCCGACGCCCCGCCCCCGGGCGTGCTCGGCGATGTAGACCGAGTCCTCCGCCGAACGCCGGTAGCCGGGCCTGGGCGACCAGGGCTGGAGCCGGGCCCAGCCCAGCACGCGCCCGACGTCGAGCGCGACGAGGACGGGGTAGACCGAGCGGTCGAAGGCGTGGAACCACTCGCGCTGCTGCTGGGGCGTGCGCGGCTCGGTCTCGAACGTCGAGGGGCTGGTCAGGACCTCGTGGTTGTAGATCTCGAAAACGGCCGCCAGGTGCGACTCGTCGGCGTCAGCGATGCTCGGAGGGCCCATGGCGGGACGGTAGTGGGTCCCGTGCCGCCGAGATCGGCTCGGCGACCTCGGCGCCGCCGGGCGTCGGCCCGCCGTCCGGACAGAGGGGAGCCGGGCCCCAAGTCCCTACACTTGCTCCCCCGATCCGGGGCCATCGAGGACGCTCATGCCCTTCACGCTGAAGCCCGAGCAAGGTTGGACCGTCGACGCCGACACGACCCGGTACCTGGCCAGCCACGTCGACACGGGCGACCGCTGGGTGCTGAACTTCGGGCCCCAGCACCCGGCGACGCACACGACGCTGCGCCTGGTGCTGGAGCTGGACGGCGAGCGGATCGCCCGCTGCACGCCCCACATCGGGTACCTGCACTCGGGCTTCGAGAAGCTGGCCGAGCACCTGGACTACAACCAGTACGTCGCCATCGCGTCGCGGATGAACTACCTCTCGCCCATCGCCAACGACATCTGCTGGCACCACGCCGTGGAGAAGCTCTTCGGGATCGACATCACGCCGCGCTGCAAGGTGCTGCGGACCATCATGGCGGAGGTGGCGCGGATCCAGGACCACCTGCTGTGCGTGGGGGCGGCGGGGCTGGACCTCAACGCCTTCACGGGCTTCATCTACGCCTTCAACGTCCGCGAGAAGACCTACGACCTGTACGACTTCATCTCCGGGCAGCGCTACCACCCCGACTGGACGCGGGTGGGCGGGGCCATGCAGGACCTGCCCGACGAGGAGATGTTCAAGACGCTGGTCAGGAAGCTCATCGACGAGGAGGTGCCCGCCGCCCTCCGCGACCTGGAGACCCTGCTCAACCGCAACCGCATCTTCATGGACCGCACCCGGGGCGTGGGGCTGCTGACGCACGACGAGTGCGTGGCCTGGTCGATCACGGGCCCCATCGCGCGGGCCAGCGGCGTGAAGCGCGACGTGCGCAAGGACGAGCCCTACCTCTGCTACGCCGACAACTGGGACGGGCAGGGCGCCGAGGCCGTCACGTTCCAGGTCCCCATCTGCACCGACGGCGACACCTACGCGCGGTACCTGGTGCGCCTGGAGGAGATCCGGCAGTCGTGCTCGATCGTCCGCCAGCTCATCGGCCGCATCCCCGCCGGGCCCCTCGACGTCTTCGCCGACGCCAAGGTCACCAAGCCCCGCAAGACCGACGTCTACGGCTCCATCGAGGGCCTCATCCAGCACTTCGAACTGGTCATGAGCAACCGCGGCTGGAAGCCCCCCGTCGCCGAGTGCTACGGCGCCAACGAAACCGCCAACGGCGAGCTGGGGTTCTTCATCGTGTCCGACGGCGGGCCGCGGGCCTGGCGGGCCAAGTGCCGACCGCCCTCGTTCATCAACTACCAGACCATCGCCAAGATGTGCGAGGGGCACCTCCTCAGCGACATCGTCGCCTGCATCGGCTCCCTCAACGTCGTCGCGGCGGAGCTGGACAGGTAGCGGCGCGGGTCGGGAGAGTCCGCACACAGGCGCAGGTGGGCGCTCCGGGTGCCACGGGCGATCCGCCCGGCGGTCGCCCGTGCCGCCTTGCCCCCGACACCCGACCCGCACGGGTCGCGGGCGAAGCGCCCGATGACCCGTGGCACCCGCGGCCCATCCATCCACGGACTCCCGACACACACCCCGCGCCGAACCCGGCGCGTCGCGCCTTCTACACGGAACTCGTCGCCACGGGCAAGGCCAGGAAGTCGGCCCCGGTCGCCTGCATGCGGGAACTCCTGGTCACCCTCAACGCCATGCTGCGAACCCGAACCCCGTGGAGGACCTCTCTTGAGACCGCTTGACAATCAAGACAGTCGCTCCCCTACGCTGACCCGTGCGCTTCCTGTTCCTCGGCACGGGCACGTCGGCGGGCATCCCGGCGATCGGGTGCGACTGTCACGTCTGCACCAGCCCCGACCCCCGCGACAGCCGTCTGCGCACCGCCGCCGCCGTCCTCTGGACCGACCCGTTCGGCGTGGAACGCACCGCCCTGCTCGACGCCGGCCCTGACCTGCGCCAGCAAGCCCTGCGGGCCGGGCTGCGGCGCTGCGACGCCATCTTCTTCACGCACAACCACGTGGACCACACCTTCGGGCTCGACGAGGTGCGCCGCTTCAACGCCCTCCAGCGGACGCCCATCCCCATCTACGCCGAGCCCCACACCCTCGACCACCTCCGCCGCGTCTACAAGCACGTCTTCGAGCGCGACGCCAACGTCAACGACAGCTTCGTCGCCTCGCTCATCCCCCACGCCCTGGCCCCGGGCGTCGCGGTCGAGCTCTTCGGCGTCTCCTTCACCCCCTTCCGCATGCTCCATGGCCGCCTGCCCATCGTGGGCTACCGCGTCGAGCCCGCCGCCGCCTCGCCCCTGAAGCAGGATCTCCCGCCCGGCTCGCCCTTCCCGCTTGCGTACTGCACCGACGTGTCGGGCGTGCCCACCGAGTCCTGGCGGTACCTGTCGGGACTGGGCACCCTCGTGCTCGACGCCCTGCGCCACCGGCACCACCCCACCCACCTGACGCTCGGACAGGCCGTGCACCTGGCCGAGAAGATCGCGGCCCGCCGGACCTTCTTCGTCCACATGGCCCACGACCTGGCCCACGAAGAAACCAACGCCTCGCTCCCCGCCGGCATGGCCCTGGCCCACGACGGGCTGGAACTGGCCGCCAGCATCGCGCAAGGCGAGACTCCCCTGCCCCTGCCGCGTCAGAACCCCGCCGGCAGGGAGGCTTGATACCGAGGGGGCGAACCGCCGTCGACGCGGCCCGACGGGCCAGCACCCGCGGTGAAATGGGGGCCGTGGCCTGAGGTCACGACGGCGACCGTAGCGGCGTGGGGCAGGCGCGCATCCGCCCGTCCCCCTGCACTGTGCCATGTACGTTCGGCGGCTCGACATCCAGAACTGCAGGGCCATTCGGCGGCAGGTCACGGGCATCTGGCGCGATGGTGCCGTGGCGTGGCGAAGTCGCCCGGGAACGGTCGATGCACGTCCCGTGTCCTCCGCGTGCCGACCCGCCATTCGACGGCTTGGGTGGCGCTTGGAGGCTGCCGCCCCAAGTCGCGCGTGGCCCGACGACCACGCCCGGGACACCAGCCTCCGCTGGCCCCCCAACCACGAAACCGGACCAAGCCTGATCCAATCGCCGCTCCCGAGTCCGCCGATACCCTCCGCCGACCGATGACCACCCGTCGCGGCGGATCCATCCTCTTCCTCACCCCCGCCTTCCTCGCCGACCGGCGCCACAAGCGCGTCCACGGCGTGGAGATCTTCAACTCCCTCTTCATCCGCCGACTGCTCGAGCTCGGGCACCCCGTCACCCTCCCCATCGAGCCGCGCTGGAGCACTCCCCTTCGCGAGCACCTCCCCGAGCATCCTGCGTTGGAGGTCGTCCCGGGCCTGCCGCTGCGCCGGCCGCTCCCCGTCTCACTCGCGCTTGTCCCCTCGCTGCGCCGGCGCGGGCCCTTCGACCTGCTCATCCTCGGCAACAACGGGCGGGGCATCCTCCCCGCGGCCCGCCTCCTGCGCGCCGGCAGCGGGGCCAAGCGCACCGTCCTTTTCGCCCACCAGTTCCCGCGCCCCGACTACCTGCGCGCGATCGCGCGGATGGGCATCCCCGTCCACGCCGTCAGTCACGCCGTGGGCGACGCCTTCAAGGCCGGCGGCGTACGCGAGGTCAACGTCTCCTACGGCGTCCTCTCCGCCGAGCGCTTCCACCCGCGCGCGGGCGACCGCCCGCCCGGCCCGCTCCGCTTCGGCGTCGTCGGTCAGCTCGACACGCCCTGGAAGGGCGCCCACCTGGCCCTCGACGCCTGGCGCATGCTCCCCGATCGCCTGCGCGGGCGCGTGGAGCTTCACCTGCTCGCGTACAGGCACCCGCCGCCGGACCCGCCCCCCGGGGCGGTGCCGCACGAGTGGCTTCCCCCCGGGGGCGTCGCCGATTTCCTGCGCACGCTGGACGCCCTGATCGTCCCCAGCACATCCGCCGAGACCTTCTCGCAGGTCACCGTGCAGGCGATGCTCACCGGGCTGCCGATCCTGGCCTACGACCTGCCCGTGCTGGCGGAGAAGCTGGACGCCGGGGGCGGCGCGGTCTTCCGCTCCGCGGCGGAACTGGCGGCCCTGGTCGAGCGCCTGCACGACGACGAGCCCGCGCGTGCCGCCATGGGCGACGCCGCCCGCGCCACCGCGCTGCAGCGCTACGTCTGGCGCGCGGAGGAGTTCGTGGAGCGGTATCTGTCGCCAGTCACCGGATGACATCGCGCCCGCGCACGCCGTGGAGCGCATGGCGCAAGGGTGCGATGAGGCTGTTCTCGTGCCCGTAGTTCAGCGTGACCGGTCCGCCGTCGCCGCTGGGCATCTGCTTGCCCGCGCGCGACCACGGGATCTCCGCGGCGCTGGCATCCACGAACGCCAGCGGAAAGCGTACCCGCTGGGGCTGGTAGGAGACGAACGCCATGGCCGAGGGGGTCACGGCGTCGTCGGCCAGAAGCGTCTTGCCCGACGGGAAGAGCACCTCGCCCAGCCGCGTGGCGCGCCATTGCTCCGGGGGATAGGTCCTGGTCTCCGGTGCGTAGTAGTCGGGGTCGGCCTGGAAACTGCACGACAGCGCGTAGTGGAGCCACCTGGTGTCGTCCGGGCGACGCAAGGGCGATCGGAACGACGCATGACGGGGGCGCCCGTCGTAGTACGCGTCGGCCAGGCCGACGTTCCACAAGATGTACGTGCCGAAATACCGCGTACGGACCGCCACGCCCGCCGACAGCGACCGGATGACCGAGAAGGTCGCCGTCGGCGAAGTCAGGTAGGGAAGGTGCTCGCGGTGCTCGCCGGCGTAGGCGTGGATGATCGAGGCGTGGGAACGCAGGTTCGCCAGGCTCGCCCCGACCCGGGCCCGCTCCCGAACCCGGCCCAGCGTCGGCATCGCCAGCGCCACCAGCATCGCGACAAGCACCATGACGATCAGCGTCTCGACCAGCGTGAAGCCCCTTGGCGCGGGCGCGCTCCGCCACTCTTCGCCGGCCCTGGCGGGGGCGTCACGCCCGCGAGGCAGGCTCGACCAGAGACCGGCAGCGAGCGCTCCCATGAGCAGCACGTTGCGAGCGACGACCCAGATCCCCGATTCCTCCGGCGTGGACACCGCACCAAGGCACCCACACGCCGGCGAGCGATCGCCGAGCGCCCACTCGTGGACATACGCCGCCGTGAACAGAGCCAGGAGCGACATCGCCGCCGCAGCGGACCAGCGGCGGCGTAACCCCAAGACCCCGGCACCCCCAAGAAGCACTTCAGAGGTCGGAACGAACGTACCGACCCAGGGCGCCCAGCTCTCGGGAAGAGTCCTCCAGGAAGCAAGCACATCGCGGAACGCCGACAGATCCACCGACTTCAAGAGTCCGGCAAGCAGCACGAACCCAAGGGCACATTGCCCCGCGAAACCGGCGAGCGTGCGAGGAGCGGTGAGCGACATCAGTCCTGTTGGCCGACACAGGGCGCGGAGTTCGGGTCCGTCTTCGACGTGTTGCAGGAGTTGGAGCGTTCAACACCCGTGCCGACGCAGGGCCCTCCTGGTGACGTCGGGCGGGCCCACACGCGCCGCTTGCAGTTGGCCGTCGCCCCATAGTCCACACCCGTGCGTCCCTCCTGCCCCGGTCCCGCCGGCTGGACCTTGTCAATCTGGGGATCGCTGATCGGATCGTCCGGACAGATCGGGGGAGTCTCGGCGTTGTTGTCGCAGTCGCGCCCGATCAGGTTGGGCTGCGGGCCCGAAGGCGGCGAGGATCCGCAGCACGACTGCGTGGTGTTGACCCAGCAGTCGTTCCGCGCGACCAGTGTGTTGGCGGCCACTAGACTGACGAGCGAGCAGGACAGTGCGGTCGTTCGAGATGTGAGTGCCATGCGTCCTCCCTGAAGAGGAACTATGAGTGCCTTCGCCTGATACGAAGGCGGAACCACACCAGGCATGTGAGCACCAGCCCGCCCAGAACCCAGCCGGCTATCCGAAGGCGCTCGCGCTTGTCGACTTCCATGACCGCGGCGGACTCCGGCAGCGGGCGACGCATGATGTCCTCCTCGCCCTCGGCGCCGACCACTCGGATCTCGCCCTCCGTGTGGTCATACACCTCGCGGAAGGTCACCGGTCCGCGGTGCTCGTCCGACCCCGCCAGGGGTGGAACGCGCGTGACCCGGCGGAACTCGTGATCGTCGATGGTGGCGATCGATCTGAACACCACGCGACGGTCGGGCACGCCATTCTGCCTCTTGGTCAGCGATTCGCGAGCCACGGGGCGCGGAAACCCGGGCGCCATCGACCATCCGCTCGTCGCGATGACAAGGCCGCTCACAGTCCCGTCCGCCCTGGTGGTGGACAGCTCGACGCGCCAGACCTCACCCGAATCAGCGGCAGCATCCCATCGCCCGGTGGCCCGCAATCGCCACTGTCCATCGTTGATCGCCTTGTCCGCTTCGGCGCGCCACGTCCCGTCCGCCGCGAGAATCCCGTGGACCGGAGCCCCCGACCACACCGCGCGGTGCAGCCCGCCCGTGAACAGGACGAGCGCGTCATCCAGATTCGAGTCCACGAATCGAGCAATGCCACTCCTGGTGATCTGATCGCCCCGTCGGGCCAGCGTCAATGCCTCGGGCGTCATCCGCCACGCGAGCGCGCCCGTCTGGACATCGTCCAATGCCGAGTCGCCTCCGCTCACGCGCGTGACGCTCCGCCGGAACTCATCTCCCTTCAGCCAGAGCACGAACTGATCGACGTCGGGCCGCGTCCGTCGCGGTTCGAGGGCAAGCAAGGCGCGGTCGGGGTGCTCGGGCTTCCCTTCGACCCGCTTGCGGATGGCGGCAAACTCCGCCTCCGAGAGCGTGTACAGGAACTCAATGTCGTACTCGACCTTGTACGCAGTGCTCCCCGAGCGCAGCACTTCACGGTCGATGTTGATCGTGCCGTCCGGCCAAGCCTGGAATCGCGCGCGCTCGTCTTCGGTCTGGCCCGCGGCCACGCCCGACGATGCGCCGAACATCACGCCCACGATCATGGCCGCAACCCCACGCATGCGGACAAGAGTACCCGGGGGGAGGGGGGTGGGATCGGCCTGTGGTCCTCCAGTGGGACCGGCCTGTGGCCGGTGGTCGCGGCGGCACGGGTCATCGGGCGCTTCGCCCGATGATCCGTGGCACCCGCACTCACTGTTCACCGCTCACTGCTCACTGCTCACGACTCTCCCCCTCCAGCGGGCGCGAGGCGCGGTAGTCGCCGGTGAGCCAGCAGAAGAGGTCGGCGTCGCGGAGGCGCGGGGAGGCGAAGGGGTAGGCGGGGGCGTTGGGGGGCACCGGCTGCCTGGAGGCGGGGCAGGTGGCGGGCTCGCGCTCGAGCAGCTCGCGGACGCCCTTGCGACGCGTCCAGGAGTCGGGGAGTTCGATCCGGATGAGGCGTTGCGTCGCGGCGGCGGGTTCGAGGGTGACGCGCGCCCGCTCGGGGGGGAGGGCCGACTCGATGCGTTCGGGCCACTCGACGAGCATGGCGGCGTCGGGCGCGCCGACGGGGCCCATGAGGCGGTCCCATCCCAGGGCGTCGAGTTCGTCCGTGCCGCGGAGGCGGTAGGCGTCGACGTGGATGAGTCGCGCGGGGCGGTCGGGGGCGAGGGCGGGGGCGTACTGGTTGACGACGACGAAGGTGGGGCTGGAGATGGCGCCGCGTGGCACACCGAGGGCCTCGGCGACGGCGCGGGCGAAGAGGGTCTTGCCGGCGCCCAGGGGGCCCGAGAGGGCGACCACGTCGCCGGCGCGGAGGACGAAGCCCAAGGCCGCGGCCATGGCGGCGGTGTAGGGCTCGCCCGTGCTGGTTCGTTCGACCTTGGGCACGGGGGATTGTTGGGTCAGGGGGTGGGCCCGGGGCGGGCGTGGTCCCAGCCCAGGGACGACCCGTCGTGCTCGGTGCCGGCGTCGAGGATGGCGCACGCCGGTCCGGGGGCGGGCTCGAGCACGCGCCCGATAACGGTGATGGTGGTGCTCGTGCCCGGGCAGGCGGGCGGGGGGGTGCAGTCGGGGTCGAGGGTGAAGAGGAGTTCGTAGTCCTCGCCAGCACCGGCGGCCTCGCGCCAGCCCGAGACGCCCGGGGCGCGGGGGATGGCGGCGGCGTCGATGGTGATGCGGCAGCGTGAGGCGTCAGCCATGCGTGAGGCGTCGATGCCCAGGCCGTCGGAGAGGTCCATGAGGGCGTGGAGGCGCCCGCCGAGGGTGTCGCAGAGGGCGCGGGCCTCGGCGAGTCGCGGCTCGAAGGTGAGGTGGCGGCCGCCGGAGGTGGCGGCGTCGACGGCGCCGCCGAGGCGGCCCGTGACGCAGACGAGGTCGCCGGGGCGTGCGCCGGAGCGGAGCACGGGGCCTCGGGCGTGGTGGGGGGTGCCGACGATGGTGACGGCGATGGTGAGGGGCCCGGGGGTGGAGGAGATGTCGCCGCCGATGAGGGGGCAGCCCCAGTGGCGGGCCCAGCGGTGCATGGCGTCGAAGAGGTGGTCGGCGCGGCCAAAGAGGGCGTCGGGGATGGCGGCGGCGGCGAGGGCGACCATCGGGGTGCCGCCCATGGCGGCGACGTCGGAGACGGCGCGGGCGATGCTCTTGCGCCCGATGAGGTCCATGGGCGTGCGGGGGAAGGGCTCGAAGTGGCGCCCGGCGACGACCTGGTCGACTTTCAAGAGGAGTGGCGGCCCCCCCCCGGCGTCGAGGACGGCGCAGTCGTCGCCGGGCCCGACGAGGACGCGGGGGTACAGCGAGCCCAGGTCGGCGGAGCGCGCGTAGATGTGGGCGAGGAGGTCGGACTCGCGCATGGCCCGGGAGGCGCGGCTCAGCCGCCGCCGCCCATGCTCTCCATGATCTTCTGCTGCAGGCCCGTGAAGACTGCGCGCGGGGAATCGAACTTGCCGGCGTCGACGTCGGCGATGAGCGCGTCGACGGCGTTGTCCATGCCGCCCATCATGGGGGCCATCGTCTGGATCATGGGGGCCAGGGCGGTCAGGTCGAGCTTCCAGCGCCCACCGACCTTGCGGTAGGTCATGGGGGGCGACATGGGCGGGGCGTTGACGAGCGTGGCGCGGGCGGTGTCGGGCCCGGTCATCTCGAGGTCGAGGTCGGCGGCGGACAGGTCGCCCGAGAGGGCCCTGGGGTCCAGGCCCATGGCGGCGAGCTCGGCGCCGACGGCCTCGAAGAGCCCGGTGCCGAGCTTGGCCTTGACGGCGGCGTCGAGCTTCATCACCTTGGCGCCCACTCCGAACTGCCAGCGGAGGACGTTCTTGGTGGCGTCGTCGGCGATGACGTCGGCGAGGGCGGCGTCGTAGTCGCCGGCCTTCTGGGCCCCGTAGGCCGCGTTGATCGCGGCGACCAGACCGGCGTCGACGCCGGATGTCTCGCCCCCGGCGCTGGAGCGCGGGAGCAGGTACTGCCCGAGCAGGTCGAGCGATTCGCCCTGGGCGACCTTGGCGAGGATCTCGAGGGATTCGGCGATCTTGGCGAGCCGCTCCTTGACCTCGGACCTGGCCTGCACCGAGGCGTAGGCGCCCTGGGCGGCGCGGAAGGCCTCGGCGGCCTGGTCGAGCGTCTGCTTGGCCTGTTCGCGGGCCGAGCGGGCATCGTCGGCGTAGCGGGAGGCATCCGCGAGTGCGGGCTGGGCCTCGGCGAGCCCGGCGAGGAGGTTGGCGTAGTCGCGCTGCCCCTGGGCCCGCATCAGGAGCGCGTCGCCCAGGGCGTGCTGGGTGGTGCCGACCGCGAGGCGACCGGCGACGCCGCCCTCGTTGCCGGCGCGCTTGGCGGACAGGGCGGCCTGCTGGAGGAGTCGGATGGCCTCGTCGTCGGCCTTGGCCAGGTCGCCGGCGCGGAAGGCGGCGAGGTCTGCCGCCTGCCGGGCGAGGTCGCGCGCGGTGGCGTCGGCGTCGGTGCGGGCCTTGTCGACCTGCTGGGCCGCGGTCGCCGCGCGGGTCCGGAGATCGGCGATGGAGGCCTGGAGGTCCATCTGCTGGGTCTGGAGCTGTTCGACCTCGAGGGCGGCCTGGCGGATCCTGGGGGCGACCTGGTCGGCGCGGGCCTCGACACGGGCCGCGTCCACCGCGAGGCGATCGCCGGCCCGCTTCTCCTCGTTGGCCTTGACGACCACGGGCGTGGCCTGGGTCGCCGAGAGGGCGGTGGCGTCCCTCGAGAGCCGGCCAGCGGCGTCGGCGTGGGTCTTGGCGCGGTCGAGCAACCGCTGGATCTCGGCGCGGAGCTTGGCCTCATCGGCCTGGAGCCTGGCGAGGTCGGCCTTGCGGGTCTCAACCTGGCGCCCGCGCTCGGCGGCGTTCTTCTCGAGGTCGGCGATCAACGGGGCCGGGTTGTACGTCGAGAGCGCGGCGACCTGGGCCGACCGCCCGACGTATTCGCCCAGCGTCGCCCGCACGAGCGACGCCCGGCGGAACGCGTCACGCTCGGTCTCGAGCATGGCGAGAACGCCCGGGGCGGCCAGGCCCGCCTGGGCCCGGGCCACGAGCGTCTGGGCCGCGGCGTTCTCGCCCGGCAGGCCCTGGTCGGTGACGCCTTGGACCTCGCGGACGACGTCGCTGTAGGAGATCGCGCCGGCGCGCTCCTGCCCCTCGGGGCTCGGGGTCTGGATGCCCGCGCTGCCGCGCTGGACGGCGCGGCCGGTCGGGGTCTGCTGGTCGCAGCCCGCGAGGGACGTCAAGGCGATGCCGGCCACCAGGGCCAGTCGGACGGCGGGGACGATGGTGTGGGAGCGGGTTGGGGTCATGTGGGCCTCGGAGCGCCGGGCGGCCGATCGGTACGAGTCTGGGGCGGGCCGCCGCCCCACCGAGCGGCGGGTCGGGAGTTTATCACGGGCGTCCCCGCGATGCCGAGCGGTCTTTGGACGGGTCAGCGTCCCGGCTGGGGCTGGGGGCCGGTCGCCGCGTCGTCGGGGTGGAAGGGCGCCCGGGGCGTGTAGTCGACGCCGTAGTCGGGACGGGGGTGGTACATGGCCCGGATCCACTCGATGGTCCGCTGCAGGCGCGGGTCGTCGCCGGCCCTGAAGACGGGGCGCCAGCCGTCGACCTTGGGGTGGGGCGCCGACGACTGCTCCCGTGGGAATCCGGCCTGGACAAGGGGCGAGCGGGCGGGCTGGTCGTAGTCGACAAGGGGGCTGCCGTCGCGGGTGCGGTAGCGGTCGAGGATGTAGAGGTTGGTGTAGACGGAGGCGCTGGTGCCGGGTCTCTGGGCGGTGAGCTGGAGGCGTCCGGCGTGGGTCCCGCCGTGGCAGTCGTTGGAGGCGCAGGCGCTGAGGAGCCAGCCGCGGTGGACGTCGTCGCGGAAGAGGCGGATGGAGCGGGGGTGCTCGAGCACCTGGACCTGGTCGTAGAGGTCGCGGGCCCGGAGCTTGAACATGAGTTCGAGGACCTGGTCGGGCCTCATGCTGAACAGGAGGTCGCGCCCCGCGCGGGTGCTGGGGATGAGTGGGTCGCCCTGGTAGGTCTCGATCAGGCGGGCGATCAGGTCGGGTGCGATGGCCAGCCGCGGCGGGCTGGAGAGATCGACCTCGTACACGCGCACGAGGTTGATCTGTCGATCGTCGAGGAGGGGGAACTCGTCGGCGGGGCGGGGGGCGGGCGCGGGGGGCGCTTCCGGCTTGGGGGCCACCGCCAGGAGCTTGACCTGCTCCTCGATGATCGTGCGCAGCTCGCGGGCCCGGGCGTGGGTGGGCTCGGCCATGAGGGCCCGGTTCGTCTCGGCCAGCGCGAGTTCCAGGCGCTTGCGGGCGCGGAGCCACTCGGCGAGCCGGACGAGAGCGTCGGCGTCGGCGGGGTCGGTGGCGTCGCGGAGCTCGGCGTAGAGCTCGCTGACGGGGCGTCCGACCTCGAAGCGCTCGACGCCGTCGCGGGCGAAGGTCGCGCGGACGCCGCCGATCGAGACGACGATGAGCGTGTCGCTCAGCTCGACAAGGGTGCCCGCCAGTCGTTGTCCGCCGCGGAGCCAGAGGGTGATGTCGCGGGGGTCGTCGCGGTCGGTCGCGGCGTGATCGGGGGGAGGCGACTTGGGGTCGGGGGCGGGGCCCTGGGCGCAGAGGATGGGCGCCAGGGCCAGGGTCGTCAGGCCCGGCACCACCCGTCGGGCCCACCAGCGGTTGCCGCGGAGCATCCCGTGATTGTGGGCCGGGCGGTCGCGCCGATCCAGCGGCGGGTCAGGCGACCTTGGCGGCGCCCGCCTTGGCAAGCGTCTCGGCGATGCGCTGGCTGAGGAGGTCCGGGGTGAAGGGCTTGACGACGTAGTTGTTGACGCCGGCCTTGATGGCCTCGATGACCCTGGAGCGTTCGGCCTCGGTGGTGACCATGATCATGGGGGTGGTCCTGTTGGTCTGGCGGAAGGCCTTGATGAAGGCCAGCCCGTCCATGTTGGGCATGTTCCAGTCGACGAGGATGAGCTCGGGCCTGAAGGCGCCGACCTTCGAAAGGGCGTCCTGCCCGTCGCAGGCCTCGCAGATCTCGGAGTACCCGAGCTGCGTGAGCACGGCCTTCTGGATGTTCCGCATGGTCCTCGAATCGTCGATGAGCAGGATGCGCATGTTCGGCTCTCCGGTGGCGGCTTCAGGCTTGAGCCGCCGCGGCGGCGACGGGCTTGGTGGGGACGGCGGCCTCGCGGATCGCGACCTCGATGGCGAAGTCGCCGCAATCGGAGGTGCAGGGGATGACGACGCAGGGGGTGTCCTGGGGGGTGGCGACCAGGTGGCCGGCGCCGAGGACGACGCTGGGGCAGCTGATGGAGACGCGCTTGTTGGTGAACATGGCCTTGGCGCCGCCGCAGACCATGTTGACCAGTTCGCCGATGGCGTCGGCGAAGTCGGGGTTGTCGGTCGCGAGTTGCTGCCCGCCGAAAAGGGCGACGACGCGGGACGCGGTGGCCTCGGAGAAGGCGAGGGCGACGGTGCCGATGACGTCGCCCGAGAGGCCGATGATGCCGGTGACGTCCGAGGAGGCACCGGGCTTGGTCTTGAGGTGGGGTGTTCCGAGGGAGACGGGGAGCTGCATCATGGTCGCGAAGACGTTCTGGATGCTCGCGACGAAGGGCTTGATGTAACTGGCGTCCATGGGCTGGGTCTCCTGGGTTCGGGTCATGCGGCCCGGGGCGGCGGGCCGGCCTGCGCGCGCCTGAGCAGTTCGGGAACGTCGACGATGAGGCTCACGCCGCCGTCGTCTCGGACGGTCGCCCCGGAGATGGGCCCCTTGGCCGCCGGGTTCTTCTTGTCCATGGCGTCGAGCGGCTTGATCACGATCTCCTGCTGTCCGATGGGGCGCGAGACCAGGAGCCCGACGTGCTGCTGGTTGGAGGTGAGCACGACGGCGAAGGGGCAGGCGGCGCGTCGCTCCCGGGCGACGCCGAACAGGTCCATGCCGTCGGCGAGGGGGAGCACGCTCTCGCGCAGGCGCAGGACGGGCCGGCGTCCGACGGTGAAGAGGTGGTCGGGCTCGGGCTTGACGATCTCGGTGACGTTGGAGAGGGGGATGGCGTAGATCTCGCCGGCGACATCCACGAGCATCGCGGGCAGGATGGCGACGGTGAGCGGGATGGTGATGGAGATGGAGGTGCCCTGGCCCGGGTCCGAGCCGAGGGCGATGTCGCCCTTGATCTTCTGGATGTTGGTGCGCACCACGTCCATGCCCACGCCCCGCCCGGACAGGTCGCTGACCCGGTCGACCGTCGAGAACCCGGGGAGGAAGATGAACTGGAAGACCTCCGCGTCGGAGAGCTGGGCGGCGTGGGCCTCGGCGACGAGCCCACGCTCGACGGCCTTGGCCTGGATCCGGGCCCGGTCGAGCCCGCGGCCGTCGTCGATGACCTGGATACGGACGTGGTCGGCGTGCTGGGAGGCGACGAGGCGGATGCGCCCGGTGGGGTGCTTGCCGGCCCGCCGGCGCTCCTCGGCGGACTCCAGCCCGTGGTCGGCGCTGTTGCGGAGCAGGTGCACCAGGGGGTCGGCCAGCTCGTCGATGACCGACTTGTCGACCTCGGTGTCGCCGCCCTCGATCACGAGGGCGATCTGCTTCCCGGTCTTGTGGGCCAGGTCGCGGATCAGGCGCGGGTAGCGGCCGAAGAGCTTCTCGAGGGGCTGCATGCGGGCCCGCATGACCGCGAGCTGGATGTCGGCGGTGACGCGGTCGAGCGAGCCCGCGGCCAGCGCCATCGCCTCGGCCAGGTCGGGCTCGACGCCCTGGGCCGCCCGTCGGGAGAGGGCCGCGATCCGGTTCTTCTGCAGGACCAGCTCGCCCACCAGGTTCATCAGTTGTTCGAGGCGCGAGACGTCGACGCGGATCGTCTGCTCCGCGGCGGCGGGGGCGCCGCCGGACGGGGTGGTCGCGCCGGGCGCCGCCGACGGCGGGGCGGGCGTGTCTGTTGTGGCGGTGGGCTCGTCATCCGCGACGCCCGCGTCCGCCGCGAGCACGGCGTCGGTGCCCGCGTCCGACGCGACGCGGGCGCCGTCGGGGACGGGCTCGCCCTGCAGGAGGGCGTCGAGGCGTGCCACGACCGCGTCGGTCGGGAGCTGGAGCAGTCGGCGGCGCTTGAGCGCCCCGGCCTGGAGGCCCAGGAGGTCGGTCAGCGCGAGGGCGCGAGGGAGGATCTGCGAGCGGGCGTCGGCGTCGAGGGAACTCAGCGCGTTGGCGACGCGCGAGAGGCACAGCGCCGTGCGCGTCAGGGGGTCGCACTCGAAGAAGTCCACGGCCCGGGCCAGGGCGTCGCAGGTCTCCGCGAACGCCGGGTCGGACCCGCCGGCGCGGAGGGCGGCCCCCATCGACTGGAGCGAGGTCTCCAGGTCGCTGGCGAGAAACTCGAGCAGGTCGGCCTTGCCGGGGGGCAGGGCAAGCTCGGCCTCGCCCGGGGCGGCCCGCTCGCGGGGGGTCGCGGGGGCGGCGGCGCCCGCGGTGCCGTTGGCGATGCGCTCGAGGGAGGCCACCAGCCGCGGATCGGGCTCGGTCAGGGCGGCGCCGGCCCGGAGCTGCCCCATGTGCAGCTTGACGACGTCGGTCGCCTGGAGGAGGAGGTCCATGGCGGCCCGGTCGATCGCCGCCAGCCCGGAGCGAGCGGCGTTGAGCGCGCCCTCGGCGGCGTGCGAGACGGCGACCAGGGGGGCCAGGGCCAGGAACGAGGCGCTGCCCTTGATGGTGTGCAGGGCCCGGAAGACCTGGTTGATCAGGGCCGGGTCGCCCGGCGCCGATTCCAGCGCGACCAGGTCGCCTTCCATGCGCTCGAGCAGCTCGCTCGATTCGGTGAGGAAGTCGTTGAGGATCTCGGGGTCGAAGGGGCTCATGTCGGCTCTTGGGGCGTCGGTCCGGTCAGGCCGCGGCCTTGACTCTCCGGTAGGCGAAGGCGTGCGGCACGTCGACGCTCGAGAAGGGGGCCTCGCCCGGCCTGATGGTCTCGGAGTGCCCGATCAGGAGCGTGCCGTCGGCGGCGAGCGTCTGGGCGAACGTGGCGAGCACTTGCTGCTTCATCGCATCGTCGAAGTAGATGAGGCAGTTGCGGCAGAGGATGGCGTCCCAGGTCCCGCGTCGGCGGGCCGCGAGGCTGTCCTTGAGGTTGTGCAGGTCGAAGGAGACCATCTGCTTGATGGTGGGGTCGAGCGCCCAGTAGGGCCCGTCCTGCTTGAAGTACCGCTGCCGGACCAGGGGCGGGACGGAGCGCATGGAGTACTCGGTGTACTTGGCCTGGGCCGCGGCCTCCAGGCACTTCTCGGAGATGTCGGTGCCGAGGATCTCGATGCGCCAGTCCATGAGGCGCACGCCCATGGAGCGGTGCAGGATGATCGCGAGGGTGTAGGGCTCCTCGCCCGTGGAGCAGGGCGCCGACCAGAGGCGCAGGCGCTTCACGCCCTCGCGCCGCTCCAGCAGCTCGGGGAGCACGGTCTTCTCGAAGAAGGAGAGCTGGGGCTCGTTGCGGAAGAAGCTGGTCTCGTTGATGGTGATGCGGTTGAACATCTCCTGGAACTCGTCCGACTGGTACGGGCCCATGCTGAGGAAGGCCACGTACTCGTCGAACGAGTCCATCTCCAGCTCGATGAGCCGGTTGGCCAGGCGCGACTCCAGGACGTACTTCTTGGCGTCGGGGAAGTGGATCCCCGAGCGGTCGTAGATGATCTTGCGCAGGGCGAGGAACTGCGGCTCGGTCATGGAGCGGGCGGTGGCGGCGGGCATGGCGGCTCCGGTGTGGGTGGTCGCGTGTCGCCGCGGCGGATCAGGCCGCCGCCAACCGCGAGTCCGCGCCCGGCGTGTCGGCGCCGAACAGCTTGCCGAGGTTGAGGAGGATGATGAGGCGGTCGTTGAGCTTGCCCACGCCCTCGATGAACTCCGAGTCGATGGAGCACACCATGGCGGGGGCGGGCTCGACGATGTCGCCCGAGATCCGCAGCACCTCGTGCACGCCGTCCACGATGAACCCGAGCACGCGCCCGTTCACCTCCACCACGATGATGCGGCTGCGCTCGGTGCGTTCGCCCGCGGGCATGCCGAATCGGCGGCGCAGGTCCAGCACCGGGATGATCTTGCCCCGCAGGTTGATCACGCCCTCCACCTCGGGCGGGCTCTGCGGAACGCGCGTCAGCGTCATCATCCGGTTGATCTCGCGGACGGCGAGGATGTCGACCGCGAACTCCTCGTCGGCGACGTCGAACGTCACGAGCTGGAGCTGGTCGGCGCCCGTGCCGGCGCGGGATTCGGCGTCCCGTTCGGAAGGGCGTGTCGCGGACTGGGGCGTACCGGCGCTGGGTTCCATGGCGGGCCCTCTGGTGGTGGGTGCGGACTGAATCGCCCGGGCCCTGCTGGATCGGGCGGTCCATGCGCCGACTTGAGCCCTGCTTCGCCCCAAGGCCGGGGATCCGTGCGCATTCATGCGGCTTGTACGACCGGCGGTCGGGAGGCCAACTCCGCCAGCAGCGCGCCGAGCTCCTTGGGGCGGAAGGACCCCCGCGAGTGCCCCGCCTCGGCCACGGCCCGGGGCATCCCGTACACCACGCTCGAGCCTTCGTCCTGCGAGAGCACGGTCCCCCCCGCCCGGGCCATGGCGCCGGCTCCCACCGCGCCGTCATCGCCCATGCCCGTCAGGACGATGCCGAGGCATCGCGGGCCGAACGCGGCCCCCGAATCCAGGAGTTCGTTGACCGAGGGCTTGAACGGCGCCGACCGGGGCTCGTCGCCGACGATCAGCCGGTGTCCCTTGCCGCCCTCGCGGGCGACGCGACCGTGCCGACCGCCCACGATGATCGTCGCCGACCCGGGCTCGAGCGTCGTGTTGGCGTCGCCATGCCGAACGCGGACCTTGCACAGCTGGTCCAGGCGTTCGGCCATGGTGCGGGTGAACAGCGGGGGCATGTGCTGGGCGATCACGACCGGGAAGGGCGCACGCTCGGGGAGCGCGGCGAGGATCGTCTCCAGGACCGGCGGCCCGCCCGTCGAGGAGCCGATCAGCACCAGTTCGGGCGGGCCGCGGTGCACCCATCCCAGCGGCCGCGGCGCCGGCGGCGCCGGCGGTCGCGCGGTCTTTCGGGCTCCGCCCAGGGCCTTGAGCTTGGCGATCAGCTCGTGCTGGAAGCCCGCCGAACCCGCCGAGACCACGGCGGGATCCTTGAGGATGATGTCGCCGGCGCCCAGGGACATGGCCTGCAAGGCGGCGTGGCTGCCCTGGCGGGTCAGGCTGGAGCACATGAGCACGGCGGGTCGGGCGTCGCGCGGCTCGGAGCGCAGGGCCCGCAGCAGGCTCAGCCCGTCCATCACGGGCATCTCGACGTCCATCGTGACCACGTCGGGCCGGAGGGCGCGGATCTTCTCCAGGCCCATCTGCCCGTTGATCGCCGTGTCGATCACCTCGAGCTCGCGGTCGCCCGCGATCATGCGCGAGATCGCCCGCCGCATGAACAGCGAGTCGTCGATAATCAGCACTCGGATCACGCTCGGCCTCCAGAGTCGAGAGGTTCCCCCCGGGCCTAGATCGGAGGGTTCTCGGGCCGGCTTGAAGCGCAGCGCCCGCGCGGAGCCCGAATCGACCGCGGGCGCGGCGCGGGCCGCGCCCGCCCGGGTCGCCGGGGATCCGTGGTGGCTACTTGTCGACCGTCGGCGTGCGGCTGGCCGCCTCCGACAGCCCGGGCACGCCCTCCGCCCCCGCCACGACGCGGGCGCTGCTCTTGCCCAGGTCGTCGCCGATGGGCTCGAACCGCCCGCCCAGGTGCTGGGCCAGGAACGCCTCCGCCACCGCGAAGAACGCCATGTTGTTCTCGGGACGCGCAAACCCGTGCCCCTCGTCGGGGAAGAGCACGTAGCTGACCGGGATGTTCCCGGCCTGCATCGCCCGCACGATCTGGTCGCTCTCGCTCTGCTTGACGCGCGGGTCGTTGGCGCCCTGCCCGATCAGCAGCGGCCCGCGGATCCTGTCGACGAAGTTCAGCGGGCTGCGGCTCTCGAGGAACGCGCGCCCCTCCTCGGTGGTGTGGTCGCCCACGCGGTTCTTGAAGAGCTGCATGGCCGGGGCCCAGTAGGGCGGGATGGTGTTGAGCAGCGTGATGATGTTCGAGGGCCCCACGATCGACACGCCGCACGCGAACACCTCGGGCGTGAACGTCACGCCCACGAGCGTGGCGTACCCGCCGTAGCTCCCGCCCATGATCGCGACCTTGTCCCTCTGGGCCACGCCCCCCGCCACCGACCAGTCCACGGCGTCGATGAGGTCGTCGTGCATCTTGCCGGCCCACTCCAGGTTCCCGGCGTTCAGGAAGTCCTTCCCGAACCCGGTGGAGCCGCGGAAGTTGACGCTCAGAACCGCGTACCCGCGGTTGGCGAACATCTGGTGCAGCGGGTTGTACCCGAACCCGTCGCGGGCCCAGGGCCCGCCGTGCACGAGCAGCACCATGGGCAGGGGCTTCTCGGGCTTGCCGTCGCCGTCGGCGTCGGATCCGGCGGGGAGCGTGAGGTAGCTCACGAGGTCGAGCCCGTCGCGGCTCCTGATCACCGGCGTGTGCAGGGTCGCCAGGGCGAGCCCCTCGAGCCTGCTGTTGTTCACGAACAGGTACTGCGCCTGCTTCGTGTTGGTGTCGTAGGTGTAGTAGGGGATCGGGCCGTCCGGGCGCGACAGGGCCACGACCCACCTGGAGTCGTCCTGCGAGCGGCTGGTGATCCGCACCTCGGCGCCCTTGGCGTCGGGCATCGACTCGAGCACGCGGTAATGCGCCTCGAACCCCTTGTCGAGGAAGACCCAGCCCTGCTTGCTGTAGACGTGACCCGCCGCCTGGATCTCCTTGCTCGTCGGGTGCTGCACCACGCCGGCGATGTCGGCGCGGGCGTCCTCGGCGATGAGGCGCTTCTGGCCCGTCGCGGCGTCGCGGGCGTAGAGGGCCGCGGTGTCGCGTCCGCGGCTGTCGACCACGTACATCACGCCGTTGGTCTTGTCCCACCCCACCGTGGAGGTCGTCGAGCTGTCCTCCATGGGGATCTGCTCGTCGGGCACGAACTTGCCGTCCACGTACTTGAAGGTGTCGAGCCCGCCGGTCTCCACGCTGAACTTGACGGCCCCGCGCACGGCGTAGTCGTGGTCGAGCAGGAAGCCCGCGTACCCCTCGTTCTCCAGCACCAGCCTCCGCTCGCCCGTCCTCGTGTTGATCCGGTGCAGGTCGTGGAACTGGGGGTCGCGGTTGTTCAGCCCCACGATGATCTCGTCGGGGAAGCGCTCGCAACTCTCTTCGAGCTGGGCCGCCACGCCGTCGAACGGCGTGAGGTCGCGGGCCTCGCCCGGGTTGTTGACGTCGGCCGCGTACACGCGCCAGTTCTCGTCGCCGCCCCTGTCCTGGGTGTATAGGACCTGCTCGCTGTTGAAGGCCCAGGAGTAGGAGCGGATGCCGCGGTTGGCATCGCCCGTGACCGCCCGCCCCGCGCCCGGGTTGTCGACCGGCGCCACGAAGACGTTGAGCACGCCGTTGAGATCGCCCAGCCAC
This sequence comes from Phycisphaerae bacterium, assembly GCA_016873295.1. Taxonomy (GTDB): domain Bacteria; phylum Planctomycetota; class Phycisphaerae; order Phycisphaerales; family UBA1924; genus VGXM01. The sequence goes on from VGXM01000002.1 coordinate 199,277, forward strand.
GAGAGGTGCTTCCCGTCCGGGCTGATCCGCACCTGGGCCCGGTCGGGGTTCCCGAAGAGCGTGGCCCGCGGGATCAGGGGGGTGTCGGCGGCAACCGCGGCGATCACGGGCGCGGCGAGGCCGGACGACAGAACAATGGCGGACAATCTGGCGTGCATTCGAATCTCCATGGGCTCCGTGGGATCTCTCGCCCCCTGACACACCGCGTCGATCCGGAGCGGCCGGCGCGCCCGACACGGGCGCCGCTCGGCCGATCGACGCGGGCTCCAGCGCCCGGCTCGGCGGCCCAAGTCTATGGACCCCCGGCCCGCGCCCCGGGCCACCCGAACGCCGACCGCATCACTCAGTACGCCTTGCCGATCACCGCGACCGTGCCCGTCTGCTTTCCCGACACCGCGCACGGGCCCGACGCGCCCGCGGGCTGCCCCGCGATCCCGCTGGGAGCGGTCAGGGGCAGGCACCGCACCGTCACTTGCAGCGACTCGCGCAGGCGCTTCTCGTCCTCCGGGCTCCCCGCCCAGAAGCAGTAGCCGAACCCCGGCGCCCCCTCGCCCCTGAACAGCTTGTCGATCTCACCCTCGGACGACACCCAGCGGCTGGACGCGTCGCGCCGCTCGGTGGCGCGGGCCAGGAGCCCGGCCTGCATCTCGTCGAGGATCGCCGGCAGGCGGGCCGCCAACTCCGCCAGCGGGACGATCGCCTTCTCCTTGTGGGGCTTGTCGCGCCGGTAGAGCACGACGTGCCCCGCGTCGAGGTCGCGGGGGCCGATCTCGATCCGCACGGGCACGCCCTTCTTGACCCACTGCCAGAACTTGTCCCCTCCGCGGAGGTCGCGGGCGTCCAGCTCCAGCGTGAGGGCCCGCCCGTGGTAGTTGAGGGCCCGCATCCGGTCGACCAGCTCGCGGCAGCCGGCCAGCACCCGGGCGTCGTCCTTGCCGTTGAGCACGGGGAGGACGGCGGCGTGGGCGGGAGCGACTCGGGGGGGCAGCACCAGCCCGTCGTCGTCGGAGTGGGCCATGATCAGCGCCCCGATCAGGCGCGTCGAGACCCCCCAGCTCGTGGTCCACGCGTGCGTGAGCTGGGTGTTGCGGTCCAGGAACTTGATGTCCGCCGCCTTCGAGAAGTTCTGCCCGAGGAAGTGGCTGGTGCCGGCCTGCAGGGCCTTGCCGTCCTGCATGAGGGCCTCGATGCAGTAGGTGTTGACGGCGCCGGGGAAGCGCTCGCCCGCGGTCTTCTCCCCGGAGATCACGGGGATCGCCAGCGTGTCGCGCGCGAACGACTCGTAGACCCCGAGCATCCGCATCGTCTCCTCGCGGGCCTCCGCCTCCGTCTCGTGCGCGGTGTGACCCTCCTGCCAGAGGAACTCGGCGGTCCGCAGGAACAGGCGCGTGCGCATCTCCCAGCGCATGACGTTGCACCACTGGTTGATGAGCAGGGGCAGGTCGCGCCAGCTCTGCACCCACTTGGCGAAGCTCGCCCCGATGATCGTCTCGCTGGTCGGACGGATGATCATGGGCTCGGGCAGCTCGCCCGTGGGCCTGAGCTTGCCGTCGGGGCCCGCCTGGAGGCGGTGGTGCGTCACCACGGCGCACTCCTTGGCGAACCCCTCGACGTGCTCGGCCTCCTGCTGCAGGAACGAGAGCGGGATCAGCAGCGGGAAGTAGGCGTTCTGGTGCCCCGTCCGCTTGAACTCCCCGTCCAGCACCCGCTGGATCTGCTCCCACATGGCGAAGGCCCAGGGCTTGATCACCATGCACCCGCGCACGGGCGAGTTCTCCGCCATGTCCGCGGCCTTGATCACCTCCTGGTACCACTCCGGGAAGTTCTCGGCCCGCGTGGGCGAGATCGCGGACTGGGGCTTGCCCTGCTTGGGGGGGGTGGCGCTCATGGGGCGGAACGGTACGGGGGCTGGCGCAGGGCCAGCCCCGCGACGGCGATCAGGCACCCCGCCAGGTTCGAGACCAGGTCCCACCCCGTGTTCTCGTACCCGCCCACGTTCGTGCGCGGCATCAGGCGGGTCGCGGCGAACTCGACCACCTCGTTGAGGGCCCCCAGGCCCATCCCCATGCACACCAGGGCCGTGCCCGTGCCGAGTGTCACGCGGAAGCGCCCGCCGCCCGCGACCCCCATCGCGTGGCGCAGCGCGTGGTACGACGCCCACGTAGCCACGCCGAACCCGTAGGCGTGCACGAGCTGGTCGAACTTGGGCAGCACGCGGTGCAATCGCAGGTTGTACAGGACGGCGGGGTCGGGCGGGTCGGAGACGGACGCCGGGATCGCCAGCGTGCCCCCCAGCATGTGCAGAAGGCCCCACGCCGACAGGGCCGCCAGCACGCCCGCCGGCAGCCGGACCCTGGCGTGCAGGAGCCCGACGGCCCCGATGAGCCCGAGCATGACGGCGGCGTAGTACAGGAACTCCGTGTTCCCCTGCCCCACCGACCTGGCCGTCAGGCCGACCAGGTACAGGAGCGTGAACCCGACGATCAGCCGGTCGTGCCGGGAGAACCTCACCATCGACGCCTCCGATCGGGGTTCACCACGCAGTGACACGGAGCAGCACAGAGCGGCCGGGCCTGTTCAAGAAGGCTCCGCGCAGGTCGCGGTCCGGAGACGCGCGGGCGGCCGATCGGTGACTGCCCCGCCGGCGCCCGGTCCGCTTCGGTGTCGCTCCGGGGTGAGCGCTCACCCCCGGCGTCGCCCCGGCGGGAGCAGCCCGATCAGCACCAGGAAGGCCCCGCCCGCGATCAGCCACATCCGGGCGCGCTCGTTGGTCGTCCAGCGGTACAGCGCCGAGTCGGGCCGGCGCCGCTCGGTCAGCGTCAGCGGCTCGGGTTCGAGGGCCGGGAAGACGCTCGCGGGGGCGTCGGCGGCGGGGGTCAGGCCCGGGATCGGCTTGCGGTCGGCGGGGATCTGGTGCAACTGGCTCGCCGCCAGCGACATGACCAGCGACGGGGCCTCGCCCTCGACCGCCTCGGCGTACTCGCGGTAGCGGGCCAGGCGGTCGGTCCGCTCGCGCTCGATCACCAGCCCCCGGTTGCGGAGCCAGCGGGCCTGGTCGAGGTCGTCCTTGGCGGGGATCAGCACCGTCGCGCTCAGCACCATGATCCCCGCGACCATGAACAGCCACCCCGGGTCGATCAGGGCGGCGGGTGATGCGGCGTGGGCGGACACGTGCCCTGTATCGGCCAAGGCGCGGCTCCGGGGTCAGGGTTCCTGGGCCGCACGCCCGTGGGTCGCCAGCAGCCGCACCGCCGCCCCCGCGACCCGGTACCCCAGCCCCTCGGGCAGGAGGTCCTCGGCGTCGTTCCACAGGAACGCCAGCACGAACCGACGGCCGTCGTCGCGGGTGAGGATCCAGTTCAGGCTCAGGATCCCCGGCTCGGCCCCGCCCTTGAACCCCACGCTGGCCCAGTGTCGGCGGTCGATCGACAGCCCTGGGCCGTCGAGGGCCCGGGCCAGGGGCGTCATGCCGGGGCGGTCCGACTTGCGGGCCAGGTCTTCGAGCAGTCGGGCCACGTCGATGGCGGAGGCGAAGTGCCCCACGGTGCCGAGGGCCAGCGGGCCGTCCCACGAGATGAACCGCCCCTGGTTGGGGATGGCCTTGAACACCTCGCCCCCCTCCAGCAGCATGTTCCACCGGGCCTCGGTGTCGCTGCGGGCGTAGCGGTCGGCCAGCGTGGCGTCCTCGGCGAGCTTGAGCTTGAAGTACTCCAGCGTGCCGAGCCAGGGCAGGGTGCGGGCCGGGTCGGCCGTGTTCAGGCCCATGAAGTAGCGCTCGACCATGAGCTTGCCCAGGAAGTCGGTCAGGTGGTTCGCCGCGGTGTTGTCCCCCAGCGCGCTCATCCTGTGCGCCAGCTCCGCCAGCGACACGGGCGTCGTCTCGGGCACGTCCCTCAGGTCGCCAGGCGGCAGGCTCTTGAGCCGGTCCTGCACCGGGATCGCCTCCTCCCAGGGCGACGTGCCCGGGTGATGGTCGATCGCCCGCTGCATCTGCTCGCCCAGCGTGCCCAGCACGAAGAGCGTGTGGGCCGGCCCAAGGGCCAGGGCCCGGTCCCCCTCGCGCGTGTGGATGAACCCCAGCCCGCCCTCGGGGCGCACCTCGTACGCGGCGATCGCCGCCACCCCCGCCAGCTTGCCCATCTCCTCGTCGAGTTGGCCCCACGCCTTGGCGTCGAGCTGGTCCTCCCACGCGGGCTGGAAGTAAAGGGACGCGATGCGCCCCGACTCGCGCTCGGCCCGCACGTGGACCTGGAAGACCTCGCCCGTCTCGGTCCCGCGCACCACGCCCACCGCCCGCGTCATCGTGAACCCGGGCTCCACCCGCAGCAGCGTCGCCCCGCCCGCGTACTTGGCCCGCATCTCCCGCAGCACCGAGTCGATCTGCTCGCGGGGGAACCGCGTCAGGAACTCCGGCGCGAAGACGTCGGCCGGGTCGTCCAGGGCATCGCCCGTGATGAGCCCGATCACCGTCCGCAACGCCATGCCGCCGGGCGTCACCGGGATCTGCCCCACGAACTCCAGGTTCGCCGGGGGGGTGTCGTCTTCCACCGGCGCGGGCGGCGCCGGCGGCGGGAGCGGTTCGGCCCCGGGCGGCGGCGCGGGCTTGGCCGGGGGCGGACCGATCAACTGCCCCGGCGCCACGGCCCCCGCAACCGCGACCACCAATGCGACAACAAGAAGAACACGCGTGAGCATGACCCCCAAGGGTACGGAATGAAAGCCCCGCGGATCGTCACGCCGAGGCTGAGTCTTCGAAGCCTCGGATCGGGCGCGAGCACAGGCTCCCTGCCCGAACAGCCCACGTCCCCAGCGTGGAGCCCGGGCAAGGACCATCCGCGCCTTCGCGGACTCAGCCTCGGCGTGACGGAGCATCGCCCCGACGATGGACCATGCATCGGTCGGGGCTTGGTTCGCTCACGGCCCCCGGGAGGCCTCGAGCCTGCGGCGCTGCTCCACGAGGTTGGCTCGCGACACAGGGTCGGTCGACATCCCGATGAGAATGTCGAGCCCCTTGGCGGTGAGCTCGGGGCGACCGTGCATCTCGCCCGTGCCCTGCAACCTCGACGCCATGGTCCTGAGCGCATCGTTGACGTTCCGGCCCGCCATGCCGGCTCCCTGCTCGCCCGAGGCGGCGAGCCATTCGGCCCGCCGGGCCAGGATGAGGTCGCAGACCTGCGCGGCGGTGTTGAGCGACTCCGCCGCCCTGCCGGCGCGACTGTACTGCTCGCAGAGCTGCCAGCCGACGTCCGCCGATTCGGGGAAGCCTCGCCCCTCCTCTTCTTCCCAGGCCCCCCGCAGCGCCTCGATCCCCGCCTGTTGCTCTCCCCCGAGCTCGAGCAACTGAGCCAGACGGACGTGCTCCCGCAGCCAGTCGGGCCACTCCTGGGCGGACGCGGGGCGCCGCGCCACCACGAGGCGGAGTTGCGCGGCGGCCGCGAGCGGCTCCCCCACCCTCATCAACAGCGAAGCGTGGTTGCGACGCATGCTCCCGACCATCATGTCATCGGGCCCCGACGCCGCGGCGACGGCGAGCCCGGCCTCGTGGACCTCGCGGGCCCGCTGATGCTGCCCGACCGCGCCCAGCCGATTCGCCAGCCCGTTGCTGATCGAGGCGTACGTCATCGCGTGGTCGGAGGGCCTCAGGCCGTCGGTCCCGCCGAACATCGCCAGCGCACGCTCGAACGCCACGATCGCCCCGGCGACGTCGCCGGAGTGACTGCGGGCCCAGCCCAGACGCTTCCACCCTTCGAGTCGGTCCCGGGGCGACTCACCGCCCGCCGCGACCAGCCCCAGCCACGCCGCGCCCTGGTCCGCGCACGGGAGGTACCCGGCCTTGTCGGCGCAGGCCAGGAGCAGTGTCGACCAGCCCCGCGTGCCCCGGGCCTGTCCCATGATCGCGGCGTCGGCGGCGGCCCGCACCTCGGCATCGCTCGGCCCGCGAACCCCCCGGGGCATCCCGTGAAATCGGACGGCCATGTGTTCAAGCTCGGTGACGATGTCCGAGGCGCGGGCCGCGTCCTTCGCGCGGGCTGCGCCGGGGCGCGACACCGTCACGCCCACGACAACGACCGACGCGACCACGCCGAGGACACCCAGACCGCCCATCACGCGTGTCGATCGTTTGAACTTCATGGTTCACCTCCGACAAGTTGGACCGCGAACCCTCCCCGGGCTGTTGCCGACCCGAACCGGTCAAGGCGGGACGATGCTCCCGCAGCATGGTAACTGACCCGGCGACAGAATGTCGCACGGCGGAAGCGGCCGGCACGCGGGCAGGTTGCGCTTGTTGCCGTATTCATCCGCCGGATTGGGGAGAGGGCAGGGCCCGGCACAGGGATAACTGCACAGATCGGGCGGGAGTTGGAGCCTGAACTCCACAACCGCGACCACATTGGCCGTGGCCTGGGCCGGTTCGCACCTGGTGGTTCCGCAGTCTCGCACCCAGATGTACTGCGGCGGCTCGCCGGGCCGGCTGATCCGCTCCTGGACCCAGAACTCGCAGGTCTTGCCCTCGAGGATGCGCCCGCTGCCGATCCTCTTCGTGTTGGTCTCGCGCGCGAACACCACCCAACAGGGCCGGGAATGGAACGTGTACACGCGGGAGTTCGTGAAGGTTGTGCAGCCCGACAAACTGCCGCCACTCGTGATCGACGGCTTGATGGACTCAGACACCCGACGGAGAAGGCCGGTCTTCCCCTCCAGGGAAGCACTGCCGGAGACCTCCCAGCAAGCCTTCTCTTCAACTGTCGACGTGACCTGCCTTGGGGAATCTGATCCGGGTTGAGTGAGAGCTTTCGGGTACAAGGTACCCAGGAGGTTCTCGATGAAGCGGAAGCGTCACAGGACGGACGAGGTGGTTCGGAAGCTCCGTGAGGCGGA
>VGXM01000003.1 GCA_016873295.1 Phycisphaerae bacterium
CGCGATGCTCGGCACCACCGCCTCCGCCTTGACCGCGGGCAGGCCCGCGGCCTCGCGCAACGCCTCGCGCAGGGCCGCTTCGCCCCGGAGCGCGACCTGGGCCGGCTCGCCCCGCGCCGGGGCGGAGGGCTCCAGCAGGTCGACCCGCAGGGCGACGTCGGAGGCATCAACGACGCCCCGGACGGGCAGGGCCGCGGCCCGCACGGAGGTCCCCGCCTCGCCCATGGGCGTGCGCACGTCCTCGAGGTAGGCAAAGACCTGCCAGCGGGCCGACGAATCCAGGCGCCGCATCCAGACCGCCGCCCGCGAGGCCTGGAACGCGTTCCCCGCGATCTCGACGCGCACGTCCCCTTCGAGGACCAGGCGCGTCGTGCCGTCGCCCTCGCCCCACGACCAGGCCCGCCGCGCAACGAGCCGGATCGACCCCCCGACCGGCGCGATCGGGAAGGCCACTCCCGCGAAGTCCTTTCCGGTGATGGGAGGCTCGGCGGGCTGGGCCGCGACCCCGCCCGCCGGCCCGCACAGGAGCAGGAGCGCGGCGGCGGCGCGCAGTCGAACCCGGGCTGGCGCGGGGGCGGGCATCGAGGGCGAAGACTACGGCACCGGAAGCCGGTTCACAAGCCGGGTCCCACGGGTCATCGGGCGCCTCGCCCGTGACCCGTGCGAGCGGGCCGATCAAGGCTGGTGGGGGGTGAGGCGGGTGGAGGTCGTCTCATTCGTTGATGGTGAAACGGACTGGTCGGCACCCACCCCCGGCGGACGCGGTTTCAGAAGCTCGACGTTGGGGCTGTGGGAGGTCAGCAAGGCGCGCGTGCGGAGCGTCACAAGGAACCGCAGGAGCTCCCAGATCCCACGAGCGTTCGCCTCGTATCCATCCTCCTTCTTCAGAAGCAGACTGACGGCATCGCCTGTCTTCAGAAGCCGCGACTCGGCGGACTGAGGTCCGTCCTCGATGCAGTAGACGCCCAGGAAGCGCTTCGGCTGGGCTTGCCTGGTGCTGCCGTCGAGGTTCGCGAACGCGCCGTCGAGCGCACGTTGCTTCTCCAGGACCTTCTCGGCACTGCCGGAGTAGGTGCTCCGCTTCACCTCCAGGACGCCGACGCACGAGTCGCGAGGGACAAGCCCGAAACCGCCGACCTCGAACAGCGTCGGGGCAGGGCCGGTCCACGCGAGCATGACGTCAAGCTCGGGCCACTCATGATCGGGCTTGCAGCGCTCCTCCCACACGATCGACCCGCTGAGGCACCGCAGCGGCGCCACCGTGCGCGCGATGAACATGCGCACCACGGCCTCCGCATGAGCGCCGATGAGCGCCGGGTTGTCGGTCCACGCCTTGAGGCGATCGCACTGCCCGATCTCGTGCGCAAACTCGGTGGCGAGCATCCGCAGGAACTCGGCGGCTTCGGCGGGGGCACCGGGCCTCCTTGTGGCGGGCTCGGTCTCGCCGTTCACGAGACCCTCCGTCGGCGCGCCTTCTCATTGCCGAACTCGGGGGCGGTCATGAGCGGGAGGTCGAGGGCGGCGTGGCGCCCCGGGGCATGGGCGACCGGGACGATCCTCGGGCCCCTGGGGCTGAAGGCGATCATCCCGGGATGAGTGGCACGGCATCGCGAACCACCGCCCATGACGATGGTGAACGCCTGGAATGGCCAGGCATGCATGGCCTCGCGGAGTCGTTCGAGGGTCATCGCGGAGTGATCACGTCACAGGTTCCCGCGCCGCGCCTGCTCGAGTTCGAGGGCCTCGAAGAGGGCCTTGAAGTTGCCCTTGCCGAAGGACTGGCTGCCGCGCCGGCAGATGATCTCGAAGAAGAGCGTGGGGCGGTCCTGCAGGGGCTTGGTGAAGAGCTGGAGCAGGTAGCCCTCGTCGTCGGCGTCGACCAGGATGCCCAGGTCGCGGATCTTCTCGTGGTTCTCCTTCACCGGCTCGTGCCCGTGCCGCGTGAGCATGGCGTTGACGCGGTCCCACACCTTCTCGTAGTAGGCGTCGGGGAGGGTGAGGAAGTCGACGCCGCGGGAGCGCAGGGCGGCGATGGAGTGCAGTTCGTCGTCGGTGCGGAGGGCGAGGTGCTGGACGCCGGGCGTGTTCTGGTGCCAGTCGAGGTATTCCTGCACCTGGCTCTTCTTCTTGCCCGGGGCGGGCTCGTTGATGGGCATCTTGATGAGGTTGTTGCCGCTGGCCATGACCTTGGACATGAGGGCGGAATAGTCGGTGGCGATGTCCTTGTCGTCGAAGTGCTTGAACATGGTGAACCCGAGGACGTTCTCGTAGAAGGCGACCCAGGGGTTCATCTTGCCGAGCTCGACGTTGCCGACCAGGTGGTCGACGTACTTGAGCCCGCAGGGGTTCTTGCGGTTGTGCTCGTTGATGGAGAGGACGGCGGCGTTGCCCGCGCCCCCCTCCATGCGCCGAAAGCGGGGCTTGAAGAGCCCGCCCTGCTTGACCTTGGCGAGGTCGTAGGCGCCGGTGCGGCTGACGAAGGAGTGGACGACGCGTCCGTAGGTCTTGATGCCGGCCATGGTGACCGTGCCGTGGTCGTCCTTGAAGACGCGGGGCTCGTAGGCCGACTCCGCCCCGTTGCGGACCGCGGCTTCCCAGGCCTTCTCGGCGTCGAAGACGGTGAAGGCGACGTCCTTGACGCCGTCGCCGAACATGGCGACCTCCATCGCCGCGGGGTGGTTGGCGGAGAGCCCGCTGGTGAGGATGAAGCGGATGTTGCCCTGGGTGAGGAGGTAGTGGGACGCGTCGCGGTAGCCCGTGGTGAGGTCGCCCACCTGCTCGATCTGGAACCCGAAGCAGTGGGCGTAGAAGAACGCGGCCTGCTTGGCGTTGCCCACGTAGAACTGCACGTGGTCCACGTCGATCAGTTGGAGGGGATCGCCGGGCTTGGTGCCGAGCGAGGCGGGGGCGGGGGTCGCGGTGGTCATGGTGGCCTCCAGGGGCTGAGATCGGGGCCGCGACCCGGACAAAAGCCAAAAAACAGGTCGTGGCCCCTTCACGAGTATACCTCCGGCCATCCGGAAGTCCGCAAGTGGCCTGCGGACATGGGAGGCGGCTCCCCGCTCAGACACGAACGTAACCCGATCAGCGGCAGACTTGAAGGCGTGCTACTCTGGTAGCCGACAGAACCGGTGGCGGTGTCGCTGGAGCCAGGTTGGCCCGGCACCGACACGACAGGTCGTTCCATGGTTTCCCAGATGGCGACGTCCGCGAAGGCGGACAAGGCAGTGGTCGGGGGGGCGCCGGCTTCTCCCCGCTCTCGCGTGGGCGCGGCACCGGGGACCCGGGGTGCCGAGTTCGGGGCGTACCGGTACGTCCGCGAGCTGGGGCCGCACGCCGTGGGCGAGCGTTGGCTGGCGTTCGACCCCCGGAGCGGGACGAGTTGCACGGTGTACCGGCTGGTCTCGTTCCGTGGGCGCATGGGCGGGCGGCGGGCGCTCAGGGCCATCGCCCGGATCAGCGCCGCCCGGCATGCCCACCTGCTTCCGATGCTCCAGGTCGGCGTTGACGGCATGCAGACCCCGTGCGTGGTGACGGACTACACGGGGCACCACGATGGGCTGGTGACGCTGTCGCAGTTGGTTGAGGCCAAGGGCGGGCGTCTGCCGGTGCCGGAGGCGGCCCGGGCGGTGGGGCAGTTGACGGAGGCCTGCGCCGCCGCGCACGCCTCGGGGCTGGTCCACGGGCGGTTCGGGGCCGACGACGTGCTGGTCGACCGCTTCGGGCAGCTCTGGATCGAGCTGTACGGCCTGACCCACCTGCTGCGGCGGGCGGAGGGCGTGTCGGACGCGGAGGCGATCGCCGACGAGGCGCGATCGGTCGTCGACCTGGGGCGTGCGTTGTTCCTCGGGGAATCGAGCGGGTACAGCCGTCGCGTGGCGGTGCGTGCGGGGGTGCCTTCGCTGTGGTCGTCGTGGCTGTCGCGCGGGACGGGATCGGTGCCCCCGTTCGTGTCGGTGGAACAGGCCCACGCGGCGCTCCCGAACGGGGAGGCGCCCGCGGTGTGCCGCGACTGCCCGGCGACCTGGCGCGATTGGGCCCGGAGGTTGGCGCGGGCGATCGAGGGGTAGGGCGCGGGGACGGGCGATCCCGGGATTCGCGGGGTTCCATCCCGGGCGTGTGCGTGCGGATGCGGGCGGTGTGAGGCCCGCTATTCCCACTCGATGGTCGCGGGGGGCTTGCTGGAGACGTCGTAGACCACTCGGTTGACGCCGCGGACCTCGTTGATGATGCGGCGCGAGACCGTGTCGAGCAGGGCGTGGGGGAGGCGGCACCAGTCGGCGCTCATGAAGTCGTCGGTCTCGACGGCCCGCAGGGCGATGACGGCGTCGTAGGTCCGTTCGTCGCCCATGACCCCCACGCTCTGGACGGGGAGCAGGACCGCGAAGGCCTGGCTGATGGCGCGGTAGAGCCCGTGGCTGACGATCTCCTCGAGGAAGATCTCGTCGCAATCGCGGAGGATGGCGAGGCGCTCGCGCGTCACCTCGCCCAGCACGCGCACGGCCAGGCCCGGGCCCGGGAAGGGATGGCGCCAGACCAGGTGCTCCGGCAGGCCCAGCACCTGCCCGAGGCGGCGCACCTCGTCCTTGAAGAGCTCGCGGAGGGGCTCGACGAGGTCGAACCCGAGGTCCTTGGGGAGGCCCCCGACGTTGTGGTGGAGCTTGATGCCGGCGGACTGTCCCGCGTAGCCGTGCCCGCTCTCGATCACGTCGGGGTAGAGCGTGCCCTGGGCGAGGAAGGGGGCGTCGGGGATGGAGGCGGCGGCCTTCCTGAACGCGTCGATGAACCGGTGCCCGATCCGTCGCCGCTTCTCCTGCGGATCGACGACCCCGGCCAGGTCGGCCAGGAAGTCGGCCCCCGCGTCGATGACGCGCAGGTCGAGGCGGAAGTGGTCGCGGAAGGTGGACTCGACCAGTTCGCGCTCGCTCTTGCGGAGCAGTCCCGTGTCGACGAAGACGCAGGTGAGCTGGTCGGCGATGGCCTTGTGGATGAGAGCGGCGGTGACCGAGGAGTCCACGCCCCCCGACAGCCCGCAGATGACGTGGGCGTTGCCGACCTTCCGGCGGATGGCGCCGGCGGCGTGCTCGGCGTAGTCGGCCATCTTCCAGGTGCCCGCGCAGCCGCAGATCTCGAAGAGGAAGGCCCGGAGCATGTCCGGCCCGTGGGGGGTGTGGGTCAGCTCGGGGTGGAACTGGACGCCCCAGAAGCGTCGGCGTGGGTTGGTGCTCCTGACGGCGGCGAAGGGGCAGGTGGGCGTCGACGCCGTCGCGGACAGCGAGGCCTCCTCGAGGTCGGTCACCTGGTCGCCGTGGCTCATCCAGACGGTGGTCTTGTCGGGGACGGCGTGGAAGAGGTCGGCGCGGTCGGCCAGGTGGAGGGCGGCCCTTCCGAACTCGCGGTGCTGGGCCCGCTTGACGGTAGCGCCGAAGACCTGGGCCGCCAGCTGCATGCCGTAGCAGATCCCCAGCACGGGGATCCCCAGATCGAAGATGCGGGGGTCGCAGCGGGGGGCGCCGGGGTCGTAGACGCTGGCCGGCCCGCCCGAGAGGATGATCCCCTTGGGCTTCATGTCGGCGAGCCGCTGGGCGGAGATGTCGGGGGCGACGAGGAGCGAGAACACGCCGGCGTCGCGGACGCGCCGGGCGATGAGCTGGGCGGTCTGGGAGCCGAAGTCGAGGATCGGGACCACTTCGTCGTGGGTGACGTTCATCGGCGGGTTCGCTCCCGACGGGCCCGGGGAGTGCGCTCCCCGGGCGGAGGAAGCCGATGGTAAGTACGATGCCGGTCGTGAGGCGTGCCCACCCCGCCGTTCTTCTGGTGCCCGTCGCCTGGCTTGCCGGGTGCTTCGGGCCGGCGCCGCAGGGGTTTGACTCGCCGGAGCCGGGTCGCCGGATCGAGGCGGCGGTGCGGGCGGCTGAGCGGGGCGACCGGTCGGCGAGCCGCCCCCTCATCTCGATGCTCGACAGCGACGACCCGGCGGCCCGCCTGGTCGCGATCCGCGCCCTGGAGCGGATCACCGGGCAGACGCTCGGGTACGATCATGCGGCGCCCGAGGGCGACCGGCGGAGGGCGGTGGAGCGCTGGATGGCCTGGGAAGCGGAGCAGGGAGAGCCCCGTTGAGCACGCCGGCACACGTCCGAATCGAGCTTCAGAGCAACCCGCTCTATCTGTGCGGCGTGCGCGACATGGTCTCGAGCGTGGCCAGGCGGCTTGGCCTGGGCGAGCCGGCCGCGGCACAGATCGCCCTGGCCCTGGACGAGGCCCTGTGCAACGTGATCCGGCACGGCTACGACCGTCGCAAGGACCAGCCGATCGTCGTGGAGCTGACCCCGATCGGGCCGGCGGAGCGTGCCGAGGGGCTGCGCGTGGTGATCGAGGACCGGGGCCGCCAGGTGGAGCCCGAGGCGATCAAGGGCCGCGACCTGGCGGACATCCGCCCCGGCGGTCTGGGGGTCCACATCATCCGCGAGGTGATGGACAGCGTGGTGTACGAGCGACTTCCGGAGGTGGGGATGCGTTTGACGATGGAAAAGCGGGCCGGGATCGGGGACAGGGGCCTGGGCCCGGGCGGTGACCGCGGGGGCTGCGGCGGGCGGGGCGCGGCGAGCCCGGGGTCGGCCGCGTGAGCCCAGCCCCACTCGACATCCGCGTGGAGCAACTGAAGGACGCCGCCGGCACCGTGGTGGTCACGCCCAGCGGCGAGATCGACTACTCCGAGGCCCCGGTCTTCCGCGAAGCGCTGCGGCGCGTGAGCGAGGGGAGGCCGGCCAAGCTGATCGTCGATCTGTCGCGGGTGGCGTACATGAACACGCCGGGCGTGGCGACGCTGGTTGAGGCCCTGCAACTGGCGAAGAAGAACAAGACGCGCCTGGTGCTGGCGGGGCTGACGGAGCGCGTGTCGGCGGTGTTCGACATCGCGAGGCTCACGCGCGTCTTCGAGATCGCGCCGGACCGCAACGCCGCGATCGCCCGGTGATCCGGCGCGGGAGAGCGATGGACTCCACGAGCGAACCCAGCACGGCTCGGCGAGGATGGTCGTGGGTGGGGCGGGCGCCGCTCCTGGTGCTGGGGTTCATCGGGGCCCGGGCCACGGGGCTGATCGCGCACATCGGGTCGATGGTGCTGCTCCTGGGCGAGGCCGGGCGCTGGATCGTCCGCTCGTTCACGCGCCGCAAGGTCCGCATCGGGCGCCCGGCCATCGTCTCGCAGATCGTGCGGATCGGCGTGCGGAGCATCTTCATCGTGTCGCTGGTCTCGGCGTGCGTGGGGTTCATCCTGGCGCTCCAGCTCTCGCCCCCGCTCGACGACTTCGGGCGCAAGGACCTGGTGGCCAACATCATCGGGGTGGCGGTGCTGCGCGAGCTGGGCCCGCTCATGGGAGCGATCGTGCTCACCGGGTTCGCCGGCGCCTCCATCGCCGCCGAGATCGGCACCATGGCCGTCAGCGAGGAGATCGAGGCCCTCGAAGCGCATGCCCTCAACCCGATCCGGTTCCTCGTCGTCCCGCGGGTGATCGCGGCGTGCCTGAGCATGATGTCCCTGGCGGTCATCGCCAACCTCGTCGCGATCTCGTCGGCCATGGCGATCTCCATCACCACCCTCGGCATCCCCTACGCCACCTACGTCGAGAACACGCTCGACCAGGCCAAGGTGGTCGATTTCCTGACCGGCGTGGGCAAGGCCGCCATCTTCGGTCTCCTCATCGGGCTCATCGCGTGCGGGAACGGGCTGAAGACCAGCGGCGGGGCGGCGGGGGTGGGGCGGGCCACCACGGGCACGGTGGTCCAGTGCGTCGTCGCCGTCATCATCGCCGACCTGGTCTTCACCGCCATGTTCTTCGCTCTCAAGCTCAACTGAGCGGGCCCCGCGCTCTACCATCCCGGCCCATGCCCCGGCGCGCCCCCAGGACCGCCCGCACCCACACGCCGCCCGTCGCGGTCGTGGTCAGCCGGTACAACCACTCCGTCACCTCGGCCCTGCTCGACGGGGCGAGGCGGGAGTCGGCGCGCCGCGGCGGGCCGGAGCCGGTCGTGGTCGAGGTCCCGGGCTCCTTCGAGCTCGTCGCCGGGTGCCTGGCGGCGGCCCGGACCGGGCGTTTCGCCGGCGTCGTGGCCCTGGGCTGCCTGATCAAGGGGGACACGATCCACGACCGCGTGATCGCCGACGCGGTCGCCGGCGGGCTCGCCCACGTCACGCTGCGCACGGGCGTGCCGGTGTCGTTCGGCGTGCTCACGGTGGACACGCCCCGCCAGGCCCGGGCCCGGGCGGGGGGGGCGAAGGGCAACAAGGGCGAGGAGGCCATGGCCGCCCTCCTCGACACGATCGCGGCCCTGCGCGGACTGGGCGCGGGGCGGGGCGTGCGGCTGAGCGCGCGGCGCGACAAGGCGGGGGGGCGGCGCTGATGGCGGGCGAGCGCGACGTCCGGCGCCTGGCCTTCCAGACGCTCTTCCAGTTCGACGCCCGGGGCGAGGGCGACGCCGATGCCATCCGCGTCCTGCTCGACGCCGAGGAGGGCTTCACCCACGCCGAGCGGCAGCGGGCCTTCGACATGGCCCGCGGGGCGTTCGCGTCCCGCGCGGCGTCGGACGTCGAGTTCCAGGCGCTCGCGCCCGACTGGCCCGTGCACCGCCAGGCCGCGGTCGACCGGGCCATCCTCCGGCTGTCCCACTACCTGCTGGAATGCGATCCGTCCGTCGGCCCGCGGACCATCGACGCCGCGGTGGAGCTGGCCAAGGAGTTCAGCACCGACAGGTCGCCCGCGTTCGTGAACGCGCTGCTCGACAAGGTCTACCAGCGTCTGATCGGCGGGGCGTAGACATGGGGCTGTTCAGGTCCATCGCGTCCAAGGTCCGCCAGGGGCTGGAGAAGACCCGCGAGGTCTTCGTCGCGTCCGTGCGCTCCCTGCTGCTGGGCAAGAGGCTGGACGAGGGGCTGATCCTGCAACTGGAACGCCGACTGATCGAGGCCGACGTGGGCGTCAAGACCACCGCCCGATGGATCGACTCCATCCGCGCCGATTTCAAGGCGGGGCGGATCGACTCGGGCGACCATGTGCTCGCGTACCTCAAGGGCGAACTCAAGCGGCTGTGGCCCGAGCAGGACCGCGAGCTGGCCTCCGCCCCGCGGGGCCCGACCGTGATCCTGGTGACCGGCGTCAACGGCGCGGGCAAGACCACGAGCATCGCCAAGCTCTGCTCGGCCCTGCGCAAGGGCGGCAAGAGCGTGGTGCTGGGGGCCTGCGACACCTTCAGGGCCGGGGCCGTGCGTCAGCTGGAGGTCTGGTCGGAGCGCCTGGGGGTCGAGGTGGTGAAAGGGCAGCAGGGGGGCGACCCGGCGGCGGTGGCGTTCGACGCGTGCGCCGCGGCCAGGGCCCGCCACGCCGACGTGCTCATCCTCGACACCGCCGGGCGCCTGCACACCCAGGACTCGCTCATGCGTCAGCTCACCAAGATCCGCTCGGTGGTGGCCAAGCAGATCGCGGGCGGGCCCCACGAGGTGTTGCTGGTGCTCGACGCGACGCTGGGTCAGAACGCCCTGCGCCAGGCGGAGGAGTTCACCAGGGCCGCGGGCGTCACCGGCATCTTCCTGGCCAAGCTCGACGGCACGGCCAAGGGCGGCGTCGTCGTCGCCATCAAGGAAGCCACGAACATCCCCGTCAAGTTCATCGGCGTGGGAGAGACCCCCGACGACATCCAGCCCTTCGACCCCGAGGCCTTCGTCGAGGCCATGTTCGCCGAGTGAGTGGCCCCGCCCGGATTCGAACCGGGGACCAAACGATTATGAGTCGCCTACTCTGACCGCTGAGCTACGGGGCCGACGGCGGAAGGGTACGGCGGAAAGGCATCGAGGCATCGAGGCAGCGGGCCGGCCTCGCGGTCCCCTTGGGTTCGCTCTCGGCGCTCCGTGCCTACTTGATGACGAGCATCTGGCGGTAGGTGGGGATGGGCCAGAGGTCCGCCGGGACGCGCATCTCGAGCTGGTCGCCCAGCTCGCGCAGGTCGGCCATGGCCGGGCGCATCTTGTCGCGGATGTGCTGGGCGTGCTCGCGCGGGTCGCCCGACTCGTGCTCGGCGTGGGTCTCCAGCGCGTCGATGGCGGCGCGGAACCTGGAGACCAGTCCGGCGAAATCGTCCAGCTCGCTCCGCAGGTCCTGGGCCGACACGTCCGCGGCCTCGGTGGCGGCGACGGCCTCGGCCAGCTCGGTCTGGGCGCGGATCGCGGCGGGCAGGATCTGGGTGCGGGCCATGAGCAGGGCGGTCTCGGCCTCGATCTGCACCTGCTTGACGTACTTCTCGACGTAGATGTGGGCCCGGCTCTCGATCTCGTCCTTGGTGAGGATCTTGAAGCGGACGAACAGGTCGACGTTCTTCCTGTTCGTCAGGCACGCCAGGGCCGAGACGCTCTCGCGGAAGTTGGGCAGCCCGCGCCTGGCGGCCTCCTGCTGCCAGGCCTTGGTGTACCCGTCGCCGTTGAAGATGATCCGCTTGTGCTGCTTGACGACCTTCTGCAGGATCGTCTTGACCACCGACTGGAGCCTGGCCTCGTCGCCCTTGCCCTTGCCCATCGCCTTCTCGATCTCGGTGCAGAGGTGGTCGAGGCTGTCGGCGACGATGGCGTTGAGGACGGTGACGGGCCAGGCGACGGCGGCGGTGGACCCGACGGCGCGGAACTCGAACTTGTTGCCCGTGAAGGCGAAGGGGCTGGTGCGGTTGCGGTCGCCCGTGTGCCGCGGGATCTGGGGGAGGGTGCGGGCCCCCAGGTCCAGCCTGGTGCCCTTCATCGTGCTCTTGGGGGCGCCGCTCTCCAGCTGCGACACGATGTCGGTGAGCATGTCGCCCAGGAAGACGCTCATGATCGCGGGGGGGGCCTCGTTGGCGCCGAGGCGGTGGTCGTTGGACGCCGTCGCCACCGCGCCCCGCAGCAGGTCCGCGTGCAGGTCGATGGCGCGGAGCACGGCGCAGAGCGTGACGAGGAACTGCATGTTGGTGTGCGTCTCGTCGCGGGGGTCCAGGAAGTTCATGCCCGTGTTGGTCGCCAGCGACCAGTTCACGTGCTTGCCCGACCCGTTGATCCCCGCGAAGGGCTTCTCGTGCAGGATGCAGTGCATCCCGTGCCGGCGCGCGACGCGGTTGAGCGCCTCCATCGTCAGCATCTGGTGGTCGCAGGCGATGTTGGCGGTCTCGTAGAGCGGGGCCACCTCGAACTGGCACGGGGCGACCTCGTTGTGCCGCGTCTTGATGGGCACGCCCAGGCGGTAGAGCTCGCGCTCCACCTCCGTCATGAACGCCATCACCCGGGCCGGGATCGACCCGAAGTAGTGGTCCTCGAGCTGCTGGTGCTTGGCGGGCTTGGCGCCGAAGAGCGTGCGGTCGCAGGCGAGAAGATCGGCCCTGGCGAAGAAGTGCTCGCGGTCGATCAGGAAGTACTCCTGCTCGGGCCCGCACGTGGCGACGACCCGCGTCACGCCCTGGTCGGCCCCGAAGATCTTGAGCAGGCGCATCGCCTGCTCGCTGATCGCGTCCATGGAGCGGAGCAGGGGCGTCTTGTGGTCGAGGGCCACGCCCGTCCAGCCCACGAAGACCGTGGGGATGCACAGCGTCGCGGTGTTGCCCTCGCGGCTGATGAAGACCGGGCTGGTGCAGTCCCACGCCGTGTAGCCGCGGGCCTCGAACGTCGCCCGCAGCCCGCCCGAGGGGAAGCTGCTGGCGTCGGGCTCGCCCTGGACCAGGGCCGACCCGGTGAACTCGCTGATGGCCCCGCCCTGCCCGTCGGGCATCACGAACGAGTCGTGCTTCTCGGCGGTCAGCCCGGTCAGCGGCTGGAACCAGTGGGTGTAGTGGGTGGCGCCGCGCTCGATGGACCAGTCCTTCATCGCCGAGGCGATGACGTCGGCCAGGTCGTGGTCGAGCTGCTCGCCGTGGTTGATCGCGCTCATCACCTTGCGGAAGACGTCCTTGGGCAGGCGCTGGCGCATGACCCGCTCGGTGAAGACGTCGCTCCCGTAGAACTCCGTCACCGGCCGCGTCGGCGCGGCGTACCCGTTGGACTGGGCCGGCGGCTCGGTCGGGGTCGTGTGCGAGCGCTCGGGGCGGGTGGTGGCCTGGGTCACGGCGTCGTCCTCCTGATCGCGTGCGGTCCGTCCGGCGGCTGGATCGCTCCATCGTTCGCGCCGGTCCGGTCGGCGGGGCATGCGGCACTCCCGGGCCGGGCCCGGGCGATCGGGCAATTGTGCCCCCCCGCCGCGCCCTTTCAAGCCGCCGCCCCCGAACCATCGCGTCAGGCCAGCCCCGAACCCAGTTCGTGCACGAGCGACGCCGCCTCGCCCGGCACGTCCCGCCCCTGCTCGGCGGCGTCGGCGATCCGGCGCACCAGGGCGCTGCCCACGATCGCCGCGTCCGCCCCGCCCTCCCGCACCACCTGCCGGACCTGCTCCGGGCGGGCGATCCCGAAGCCGCAGGCGATGGGCAGGGGCGTGCTCTCGCGGAGGCGGGCGACCCTCGGGGCGACGTCCGGCACCGAGCCCCGGTCGCCCGTAATCCCGGTGCGCGCCAGGAGATAGACGAAACCGCTGCTCGCGGCGGCGATGCGGTCGGCCCGGGCCGGGGGCGTGGTGGGGGCCACGAGCAAGCCAAGGCACAGCCCCGAGGCCTGGCACGCCGCACGCAGCCGCTCGCTCTCTTCCAGCGGCGCGTCGGGGACGATCAGCCCGTCGAACCCCGAGGAGGCCGCCCGTTCCGCGAACCCGTCCGGGCCCCCCATGCGTCCGACGATCGACGCGCTCACCATCGCCACCAGCCCGATGGAGAGTTCCGCGCGCACGGCCGCGACCTCGTTGAAGACCGACGCCGGGGTGGCCCCGCGCTCGAGGGCCTGGTGCATGGCCTGGGCGATCACGGGCCCGTCGGCGATGGGGTCGGAGAAGGGGATGCCGACCTCGACGATGCCCGCCCCCGCGCCCGCGAGCGCCCGCAGCAAGGGGCCGGTCGAGCCCGGCGTGGGGAAGCCGCCCACGATGAACGGCATCAGCAGCTTGCGCCCCTCCGCCCTCGCCGCCGAGAAGATGTCGTCGATGCGTCCCATGGGCCGGAGCATAGTGCCCGCGTTCAGAGCCGACCCGCGCACGCGGTTGGAAGGGGGGCCGGGGGCGTCCGTCCGTCGGCTTGCGCCGTCGGCTCTGAAGGGCGGGCGGTCTGCTCGCGAGGGCGGATCAGCCCGCCATGACGTCGGGCAGGTCCTCGAGCCCATGGGTCAGGATCCGCGGGCCCCGGTCCGTGATCAGCACGTCGTGCTCATAGTGCACGCTCATCGATCCGTCCGCCGTGCGGATGGGCCACTCGCGGGCGGCCTGCACCGTCTTTCCCGTGCCGATCGCGATCATGGGCTCCACGGCGACCAGCGTGCCCGGCTCGCAGGGAGCGTGCGCATCGGGCCACTCTCCGGGCCAGGTCGGCACGACGTTGGAGATGTACGGCGGCGTGTGGAGGTGCCTTCCGTACCCGTGCCCGCCCAGCCCGCGGGCCAGGTGGAAGCCGCACTCGCCCTCGGCATACCCCTGCACCGTCCGTGCCCATTGGATGTAGGTGTTGCCGGGGCGGAGTTCGAGCACGCCGCGCCGCAGCGACTCCTTTCCCACGTCCATGAGGCGCCGGACCTCGGGCGTGGGCTCGCCGAAGGAGTAGGTCCAGGCGGCGTCGCCGATCCAGCCCCGGTAGACCACCCCCACGTCGATCTTGAGCAGGTCGCCCGGCACGATGGGGGCGGTGTGATAACCCGCCGTCCCGTGCACGATGCACTCGTTGAGCGACAGGCAGGCGTGCGAGGGGAAGGGCGGGCTCTTGGGGACGCGGTAGCCCAGGAAGCAGCTCCGGCACCCCAGGTCCGCGAGTTGAATGGCGATAAACGCGTCGATCCGGGCCAGCGTCAGGCCCGCCTTGAGGAACTCGGCCAGTCGGCGGTGCGTGGTCACCACCCGCTCCGCCGCCGCGGAGGCCAGGTCGGCGTCGGCGGGGCTCAGTTCGGCGGGCTGGCGCATCGGCCTCAACCATAGACCCCGGACCCGATCGCTCCGCCCGAGCGTAGAGACTGGCATGAGCGGGCCGCGCCTCATCGACGATCGGGGCCGCGCCGTGGACCTGCGCGTCGCGTCGCACCTGGCGTTCGAACTGGACCGGGGGTTCCGCGCGCCGGCGCCGCTCCGGCGTGCGCTGCGGCGGGCCCTCGTGAGCAAGCCCGTCGCCCTCATCGCCGGCTCCCTGGTTGCCCTGGGCATGGTGGCGGCGTCGACCTTCGCCGTGGGGCCGGCCATGATCGCTCTGGTCCTCTTCAGCCCGCTGGTCGCATGCCTGCTGCTGCTTGGGCTCACCAGCGCGGTGCGGGTGGGCGAGGCCGCCCACGACTGGGCCGATCCGTTCGCGTGCGACTGCCTCGCGAGCGGGCGGTGCCCGGCGTGCGCGTACGACCTGGCGTCCTTGCCGCCGGATGCCGAGGGGCTCGTGACCTGTCCCGAGTGCGGCGCGGCCTGGGACCCGCGGGCGCCGGGGCCACCCGCCACCATCGCCGTGTCCGACCCATCGCCGACGGGCACCGGCGACGGCGATCAATCCGGGCCGGACGCGGCCGCCGACGGGCGACCGTCTCCGGGGAGCCGTGCCGGGAGTGGGGCACGCTCAGCACGGCGCGCCTGAGTGGCCCCCAAGCGTGGGCTTCGACGTTTGAATGACGTTAGGGCGCGACTCTTCAGGAATCGGGCGGGATTGGGGGGGTCGGATTCCCAGGAATGGGAGCCGCGACAGATACTGGGCCGCAGCGCGGGGCCGTAGCGCGGTTTATTCCATGATTGGAGGTTTATTGATCGCTTGGTAGCGTTTTTGCATCAAGATGGGCATGACGAATCCGAACGGTCAGATTGGGCGTGGGTGTACCCGCTCGATGAGACCGGCGCGAGACCCGAACGTGAAAGGAAAAGCCATGAACCGCAGGACCCTCTGCCTTGGCTTGGTGGCCTTGGTCGCGATGGCCGGCTCCCAAGCGAACGCCCAGATCTCCCTCTCCCGGCACAACTTCAGCTCATTCGGCTGGTCGGGGGGCGAGATCTGCAAGCCGTGCCACACCCCGCACCATGCCATCGCCGACGTGCCCCGCCTGTGGAACCACGCACTGACCACGGCGACGTACCAGATGCACGGAGGCACGGGCACGGCGGCGGCCAACTTCGACATCGACAGCCGCTTGTGCCTCTCGTGCCACGACGGCACGGTCGCCCTCGACAGCTTCGGCGGGCAGACGGGCACGAACTTCATCGGTCCCGCGGGCAATCTCGGCACGGACCTGAGGAACGACCACCCGGTGGGTACTGATGCGCTGTACCCGCCGAATCCGGTGCCTTCGTGGTGGGCGGGTTCGTTCAACCCGACGACGAGCAACGGCACTCGAGTCGGTTCCGGGGCGACCGAGTTGAAGCTCAAGGCGTGGGACGACCAGGGGACCACGCGCTACCTCGTCGGTTGCACCACCTGCCACACCCCGCACAACAAAGGGAACTACCCGCACATGACGAGGATCTCCAACGCGTCGAGCCAGATGTGCCTCGTGTGCCACATCAAGTGACCCGTCAACCCCTGTGACTGCCTGAGGCAGGTCGGCGACGAATGACCGCCCCGGTGCCGGGCTCCGGAGGGAGGCTCGGGCCGGGGCGGCCTGCCGTCCGCACCGCGTGGCGCCGCGCCGGCGTGGGTATGCTGATCCGACGCGGCGTCCGGACGACGCGGCGCCGGACGCGTTGGAGGCGGCACATGGACAGGCCAAGCGTGGTGCGGTCGCTCGTGTGGGTCTTGGCGGCGGGTGCGTGCGCCGGATTGTGGGCGTGCGCCGGCCCCGCGAAGGGCCCCGCGGAGCGCGAGGAGGCAGCCGGGACGTTCGCGTTCTGGCCCGTGTTTCCCGACGAGCCGCGCATCCAGTTCGTGCGTGCCTTCAGCGGCAGCGAGGACGTGGCGCCGACCCGGAAGTCGGGGCTCGAGCGGATCGTCTTCGGGCCGGAGGCGGAGGCAGAGGCCTTCATCAACAAGCCCTACGGCGTGGCGATGCGGGGCGGCCGGATCTACGTCTGCGACATGCGCGGGGCGGCCCTCACGGTGCTCGACCTCAAGGCCAGGCAGACCCGCCTGGTCGGGACGAGCGGCGTGAACCGCCTCAGCCACCCCGTCGACGTCGAGGTCACGCCCGACGGGACGATCTACGTCGCCGACAACGAGCGGGGCGCCATCCTTGTCTACGACGAACGCGAGCGCTACTCGTCGATGATCGGGTTCCCGAAGTTCAAGCCCGTGTCGCTGGCGGCGTTCGGCGACCGCCTCTACGCCGCCGATATGAACGCCCAGGTCGTCCAGGTCTTCGACCGCCGCTCCGGAGAAAAGGTCGGGTCGATCGGCACGGTGGGGGACGAGGACGGGCAGTTCCGCCTGCCCCTGGGCGTCGCGACGGACCGGGAAGGGAACGTGTACGTCGTGGACATGATGCGCTGCCGCGTGCAGAAGTTCGCGCCGGACGGGCGCTTCCTGGCGGGGTTCGGGGCCATGGGCGACTACGCCGGGACCTTCGCCAGGCCCAAGCACATCGACGTCGACGCGGACGGGGTGGTGTACGTGGTGGACGCGGCGTTCCAGAACGTGCAGATGTTCGACGAGAAGTTCCAGTTGCTCATGTCGTTCGGGGCGGTGGGCGAGTTCCCTGGGGCGCTGAATCTGCCCGCGGGCATCTGCGTCAGCGACGACGAGGTCGGGCTGGAGGCGCCGCGGATCCACCCCGGCCTCGAACCCAGGCGGTTCGTGGTGGTGACCAGCCAGTTCGGCGTGGAGAAGGTCTCCCTCTACGTGCGGGGCGATCTGCGGGCCCCGTACACCGCCGCCGACCTGGCGAAGGCCGCCGCGACCGTATCGACCGGGGTCGGCGAGGTCACGCCCGAGAGGCTGCGTCTGCAGGAGCAGGGGGGCGAGCCCGAACCGGTCGAGCGAGCCCCTCCGGGGGCGCCGCCGCCGCCCGCACCCCCGAAGCCCTGATCCACGGAGGCCGGCGTTGACCAACGGCACGCACCGTCGACGGTTCGGGAGAGCGGCACCCGCGGCCGTCGCGGGCGTGGCCGGGGGCGCCATGCTGCTGCTGGCCGCGTGGGCGTCGTGCACGGTGACGCGGGAGAACTACAAGACGTTGAGCTTCTTCTTCGACGGCGTGCCGAACCCGGACGCGCCGGCGGCGGCGGTCGACCCGCGGACCGGAGCCGTGCACCAGTACGTGGTGGTCTCGCTGCACGCCCCCTACGCGGAGGAGAAGTGCGACGAGTGTCACGCCTCGCGCCTGCGGCTCTCGAACCGTGATTCGGCCGCCTGTCTCAAGTGCCACGCCCAGACGCGGCAGGGCTTCGAGCGGATGCACGGCCCCGTCGCCGCGGGGGCCTGCCTGTGGTGCCACAACCCGCACGAGTCGGCGTACCCGCACCTGCTGCGGGACTCGGACCGGCGGCTGTGCGGGCAGTGCCACACGCCGGAGCTGCTGGACACGTCGCGCGTGCCGGAGCACGCGGACGAGGCGCGGGCGTGCCTGGAATGCCACGTCGGGCACGGCGGCGCCCACCCGTTTCTGATGCGGACGGGCAGGGACGTTCCGCAAGCGGGCGGGCCCGCCCCCCGGGGGAACTGACGTTTGGTGCGATCCGTCGTGTCCCACATCCTCGCCGCGTTCGCCGCCACGCTTGCGGGCGGCTCGATGGTGCGGGGGCAGGTGCGGGCCGCGCCGCCCGACGAGGGACCGATCATCGTGGGCCAGGGTGGGCCCGCGTGGAAGGGGTTTGAACTACGCCGGCTGGACGCGGCGTTCGAGTTCAGCGGGCGGAAGCGGTCGGACCGGCTCACGCAGGCGGGCGGGCCGGATCAGAAGGACGCCGAGACGCGCTTTCGGGAGACGCTCGAAGTGAGCGGCGAGGTGTCGATCGGGCACAAGAACCTGGTGGACCTGACGGGCGCGGCCCGCGTGGGGCGCGAGGACCGCTGGATCACGAGCGGGGCGCTGGAGGTGAGCGAACGCAACACGGACCACCTGTACTTCTACGACCTGAACGCCCGGCTGCTGGGCGCCAGCCGCGTACCCCTGGACGTCTACTCGCGGCGCGACGAGCAGCTGCTCGACCGGGACTTCTCGACGTCGATCACCAGCACCACCAGTGAGACGGGCGTCATCGCGAACCTGGTCTCCGAGGTCGCGCCGACGACCCTCCGCATCTTCCGCAACGAATCGGACCAGCGCGATCGGCTCGGTCAGTTCAACAGCGCCTACGAGCAGGACTCGATCGCCCTGAACAGCCACGTGTCGCTCGCCGACAACCAGCGCCTGGAGGTCGGCGCCACGCTCGACGGCGTCACCGAGTCGCAGGGCGGTCGGGTCGTCAACGAGTTCGAGCGCGCCGATCTCCTCCTCGGTCACACGCTGACGTTCGGCGGCGAGCGACGGCACGAGCTGCGGTCCTTCCTGCGCTACTTCGACGAGAGCGGGCGGGCGGACCAGGGGATCCTCCGTCTCGACGAGCAGCTGCACCTCAACCACTCCGACCGCCTGCAGTCTCAGTACGCCCTGATGCTCGAGCGGCAGGCGCGGGGCTCGCGGGAGCAGGACCTGGCCCGGGGGTCGGCGTCGATCCGGCACTCGCTCTTTGAGAGCCTGGTGAGCCGGGGATCCCTCACGGCGCAGCGCCTGACGACCTCGGGCGGATTCGAGAGCACCGAGGCGTCGGTGCAGGGGACGCTGCAATACACCAAGCGCATGCCCCGGGGGAGGCTGAGCGCGAGCCTCGGGGCGGCGTTCACCACGCAGGAGAACAGCGAGCAGGGCGTGTCGCGCTCGGTGATCAACGAGGGGTACGTCTTCAACGACCCCTTTCCGATTGTCGTGTCGCGCCGCAACATCGTGCCCGGCTCGATCGTCGTGACCGCGACGGGCGGGTTCCCGACCTACACCGAGGGGTTCGACTACACGGTCCGATACTCCGCCGACCGGGCCGAGATCCGGGTGGTGATCGGGCGCGGCATCGTCGACGGGCAGGCGCTCCTGGTGAGCTACGACGTGGGCCCGGAGCCGGGGAACCGCATCGACACCGCGGCGGGGTCGATCACCGTGCGCTACTCGGTCACGGAGGGCCGCCTGCAGGGGCTGTCCGCGTACGCGATCTACCGGACGCGGGACCACGGCCTCAGTTCCGACCGCCCCTCGCTCATCGTGCTCGACGATACGACCGACCTCACCCTTGGCATGGAGTATCAACGGGGCGGGCTGCGGCTCAAGGGCGAGCGCGAGGACCACGACAGCAGCGTGAGCCCCTCGCGGACCACGCGGCTCCAGGCGTTCTACGACCGCCGGCTGGGCCCGGGCTCCACGCTCAGCTTCGACGCCAGCCGCGACGAGATCGAGTACGATACCCCCACCAACCGCGTCGAGTTCGTGCGCCTGGGCGGGAGGTGGAACCACCGGGTCGGACGCGACCTCGATGTGCACCTGCGGCTGGAGTACCGTGACGAGAATGACGACTTGGGCGGCGATTCGAACGGGCTGGACCAGATCGCCGGCTTCCGCTGGCGCCGCGGGCAGACGAGCGTCTACGCCACCGTGAGGCTCACGCTCGTCGAGAGCGAACGATCCGAGACACGCTCCGAACTGGCCGAGTTCGGGCTCCGCCGGAGCTTCTAGCCGTGCCCCGCCCCGCGCCTCCGATCTCCACGCTCGCCGCGCTGGCCCTGGCGGTGCTGACGGGCGCGTGCACCCGCCCCGCGGGGATCGCCTTCAACGGGGACGCCAGCGAGCGCGTGTGGCCGCAGCCCCCGGACCGGGCCCGGATCCGGTACCTCGGCGAGATCCGCAGCACCGACAGCCTGGACGCGGAGCTGACGCCCGCGCAATCCGTGGGGCGGTTCGTCTTCGGCAAGCGGCCCGCTGTGGGCATGACCCAGCCGCTGGGCGTGTGCACCGACGGCGGCGACCGCGTGTTCATCGCCGACGGCGGCGAGCCCGCCCTCCACGTCTTCGACCTGCGGAGCGGGAAGCACCAGCGCTGGTCTCCGGACCCCAAGCGCGGCGGGTTCGTGCGGCCCGTTGCGGTGGCCTTCGTGCCCCCGGACCGCGTCGCGGTGGCCGATTCGGGCGCCGGACGCGTGTTCCTGTTCGATGACCAGGGCTCGCTGGTCGGGGTCCTGGGCGAGGGCGTGCTCCAGAGGCCCTGCGGGCTGGTCATGCGACCCGGCACCCAGCGCCTCTTCGTCGCCGACCCCGCGGCCCACCAGGTCGTCGAGATGGCGCTGGACGGCACGGAGGTCGGGAGGCTGGGGTCGCGCGGCGACTACCCCGGGCGGTTCAACTTCCCCACGCAGGTCGCCTTCGACGCCGACGGGCGGCTGTACGTCGCCGACTCGCTCAACTTCCGGGTGCAGGTGTTCGGTCCGGGGCTGGAGTTCATCCGGTTCATCGGGCACAAGGGCGACATGCCCGGGTACTTCGCCCAGCCCAAGGGCGTGGCCCTGGATCGGGACGGTCACCTGTACGTCGTGGACGCCAACTTCGAGGCCGTGCAGGTCTTCACGGGCGAGGGCGACCTGCTTCTGGCGTTCGGGCGCGAGGGCCGGGGGCCCGGGGAGTTCTGGCTGCCGACGGGGATTCACGTCGACGGGACGGGGCGCATCTGGGTGGCGGATTCGTACAATCGGCGCGTGCAGGTGTTCCAGTACATGGGCGAGGAGGCCGTGCCATGAGGATCGGGTGCTTCGGGGCGGCGCTGGCGGTCGCCGCGACGATGGCCGGCGCTCAGCCGTCGAGCGTGGTGGACTCGGTGCACAACCTCTCGGCGACGGGCCCCGGGGCGATCCGGGCGACGATCGAGAGCCAGGTGTGCATCTTCTGCCACGCCCCGCACAACGCCGCCCCGATCCGGCCCCTGTGGAACCGCTCGACCCCGCCCGACGCCTTCCTGATCTACACCAGCCGGGCCCTGGACGCGCTGCCCGGGCAGCCGACGGGGTCGTCGAAGATGTGCCTGTCGTGCCACGACGGCACGATCGCGCTCGGGGCCGTGCTCTCACGCGCGGACCAGATCGCGATGCAAGGCGGCGTGGTGACCTTGCCGGCCGGAGCCTCGCGGATCGGCACCGACCTGCGCGACGACCACCCGATCTCGTTCCGCTTCGACTCCTCGCTGGCGTCCCGCGACCCGCACCTGAGGACCCCGGCGTCCCTGCCGCTGGCGATCCGGCTCGACCCGAACGGCGAACTCCAGTGCACGACCTGCCACGACGCCCACAGCAACCGCTTCGGCAAGTTCCTGGTCATGGGGAACTCGAACTCCGAGCTCTGCACGTCCTGCCACGCCGTCGGGACCACCGCCATCACCGCCCACGCCGAGTGCGTCGCGTGCCACCAGCAGCACACCGCCCCCAGCGGGCCCTACCTGCTCCGCGGCCGCACCGTCGGCGACACCTGCCTGTCGTGCCACGACGGCTCGAACCACGACGCGCCCAACATCGCGGCGGACATGCGCAAGCGGTTCGTGCACGACACGCGGAGCCCGCTCGACGCCCCGGGGTCGCCCCTCGAACACGTCACCTGCACGAGCTGCCACGACCCGCACACGATGGGGTTGGGCGCCGCGATCGGCACGGGCATCCACCCCAACTTCGGGCGCGTCCCGGGCGTCAGCGGGTCGGGGGCGCCCGTCCAGGTCGCGTCGGCGGAGCACGAGGTGTGCTTCCGCTGCCACGCCGACGGGTCGCGGAGCACGCCGACCGTTCCACGCCGGATCGCGCAGAACAACACGCGCCTCGAGTTCGCCGCCACCGCGATCTCGTCGCACCCGGTGACGGCCCCCGCGCGTGGGGGCGAGGCCCCCAGCCTGCTCCCGGGCTGGAACGTCGGCGCCACGGTCCGGTGCAGCGACTGCCACGCCTCCGACGGCGGGGGCGCCGCGGGGGGCGCGGGACCGGGCGGGACGCACGGCTCGCAGTTCGGCCCGCTCCTGGCCAACCGCTACGAGACCGCCGATTTCACCTCCGAGAGCCAGGCGTCTTACGCCCTCTGCTACCAGTGCCACGACCGCGGGAGCATCCTGAGCGACGAGTCGTTCCCGACCCACCGCCTGCACATCCAGGAGCACCGCACGCCCTGCGCCGCCTGCCACGACGCCCACGGCATCGCGTCGTCGCAGGGATCCATGCTGCACAACAGCCACCTGATCAACTTCGCGACCAACATCGTGCACCCAGACCCGGTGACCGGGCGGCTGGAGTTCCGGGACCTGGGGCGCTTCGGCGGCGAGTGCTTCCTCTCATGCCACGGCTCGGTGCACTCGCCCAAGGGGTACTGACGCCGACGCGACGCCCGACCTGCCTTGACCTGTGCCACCTCTATGGAGACCTGAGGGCGGTCAAGGGCGGCGGCGTCCATGCCCACACCGCCCGTTCGCTCATACTCCCCGTTCACGAACTGGAACTGTCCGATGCCCGAGGGATACGACTCGCACGCCGACTACATGGGATGGGTGAAGACCGACGCCGATGCGCGGGCGGTCGAGGTGCGGGCCACGCTGATCCGGGCGTTCGCCAGGTTCGTCGAAATGCGCGAGATCGAGGTCATCAACTTCGCGGCCATGACCGCTCTGGACCTGGCCGCGGCGATCCAGGCCGAGCCGAGCATCCTCAAGCCCCTCATGGCGTGCTGCAACGTCGCGGGCCGCGCGATCGAGCGGGACTTGGACATCCGGGGAGTGGACACCTATGTGCCCCGCCTGAGCGACGCCCATGCGGCGGCCATTGCGGGGTACCTCAAGCCGTTCCTCCCGCAGGAACTGGCCGTGCCGGCGCTGAGCGAACTGGATCGGTTCTTCTTCGTGGACAAGGAGATTCGCGCCCGCAAGGGACGCTGGGAACAGACGATCGTGGAATCGCTCAACACACTCTCGCGGTACACGTTCAAGAAGCGGCGGTTCGAGGTTGGAGAGGAGTCGTTCGAGATCGACGCCGCCGCGCCCGAGAGGGGGAAGATCGAGGTCGCTATCGACGTGAAGCGGATCGAGGCCCGGCGCGACATCCACAAGCGGGCCGATGAGATCATCAATAAGGCGACCAAGTTCAAGAAGAAACACCCCAAGTCGCTCTTCGCGGCGGTGGTCTACTATCCGTTTACCGCCGAACACGTGAACGTACGGAGCCGCCTGGAGTCACGCTCCATCGACGCGGTCTGCTTCGCGTCGCAGGGCGGCGAGCAGATCGGCGTGGCGATCGGGCTGCTGGTCGATCAACTCAAGATCAGGAAGTAGCGGGCCTTCCGCGCGGGCATCGCTCAGGACCGACGAAGGACCAGTGAGGGCGGTTCGGCGAAAACGCGGCCCTGTTCGAGTTCCTTGCGGATGCGTTTCTGCGCCATCGCGTGGTACTTGGGGTCGAGTTCGTTGGCGATGCTGTTGCGATCGCACCTGAGGGCCGCGATCGTCGTCGTTCCCGTGCCCGCGAAGGGATCGAGGACGGTGTCGCCGGTGAACGAGAACATGCGCACCAAGCGGTAGGCGAGTTCGACCGGGTAGGGAGCCGGGTGGTCCTTTGTAGCTGCCCCCCTGACATCGGTCCAGATGGGCCGGAACCACTTGGCCTGCTCTTCCTTTGACAGGCGGCTTGTGGCCCGTTGCTCCTCGGTGGGATTGCGGTACTTCCCGTGCTTGCGGAGCATCAGGATGTACTCGACGTCGTTCTTGATGATGGCGTTCGGCTCGTACGGCTTGCCGAGGAAGCCGCCCCCGTTGCCGCTGGCCTCGAACGCGGCGTTGGCGATCTTGTTCCAGAGGATCGGCGTCAGGTAATCGAACCCGATGCGGCGGCAGCGGACGGAAATGTCCGCGTGAAGGGGAAGGACGAGATGCCGCCCGCCGTTGGCGCGGCGTGCCACGCACACGTCGCCCACATTGCAGACCAAGCGACCGCCCGGCACCAGCACGCGATAGCAGTGCTTCCAGACCTCATCGAGCGCATCGTGGAACGCTTCGTAGTCGTCCATGTCGCCGAGTTGGCCGGGATGCTTGTTGTACTCCTTGAGATTGAAGTACGGGGGTGAAGTGACCACGAGGTGTACCGACTCGTCGGGAATCCAGTCGAGCGCGCGGGCGTCGCCGAGGTTCAGGGTGTGCTCCGTCGCCGGGCCGCTGTATGCCCGCGCCACCGGGAAACGGGTCACGTCGGCTCGGGTGCGTTGGGTTCCATTGGTCGCGGCGATGGTCAAGGGTGGCTCGACTCCATTCAAGGACTGCATCGTACTCGGGATCGGCTCGGTCTGCGCGGCGGGGTTGGGTTGATTCCAAGACCGGCGGACGGGTTCACTCCGAGCAGGGAGAGGTGCGGAGAGGGCGGGAGGGTGTCCCCGCCGCGAGGGTGCTTTCGCATCGGATCCCGGCCGCGCCTCATTCATGCGCGCCAGTCTACCACCGCCCGCCCAGTGGCGCGAAACGACAACCGGTCGAACGGCGTGCCGGCATGAGCCGAAGCACCGAGTTCGCAAAGCCGATCTCGGTGGCACGGCGCGGAGTCATTTGGGGGGAAGGACCGGGCGCGGGCGGGAGCGCGTCGGCTGCTCCCGCCGCGATCCGCCTACCCGGGCCTTCGGGGCACGGCGGGGCGGGGCGGGTCGGGGGTCGGGCCGCGGTCGTACTGGGCGGGCTTGTGGCACCCGGGCCCGCACGAGCCGCCGCGCTCGGTCTTCACGAAGTTGATCGGCAGCCGCCACTGACCGAACTGCACGCTGTCGGCGATGAGCTTGTCGTGCCGGCTGGCGTGGGTGGTGTGGCAGGCGCGGCAGCTGCGCCCCTGGGGCGACTTGGCCACGTGCACCGCGTGCAGGTTCCGATCGCCGTCGCGGAACGCCGTCTCCGCCGCGACCGGCTGGGCCGTCACCAGCGCGCGGTCGTGGCACGTGAAGCACAGGGCGTAGGACGTCGGGTCGTACTGGCGATAGAAGTCCTGCTCGAACGGCGCGGCCAGCAGCCCGCCCCGGCCCCCGCCGTGCACATCGTGGCAGGCGGCGCAGTCGCCGTCGTTGATCGGCCCGTGCTTGTGCGCGAGCGGGTCCGTGACCTCGGCGACGGCGGCGACCACGCGCCCGCCCCCGGCCTGCACTGGCTTGGCGTGGCACTCCAGGCACGCCTTGACCGGGTCGGGCAGCAGCTGCTTGACGTGGTGGCTCTGGTGGGCCGCGTGGCAGTTGAGGCAGGCGCGGGAATCGCTCGTCGCCGAGTGCGGGTGCGACGCCGAAGACATCGCCGTCCCTACCTCCTCATGGCACGACAGGCACAGGTCCTTGGGCGGCTGGGACAGGACCCCGGGGTGTTCGGCGGCGTGGGGTCGGTGGCATTGCAGGCAGTCGCCCTCCGCCGGCTCGTGCGGGTGCGACGAGGCGGCGATGGCCTGCCCGAGGGTCTCGTGGCAACTCAGGCACAGGGCCCGCCTCTCCATCGTGAGCAGCTTGGCGTGGGGCGCCGTGTGGGCCTTGTGGCACTGGAGACAGTCCTCGTCCACGGGCTTGTGCCGGTGCGTGCCGCCCATCGCCTCCTGGTGGCACTCCAGGCACATCTGGCGCGTCGTCGCCTTCTTGAGCAGGAGGCGCGTCTCGGACCCATGGGGGTCGTGGCACGCGGTGCACTCCCCCTTGGCGACCGGGTCGTGCACGAACGGGCCCTCGCGCCCGGTCTTGTCGATGTGGCAGAACTCGCAGAGCTGCTTCCCGGGCCGCTTGAGCCGGAAGGTGTGGGCGGCCGCGTCGTGGTACTCGTGGCACGTGTCGCACGCCGACACCGCCGTCGGGCCGTGCAGGAACGTGTGCCCGATCTCGGCGGCGTGGCACCCGGCGGTCGTGCAGGTGAGGACCTTGGTGTCGGGGCGGGTCTGGGCCCGGGCGGCGCCCGCGATCAGGGCCACGGCGGAGATGAGAACCCACGCCCTCAAGGCGCCTTCCTCTTGGCCGCCAGCGCCACCGCCAGGCGCGTGCGGGCCTGTTCGAGCAGCTGCTGGGTATGGATGGGGTTGTGCACGCCCCAGCTCCCGTCGGCCTTGACCATGGCGAGCATCCTGGCGACCTCGTCGGCGCCGGCGGCATCGATGCCCTCGGCCCGGGCGGACGCCAGCTGCGCCTCCACCTGGTCGTACAGCGATCGCGCCGCCCGCTGCCACAGCGGGATCATCCGCTCGCCCAGCCCCGGCTGGTGGCACCTGTCGCACGCCTCGGGGGCCGCCGCCAGCACCCGGGCGCCGCTCGCGGGCGACGACTCCACGGGCCGCGGTTTGACGTGGCACCCCGTGCAATCGACGTGGGCGACGAACATGGGGTGGCTCGGCACCGTCCCCTCGACGTGCGGCCCGATCGGCCCGGTGAAGTAGGTTCGCCGCTGGATCGAGTGCTGGTCGATGTGGCAGCGCGTGCAGTCGAACTCCTCCAGCGAGACCGTCTGCACGTCCGTGCCGTGCCGCACCATCCCGTGGCAACTGGCGCACTCGATCTTGTGCCGCCCCAGCGTGTGGACCCGGTGCATCTCGTGCGTCTCGAGCCGCTTCTCCACGCCGAAGGTGTGACACTGCAGGCAGCGCCCGTCCTCGATGGGCGGGGGCGTGGCGGTCACTCCCTGGTGGCAGGAGTCGCACGTGGCCCCGAAGGCCAGGAACTGCGCGTGGTCGAACTTGATCCCCTCGAACACGATCTCGTTCCCGGGAGCGTCGTGGCAGGAAGTGCACGAGGCCGGGGGAGGCGTCTCGCCGTTGGGCCCCGCGTGCGTCCGCGGGATCACGCTCTCGCGTTGGGCCGAGCGCACTCCGAGGTGGATGATCGAGCCGTGCCGGGCGTCGAGCTTCTCGACGCGCCCGTCCGACGAGTCGACGAGGTGGCAGGTGATGCACACCGAGGTGTTAACCTCGAAGTGCTGATCGCCCTTGACGTGCGAGTGGCACGTGCCACAGGAGATCTCCACGCCCAGGTGCCTGGCCCCGACGTGCTTGTCGTGCCTGAACTTGAAGAGGCCGTTCGTGGCTTCCTTGCGGCCGATGGTGTCCAGGTCGTGGCACCCCGAGCGCGTGCAGGAGAGCTGGCTCACGGAGGCCGACGGCTTGTTCGAGGTGCGGTTGAGCGCGTCGTCGACCACCTGCCCCAGCCCGTTGAGCTTGGCCTCGAGGAAACTGTCGACGCCCGGGGAGATGTGGCAGTCGACGCAGGCGATGTCCTTGTGGGCGCTGGCCCTCCAGCTCGCGTAGTAGGGCTCCATCACGTGGCAACTGCTGCAGAAGGAGCTGCGCGAGGTGGCCTCCACCCCGATCGTGCTGATGAGGAGGAACCCGACGACGCCGCCGATGAGCCACTTGCCCCAGCGGCGGAATCGAAGCCGCTCCCGGATGGCGCTGATCCTTCGTCCCATGGGTCCCTACCTCGACAACAGTATCTCCGCGGCACGTCGGTAGTCCGCCATGGCCTCGGAAACCGCCCCGGTCGCCTCGCGGATCCGCCCCATGAGGTAGTGGGCGCGGGCGTTGCCGGGGGACTTCTCGATCACCCCGCGCACCTTGGCCTCCGCCTCCTTGGCCCCCTCGGGGCCCTTGCCCAGGCGGGCCTCCGCCGTCCCCAGCCGCGCGTCGATCGAGTCCGGGTCGCCCGCCAGGACCGAGCGGAAGAGCGCCTCGGCCTCCTCGGCCCGCTCCATGCGGAGCATCAGCGACCCGAGCCCGAGCTTGGCATCGACGCTCTCGGGCATGAGGGCCAGCGCGTCGCCGTACCGCGACGCCGCCAGGTCCAGCAGCCCGTGCCGGGCCAGCTCGGCGCCCAGGTGCGTGAGTCTCGCGGCCCGGACGGCGTTCGGGCTCGCGGGCGCCCCGCCGGACGGGTCGAGCGCCGCGTCGAGCTTCGACGAGGGCTCCTGCTCCGCCGCCACGCGCACGGCCAGCGAGAGCAGTTCCTTGAACCGCGGGACGAATCCCGGCAGCGCATGCACGACCTTGCCGTGCCCGTCGATGACCACCACGCTGGGCACCACGAGGATCCGGTACGGCCCGAAGGCCTCACGCTTGCGGTCGTGCAGGATCAGGGCCGGGTACCGACCCCGCGCCGCCTCGTCCTTGAGCGCGGCGGGTTCCGCGTCCTGCGCGACGATCATGAGCGGGATCACGCCGTCGCGGTCGATGCGCGGGTCGGCCAGCACGTCGAGCGTGTCCGCCGCCGCCTGCTTCACGCCCTCGTGCCCCAGTTCGCCGAACAGCAGGACCAGGACCCGCGGCGCCAGGTCCGCGGTGTTCACGATCGAGCCGTCCAGGTCGGGCAGGCGAACGCCGGGCGCCGCGGCGCCCTTCGGCGGCAGGGCCGCGGCGGACAGGCAACCCAGTGCGACGAACACCATGGCCAGCAGCAGGCACGGGGCTCGGCGACCCCCGCCCGCGGACGGTGCGGACGCGATCATGGCTTGACTCCTGTCGGACCCGGCGGAGGCGTCGGGGCCGCCAGGGCCGGGCCCCGCGTGTAACTCGCCGGCTGGTGGCACCCCGGGGCGCACGAACCGCCCGCCGCCGTCGCCTGGAAGTTGATCTCGAGCATCCACCCTGCGTTGCCGAAGGGCACCGCCTCGCGGACATGCGCCGGGCGCTTCGACGCGTGCACCTCGTGGCAGGCCCGGCAGGTCCGCCCCTTCTCCTGGTTGACGTGGAGGTGGTGCAGGTTGCGGTCGCCGTCGCGGAACTCGGTCAGCCCCGCGCCGGAGGGGCTCTGCACCAGCGCCGCCTGGTGGCACTGGAAGCACAGCTTGAAGTTGTCGATCTCGAACTTCGCGTAGAACTGGGGCGGATACTCCTGGACGAGCAGCCGGAAGTGGTCGGAGCGGTGCGACTCGTGGCACGCCGTGCACACGCCCTCGCGGATCGGGCCGTGGTGGTAGGGGTTCTCGTCCAGCAGGGCCGCCATGTTGGTCAGGGTCGTGCCGTCCGACGCCTTGATCGTCCTGTCGTGACAGCCCAGGCACATCCCCGGCTGCGTGGATCGTTGCAGGCTCGGCAGCGTCGAGGCATGGGGCTCGTGGCACGCGGTGCAGCCCGACTCGGCGGTCAACGCGCCGTGCACGAGCCGCGAGCCCTCCGACGAATGATCGATCATCCCGCTGTGGCAGGAGAGGCACAGCCCCGGCGCCTGGTCGCGGAGCTGGTACTTGTGCTTGGACGCGTGCGGGTCGTGGCACCGCGTGCAGCCCTCGTCGATCGCGACGTGCCGGTGCATCCCGGGGCCCGACGCCCGCTCCGCCACCTCCCCGTGGCACGACAGGCACATGGCGCGGGGCTCCTGGTTCAGCAGCCGCGGCTGCGACGAGGTGTGCGCCTCGTGGCAGATGATGCACGCGCCCACCGCCACCGGACCGTGCACGAACCCCAGCCCCGTGAAATCCTCCTGGTGGCACTTGGTGCACAGGTCCCGGTTCGGGTCGGCGACCAGCATCCGCGGACGCTCCGCCCCGTGCGGGTCGTGGCACTCATGGCACTTGCCCTCCTTGAACGGGGCGTGCGTCGTGCTCTTGTGCGGCGTCGTGTGGCAGCGGGCGCACAACTGCTCGGGCGCGGTGATCAGATAGAACTTGTGCTCCTCCGGGTTGCCCTGGACGTGGCACGCCTGGCAGTCGTTCGCCGCCGGGCCGTGCATCACCCGGTGTCCGAGGATCTCCTGGTGGCATTCCTTGGCGCACGTCCGGGAGGGCACCCCAGCCGCCGGGGGCGCCGGCGGGGGCTGCGCCGCCGCGAGCACGCCCAACGCCACCAACGCGGGGGTGCCCGCCAGCGCCACGCGCCAAGGCCGGAGCGATCGCGGGGTCATCGCCCCAACCGGCTGCACGGCGCGTGCCAAGACATCCTCGCGATCCAGCGGCACAGCCGCCAATAATCCCATGTCGTGATTCCCGGTACTGAGAACCAGCTTGATGGTCCTGTCTTGGAAACGCGACTCCGCGGCGAGAATCGTCGCCGTCGGCCCGTGGGTGGGCGGGCACCGGGTTTGCACCACGGTCTGATCAAGGGCGGGCGGCTCCCCGCCCGCACAGGGAGGATTCCCATGCAACGCTCAGCGATCCTCGTGCTCGCCGTGGCCACCGCGGGTTGGGCTCTGGCAGTGCAGCCCGCCAAGCAGCCGGAGGTCCCCACCGGACACCCGCAGATCCCCGTGCCGCGGGTCGAGGAGGATTGGCCGCGGGCCGCCCCGGACGACGTGGCCTCCATCGACGCCATCCTCAAGGCCTTCTACGAGGCGCCGGCGGGCCTGCCCGGGCAGGCGCGGGACTGGGACCGATTCCGCTCGCTGTTCGTCCCCTCGGCCCGCATGATCCCCGCCCGCCCCGGCGCCGACGGCACCTCGGGGGCCTACTTCCTCACCATCTCGGACTACGTCGACGCCAACCGCACATACTTCGAGAAGGGCGGGTTCTCCGATCGCGAGGTCGGGCGCCGGACCGAGGAGTTCGGCAACATCGTCCACGTCTGGAGCACCTACGAGTCGCGCCGCAAGCTCGACGACCCCGCCCCCTACATCCGGGGCGTCAACAGCGTCCAGCTGCTCAAGGACGGCAACCGCTACTGGATCGTCAACGTCTTCTGGGACTACGAGCGCCCCGACACGCCGATCCCCGACAAGTACCTCCACACGCCGCGGGAGTAGCCGCGGCCCGTCGCCGGAGCACGCCGCATGGGGCATTCGATTCTGCTGGTCGAGGACGAGGCGATCCTCCGCGAATCCCTGGCCCAGCTGCTCGCGGAGGAAGGGTACGAAGTCGTCCAGGCCTGTGACGGCGAGGCAGCCCGCGAGCAGGTCCTCGCCCGCCCCTTCGACCTGATCATCACCGACATCCGCATGCCCCGCATGGACGGGATGGCCCTGCTCCAGCACGCCATGCAGGCCGCCCCGCACACCCCGGTCGTCGTCGTCACGGCGTTCGGGACCGTCGACAGCGCCGTCGCCGCCATGCGGGCCGGCGCCGTCGACTACCTCCTCAAGCCCGTGCAGTTCGAGGACGTGCTCGTCCGCGTCCGCCGGGCCCTGGAGTTCGGCGAGATCCGGCGCGACCGCCGCGTCCTCACCGAGCAGCTCGCCTCCTCCAGCACCTTCCACAACCTCATCGGCGAGTCCCCGGCGATCACCCGCCTCTTCGACATGGTGCGCAAGCTGTCGGGCGTGCGCTCCAGCGTGCTCATCACGGGCGAGTCGGGCACCGGCAAGGAGCTCTTCGCCCGGGCCATCCACTACAACGGGGTGACCCGCGACAAGCCCTTCGTCGCCGTCAACTGCGGCGCCATCCCCGAGAGCCTCATCGAGTCCGAGCTCTTCGGGCACCGCAAGGGCGCGTTCACGGGGGCCATCCGCGACCGCATCGGCTACTTCGAGGCGGCCTCCGGCGGCACGCTCTTCCTCGACGAGATCTCGACGCTCCCCCCCTCCGTCCAGAGCACCCTCCTGCGCGTCCTCGAGGAGCGAGTCGTCATCCCCGTCGGCGACACGCGCCCCCGCCCCATCGACGTGCGCATCATCGCGGCGTCCAACCAGGACCTGCCCACGCTCTGCCGGGAGGGCAGGTTCCGCGAGGACCTCCTCTACCGCCTCGACGTGGTCCGGCTCCAGATCCCCCCGCTCCGACAGCGCCGCCAGGACATCCCCCTCCTCGTCCACCACTTCGTGCAGAAGTACTCGCGCGAGATGGGGCGCAAGGTGCTCGGTATCTCCAACCCCGCGATGCGGGCCATCCTCGGGCACGAGTGGCGCGGCAACGTCCGTGAACTCGAAAACGTCATCGAGCGGGCCGTCATCTTCGCCGACGGACGCGAGATCGACCTCGCCGACCTCCCCTTCGGCGCCCCGGCCGAGGACGCCGACGACGGCGAGGACCTCAAGCACGCCCTCGCTCAGTTCGAACGCCAGCACATCATCTACAGCCTCCGGCGCCACCACTACGACAAGACCGAGACGGCCCGCCACCTGGGCATCGGGGTCTCGAGCCTCTACCGCAAAATGGACGAACTCAAGATCCCCAAGGACGAGAAGGAGACCAGCGCCCAGGCGCCCTGAGGGCGCCCGGGGACGGACACGATGCTCCGCCGAAGGTTCCTCATCCGGGTCGGCGTGCTCATCGTGGGGTTCGTCCTGGGGTCCGCGGGCGCGGTGTGGGCCCTGCAGAGCCTCCTGGCGCAGATCGACCGCGCCCACGACGACGCCGCCACCCTGATCGACGGCGTCCAGCGCGTCGGCACACTCATGAGCCGAATCGAATCCGCCCGCTTCGAGACGGCCCCGCTCGACCCCACGCCGCTGATCGACGAACTCCACCGCGAGGTCGACGCCCTCTCACGCCACCGCATCACCGCCGCCGGCGCCCACGCCTCCGGCGAGTTCGTCGCCCTCGCCGACGCCATCCCGCCGTTCATCGCGGCCTGGTCCGGCGCGGCGGTCCCCCCGTCGCCCTCCGCCGACGCCCTGCGCGCCGGGCTCCGCGCCCACCAGGCGGCCCACGACCTGGGCCGCGCCTTCCGCGGGTTCGTCGCGAGCGAGCAGCAGCGGATCGGACGGTCCTTCCGTGGCATGGTGGTCGTGCTCACCCTGGCCGCCCTGGTCATGGTCAACGTGTCGATCGGCGTGCTGCTCTGGACGGCGCAGCTGGTCCTCAAGCCCGTGGCGGCCCTCACCGAGGGCAGCCGACAACTCGCGGCCGAGCACTTCGACCACCGCGTCCGCGTGCGCGAGGGGGACGAGTTCGCCGAGCTGGCCCACGCGTACAACTCGCTGGCCGAGCGGCTCCAGGCCAACGAGGAGCGCAAGGCCGAGGCCATCCGGCACCTCGCCGTGACCCTCAACCACGACCTGAACAACGCCATGGCCATCATCGAGCTGCAACTGGGGCTCCTGGACCGCGAGGCCGCCGCCCGCCCGGCCCTCACCGCCCGCCTCCGCGAGATCCGCTCCAACCTCGCCCAGATGGCCAAGACCGTCGCCTCGCTCAAGAGCATCCGCCGCGTCGTGCTCACCGACTACGGTCCGGGCCAGAAGATGGTCGACCTCGAACGTTCCGTCGAGCCCGCGCCCGAGCCCAGGGCGCCGGCTCCCGGCCCCCACCCATGACCCTGTCCGACGATCGAGCCCGCGCCCGCCTCCTCCACCGCGAGGTCCGGTGGCTGGTCTCGCTCCGCTGGGTTGCGGGATCCGCCATCGCCGCCGGTGGCGCCGCGATGGGGATCTGGCTCCCCGACACCGGCCTCCACCCCGGCGTCCCGGCGCTCCTGGGCCTGCTCGTCCTCGCCTACAACGCGGTCTTCCTCGGCGCCCTGCGCCGCGCCCCGCGCCTCGCGGCCCGGCACGCGCCCCTGGTCGTCCACGCCTCGCTCCAGATCCTCCTGGACGTGCTGTGCCTGGTGGTCCTCACCATCTGGACCGGCGGCGTCACCAGCCCGCTCCTGGGCGCGTTCTTCTTCCACATGTTCTTCGCCCGCCTGCTCCTCCCGCGCCCGCACGCCTACGCCGCCGCCCTCGTCGCCGTGGCGTTCATGGCCATCGGGCTCCGGGCCGCCGGCGCGTGGCCGAGCGAGATCTCCGGCGCCGCCACCGCCGCCGGGTGGGCCGTCGCCCTCGTGGTCACCGTGTTCCTCACCGACCGCATCGCCGGCGTGCTCCAGCGCCTCGACGCCGCCCGTGCGCAGCGCGCCCGCAAGCTCCGGGAGGTCGCCGCGATCCTCCGCGCCCAGCAGGAATCGCTCCTCCACAGCGAGCGCCTCGCCACGCTCGGGCAGCTCGCCGCCGGCGTCGCCCACGAGATCAACAACCCGCTCTCCAACATCGACGGGCTCCTGCAACTGCTCCAGCGCCGCCCCGACCAGCCGCCACCCCCCGAGTCCCTCCGCAAGCTCCGTGAACAGGTCGAGCGCATCCAGCGCATCGTGCGGCAACTGGGGGCCTACTCGCGCCGCGACGGCGGGAAAGCGCAGCTCGTGCCCGTCAACGACCTCGTGCGCTCCGCCGTCGGGCTGATCGACCTCGACCAGCGGGCCCGAAGGGCCCACGTCGAACTGGACCTCCCGGACCGTGTCGGCCTTGTGCGCACCAATCCCCACGCCCTGACCCAGATCCTCGTCAACCTGCTGGCCAACGCGCTCGACGCCACCGCCGACGTCCCGGCGCCCCGCATCGCGGTCAGGACCGACCGGCCCGACGGCCGCCTCCGGATCCGGGTCGAGGACAACGGGCAGGGCATCCCGCCCGAGCACCTCAAGCGCGTCTTCGAGCCGTTCTTCACCACCAAGCCCGCCGGCCATGGCACGGGCTTGGGCCTCTCCATCTCCGATAAACTCGTTCGGGATATGGGAGGGTCCATCGCGGCGGCGACTCTCCCCCGGGGCGGGGCGGTGTTTACCGTTCAGATCCCCGACCTCCCGGCACCCCCCATCGCCGGCCGTCCACCAATGGACGCCAAGGAATAGATGACCCGGATATCATCATGTCGGGCACCGCGCCCCAAGGAACGGGATTGACTCTCCGCGACTCGCCCCAACGCCCCTGGCCGCTCCACGGGATCGTCTCTTGGATCCTCGGTCCGGTGTTCTTCGGGCTGGCGTTGGCGATGGTCTTGCCGGTCCGCGAGTGGGCGTTCGCCGCCCCCGCGGAGGACGACGCGCTGGTGCCGGCGGAGGCGATCCGGAACGATCCGCTGAGGACGCCCATGGGGGATCCGCCCCGGGTCCGGATCGGGGCGTACGAGCACGCGTGCGACGACTGCCATCGACTGTTCGAGTCGCCCGAGATTCAGCACCGCCCGCTGGTTCAGCACACGCACGTCGTGCTGAGGCACGGCATGAACGACAACTGCTTCAACTGCCACGACCGCACCGCGCGCGAGAAGCTCGTGCTCCGCACGGGCGAGCTGATCGGGTACGACGAGGGCTGGAGGCTGTGCGCCCAGTGCCACGGCACCCTCTACCGCGACTGGGAGCACGGCGGGCACGGCAAGACGATGGGCTCGTGGATGGCGGAGGCGCGAGATCGCCTGCGCTGCGCGCAGTGTCACGACCCCCATTCGCCCGCGTTCCCCGCCCTCACGCCGCTCCCGGGCCCCCGCACGCTGCGGATGGGCGACCAAGCCCACAACTCGGCCCATGCCCCCGCGCCGCGGAGCCCCCTCCGCCGGCGGGGCGGGCCGTCCCAAGGACACACGCCGGAGGCGCACCCATGATGATGCGACGGAACTCACGGTCGGCGGCCCTCGCCGGGTTGGCGCTCGCGCTGGGGTCGGTCCCGCTGCGGGCGCAGGTGTTCGGGCCCGCGGAGCTCACCGAGGAGAGCAAGGCGTGCATCGCCTGCCACCGCGAGCGCAGCCCGGCCCTGTACCAGCAGTGGGGGGCCAGCAAGCACTTCCGCGCCAACGTCGCCTGCATCGAGTGCCACGGTGCCGCCAAGTCCGACGTGGACGCCTTCGAGCACTACGGGCAGTCCATCGCCATCCTGGTCACGCCCAAGGACTGCTCGAGGTGCCACTCGAAGGAGGTCGAGCAGTTCGCGGCATCGCACCACGCCAAGGGTGGGCGCATCCTGGGCTCGCTGGACAACGTGCTGGCCGAGGTGGTGGAGGGGAATCGAGGGATGAAGACGCCGGGGCACCCCGAGGGCGTCGCCGCGTCGGCCGTCAACGGGTGCTGGCAGTGCCACGGATCGCAGGTGAAGGTGATCGAGGGCGGTCGCCTGGACCCGGCGACCTGGCCCAACAGCGGGATCGGGCGGATCAACCCCGACGGGTCGGAGGGGGCGTGCAATGCGTGCCACAGCCGGCACGAGTTCTCGGCGGCCCAGGCCCGGCACCCGGACACGTGCGGCAAGTGCCACCTCGGGCCCGACCACCCGCAGAAGGAGGTCTACGAGGAGTCCAAGCACGGGATCGCGTTCTTCGCCAACGTCGAGCGCTTGAACCTGGCGAGCAACAAGTGGATCGTGGGCGAGGACTACTGGGCGGCGCCGACGTGCGCCACCTGCCACATGTCCGCCACGCGCAAGCAGCCCGTGACGCACGACGTGGGGCTGCGGATCTCGTGGAACAACCGCCCCGAGCTCTCGGTCCGCACGGACCACGCCGACGCCCTCATGAACCTGGCGGGGGCGAAGGTCTCGTGGCAGGACCGTCGGCAGAACATGAAGGACGTGTGCCTGGCGTGCCACGACTCGCAGTGGGTGGAGAACTTCTACCAGCAGTACGACTCGCTCATCGAGCTGTACAACGAGAAGTTCGCCAGGCCCGCGCGGGACCTGTACGCCCTGGCCAGGCCGCTGCTCCGCCCGGCCCAGTTCTCCAACGAGCTGGACTGGTCGTACTACGAGCTGTGGCACCACGAGGGCCGGCGGGCGCGGCACGGTGCGGCGATGATGGCCCCGGACTACACGCACTGGCACGGGATGTACGAGGTC
The DNA here is from genome assembly GCA_016873295.1 of Phycisphaerae bacterium. Lineage (GTDB taxonomy): Bacteria > Planctomycetota > Phycisphaerae > Phycisphaerales > UBA1924 > VGXM01. The sequence goes on from VGXM01000003.1 coordinate 36,496, forward strand.
TCGCGCCGCTTCTACGCCGATTTCGTGCCCAAGCTCGAGGCCCTCGCCGACCGGCACGCCGGCGACGCCGACCAGGCCAAGGCCGCCGCCGCCCGGGCCTTGCGCGCACGGCTGGACGAGGTCCTGGAGTCGGAGGACCATCGCTGGTACATCGGTCGGATGCCGCCCGAGGAGGCGGCGCGCCGCAAGCGTGCCGCCGAGGAGTTCAAGGCCCGCTATGACCCGGCCAGGTAGATCCGCGCCCCGCCCCCGGCGGAACAGGAGTTCTTCGTGAGACCCATCCTCGACTGGCACCGGACGACGCTCGGACGGATCGTGCTCTTCCTCGGGAGCGTCCAGTTCGCGGTGCCCGTGCTCTTCCTGGTCGCCGCCGCGATGGCGTGGGCCACCTACATCGAGTCCACGCAGAACGCCAAGGCCGCCAAGGCGACCGTCTACGCCTCCGGGTGGTTCATCGCGCTCATGGGCCTGATCTGCGTCAGCCTGGTGTTCGCGGTCATCACGCGGTTCCCGTGGAAGCGCCGGCACGTGGGGTTCATCACCGTCCACGCCGGGCTGGTCGTCCTGATCGCCGGCGGGTTCTGGTCGCTGTTCACTCGCGTGGAGGGCCACCTGACCCTCGAGGAGGGGAAGGCGGGCGACGTGATGGAGGTCGACCGGGAGATCGTCGAACTCGTCGAGTTCAACGCCGGACGCGCCACCACGCTGGCGACTCGGCCCGCGCCCACGCGAGTCGCCCCCGTCACCCTGGGCAGCGTCACGGTCCGCGTCGTCGATCTCTGGCCCAACACCCGCGAGGAGCAGTTCGTCTCCGACGACGGGCCGGCGCCCTTCCGGGCCGTCGAGATCGCGACGGCGCCCAACGCCGCGTCGGGCGACTGGATCGGGGACGAGGCCCGCTCGGGCGGGCCCGCGACGGTCGGGGGGCTCACCGTCCGCGTGCTGCGCGACGGCTCCACCTGGGAGCCGCCGCCCCCGCCCCCCGCCGCGGGGGAGTCGGGGTTCCACTTCCTTCTCGACGGGACGCGGCACTCGCTCGGGGCGGTAGGCGACGAGGCCATCCCGGGCTGGCGCATCGTCGCGCTCGAGTCGTTCACGCACGCCATGGTGTCGGGTGGTCGGATCACGGAGAGGGGGGAGGGCCAGTCCAACCCGGCGGTGGACGTGACGATCTCCAACGGGCGGGGCACGAGCGAGCGCCACACCGCGTTCCTCAACTTCCCCGACATGATCATGATGCGGAAGGTGGAGGGCGAGGAGGCGTCGGGCGCGAGGCTGACGGCAGCCGCCGCCGCCGCCGCGAGCACGGAGACGCTGATCGTGTTCGGCCCGGTCGATGCGCCCCGCCTGGGGTACGTCGGGCCGGACGGCGCTGGGCGCGAGCTGACGCCGCCGGCGTCGTTCCCCGCGGTGGTGGACCTGGGCGCGCGCCGCATCACGCTGCTGAACCACGCGTCGCGGGCCCGGGTCGCGTCCCGGTTCACGCGGGCGCCCACGGCCCGCGACCGCCGCCCCGCGATCATCGTGGAGCTCGAGGGCGCCTCCACGCCCATCGTCGTGCCGTGGAAGGGCGCCGAGCCCGTCCCGGTCCAGGGGCGCAATCTGGCGCTGAGGTACGGGCCGCGGCTCGTCCGGCTCCCGTTCACCGTTCACCTCAAGGACTTCCGCAAGTCGGACTACCCGGGCACGCAGATGGCGATGGCCTACGAGTCCGACGTCACGGTGACCACGCCCCAGGTGTCGGACGAGGCCCACACCATCTCGATGAACGAGCCCTACGCCTACGCCCCGTGGAAGGTCTACCAGTCCGGGTTCATCGGCGAGAAGGTCTCGGTCTTCAGCATCATGAAGGACCCGGGCCTGCCCATGACCTACGCCGGTTCCATCATCCTGTGTGTTGGGATCTTCATCACGTTCTTCAGCCGAACCCTGAGCTGGGGCCACCCCGGAATCCCCGCGGCCCCACCGGTCAAGGAGGTCTCTCATGCTTGCGCCGATTCGGTTCCTGCTGCTCGCCCTGCTGACGCTGTCGCTGATCCCGTCGGCGCGGGCGTCTGATCCGCAGGAGTGGATCCGGGAGCTGGGCGCCATCGCCGTGCAGGAAGGCGGGCGGACCATGCCCCTGGACACCTACGCGCGCCGACTGGCCGTCGAGGTCACGGGTCGGGAGAAGTGGGGTTCCGGTCGCGGGCCGGCGGCCTACTCCGGGCGTCACCCCATGCAGTTCCTCGCCGACCTCCTGTTCAAGGGGCGGGGCATGCTCCACGAGCCCTTGATCGGGGTGGACAACCGCCCCTTCAAGGAGCTCGTCGGGCTCGACCCTGCGCGCCGATTCTTCAGCGCCACCGAGATCGCCGCGAGCAAGGGCGTGAACGACCTGCTCGCCAAGCACGACGAGGCGCGCCGACTCGACCCGCAGGCGTCCGCGAACCGCGACCAGCGCCGCGCCATCGACCTGTTCAGCGCCGGCAACCGAATCGCGGCCCTGGCCACCGACGGGCGCCTTCCCATCGTGCCGGGGGAGCCGGGCAAGGCGTTCCGGCTGGCCGGGCCCACGGGAGGCGACCCCGGGACCGGGTCGGTCAGCTCGGCGCTCGCGGCGTTCGGGCGCGCCTACGCCGCGGGGGAACCCCTCGACGCCCACGCCGCGAGCGTGCGAGCGGCGATCGACGCCCTCGGGGTCCCCACCCCCGCCGACGCCCGTTCGGTCGCGCTCGAGTCGTTCTACAACCGGCACGCCCCCTGGCGCTGGACGCAGGTGCTCTTCGGGCTGGCGATCGTGCTGTTCGGGCTGTCGCGTCTCTTCTGGCGCCGCGCGATGCTCGCCCTGGCGCTGACCGCGACCGCCGCGGGCACGCTCGAGTACGTCCTCGGGATGGCCCTGCGCACGGCGATCGTGCAGCGGGCCCCGGTCAGCAACACGTTCGAGGTGCTGCTCTGGATGGGGCTCGTGGCGATCGTCATCGGGCTCCTGGCGCAGCTGCTGGTCGACCGCAAGAGCTACTACCTGTTCGGCAGCGTGGTGGCCGCGTTCGCGTGCGTGCTGTTCGCGGGCATGGTGCCCCTCACCGACCGGACCAACTCGCTCCCGGCGGTGCTGCGCTCCAACTACTGGCTCATCATCCACGTCATCACGATCGTGTCGAGCTATGGCGTGCTGGCGGTGGCCGGGGTGCTGGGGCACGTCTACCTCACCCGCAACGTCCTCCTCGCGCGCGGCACGCGCCCACCGACGCCGCCGGAGCCGGGCCCCCATCGCTCGCCCCCCCTCATCGTGCAGACCTACCGCTGCATCCAGATCGGGCTGCTGCTGCTGACCGCGGGCACGATCCTGGGCGGCGTGTGGGCCGCCGACTCCTGGGGCCGCTTCTGGGGCTGGGACCCGAAGGAGACCTGGGCCCTCATCAGCATCGTCGTCTACTTCGCGATCCTGCACGCCCGCTACTCGCGCTGGATCATGGACTTCGGGCTGGCCGCCTCCGCCATCCTCGGCTTCATCGTCATCGTCTGGACGTTCTACGGCGTGAACTACGTCATGGCCTCCGGGCTGCACAGCTACGGCTTCGGGTCGGGCGGCGAGGTGTGGGTCGGGCTCTGGGCGGCGATCGAGCTGGCGTTCCTCGTCCTTTGCCGAGTCCGCTTCGTCGCGATGCGCAAGCGAGGGTCGGCGCCCCCATCGACCGCTGCCGCCTAGATCCGCCGGCCGCGCACGATCCCGCCCTCGCCGGTACACTGATCCCATGCGCACGATTCCCATGACCGTCGCCTTGGCGCTCTTTATCGGATTCACCGGCTGCGAGAAGAGCCCGTCCCCGCCGGCGCCGAGCAAGCCCGCGGCGCCCACGCCTCCCGCCCCGTCGCCCGCGGCCTCCGCCGACGGCGCGGTCGATGTGCTCGGGGTGACATTCCGGATCCCCGAGGGCTGGACGCAAGTCGCGCCCGCCAACTCGATGCGCCTGGCGGAGCTCGTCGTGCCCGACGCGGCCGGGCAGCCCGAATGCAGCGTGGTCTTCTCCACGGCGGGCGGAACCGTCGACTCGAACCTGGAGCGTTGGGCGGGGCAGGTCCAGCCCGAGGCCGGGGGCGCGAAGACCGAGGTCCAGCGGAGCGAGGTCGCGGGGCTCAGGGTCAGCGTCGGCGAGTGGACGGGCGCCTTCGCGGGCATGGGCGAGGCCCCCGCCAGGTCGGGGTGGACGCTCCGGGGCGCGATCGTCGAGACGCCCCAGGGCCTGCTGTTCGTCAAGATGACGGGCCCGCGCGAGCCCATGGCCGCCGCGACCGAGTCGTTCAACGCCATGATCGCGGGCCTGGCGGCCAAGTAGCGCCGATCAGGCATGCCGGGCGTGCGGGCCGGCGCGGTCGACGCGCCGGAACGTCCGAACGAACGGCCAGGCGATCGCGCCGCCGCACACCAGCAGCCCCGCGACCGTGGCCAGCATCAGGGCGTCGCGCATCCCGGGTGAGAGCGGGATCGTCGTCGGATGGACGTCCGGGAGCATCCGCACGGACAGGTAGACCAGCGGCACGTCGACGAAGGCGATGGCCCCGAAGACCGCGGCCACGAACGCGGCACGCGCGCGGGGCCTCACGCGCCAGCGCACGACCATGTAGCAAGCGTACAGGAGGAACAGGGCCAGGGTGAAAGTCAGGCGCGGGCTCCACGTCCACCAGTAGCCCCAATAGAGCCGCCCCCAGGCCATGCCCGAGAGGAGCACGAGCCCGCTCGACGCGACCGCCGCGACGGCGCCCGCCACTGCGAGCCGGTCCCATCGCCGCCGCCTGGTCCACAGGAACATCAGCCCGCCGACGAACACGGCGAAGGCGGAGACGAACATCGCGAACGCCGCCGGGACGTGGAGGCAGATGAGCCTCTCGATGGGGCCCATGCCGTCCACCGTCGGCGCGTGGCTGAAGGTGAGGACCGCGGCGCCGGCGACCGCGCCGAGGGTGACCGCCAGGTAGGCGTGCCCGATCAGCGATCGCCACCACGCGGCGCTGAGCCGGATCGGTCCCGCCGCCCCGGATTGCGGTCTGGCCAGTACGCTCATGGCGACGCCCCGGACCTCTTCCTCGCGCCGATCCACACCCCGATGATGACACCGGCGACGATCGCGATGATCACGCCGCCCACGAGCACCGACGAGGAGATCCCGCCGGGCGCCGGCGCCGCCGGCGGGGGGGGATTGAGCCCGGTCAGCACGAGGCCGACCGCCTGCCCCCCGGGCACGCCCTGGGCCTGCAGCATGCGGACGCGCTGGTCGCCCATCGTGTCCGTCCCTGATTCGCGCAGCAGCGTCACGTCGCGCAGCGACGCCGATTCCGGCACGAAATACGCCGCGTGATCGACCCCGACCGGCGCGGCCGTCCGAAGGTCCGCCGAGCCGTCCGGCGTCGGCACCTCGTAGGCGAAGCGGTAGGTCGCCTTGCCCGGCATCAGGGGCATCTGCACGCGCAGCTGGCCCGTCTCGTACGCCGTGCAGCACCAGCCGTGGAACCCCTGGATCAACTGGATGCTCGACGCACCGGGCGGGAGGTCGACCGTGACCGTGGCCCGACGGCCTTGCGCGTCGGTCGCCCCGCCCATCCACGTCTGGTCCGCCGGGTTCTCGACCACCAGCGTCTCGGCGACGTCGATCCCGGCGGGGGATTGCGCCGCCGCCACGTGCCGCATCAGCACCTTCCATGCCGGCTGCTCGTCCGTGACCTCGTAGACCGTCACATCCATCGAGGCCCGGGAGTTGGTGGCGTCCATCACCGGTCCCGTGTCCTGGTACACGACCCCGGCGTGCTTCACCCGCACCAGCGGGCGGATGCCGATCGCCACGGGGAGGTCCGTCAGCATCACCAAGCCCTGCTCGCCGACGGTGGTCTTGATCTGCTTCACGGGAGAATCGCGGTGGAAGAGGGTGACCTCGACTTCCTCGCCGCCCACCGCGGGGCCCCCGCCGGTCCCTTGCACCACCCGAACCGCCAGCACCCCCTTGGGACCCTGCTCCATGGTCCGCGCGATGTCCGGTGGCAGCAGGGGCGGCGGCTCCTGTTGCGAGACCAAACTCAAGACCAGTGGAAGAACGAGCAGTTCCAGCATTCCCAAGGGTCCCCGGGTCCATGTTCCGTGCTTTGTAGGGATAGCTCGAGCCGCACGACCCAAGGCACACCTCGTGCAACAGGGGTGCCAAGGGGGCTTTGGCGTGCCGCTACCATGCGCACGCACCCAGGGCATTGGCGTGAGTGCGTGCACGATCGGGTACTCTCCCGGTTTCGGGCGGGGCGATCTCCTCAGACTCTCGGTTTTGAGAATCGCCAAGGACCCCCGACTCGCCGCTATTGGCGCGAGTCGGAAGAACGTGCAGCAAGGCGCCGGCGGGCGCTGCGGGTGCCACGGGCGATCCGCCTTGCGGATCGCCCGTGCCGGCCTCCGGACGGGCGTCGAACAGCCGCACGGGTCACGGGCGAAGCGCCCGATGACCCGTGGCACGCGGGGCGCAGCCGTCCACGGACTTCCGACTTGCGCCGTTAGCTGGGCCGCGTGGGGCTGGCGTGGACCACGCGGCCGCCGCAGATCACGGCGTCCACCGGGGCATCGCCGAACTCGAACGCCAGGAGGCGCTCGTCGCGGTGGCGGAGGAGCACAAGGTCGGCGCGCTGTCCCGGGGCGATCGTTCCGCGGTCAACGAGCCCGAGCAGGGTTGCCGGGTTGACGGTCGCCGCCGCGATCGCCTCCTCGGGGCTCAGCCCGCAGTGCCTGACGGCGAGCGCGACGATCATGGCCATGGAGAGGCAGGGGGCCGAGCCTGGGTTGAAGTTGCTGGCGATGCACGCGGCGCCGCCGTGGTCGACGAATCCGCGGAGGTTGGCGTACCGCCCGTCGAGGTGGAACCCGCACGCCGGGAGCCCCACGCCGAACGTCGTGGAGCGTGCGAGCGCCGTGAGGTCCTCGTCGCTGGATGCCTCGAGGTGATCGACCGAGCGGGCGCCGATCCGCAGGGCCGCGGGGATCATGCCGGTGCTCGTGAACTGGTCCGCGTGGACGCGCGCGGGGTGCCCGCGTGACCGGGCGGCGTCGAAGAGGGCCACGCACTGCTCGACGGTCCACGCCCCGTTCTCGCAGTAGGCGTCGAGGGTGATCCCCGGGAACTCCTCGGAGACCTCGTGGAGCGTCTGTTCGATGACGCCCTCGACGAATCCCGCGCGGTCCGGGTCGATGGCGTGTCCCAGGAGCGCGGTCGGCGCGACCGTTCCGTCCCAGAGGGCGCCGGCGTCCTTGATCGCCCGCAGCATCTTGAGCTCGTCCGGGGTGGTGAGGCCGTAGCCGCTCTTGACCTCCGCCGAGGTCGTTCCGGCGCGGAGCATGAGTTCGAGCCGCTTCACCAGGAGGGACGCCAGGTCTTCCGCGGACGCCGCGCGTGTCGCCCGCACCGTCGACATGATCCCGCCGCCCGCCTTGAGGATCTCCAGGTAGGGCACGCCCCGTCGCTTCCGCTCCCACTCGTCGAGTCGGGACCCGGCGAAGCAGGCGTGGGTGTGGCAATCGACGAATCCGGGCATGAGCACGCGCCCGTCGGCTTCGAGGAGGGCGGCCCCGCCGGTCGGCTCGATGCAGGGGGCGACTTGGGCGATCGCCTCCCCGTCGATGAGGACGTCGCCGAGCGGGATCACGCCGAGGCGTGCCAGGTCGGTCCCGCGTCGCGGGCGGGGCCCCTGGGCGAGCGTGAGGATCCGCGCCGCTCGGATGAGCAGCCTCACGCGCCGCGCTCCGCGAACCCGCACAGGAAGCAGAGGAACAGGTGGGCGGCGACCTTGGCGGTCCGCGATTCCTGGTCGTGCAGCGGGTTGAGCTCCATGATGTCAAAGCAGCGGGTCCGCGGATCGCGCCCGAGGGACCTGAGCGGCGCCGCCAGTTGCGAGGGGATGAGCCCGCAGGGGTTGAGCGCGCTCACACCCGGCGCAAACGCGGCGTCGAGCACGTCGAGGTCGAGGCTCACCGCGACGTTCGGCGAGTCCTTCCAGAGCGCGGGGTCGAACTCCGACAGGTCGTGGATGTAGCCGCGGTGCCCCCTGAAGTACTGGAGGTGCTCGCGCGAGTTGGACAGGGGGTTGTAGCCGAACAGGTGCAGTTCGGTGGCGGCCGCGTCCTCCACGAGCTTGCGGAAGGCCATGCCCGACCCCGGGGATTCGCGGACGTCGAGGTGGGCGTCGAAGTAGATGACGGTCATGGGGCCGTGGGTTGCCGCCACCGTGCGGATGAAGGGGAGGGAGAGGTCGTGCCCGCCCCCGACCCCGACGGGGAAGAGGCCCTTCTCCAGCACGACGGACACCGTTTCCGACACGCGCTTGTGGGTGTCGAGCAGGTTCATGCCGGACTGCACGTCGCCGAGGTCCCACATGAACGGGAGGTCGGAGGACTCGAGCTGCGACACGCCGTACTTGGCCAGGGCGTCGCGGAAGGCCTGAGGACCGCTCATGGCGCCGACGCGCCCGTTGTTGAGGCGCACGCCCTCGTCGTCGGCCATGCCGACCATCCCGATGGCGCATCCCTCGGGGTCCATCCGGATTCGCGACGCGTACCGCCCTTCCGAGATCCCCTTGGGCCAGTGGTGCGGGTGGCAGTGGGGGAGTGTCATGGCGCCAGTCTATCGCGCCGCCGCCGCGACGTACCCCGGGCGCTCCGGTGTGCCATGCCTCCCGCTTCGGGGGCGGCATGGGGCGGGGGCCCAAGCGCATGCTTCCCCCGGGCGGGGAGCATGCCACCTCCGGGGCTGGCCGCCCGGGGCAGCGCCGGGGACCTTGACAGGGCTCGTGGTCCCCGGTACCTTGTTCGCGTTGCCGCCGCGAGGTCCGATCCGGCGTCGGCCCGGGCCCGCCGTCGTGCGGCCAAGCCCGTGGAGGTTCCGACACGCCGCGCTCATGCACTCGATCCAACCGACTGTCGCACGCCGTGGCGCTTGGGCTCGCTCTGTGCGGGGGGGTGGGGGCGGCGTTCGCCTCGGCCGAGGATCCGCCTCCCATGATCGCACGCTTCGCCGATCTTGACGGCGACGGCACGGTGAGCACACAGGAGGTCGTCCGCCAGATCGGTGCCGAGGTGCGCGACATCATTCGGATCGGGAACCCGGCGGATCCGGAGCCGACGCGGGCCGAACTGATCCGCTACGCCGGGGCGCTCTTCGGCGACCTGAACGCCGACGGCGTGGTGGACGTCGGCGACGTCGCGGCGCTGCTCCAGTCCTTCGCGGGGGGCGGAGTCGGCACGCTGCCCGAGGGCGACCTGGACAACGACGGCGACATCGATCCGGACGACCTGTTCATCCTGCTCGACGGACTGGGTGGACAAGTCACGTTCACGCACGACGAGGCGGTGCTGGCACTGACGGGCGCGGCGGTGATCGAGTTCCCCGACACGCCGCCCGCGGGCTCGCCCGAGGCCAGCGCGGCGTGCACGCAGGGCACGATCATCGCGACGCTGACGGCGGGGCTTCACCTGTGCGACGAAGCCGCCCGGTGCCTGGCGGCCCTGCGGCGCAACGCCGTCGCCGGCGGCTGCTGCGTCCGCGCCCTGGGCCCGGTCGAGATCCTCCAGGAGATCCTCACGCGGACGTGCGTCCGGCGGGCGCTGGTGGCGTTGGGCATCGCGACCTCGATTACATTCGTCAACCCAGGGAACCCGGCCATCCCCTTCGACGAGTCCTGTGACGCGATCTGCAGTCCGGCGTTTCTCGCGCATGTTGCCGTTTGCGCCAGTGAACTTAGACTCAACATCGACGATTTCGACACGTTCCCTGAAGGCCCCGACCGGGTGCGGTGCATCAACGACGCATACAACCAGCTTCGCCTCTGTTTGGACGCCGCGATTGAGGCCTACACGAACTGCTATGGGGAGTGCATTCGGCGGACCCAGGGGGCCGGACAAGGACCGGGTTGATCCCATGACATCGGGAGCGATCAACCCGGGCGCATTCGGCGCGGACCTGCACTTCGGAGTGTCGGCCTGGGAGGAGGTGACTCAGAGGATCGCGGCCGGCGACACGGCGTCCGCCAGTGGCGTCGCGCTCCGTGCCTGGGACGAGTCGCGCCACCGTCCGTTCGGCGCGCGAATCCGTGTGATGTGCCTCTGGCCCGCGCTCGAACAGGTGCTCGCGCGCGATCCCGCGTGTCGCACCGCGCTTGAGGCCCGAATGACGGACACGGCCACCGGCCTCCGCTCGGCGCCTGCAAAGCCCGAGGATGTGGTCGGCTTGGCGATCCTGGGCACGCTCCTGGGCGATGCCCCGGCGCTCTCCCTCGCGCGCCAGGCCGGCGTTGGCATCAAACCCGACGAGTTCTTCCGTTCCTTCGGGCCCGTAAAGCCGGCGCTGACGGCCACCCTGTACTTCGATCGCCTCGGCCTCGCCGGCATCGCTGGACGCGCGTTGCCCACCTTGCCCGGGCTGCTGTCGTTGCTCGAATCCACGGAGAACTGGGATCCCGGCATGGAGAGCGGCGTGAGAGCCCCCCTGGGCGCGGCGATGCGGCGAATCCCGCCTGATGCTCGGCCACCCTTGTCGTGGGACGACCTGCGCCGTGAGCTCCTCTGGGGACCAACGAGGGACTGTGCCCGCTGCCTGCACGCGGCGGGGCGGAACACCGACGCCCTCGCGGTCCTCCGCCGCGCCGCCGAACGCGGCTTGGAGGCCCGGGCCCGGGCCCTCATCACCGAACTTGGGCTGGAATAGCCCGGCGGAGCCCCGTCGCCTCCCGCCGCGCGAACCGCCCACGGCCGCCCCTTGACGAGGACCACGCCCTCTGGTAGGACTGTTGGGCGATCGTGTCGCCCGCCGGGGTGCCGAGAGCACGCTGAGCCAGGCGTCCAAACAAGAGTGGGTCGAAGCCTTCGGTGCCGCTGAACGTTGCCTGCCGATCTTCCGGCATCACGGGCTCGCCGGTGCCGCGGCTCGCCACCTCGGCGCCATTGAGGAGGTGATCGCCGACCTGGAGTCGCTGGCCAAGATCCGGCCGCCGGATCCCTACGCCCTCATGGACGCGGCGATCGAGCGCATGGCCCCCGCTGACCGCGAGCGACTTGGCCCACGTCTCGACGAGATTCGGCGGCGCGGCGCTCAGACACTGGCGCAGCGGCCGGTACACGCCGAGTTCATTGAGGGGCTCGTACAGGCTGGGCGGTGCGCTGACGCCTGGGCGCTGGTCGACGCCGTCGTCGGCCGCGGCGACGGCGACCGCCTGCTTGACCTCCTCGCCAGGCTCGGCAGGGAGTACCCCGCGTTCCTCGAAGCGCGACCTGATCGCGGTTGCGCGTAGACGCTGGGTGGCCTGCCTTCCGCTCGGCGCAGGCATGCGGCGCATCGCCCGTGCGGGCCTGGTTTCCCGGGGCGGAAGGGATGCCGCGCGGGTCACCAGTCGCGCATCGGCACGCGCAGGGCGTGCTCGTCGGCGCAGCGGCGGGCCTCGTCGTACCCGGCGTCGGCGTGACGGAAGACGCCCAGGCCCGGGTCGTTGGTGAGCACGCGTTCCAGCCGACGTGCCGCCTCGGGCGTGCCGTCGGCGACGATCACCTGCCCCGCGTGCTGGCTGTAGCCGATGCCCACGCCCCCGCCGTGGTGGAAACTCACCCAACTGGCCCCCGAGGCCGTGTTGACCAGCGCGTTGAGGATGGGCCAGTCGCTGATCGCGTCGGACCCGTCCTTCATGCCTTCGGTCTCGCGGTTGGGGCTGGCGACCGACCCGCAGTCGAGGTGGTCGCGCCCGATCACGATGGGGGCCGCGACCTCGCTCCGGGCGACCATGTCGTTGAAGATCAGGCCCGCCTTGGCCCGCTGCCCCTGCCCGAGCCAGCAGATCCGGGCGGGGAGGCCCTGGAACTCCACGCGGTCGCGGGCAAGGGTGAGCCAGCGTCGCAGGCCGAGGTCGTCGGGGAAGGCGCGGATGAGGGCCAGATCGGTCGCGTAGATGTCCTCGGGCCTGCCCGACAGGGCGACCCATCGGAAGGGCCCCCGCCCCACGCAGAACTGCGGGCGGATGTAGGCGGGGACGAACCCGGGGAAGCTGAAGGCGTCGGCGAAGCCCTGGTCGAGCGCGCGCTGGCGGATGTTGTTGCCGTAGTCGAAGGTGACGGCCCCGGCCCGCTGCAGGGCCACCATGGCGCGCACGTGGCGCTCCATGCTCGCCAGGCTCATGCGCTGGTACTCGGCCGGGTAGCAACGCCGGTACACGGCGGCCTCGCCCGCGGTCATCTCGATCGGGACGTACCCCTCGAGGGGATCGTGGGCGCTGGTCTGGTCGGTGAGGGCGTCGGGGGTGATGCCGCGTTCGAGCAGGCGTTCGAGGAGTTCGATGGCGTTGCAGTTGACGCCGATCGACACCGCTGACTTTGCGCGCCGGGCCTTGAGAGCCTCGTCGATGGCGTTGTCGAGGTTGTCGGCGACGCGGTCGAGGTAGCGGGTCTCGACGCGGCGGGCGAGCCTGGTGCAGTCGACGTCGGCGATGAGGCAGACCCCGCCGCACATCGTGATGGCCAGGGGCTGGGCCCCGCCCATGCCGCCGCAGCCCGCGGTGACGCAGAGTCGGCCCGAGAGGTCGCCGCCGAAGTGCGTCCGCCCGACCTCCGCGAAGGTCTCGTAGGTGCCCTGGAGGATGCCCTGGGTGCCGATGTAGATCCAGCTCCCGGCGGTCATCTGTCCGAACATGATGAGGCCGGCGGCGGCGAGCCTGTCGAAGTTCTCCTGGGTGGCCCAGTGGGGGACGAGGTTGCTGTTGGCGATGAGGACGCGGGGGGCGTCCTCGCTGGTGCGCACGACGCCGACCGGCTTGCCCGATTGCACGAGAAGGGTCTGATCGGGCTCGAGGGCGCGCAGGGAGTCGACGATGGCGTCGAAGGCGGGCCAGGAGCGGGCCGCCTGCCCGCGTCCGCCGTAGACGATCAGCGACGCGGGGTGTTCGGCGACCTCGGGGTCGAGGTTGTTCATGAGCATGCGCAGGGCGGCCTCGGCCTGCCAGGTCTTGCAGGTTCGGGCCGTGCCGCGCGGGGCCCGCACGGTCCGGTCTCGCCCCAGTCCGTCCCCGGCTCGCTCCTGGCTCCGCGTCCTTGTGGATGTCGCCATCGCCGCCTCCGAACCCGCCCCGGCATCCCCGGAATGGAGCGCCGCCCCTCGTTCAGGCTATCGCGCTCGGGCGTGCGATACAAGCCCCCCGGGGGGACTTCCCTCGGCCCGCCGCGACGCCCCGCAAAAACCAAGCGGCCCCCGCGCTTGCGGGGGCCGCTTCAAGCGGAGAGGGTGAGATTCGAACTCACGGTGACGACAAGCGCCACACTGGTTTTCGAGACCAGCCCTTTCAGCCGCTCAGGCACCTCTCCGGGTGCGGGGCAAGTGTAGATCGGCCGGGCGGGGTCTCAACCCCGGCTTGGGGCCTTGAGCGCGTCGGCGATGGCCCCGAGGATCGCCTCGGGCTCGCTCATGCGGCCTGCGCCGACGGTGCGGCAGGCCTGCCATCCCTCGTCGGGGCCGATGAACCGGTAGCCGTCGCCCTGGAGCAGGGCCATGTTGCGCTGCGTGCTGGGCTGGGCCCACATGGCGGCGTTCATGGAGGGGGCGAGCAGGACGGGCGTTGTGGCGCGATCGATCGCCGAGAGGATCAGGCACACGACGTCGCTGGTCTGCCCCGAGGCGAGCCGCGCCAGGCAGTCCATCGTGCACGGAGCGACGACGGCCAGGTCGGAGCGGGTCGCGAGAGCGACGTGCTGCGGGTCGTGGCTCTCGACATGCTCCCACGCGCTGGTGTAGACCGGGCGACCCGAGAGCGCCTGGAACGTCAGCGGTGTCACGAACCGGGCGGCGGCGTCGGTCATGATCACGGTGACCTCGGCGCCGGCCTGGGCGAGGCGCGACACCAGCGTGCACGTTTTGTACGCCGCGATGCCCCCGGTGACGCCCACGAGGAACCGCCGACGCTCCACCGCGCCGCGCAAGGCACCGAGGGGGTCGTGGGGTTGAGTCATGGGGGTCGGGCGGGATCGTCAGGGCGAGGGGAGCGCGGCGGGTTCCGAGGGCGCTCCGAGCGCGACGGTCGCGGGCAGGGCACCGAGGTTGGAGGCCAGATCGCGCGGGATCTCCAGCGTGATCTTGTCCTGGAGGATCTCCTCGATGACGATCTCGAGGTCGGACCGGCCGTCGCGGTCGACGAGCGGACGGGCGCCCTCCATCAACTGGACAAGCCGGCGCTGGATCAGCGAGCAGAGCTTGAACCGGCCTCCGACCTTGTCGACAATCGCATCGCTCTTGAGGGCTTCGATCATCCGCGCTTGCTCCTGCTTGTCTCTGCGGCCGGACCGGACCCGCCTCGGGGAAGGGCGGGTTCCCCCTGTCCACGCCGGGGCCACGATCCCTGCAACCCGGACCGCCCGCCGGCGATAGTATTCACGGCAAACCGCCGCGGCGATGTCCCCCTCGGTCCAGCGGACCACGGTCCCGGGCGGTGGTGGCGCGTCGTGGGCGGTGGGGTCGGGAGGCGGTCGGCGGAGACCGGGTGCCGTGTGGAAGGTCGGAGACCATGTTCGGCATCGGCTGAAGCCCGAATGGGGCAGCGGTCGAGTGTTGTCGGCCCAGTCCGTGATGCATGAGGGGCGCCCTGCGCAGCGTCTGACGGTGAGCTTCGACCGGGCCGGACAGAAGATCCTTTCCAGCGCGCTGGCCCAGCTCGAGGCGGCGTCCGAGGCGGGCGGGCGATTCCGACCCGACCCCGGAGACCAAGGAGGCGACGTGGGAGGCCCATTCTCGACCGACGGGCAGGCGGAGCTCTCGCAGAAGCTGCTCGAGTTGCCCGAGGCCGCCACGGACCCCTTCGCCAGCCGCCGCAAGCGACTCGAGGCCACGCTGGGCCTGTACCGCTTCTCGGACCGGGGCGCCCCGCTGCTCGACTGGGCGGCGATGCAGACCGGGCTCAAGGACCCGCTCTCCCGGTTCAGCCGTCACGAGCTCGAACAGAGCTTCAGGCGGTTCCAGACGGCGCTGGACCAGCACCTCCGGAAGCTCGTCAAGGAGTGCCGGCGGCTCGAGCCGGGCACGATCGAGGCGGTGGCGGCGACCGCCGACGCCAGCGCGAAGCAGGCGATGCGCCGCGTCGACGTCGATCGATGAGCCGTGGCAACATCCGGCGCCCGCGGCCCGCGGCGAGACCCGCCCCGTGCCGGGCGTGAGCCGCCCGGATTCAGTCCGCGATCGCGACGGCGAGGAGCGGGCGGGCGTTCTTTCCGGACCCGCCGCCCAGGCACGCGCCCGCGGGCGGCGCCCGGGCCCGGGCTTTGCGACCCGCCTGGTTGCCGGCACGGCGGGCGGGCGGGTGTTCCGGCCGTTCCAAGGTGCGGCCGACCGTCGGTCCGGATAGGCTGACGTGCGATCAAACTCGAAGACGGGTGGAGGGAACCATGACCGAGAAGGAGTTCCAGGACAAGCTCGGCGAACTCATGCAGCAGATCGACCGCCTTCCTGCGGACCAGCGTGGGGACCTGCACCGGCTGGTCGATGAGACCAAGGGGCGGCACGACCGCGTCAAGAAGACGGTGGCGGAGCTTCAGGAGGCGTTGGACTACCTCCGCCTGAGCGTGAAATACCTCGTCTTCGACCTCGAGGCGACGCGGCGCGAGAACGAGTACCTCCGCAAGCTCGTCGAGAGCAAGGGCGGCGAATACCGCGACCAGCCGCCCGACGACGCCGACGATCGCTGAAGCGCATTCACTCCCGCGGCGGCGGCCCCCCCCGGGGCCGTCGCTGCTTTTGGCCCGTGCGAGAGCGGGGGGGGCTATCCTTCCGCCTCAGCCGGAGAGATGGCCGAGCGGCTGAAGGCGACGGTTTGCTAAACCGTTATACGGGGTATTACCCTGTATCGAGGGTTCGAATCCCTCTCTCTCCGCTTCCCCGCGCCGCCAGGCGTTGATGCCGCCGCGGATCGCGGGCCCCCGACGCGGGAGGACTCCATGGCCGCCACTCCCTCGACGATGCTCGCGCTGGGCACCGCGGCGCCGGCGTTCTCGCTCCCGGACGCCGTGACCGGCAGGAGCACGACGCTCAAGACCTTCGAGGGGTCGAAGGCGCTGGTGGTGATGTTCCTGTGCAACCACTGCCCGTTCGTCAAGCACGTGCGGGGCGAGCTGGCCCGTGTCGCCCGCGACTACCAGGCCCGCGGGGTCGGGTTCGTCGCCATCAGTTCCAACGACGTCGAGAACTACCCCGAGGACGCGCCGGCGAAGATGAAGGAGCAGGCCCGCGACGCCGGGTACACCTTCCCGTACCTCTTCGACGAGGCGCAGTCGGTCGCGAAGGCGTACCGGGCGGCGTGCACGCCGGACTTCTTCGTGTTCGACGCGTCGCGCCGCCTGGCGTACCGCGGGCGGCTCGACGACAGCAGACCGCCCGGCAAGACCGGCGCGTCGACGCCCGTGACCGGCGCCGACCTGCGCGCGGCGCTGGACGCGGTGCTCGCGGGGCGGGCGGCGCCGGCGGAGCAGAAGCCCAGCATCGGGTGCAACATCAAGTGGAAGCCGGGGAACGAGCCGGACTATTACGGGGGCTGATGCTCGGCGGCGGGCCCGCCCGGGCGGTCCGGACAGGCGGGGGCGAGCCGGGTGGTCCTTGGGCGACCACGGACCAGCGCCGGCCTGAAGCGGGTCGCCGACGGGCGCCCGGACCTCGGTCGTGCCGGCGCTTCCGCGGGGCCCTGCTACCTTCCGGCGCCGGCGTGCACGGCTTCGAGCACGGCCGGGTGGGTCGCCAGTTCGTGCGGGGGCACCTGGGCCAGCTCGCCTTCGCGGAGGTCCACCGCGGCACCGAGATCGCCCGCGTGCTTCCTGAGCAGCCCCAGGAACCGTGGCGGGGCGAAGACGGTCACGCTCCCGCGGGCGGGCGCGGCGGGACCGAGGGCGCGAGCCACCCCGCGGAGCCAGTCCCCGACCTCGCGGGCGAACCGGGTCTCCTCCTCCTCCGCGGTATGCCCGGCGGAGACCGCGTGCGGGGCCGCATGGCCCGACGACCTCATCGGCGAACCCGGCTTCTCAGCGCCGCCCCGCAGGACGGGGCGACCGTGTTCGTGCTCGGACTCGTGCGCGTTCTCGATCGTGTCCTGCGGCTCCAGCCGCAGATCGCCGCTCGGGAGGCGCTTGCAACCGAAGAGTGCCGCTCGACGGACGTCGGCGGCGACGATCCAGTGAATGCTCCTGCCCATGGGGATGCCCTCCTGACGGCGCTCCGCGTGCGACCGTCGCTGCACACTGACGGGAGCGGCGTGCCCGACCGCAGCTCGCGACCGATCGCGCGGACGGTCGGATCGCGACTGGGTTTCGCCCGGCACCACGCCCGCACGGCGAGCATGCCGGTTCTCCATGCCCCGATCGAACGTGGCGCCGTCGCGCGTCTCGCGGGTTGCGAGGGGCGCGGCGGGCGTGGATGATCTCGACTCGAGCGAGGCCACTCCCGGGACACGCGGGCGACTGGCTTGCCCATCCCTATCTCCAAGGCGGTCCTCCGGGCTTTCGGCGCCTCGTGGGGGAGGGTCGCGTCGGGCGGCTCCCCTCCGGGCCGCCCGACGACGACGCCTCCCGCGAACCCAACCTCTAGCCGGCGCCGGCCGCGCCCGTACCGACGGGTTCGGCCGGCGCGGCGGGGCCGATGGTCGCGATGCCCAAGTCCTGCTCCGCCCGGAGCCAATCCGACATGGCATCGCCCGCGGCGCCTCCGCGCCCGCGCGCGGCCGGTCTCCGCGGGCGTGCGGTCCGGCGTGGTGCCGAGGGGCGCCTTCCGCCGCCTCGATCCGCTCCGGACGCCCGCTTCCGCCGCTGAACCGCCACTGTCGCTCCTCCATCATCACCGAGGCCGCGGGCGCTCACGCTCCGGGTCCTTGCGTCGGCCGGCCCTCGGGGCTCCTTCGGGCATCGTCCCGCCGGCGCCCCGCGATGCCTCCATCCAGCCGTTGAGATCATGGCGCGACACCCGCCGAATCGCCACGCGGAAAGTTCCCTCATTGGCGTGCGGAGCGAGAGGGCCGATCCGCACGCCGCGTTGCCGGGTGGGGAAGGTGCCTTAGGATGCCCGGGCGGGACGTTGACCGTGGGGCGGGCCCCGGCGGGACGGGGCGCGGGGAGTGAGGACGCGCTCCCCGATCGGCGGGAGCCGGTAGATGAAGTGTCGCAAGCCCTCCGTGATGGATGCAGGGGCGACGGCGCCCAGGGGCCGCCGGCGTGCCGCGAGCATCGGTCTTGCGGCGGGACAGGCGGAGGGGCGGGCGGATCGCGCCGCGCCGGCCACGACGTCGCTCCGCCTCGCCGACGCCGCCCAGAGCCTGCTGCTGCGACGGATGGCGTCGGCGTGCGTTGTGATCAGCCGCGCCGGGCGTGTGCTGCACACCGAGGGTCCGGTCGAGGCGTTCCTGGCCGAGCCGCCGGGGTCGGCGTCGTCGGACCTCTTCGCGCTTGCCGGCCGGGTCCTGGGGCCCAGGCTCCGCGCCGCCGTTCTGCGGGTCGTCCGCGAGGAGACTCCCCGGAGCCTCCGAGGCGTGACGATGCGGCACGGCGATCGCATCCGGCGGATCGGCGTTGACATCGAGCCCCTCAAGCGGACCGGGCGGGCCGCGGGGCTTCTGCTTGTCGCCTTCCGGGAGCAGCCGGCGCCGGGGTTGGAGGGCGAGGCCGGGGGCCGGCGGCACAAAGCCGACGAGCGGGAGTGCTCCAGCGGGGAACTCAAGGCCTCCACCGAAGAGACCGTGCCCATGATCACGGCACCCCAGTCCGCCAGCGGGGCGCCGCGGTCTTCGGAGGAGGCGATGCGGTCGCTCAACGCGGCGCTCTCCGGGGCCGAACCCCGGCTGCACGACTGGGTCCCCGAGCTGGAGGGGGCCGGCGGCCAAGTCGCCAGTCTCCTGTGCTTCTCCGACATCCCCACGATCGTCCTTGACCACGAGTGTCGCGTTGTGCGGTTCACGCTCGCCGCGGCGGCGTTGCTGGGCCTCGCCGCGTCGGACGTGGGGCGCGCCGCCCGGGACATCGCCAGGAGGGTCAGCGACGACGAGTTGCCGACGGATGCGCGGCATGTGCTGCGCGGCCTGGGGGCGCGCGAGCGGGACGTCCGGAGCGCGGACGGCCGCTGGTACCTGCGCCGGATCGCTCCCTGCCGCGGCGCCGACGGCCGCATCATCGGCGTGGTGATCACGTTCGTCGACGTGACCAGGACCAGGCGGGCGTCCGAGGAGCTTGCCCAGCGGCTCGCGGCCATCGTCGACCACACCGCCGACGCCGTGTACAGCTTCCGGGTTCACCCGTCCGAGCCCACGATCCTGACCTGGAACGCCGGCGCCGAGCGACTTCTCGGGATGGGCCGCGACGAGGCGGTCGGCACCTCGGTTCACCGGGTCGTTCCGCGGGGTCTCAGGCGCGAGTGGGAGGCGGCCGTGGAGCGCGTCCGGCGTGGCGAGCACGTCGAGCAGTTCGAGAGCCATCGCCCGCGTGGCGTCGGGGCTCCCGTCGCGGTCGCGACGACGCTCTCGCCCATCCGCGGCGCCGGGGGGGCGGTGTCGGCCGTGTGCGCCGTCGCCCGGGACATCTCCGGGTCCAAGCGCATCGAAGCGGAGTTGACGGAAAGCCGCGAGCGGCTCCAGGCGATCCTCACCACGGCGATCGACGCCATCGTGACCATCGACGAGCGCGGGCTCATGCGGTCGGTCAACCCCGCCGCCGAGCGCATGTTCGGGTACTCCGAGGCGGAGATGCTGGGTCGGAGCATCCTGATGCTGATGCCGCCGCCCCATTGGGGCGAGCACGCCGGGTCCATCGAGCGTTGCCTGGATTCGGGCGAGGCGCGCGTCATCGGTCGTGTGCGCCAGTTGGAGGCGCGGCGTCGGGACGGCACGGTGTTCCCGGTCGACATGGCGGTGAGCGAAGTCATCAAGGGGAAGCTGTTCACGGGGGTGATTCGCGACCTGAGCGAGAGGCTCCTGGCCGCGTCCCGCCTGGCCAACGCCGACCGCCTGGCCTCCCTGGGCACGCTCGCCGCGGGCCTCGGTCACGACATGAGCAACATGCTCCTGCCCATGCGGGCCCACCTCGACGCCGCGGCCATGGCGTCCCATCACCCCGTCGTGCAGCGTCACCTCAGGAGGGTGCGCTCCGCGGTCGACTACCTCCAGGAGTTGGCCGACGGGCTGCACTTCCTCGCCGCCGACCCGGAACGCCGGGACTCGGGTGGGTCCGAGGGAACGGACCTCGCGGGCTGGTGGGGGCGGAGCCGAGCGCTTCTCTCGAATCCGGTGCCCGGGCACGTTCGGCTGGTGTCCTCGATCCCGCGGGCGCTCCCCCGCGTCGCCGTTGCGCCCCACCAGATCACCCAGGCCGTGCTGAACCTGATTGTGAACGCCGCGCAGGCGATCCCGAAGCCCTCGGCGGCTGGGGGGCGGGGCCGACGGGCCAGGGGCGGCACCATCTGGCTGTCCGCAAGCGCGGAGCCCGGGCCGCGCGGGGCCCGGGGCGGTTCGGCGCCGGGCGCGGTGAGGCTGAAGGTTCGGGACGATGGCACGGGCATGAGCGATGAGGTGAGGCGTCACGCCTTCGAAATGTTCTTCACCACCAAGGCGCGCGGATTGGGCACCGGCCTGGGCCTTCCGCTCGTCGCCCGGGTCGTCGAACGGGTCGGCGGCAGCGTCGAGATCGAGTCCGAGCCGGGCAAGGGAACCACGGTGACGCTTACGCTTCCCACCGTGCCGCCGCGCCCGCGGGCGGGCGCTCGGCGCCGATCGCGGGCGGGCGTCATCTCCGTCGGCGAGTCGCGCGTCGCCGACCTCATCCGGCAGTTGCTCCAGTCGGCGGGCGTGGCGGTCCGGGGCGGCGGCGACCCCGGCTCGGCGTCGCTCTGGGTCGTCGACCCCGCGCTGGTCGAGCCGAGCCAGGTCCGCCGGTGGCGGAGCCGCCGCCCCAAGCGCGCCGGGCCGGGGGTTCTGGTCGTGCTGGGCCCACTGAGCGGGCGCAAGGCGCGGTCGTGGGGGGGGTTGGCCCCGATCGTCATCGAGCGTTGCGACGATTTCATGTGCGTCCGCGAAGCCCTCGGGCGCGCCTTACGCTTCTGAACCCGGAGGGACGTCCCGTGCGCCAGCGACGAGGTCAGCCAGGCAGGAGTGCGATCACGCCATCCTCGGGGCCCGGCGCCGAGCCTCTGGTTCCGCGGGCGGGGTCCGAGCGGGCGCTCGACCGCCCCGATCCGGCGGTCCGCGTGCTGTGCGTGGACGACCACGAGCTGCTGGTCGACGGGCTGGCCGCTCGCTTCGGGATCGACGGGGTGATCGGAATCGTCGGCTGGCTGCCGAACGCGGAGCGGCTGCTCGACGAGGTGGCGCGGGTGCGCCCGCACGTCGTGCTCCTGGACGTCGAGATGCCCGGGCCCGACGCCTTCGAGATCGCCGACCGCCTGCGGCACATGTTCCCCCACGTCCGCGTCGTCTTCCTGAGCGCGCACGTTCGCGACGCCTACCTCGCGGCGGCCTTCAACGCCGGCGCGAGCGGCTACTTCTCCAAGTGCGACGACCTCAAGGTGATCGCCGGCGCGATCCGGCAGATCGCCGGTGACGGATCATCCGCCCCGGCGGCCCGCGAGTTCCTCATGGGCCCGAAGGTCCGCGCCCGCTGCATCGCGGCCCAGCCCGCGTCGACGTCGCGCCGGCCGAAGGCCCCGCGGTCCGCCGACGGGCAGCCGAAAACGCGCCTGGCGACCCTCTCGCCGCGCGAGGCGGAAGTGCTCCGCCTGATCGGGAAGGGCCTGTCTCGCACGCAGATCGCGGCGGAGCTGTCGCGCAGCGCCAAGACCGTCGACGGGCACCAGGACCGCATCCTGCGCAAGCTGGGCATTCACACGCGCTCCGACCTCATCCGATGGGCCATCCGCGAGGGGTTCGCCGAGGCCTGATGGCGGCGGACGGGCCCGCGCCGCCGGCACCGCACTCGGGGCACCGCCCGCTCGCCGTGCCTTTCAGGTCGTAACCGCAGGCTCGACAAGCGCCCGGAAAGGAAGCACCGCGCCGCCCCAGAAGGCCGCTGAGAGCCAGAGTCGGTACCAGCGGAACCCATAACGGGATGCACGCCCGCCTGCCCGACAACACTCCCCCAAACTCGAACCACCAGCGCATTCCGGGTGGATTCCACGCGAGGTTTCCGACATGGAGCGGCATGCGCGGCGAACCCGGCGGGGGCATCGGCCACCAGTGCACCACCAGGCGGCCGCCCGTCACGCCCACGTATCCGAACGGTCCATACCCGGCGACCCCCGGGTGGAACGCGCTTCGGACGTATAGCAGGCCGAGAACGAGCGAAGACAACACGCACGCCCAACGGGCCCAGCGGATTCGTTGCGTCTGTACAGGCGACCGCATCGTGAGTGTTCCTGCCGTGCATGGTAGACTCCCGCGTCGGTGTCGACTGATGGACATCCGACGTGAGGGCAATCACCAGCCCGATGATCGCGTGGTACGGGAACAGCGGGCTGTGCCCGCCCATGGCCAGCGCGACGACCGCAGCGGCGATGAATCCGGCCGAAAGCAGCCGGTGGAAGAGGCGGCGGTCAAGTCCCAGATGAGGACGGGGTTCATGACGACTCTCCGTGGTGCGAGAGCGGGGCTGAGGCACCTGACGACAGGTGTCTCACGCTCACGACCCTATTCCGGATTTGCCCCTCCTGTTGTCGCGCCGGCGTTTTCGGAGCGCATCGTCATGCTTGACGTCCCACGCGCCTCTACCCGCAGGCACGTCCGGTCGTAGAACGACAACCCCCGGGTCTCGCGACCCGGGGGTTATGCGAATGGTGGAGATGGGGTGGGGTGACGAAGCCCATTCCAGAGGCCCAGAGACACGGGATCGGCGTTCATCGCCCCGGCAGGTTCATCGGCTGGATAACTCACCGCGCAGTGTGACGAGGCAGCATGGTCACCGTAACATCTCTCATGCAAGCCGACGGATCGACCAGGACTCCGGCCCGTAACGTCTGGACACGAAGACGCTTGTGGGCATCCGTGGTCTGCTGCGTGTTGGGGGTGTGCGTCACGGGGTTGCTGTATGTGTCTGGGTCTGGTTCTGGTCCGCGACAGTCATCGGTTCGCGCTGAGAAGCACATGCTCCTCCGATCCGTGGCGCAGGCCGCGGCGGCCTATCAGCATGACGCCGGACGCCAGCCAACCTTGGATGATCTGCTCGCGGCTGGAGCCATTGACGCGGAGGTGCAACGGGACTTCGCACTCGTCACTCCGGCAGTGGACCCGTCGAGCGTCGTCGAGCCCCTGCCCCTGTTGGTTCAAGCCGTGCCGTGCCGTTCGGTGCGGAAGGGCGAACCGTGGGGCGGGCCGGGCGAAACCAGCAACCAGGACTACCCGGCGTGTCGGTTCATGCTCATGCCCGACTGGTCGGTGCAAGCCATCGACGAGCCGGTCTATCAACGCGATTACGCCAACCGTGTGCGTCTGGTGCCCCTCTGGTGATCCCACCCGACGCACCGTCGCTGGGAGAAGCACAGACGTCCGCGGCCCGCCGGCGAGCGGCGGCGGACCTCGATGAAGGGCCACGGAGCGTACTGTTCGGTGTCTCGTCGAGCCGCATAGGATCGAGGCATGACCGGTGGACGGCGTCGAACGGCTTGCTGCAAGCGTTCAAAGCGGGCGATGGTCTGCCTGTTGGCCGGCACCCTGTGCAACGTCGGCGTAGCGTGGACCGTTGCGGCTGTGGCGCCGGGCACGCAGTTCCACAGCGTCACAGAGTCGACCGGGGCCTACCCGCGATGGCGATACGCAAAGGCCGACGGTGCCTCTTGGGTGCTGATCGAGAGCACAGCCGCGCTCGAACAGCCCGATGCGAGAGACAACTGTGGCGCAGTGGGGCTTGGTGTGGAGAGACAACCGCCTCCTCACTGGAGCCGGCCAGGACGGTGCCGGGTCACGGACCTGTCCCCGGAGGCGATGTTCGAGATTTCCGCGGGTGGGGTCCTCGCCGAACTCGCGACCGGCTGGCCCATGGTCACTCTGCGAGGGGCACGGGTTCGCTACCGCGCCGACGACCCTGGGCGTATGGTCGAGGGGGTCTCGCTTCACGGCGTCCGGACTGCGGGTACTCCTTCGGTTGCGCTTCTCCCGACAACGCCGGTCTGGCCGGGTTTCGCGGTCAATGCCGTGTTCTTTGGGGCAGTTCTATTCGCCGGGCACGCGGCCGCGTGCGGAGTCAGCGTGCTCCGAGCCCATTCCCGTCGTCGCCGTGGGCGTTGCGCATCGTGCGGGTACAGCCTCGGAGGAGCGGGCCCTGATCGTCGGTGTCCGGAGTGCGGGCTCGATAATGACGCTGAATGCGTTAGTGGCCGGATCGGCGAGCCCGGCGGATGGGGAGAGTCCGTGGGCCCGACCGCGAGCGCCACCTACGACGCGTGCACACCGTCAGAGGTTCCGGAGCTCGCAGCCCGGTACGAGGAACCGCAGGTAGACTCACAAACGACAACCCCCGAGTCTCGCGACCCGGGGGCTACTCGAATAGAGGGCGGGGGGTGGTGTGACGAAGAGCGCTTCAGAGTCCCAGAGACACGGCACGGAGATACGTCTCACCGGCGGGACGCTCCCTCCGACTAGACCCGTGTACCATGCGGTTGGTCCTGAGTACTTCGTTGGGAGGGTGCTCGTGGAGGAGCAAACCGTGGACTACTGGGAACTGATCGAAGCGGCAAACAAGCAGGTTGACATCTACAACAGTGCGGAGGAGTTCTTCAGAGGCTTCGCCACGCTACCGACTTACGTGCAGCATTTGCTGGCTACGTACTGGTGCCAATCCGAGATCAACAACGGGGGGTTCGATCAGTTCTTCTTCAATTCAACAGGCATACTCGCCCCTGAAGCGGAAGCCGGATTCCGGGCCATGGGTCTTTCCGAGGTCGCGGACCTGTTGGTCGAGGCGATAGGACGGTTCGGGGGTCGCTACCCGCGCGAGCGCGAAGAACGGCAGATCGCCATGGACTCGTTGCCGAGTGTCGGCACGCGTACCTTCCTTTATACGGGGCGACGATTCGCCGATCTCGACGATCGTTTCTACAGCCTGCTTCCAGGTCATGCGTTCTTCCAGCACGCCGAAGCGTACGCGGCGTTGCACAGAGATTGCTAGAACGGGCTTGTTCCGCGCCGACCGGGTGTCTATCTGTCCACCGAACACTGGATCTCCCAACAACGACAACCCCCGCGTCTCGCGACCCGGGGGTTCTCGAATAGCGGGGGCCCGCTATGGCGACCGTTGGCAACGCCCTGATGACACGCGGGAGCTTGTGTTGTTGGGTGTCCGGGGCGCTTTCTGGGCTTTTTGTGGGCCATGCCGCGTAGGGACGCCCCCGATCGATCTGTGGCGGGGCCGTTACCTTTGAATGGTGACCTCCGAAGCGAATAATCTCGCCGATGCGACGCTGCTCATGGCGCAGGCCGCCGAGGGCGATCGGGCGGCGGCGGATCGTCTGCTCTCGCGGGTCAATGAGCAGCTCCTGAGGGCTGCCCATTTGGCGATCCGTGGCGAGCGAGTTCCGAAACCCGAGTCATGACAGCTCGATCCGGAGGCCTTCGACCGCCCGCTCGATGTCCTGCACGGAGTTGAAGAGGTGCATGGAGAACCGAAGGCCATTCGGCAGCTTCGGGAGCGCCTTCAGCGCGACCTGGTGTCTCTCGAGCATCCGACTGATGAACTCGCGCGGATCCACGCCATCGGGAAGTTGCACGGCGAGCAGGGGTGAGGCTGTCGGCCCCGGCGCCGGGCTGACAATGCGGGCCTGGGGGACGCGGCCGAGCATCTCAAACAGGCGATTGCGGAGTTCGAGGTTGTGCGTCTCGATCTTCTGAATGCCGATGGCGCGGTTGTAGTCGATCGCCGCGCCAAGGCCGATCACTCCCGGCACATTGAGAAGTCCGGTGGAATCGCTCTGAGCCTCGCGCCCGGCCTGCTCCGCGATGAGGTGGACACGATCCCTCGCGTCTTCCCGCAGGAACAGCACGCCTGTTCCCTTGGGTCCGAGCAGCCACTTGTGGCCGGTGGCGGCGTAGACATCACAGCCCAGCCGCCGCACATCAACATCAATGCCTCCGAGGGCCTGCGCACCGTCGACGATCGCGAGGCACCCATGCTCACGAGCCAGCCCGGAGAGTTCGGAGACGGGCATGAGCAGGCCGGTGGTGTACAGCACGTGGGAGAATGACAGCACGCGTGTTCTGGGCGTGATCGCCTTGCGGAATCGATCGACGATGGCCGCGGCGCTGTTCTCGCCGGGCGGGATAGGGACCTTGTCGAGCACGATGCCGCGGCGTTGCACGAGGTAGTCCCAGCAGTGGTGGCCCCCGCCGTGCTCCTGGTCGGTCGTCAGCACGCGATCGCCCGGCCCGAGATCCAGGCCCGCGGCGACGCTGTTCATGCCGTCGGTCGTGCCCCGCGTCAGGATGGTCTCGTCGCGTGTGCATCGGAGCATCGCGGCCGCCTTGTCGCGGACGTGCTCCATGGCCGGCGGCTGAACCCGGTACGCCTGATGCACCGGATGTGTCTCCAGTTCCATCCATGCCGCGAGTGTGCGATCCACCACCGGCTTGGGCGACGGGCCGACGCTCCCCGTCTGCAAGTAGGCGAGACCCGGCGCGAGCAGGACGTCCGCCGCATCCGCCAGTCCACGGTCCACCTCCGGCCGCGGCTCTGATCGTCTGGTCGACTCAGCGCCCGGAGTGATGCCGGCGCTGCATGCCCGCGCTGCGGTCAACGCACCGATCGATGCGAGAAACGACCGCCGGTCGAAAGGAGGGCTGCCGATCATGCTTCGTCAGTATACCCGACAGTGTCCAGATAGCCGTCGCACGGACGACGCCGGGAGTTCAACCGAGCATCGTCGCTCCGGATCTGTCGCAAGCGTCTACACGGCCTGGGACACCGCCGAGCCCGGCAAGGGCTACGACGCCAAGGCTGCGGAGTGGAAGGGCAAACCTGACGCCGCAGCGTCAACACCGGACAAGAAGTGACGCGGCGGTCCTTCTCGCTGGCAAGAGTCGCAGGTTCGAAGCGAGTCGCACCAACACAATCGGCCCTGGCGCACGCGCCAAGACCGATTCAATTGAGGACAGGAGGTGGTCTGACGACCCGCTTATCGGAGCCCCAGAGACAACGCGCGTGGATGCGAACGCCCGGCAGCATCAGCCCCCGGCCCGGGCGACGCAGGGTTCGGCCGCACGTGGACTTCCTGTACACTGTGCACCGTCCCGATGGAACAGGAAGATGCCACCATCCTGATGAACGCCGCGGCCGGTGGCGACAAGGCCGCCGCCGATCAGCTGCTGCCCTTGGTCTACGACCAACTCCGTCGCGACGCAGAATCTCGATTCGCACGTGAGCGAGACGGCCACACCCTTTCGGCCACCGCCATGGTCCACGAGGCCTACCTCCGGCTCGTGGGGCCGAGGCATGTGCCGTGGGCTGGTCGCGGCCACTTTTGCGCCGCGGCCGCGGAAGCGATGCGGCGGATCCTGATCGACCACGCCCGTGCGCGGCGAGCGCGGGGAGGCGGGGCGGTGAGGCTGGAGGATGTCGCAGAAGTCGGTTCGCTCGCAGCCGCTGATTCGGAACAAATCCTGGCAGTCGATGCGGCCCTGACCCGCTTAGAGAGTGAGGACCCCGAGGCCGCGGCCGTCGTTCGGCTCCGGTTCTATGCGGGGTTGAGCGTGGATCAGGCGGCCGAGGCACTGGGAATCTCACCCCGGTCCGCGGCCCGACTCTGGGCCTACGCCCGGGCGGTGCTCTACCAGGCCCTGTCGGGCGAACGATGAGGTACGAACATGGCCGAGACGATCAGGCAGCGGGCCCGGCGGGTGTTCATGGAACTGGCCGACCTGCCACCCGAGGCGCAAGCCGCGGCGATGCAGCGGACATGCGCGAGCGATGAGCAACTGCGTGCAGAGGTTCAGGCTCTGCTCGATGCCGAGGCGCGGGCAAGAGGCTTCATGGCCAGCCAGACGGCCGATCTGCCGGGCCATCCCGCCAGCGACATCGGCATGACCAGCAGCTCGGCCGCGACCCTCGTCGGTGCCCAGCAAGAGCAGCCGGGCACCCGCATCGGACCCTACAAGCTGCTGCAGCTCATCGGGGAGGGCGGGTTCGGCTCGGTGTTCATGGCGGAGCAGGAGAAGCCGGTGGCGCGCAAGGTGGCGCTGAAGGTCATCAAGCTGGGGATGGACACGCGGCAGGTGGTGGCCCGGTTCGAGCAGGAGCGCCAGGCCCTGGCGATCCTGGATCATCCCAACATCGCCAAGGTGTTCGATGCGGGAGCCACCGAGACCGGGCGGCCCTACTTCGTGATGGAACTGTGCACCGGCGAGCCCATCGATGCGTACTGCGACCGGAACAACCTGAGCATCCACGAGAGGCTGGAGCTCTTTGCGCAGGTCTGCCAGGCCGTGCAGCACGCGCACACCAAGGGGATCATCCACCGGGATATCAAGCCGTCCAACGTGCTGGTCTCGGCGCAGGATGGCCAGCCCAGCGCCAAGGTGATCGACTTCGGCATCGCCAAGGCCACCGCGGCGCGGCTGACCGAGAAGACGGTCTTCACCGAGCACCGGCAGATCATCGGCACCCCCGAGTACATGAGCCCCGAGCAGGCCGAGGGCAGCCTCGACATCGACACGCGGACGGACATCTACGCCCTGGGCGTGATGCTCTACGAACTGCTCACCGGCAGCACGCCGTTCAGCAGCAGGGAACTCCGCTCCGCGGCGTACGCCGAGATCCAGCGGATCATCCGCGAGGTGGAGCCGCCCAAGCCCAGCACGCGGCTCAGCCAGAACACCGACACCATCGCGAGCGTGGCCGCGCGCCGGAGGACCGAGCCGCGCAAGCTCGGCACCATCATCCGCGGCGAACTGGACTGGATCGTGATGAAGGCGCTCGAAAAGGACCGCCAGCGTCGCTACGAGACGGCCAACGGTCTGGCCATGGACATCCGGCGGTACCTCTCGGGCGAGGCGGTGGTGGCGGCGCCGCCCAGCAGGGCGTACCGGTTCAGGAAGTTCATCCGCCGCAACCGCCCGCAGGTGATCGCGGCGGCGCTGGTCGCCCTGGCGCTCGTGGCGGGCCTGGCGGGCACGGCGTGGCAGGCGAAGGTCGCATCGGACCGGGCCGTCGCCTCGCGAAAGGCCGAGGCCGAGGCCAGGGCCGCGCGCGACGCCGAGAAGGAACGCGCGGACCAGTTGAAGAAAGTCTCGGACTTCCAGGCCGGGATGCTCGGCCAGATCGACACGAAGAAGGCGGGCATCGACCTGATGGCCGACGTGCGCGAGCGGTTCGCCAGCGCGCTCGAGCAGGCCGGCGTCCCCGAGGCCGAGCACGCCGCCCGCGTGAACGCGCTCCAGCAGGAACTCGTCAGAGTGAACGCCACCGACACCGCCGCGGCGATGATCGACCGCACGATCCTGAAGCCCGCGATCAAGACCATCGACGAGCAGTTCAAGGATGACCCCGCGACCGACGCGGGCCTGCGGCAGGCGCTGGCAACGCTGTATCAGTCGATCGGTCTGTACCCGGCGGCGTTCCCCTTGCAGGAGTCGGCTCTCGCGACCCGTCGCCGCGTGATGGGGGAGGGGCACCTGGACACGCTCACCTCCATTAACAACATGGGCTTCCTGCTCCAGGCCCAGGGCAAGCTCGATCAGGCCGGGCCGTACTACCGCGAGGCCCTGGAGAAGCGCCGCCGCGTGCTGGGGGAGGAGCACCCGGACACGCTCGGCTCCATCAACAACATGGGCTTCCTGCTCCAGGCCCAGGGCAAGCTCGATCAGGCCGGGCCGTACTACCGCGAGGCCCTGGAGAAGCTCCGCCGCGTGCTGGGGGAGGAGCACCCGGACACGCTTCAGTCCATCAACAACATGGGCGCCCTGCTCCAGTCCCAGGGCAAGCTCAACGAGGCCGAGCCGTACTTGCTCGAGGCCCTGGAGAAGCGCCGCCGCGTGCTGGGCGAGGAGCACCCGGACACGCTCGCCTCCATCAACAACATGGGCGTCCTGCTCCGGGCCCAGGGAAAGCTCGATCAGGCCGAGCCGTACTACCGCGAGGCCCTGGAGAAGTCCCGCCGCGTGCTGGGGGAGGAGCACCCGAATACGCTCGTCTCCATCGCATGGATGGGCGTCCTGCTCCGGGCCCAGGGAAAGCTCGATCAGGCCGAGCCGTACTACCGCGAGGCCCTGGAGAAGAACCGCCGCGTGCTGGGGGAGGAGCACCCGAACACGCTCGCGTTCACGGGCAACCTCGGTCGTCTCCTCCAACTACAAGGCAAGCATCAAGACGCCATCGAGCTTCTGCTCCCAGTCGAGCCCACGGCTCGAAAGGCCTTCACCGGTGGCAACGCGCCGCGCCTTGGCATGCTCCTGACCACACTGGGACGCGCCCGCGTTGGGGTTGGCTACGACGCGGAACGGTTCGCCCTCGCCGAGGCGAATCTCCTCGAAGCGCACGCGATCCATGTTGACGCCAAGGACCGCGGCCCGGCGCACAAGGACACGCTCGAATGCGTGCAGGGGTTGGTTGAGTTGTACAAGGCGTGGCACGCCGCGGAGCCGGAGAAGGGCTACGACACCAGGGCCGCGGAGTGGCAAGGCACGCCTGATGCGAAGTAAGCAGTGCCTTCACCGAGCAATGCGTTGGCCACCCCTCGGACAACAACGACAACCCCCGAGTCTCGATGACCCGGGGGTTATGCGAATAGCGGGGGCTGGATTTGAACCAGCGACCTCCGGGTTATGAGCCCGACGAGCTACCAGGCTGCTCTACCCCGCAGTCGTGAGCGAAGAGTAGCGCCCGCTCCCGCCCTCGGCAAGCACCATGGGTCGAAATCCGGGCCCGACCCTACACTCCCCGCCGTGGCAACCCCGCCCCTCACCCACGCCATCCGCGACTCCATCGCCCTGCTCCGGCGCTTAGGTGACGACGCCCGCGCCATGGAACGGGCCGGGGGAATCGCCGACCTGCTCGTCGACGCCTTCCAGTCCGGCGGCAAGGTCATGATCTGCGGCAACGGCGGGTCGGCCTGCGACGCCGCCCACTTCGCCGAGGAGCTCACGGGCCGATTCCGCACCGACCGACCGCCCCTCCCCGCCCTCGCCTGCACCGATGTCGGGCACGTCACCTGCACCGGCAACGACTACGGCTTCGAGTACGTCTTCTCCCGATGGGTCGCCGCCCTGGGCCGGCCCGGCGACGTGCTCATCCTGCTCTCCACCAGCGGGAACTCGCCCAACCTCCTCCGGGCCCGCGACGCCGGGGCCCACGCCGGCATGAAGACCGTCGCCCTGCTGGGCAAGACCGGCGGCGAACTGAAGGGCCGCTGCGACCACGAGGTCCTCGTGCCAGGCGACACCAGCGACCGCATCCAGGAGCTGCACATGCTGCTCCTCCACGCCCTCGTCGAGCACGTCGAGGCGGCGCTCTTCCCCCGCGCCTGAGATCCGCGGGCCCCATGCTGCATTCCAGCTCCGGGCGTGCTGCAACTTCACGCCGGGGATGAGGAGCCCTCGGCGAATCCCGGGATCGAACTCCCCATGCCCGGGGCGAGCGGCGCAGCGAGGCTCAAGGCCCCGCATCGAGGAACCACGCCACCGGGAGATCAACGAGCACGCCGCCCCGGGCGTCGAGCACGTCGATCCACGCCGACCCGATCGCGGGCGTCGTTTCGCCGGGCGCGAAGCGCACGGTGACGACGCGGCCCTCGATCGTGGCCGCCACCGCCCCCTCCGGCCCGCGCACGCGCACCGCCGCCGGCTCCGTCCCGTCGCCCCGCGGCGTCAACGCCGCCCGGTGCACCGACTCCACCCGCGCCCCGTGCAGCACCACGCCTCCAGGCAAAGCCCGCCAAGGCGGGAGCGATCGGAGCCGGATCGGCAGTTCCGCCGCCGGACCCGGCTCGCCGCGCTCGCGCCACCCGACGGTGAAGTCCTCGTAGGGCTCGTCGCCGACGGGCCCCTCGGCCCGGAATCGCAGCACGCCCGCCGGGATGGACGGGTCCTCGACCTTGGTCAGCGTCCAACCGGCACGCTCGGGGGCGATGGGCTCCAGGTCGGGCGGCTCATCGGGGGACTCCAGCTCGCGGATGAACACGTCGAACGACGCCCGGCCTCCCCGCACCGCCGCCGCCGCCGCCTGCTCCGGGCGGAGCACGTACCGCAGCTCGGGTGTATACCGCAGGAGGCACAGGCCCGACTCCTCGGCGGGCGCCCCGTCCTCCGGCGTCCACCGCGCCTTGAACGTCACGCTCTGAACCTGCCCGGCGCCCGGCGTCACCGCCACGGTCATCTCCAACGTCGAGCGCTCCGCGGAGCCGCCGCCCGCACCGGCGTCACGAGGGCGCGCGAGACGATTCACGCGGGACCGGGGCGATGCACCGCCCGTTCGCGGCGTCAGCGCTCGAGCACGCGCTCCGCGCGACCCATCCCCGGTTCAGCCTCTATGATCACCCACAGACACCCCGGAGTTCCTCCATGCCCCATTACCTCAAGCTCGGCCTGATCCCCCAGAAGCGGCACGTCCAGTTCCGCCGGCCCGACGGCTGCCTCTACTCCGAAGAGGTCTTCGGCACCGAGGGCTTCGCCGGACCGACGACCACCATGTACCACATCCACCCGCCCACGCAGGTGTACGGCTGGAAGCCCCTCTACTCCACCAAGGTCGAGTACGTCGAGCCCGAGATCATGCGCATGCGCCACGTCAAGAGCGCCCCCCTGCCCCCCAGGGGCGACTTCGTGACGGGGCGCGTGGTCCTCTTCGGCAACGCCGACGTCGAGATGGCCGTCTGCAACCCCGCCGAGCAGATGGCCTACCACTTCAAGAACGGGCAGGGCGACGAGTGCCTGTTCATCCACTACGGCTCGGGCGTGTGCCACAGCATGCTGGGGTCGCTCCGCTTCGGCCCGCGCGACTACCTCGTCATCCCCAAGGGCGTCATCTACACCATCGTCTGGGACACGCGCGACCCGGCGAAGATCGAGAAGGGCGAGCCCTCAGTCGAGCAGATGCCCTTCGGCAAGGTGCTGCTCATCGAGACGACCAACGCCAGCCACATCGCCCCGCCGCCCCGCTACGTGAGCAAGGCCCACGGGCAGTACCTCGAGCACGCCCCCTTCTGCGAGCGCGACCTGCGCACGCCCGAGTTCCCCATGACCTGGGACGAGAAGGGGGACTTCCCGGTGCGCATCAAGGCCCGCGACCTCGTGCACGAGTACGTCTACCACTACCACCCGCTCGACATCGTGGGGTGGGACGGCTGCTACTACCCCTTCATCTTCAACGCCGACGACTTCAGCCCCATCACGGGCAAGGTGCACATGCCGCCGCCCATCCACCAGACCTTCGAGGCCCACAACTTCGTCATCTGCACCTTCGCGCCGCGGATGCTCGACTACCACCCGCAGTCCATCAAGGTGCCGTACAACCACTCCAACCTCGACTCCGACGAGGTCCTCTACTACGTCGACGGCAACTTCGGCAGCCGCAAGGGCATCGAGATCGGCAGCCTCACGCTGCACCCCCAGGGCATCCCGCACGGCCCGCACCCGGGCACCATCGAGGCCAGCCTCGCGGCGACGCACACGCGCGAGCTGGCCGTCATGTGCGACACCTTCCGCCCCCTCTCCCCGACCAGGGCCGCCATGGACATGGACGACACCAAGTATCCCGCGTCCTGGCAGGGCGAGCACTTCCCGGGGCTGGCCAGCGGCAAGATGCACCTCAACGGCGTGACGGTGCCCCCCGTCCACGCCGCAGCCTTCCCCAACGAGGTCAACCCCGTCGCCCTCATCAAGTCCGACCCCACCGGGGCGATCCTGCCCGCCCCCAGCAACGGCTCGACGGCCCCCACGCCCGTCAAGACCACCTCCGCCAACGTCTGGGCCCCGTGAGGGGTTCGCGGCCAACCGCACATCCTCGACGACCGCCGGCGCCTTGGTGGGTCGCTGGCCTGTCATGGATCATGGCGCGGCGGCCGCACCCCCTCTCGCGGAATCGCGGCGAGAGGGTCCGCCCACGCCCTTGGCGATCGGGGTGTCTGCCCCAGTCAGGTTCCCGACCCGCCACGCGCTTGATCGCCGACGGAGCGATGTGGTGATCGGGGAAGTCCCAGGTCTGGTACACTCGCGTTGCCGGTGTGCCGAGGCGGTCGTACCGATCGCCAATCGACGGGCAGCGCGATCGCGTCGGCGCTCGGGTTGATTCGGGAGATCCACATGTCACGCCGCGGAGTTGTAGCGCTCATCGTGACCGCTGGCCTTGCAGCCTGCGCCCAGGCATTGGCACAGAACCCCGTTGGTTCCGGGTTCACGTACCAGGCTCTTCTCAGGGAGGGTGGCGTTCCCGCCGCCGGGTCGATCGATCTTCGTTTCCGGCTGTACGAGTTCCCCACGGGCGGCTCGCAGATCGGCTCGACCCTCGAGGCGCTCAACCAGTCGCTCGACGAAGGCCGCTTCACCGTCCGGCTCGACTTCGGCGCGCCGGCGTTCTCCGGCGACGCACGCTGGCTCGAGATCGACGTCCGATCCCCCGCCGGGTCGGGCTCATACACAACCCTCTCGCCGCGACAGCCCATCCAGCCGGCGCCATACGCGCTCTTCGCGCTCAACGGCGTCACCGGACCCACCGGACCGACAGGCCCCACCGGGCCCACGGGCGCTACGGGCCCCACCGGCCCCACCGGGCCCGGAGGCCCGACTGGCCCCACAGGTCCGCAGGGTCCAACCGGGCCGCAGGGATTGCCCGGATCAACCGGCCCCGTCGGTCCCACCGGCCCGGCCGGACCCACCGGAGCCACGGGGCCGACCGGGCCCACCGGAGCCACAGGTCCCACCGGCCCGACGGGTTCGACCGGCGCTCCTGGTCCAACCGGGCCGCAAGGCGCGACCGGTCAGGCGGGGCCCACCGGCCCCGCGGGCGCCACGGGCCCGACCGGACCGACCGGGCCCACGGGCGACTCATACTGGACCAGGACGCTCTCGGACATCTACTACGACGCCGGCATGGTCGGCGTCGGCACCGTTCCCGGTTCGGCGCAGTTGAGGGTGCGCGGGCTGCACTCAACGACCGCCATCGAAGGGTCGGCGGACAACCTGACGGGCACCGGCGTCCTGGGCTGGGCCGGCACCGGCGTGCAGGGCTTTGCCGCCGCCATGACGGGCCCGACCCGCGGCGTAGAGGGCATCTGTGCGAGTGACACCGAGGCCGCCGCCGCCGTTCGGGGGCTGGGTTCCGGCACCAACGGCCCCGGCGCCCCCGCCGCCGCCGCTCTCGAGATCAGCAACGGCGCGATCACCGTCACCGGCGGCACACGCCCGGCGGGAACCGTGCCCGCGCCCGGTCCTTGGACCTGCTTCACCAGCTGGCAGAACCTGCCGGCCACTCCGCCGCTTCATTGCCACCCCATCGGAGCCTACCAGGACGTTGTGCTGCTCAACGACCTCATCAAGCCCGACAGCATCATTCTCCTGACGTGCCGCGAGATGCCGCCGCCGCCCAGCACCGGCGCGTACGCGCAGGTTCTCTCCCAGGGCGCCGGGACCGCGACCATTCGCGTCGTGATTCTGGGCGGCCAGTGCGTGGGCGGTTGCTTCTATGCCGGTCCCATGGGGGTCAACTACCTCATCATCAACCCACTCTGACACGCCGCTGGGCTGCCCGCACCATCGATCGGCCGGGGGCCGGACGCGCATCCCATCCCGCGAGCCTCGCTGTCGAGCCAGGCGGCTCGATCGACCGGTCGTGGTCCATCGTCGGTAAAGTCCCTCGCCGCGACGCCCGATAGCCCCGATGAGCGCGCCGCCGCGCGCCAGAGGGGCCCCGCCGTGAGCAACCCAGCCGATCGCCGCCGCCACAGCCGATTCCAGGTCCGACCCATGTACACCGGCATCCGCGTCCGGTTCCTCGACAGCGAGCGATTCCGCTACGAGGGGCACGCCTACGACATCTCCGAGGGCGGCGTGCAGTTCGAGCTCGACTACCCCATCGACCCGGGCACGCCCATCGCCATGGAGATCGACCTGCCCGAGGGGGCCGACATCGGCCCCGGGCGGGCCGTCTTCGTCCTGGGCAACGTCGTCTGGGCCGACGATTCCGAGCCCGGTCCGGTGCGCATGGCCATGGCGATCACGCGGTTTGCCCGCGCGGGCGACAGGGAACGCCTCCTGAAGCACGCCATCGACACGCACGTCCGCCGCGCCGCCTGACCACGCCGCCGCTCCTATCCTCCGCCCGTGTTCGTCGATCGAGCGATCATCACGGTCCGGGCCGGCGCGGGCGGGCCCGGCAAGGTCTCCTTTCGGCGCGAGAAGTACATCCCCAAGGGCGGTCCCGACGGCGGTGACGGCGGCCGAGGCGGCGACGTCATCCTTGTCGCCGAGGAGGGCCTCAGCACCCTCTACGACTTCCGGCACCAGGCCGAGTGGGCGGCCAAGGACGGCGAGACCGGCGGCGCCACCCAGATGGCCGGCAAGGACGCCCCGCCCCTCGAGATCCGCCTCCCCCCCGGCACGATGGTCGTCGACGATCAGTCCGGACAGATCCTCCACGACCTCAAGCCGGGCGACCGCGTCGTCGTTGCCAAGGGGGGCAACGGCGGGTTCGGCAACGAACACTACAAGACCGCCACCGCCCAGACCCCCAAGCACGCCCACCCCGGGTTCCCGGGCGACGAGAAGCGGATCCGGCTCGAACTCAAGCTCATCGCCGACGTGGGCTTCGTCGGCCTCCCCAACGCCGGCAAGAGCTCGCTCCTGGCCGCCCTCACCCGCGCCCACCCCAAGATCGCCGACTACCCCTTCACCACGCTCGCCCCCCAGCTGGGCATCGCCGAGCTGGACGCCTCGCGCCGCATCGTCCTGGCCGACATCCCCGGGCTGATCGAGGGCGCCGCCCGGGGGGCCGGCCTCGGGCACGACTTCCTCCGCCACGTCGAACGAACCCGCGTCATCGTCCACCTCCTCGACGCGGCCCCGCTCGACGGCTCCGACCCCGCCGACAACTACCGCACCGTGCGCACGGAACTGGCGGAGTACTCCCCCGCGCTGGCCGAGAAGCCGGAGATCGTCGCGCTCAACAAGATCGACCTGCTGCCCGGCGACGACGCCGGCGCCCTGGCCCGACGCCTCGCGGGCGAGCTCGGCCTGGACGTGCGCACCGGCGTGATCGCCATCAGCGCCGCCGCCAAGACCAACCTCCGCCCGCTCCTCGAACGCCTCTGGTCCATGCTCCACCCGCGGCCCGCGGGCCCCGCGTGGTGACGCCTAGGGCCTCGCGCCGCTCCTTCCGCCCTTGAACGTCGCCACGAAGAGCACGAGGATGACGCCGGCGAAGAGCGCGGGGGCGATCCAGACGCTGCGCCAATCCGTGACGCCGTCCACGGTGTAGCGGTCCATCAGCCGCCCGATGAGCTGGTTGCCCAGGAACATGCCGATGCCCTGCGTGATCAGCACGAGGAACCCCTGGGCCTGCCCGCGGATCTGGGGGCTGGCCCGCTTCTCCACGTAGATCTGCCCGGTCACGAAGAAGAAGTCGTAGCAGATGCCGTGCAGCAGGATGCCCGCCAGCACCATCCACTTCAGGTCGTCGATCGCCCCCGCGGGGCCCCACGCCCACGCGAATAGGAAGTACCGCGCCACCCACGCCAGCATGCCGATCGCGAGCATCCACTTCACGCCCAGGCGGGCGAAGAAGAGCGGCATGATGACCATGAAGAAGATCTCGGACATCTGCCCGAAGGTCATCTTCATGGGCACGTCGTCGAACCCCACCTTTCCGACGTACACGCCCGCCAGGGCGTAGTACGCCGCCAGCGGGATGCAGATCAGCAGCGAGCACGCCGCGAAGACGGCGAACGACCGGTCCTTGAGCAGCACGATCGCGTCGCGCCCCAGGATGGCGCCCAGGTCGATGGGCTTGCCCTTCATCGGGGCCGGGGTGTTGGGCAGGAGGAACGAGAACGCGCCCAGGGTCAGCCCGGAGGCTCCCGCGACGTAGAAGAACACGGGCGAGGCCGCCCGGGCCGCCTCGTCGGCGCCCGGCACCATCCGCCGCGCCAGCATCCCCACCAGCCACCCCGCCACGATCCACCCGATCGTCCCCCAGACCCGCACCAGCGGGAACTGCCGCTCGGGGTTGCTCATGGCGTGGAAGGCCACGGTGTTCGAGAGACCCAGCGTCGGCATGTAGCACAGCATGTGCGCCAGCAGCACCCCCACGAACGGGAGCGGGTTGTCCACGCTCGTCTCGGCCACCATCGGCGCCAACAGAAGCAGCAGGCCGCCGAGCCCGTGCAATGCGGCCATCACCCGCTGGCTGGCGAAGAACCGATCCGCGACCACCCCAAGGAAGAACGGCGCGATCAGGGCCGCGATCGGCGCCGTCGAGTAGGCGTTCCCGATCCACTTCCCGACGTTCGCCTCGCCCCCCATCTTCAGGGCCGACATGAACGGCCCCAGCGTCACGAACCACGCCCCCCACAGGAAGAACTGCAGGAACATCATCACCGACAGCTTGATGGTCTCGTTGCCCCGCGCGGGGCCGGCGTCGTTCATCGAGGCGTCTCCTGTTTCCGGGTCGGCGCCCGGCGGGGCGCGAGTCTACCGCAAACCGCCCCGCGCGGTACACTGCCCCCAAGGAGCCCCCATGCCGCGACCCGTGACCCTCTTCACAGGCCAATGGGCCGACATGCCGCTGGAGAAGCTGGCGGCCCTGGCCGCGTCCTTCGGGTATGACGGGCTGGAGCTGGCCTGCTGGGGCGACCACTTCGAGGTGGACAAGGCGTTGGCGGACAAGGACTACTGCCGCTCACGCCACGAGGTCCTCGCCCGCCACGGCCTCAAGGTCTGGGCCATCAGCAGCCACCTCGTCGGGCAGGCCGTCTGCGACCCCATCGACGCCCGACACAAGGCC
The DNA here is from genome assembly GCA_016873295.1 of Phycisphaerae bacterium. GTDB lineage: Bacteria > Planctomycetota > Phycisphaerae > Phycisphaerales > UBA1924 > VGXM01. The sequence continues at coordinate 75,449 of VGXM01000003.1, forward strand.
ATCCTGCCCGCCCGCGTGTGGGGCGACGGCAACCCCGAGGGCGTCCGCAGGCGCGCGGCGGAGGAGATGCGCAAGACCGCCCACGCCGCCGCCCTCCTCGGCGTCAAGGTCGTCAACGGGTTCACCGGCTCCTCGATCTGGCACAAGCTCTACTTCTTCCCGCCCACCGGCGCCGACGAGATCGACGCGGGCTACAAGGACTTCGCCGACCGCTGGAACCCCATCCTCGACGACTTCGACAAGGCCGGCGTGCGCTTCGCCCTCGAGGTCCACCCCGGCGAGATCGCCTACGACCTCCACACCGCCCGCCGAGCGCTCGACGCCCTGGCCGGCCGAGCCGCCTTCGGCTTCAACTTCGACCCCTCCCACCTGGTCTGGCAGGGCATCGACCCGGCCAGGTTCGTCCGCGCTTTCCCCGACCGCATCTACCACTGCCACGTCAAGGATGCCGCCCGCACACTCGACGGCGAGTCGTCCATCCTCGCCTCGCACCTGCCCTTCGGCGACCCCCGCCGCGGGTGGGACTTCCGCTCGCCGGGGCGCGGCGAGGTCGACTTCGAGGAGATCGTCCGGGCCCTCAACCACGCCCGCTACCGGGGCCCGCTCAGCGTCGAGTGGGAGGACTGCGGCATGGCCCGCGAGCACGGCGCCCGCGAGGCCTGCGCCTTCGTCCGCGCCACCGACTTCGCACCCTCGGGCGTCGCCTTCGACGCCGCCTTCGAGAAGCGCCCGTAGGAACGCATGAGCCAGCCACTCACATTCGGCATGGTCGGCGGCGGGCGCGACGCCTTCATCGGCGCGGTCCACCGCATGGCCGCCCAGCTCGACGCGCAGGCCCGCTTCGTCGCCGGGGCGCTCTCTTCGACCCCGGAGAAGGCCGTGGCCTCGGGAGGAGACTTGGGCCTCGCCGCCGACCGCAACTACCGCACCTGGGAGGAGATGCTCGATCACGAGTCCCGGCGCCCGCCCGCCGAACGCATCGACTTCGTTTCCATCGTCACCCCCAACCACGCCCACTTCGAGCCGGCACTCGCCTTCGTCCGCGCGGGATTCCACGTCGTCCTCGACAAGCCCATGGTCCTGAACTCCACCCAGGCCGACGAACTCGTCGCCGCCGTCGACAAGGTCGGCGTCGTCTTCGGCGTCACCTACAACTACACGGGCTACCCCATGGTCAAGCAGGCCGCGGCCATGGTCCGCGACGGGGCCATCGGGCCCGTTCGCAAGGTCTTCGCCCACTACCGCCAGGGCTGGCTCGCCACCCGCCTCGAGTCCACCGGGCAGAAGCAGGCCGGCTGGCGCACCGACCCCGCCCGGGCCGGCGCCGGCGCCGTCGGTGACATCGGCAGCCACGCCGAGAACCTGGTCTCCACGATCACGGGTCTGACCCTCCACAGCCTCTGCGCCGATGTCTCGACGTTCGTTCCCGGGCGCGCGATCGACGACGACGCCTCCGTGCTCCTGCGATTCGCGGGCGGCGCCAAGGGCGTCCTCACTTGCTCCCAGGTCTGCGTCGGGCACGAGAACGACCTGGCCATCCGCGTCTGCGGCGAGAAGGGCACCCTCTCCTGGCGACAGGAGCACCCCAACCACCTCGAGTTCACGCCCATGGGCGCCGCGACGCGGGTCCTCACCCGCGCCGGCCCCGATGCCGGCCCCGCCGCCGCCGCCGCCACACGCATCCCCTCCGGGCACCCCGAGGGCTTCATCGAGGCCTTCGCCAACGTGTACCGCGGCGTCATCGAGGCCGTCCGTGCCCAGCGCGAGGGCCGAAAGCCCGCGGGGCTCGCCACACAGTTTCCCACCGTCCGCGATGGGGCCCGCGGCGTGCGCTTTGTCGAAAGAGTGCTCGAGAGCGGGCGCGCCGGCGGACGCTGGCTCACGCTTGAGTAGCCGCTACTTCGACGCCTCCGCCCGCGCCGCCCACCGGATCCCGTTCAGAACGTGCTCGACGAACCTCGCGTCACGCCACACCTCCGGGCGGTGCCCGAGGGCGGTGTAGAAGACGCGTCCCTTGCCGGGCTCGCGCGTCCATGCGAGCGGGTACTCCCGTCCCTCCTCCATCTTCGGATTGCCCGGCGACAGGCTCATGACCACCCGACGATCCGGCGCCAGCGACTTGAACTGGTAGATCTCGTCGGCGAACCGAAAGGTCAGCGGCACCGTCTCCATCGCCTCGCGGGTGAAGGGGAGCATCGCCGCGTGCCGCGCGTCGTCGATCCGCAGCGTGACCTCCTCGTTCCACGGGTGACCGTCGAAGACGCCCCCGATCAGCCGGACATACGCGCCGTCGTCCGAGAGCGTGTCGGTCGCCGAGTGCACGCCCACGACCGCGCCCCCGCCCTCCACCCAGCGGGCGAGCACCGCCGTGTCCAGCGGCAGGCGCCCGGTCGTGTACAGCATCAGCACGTCGATCGTCCCCAGCTTCCCCGCCAGGTTGTGCCCCGCGATCGGCTCGATCTCGTCGGTGATCTCGAACTCGACCCAGCCCCGGGCCGCGTCGGCGTCGCCCAGGATCTGGCGGGCCTCCGGCAGCACGCCGTGCCGAAACCCCATCGACCGCGTCGTGAAGAACACGCGCACGGGCTCGCCCGCCGCACGCGCCCTCACCCGCGCCTCCGGCGCGGGGGTGGTGGGGGTGGTGGGGGTGGTGGGGGGGGCGGGCTTCCGCTCGATCGGCGGCGGAGGTTGGACCTCCCCGCACGCGACCCACGCCGCCGAAACCGCCGCCAGGACCATCGCGATTCGTGCGAGCATGGGGCCCTCCCTCCCGAGCCCGGGGGCTCAGGGCAGGAAAGTGTAATCGGGCGTCGTGTTCCGCACGCCCACCGGCACCGCGACCCTCATCCGAACGTGCCCGTCGAGGAAGGCGAGGCTGGCCTGCACCGCGCCCGCCCCGAACCACCGCATCCCCCGGTCGCCGTCCTGCTGGAAGTTGTAGATCGTGTGCGTGCCGATCACCCACGTCCGCGACGCCTGCGCCACCATCGGCATCCTACCGCCCCCCGGCGGCACCAGCGTCGCCGCCCCCTCCCCCTCCAGCGAATGGTCGTTCAACGTGTAGCTCGAACCCACGAAGTCGTACATCGAGTCGCACCGCCCCAGCCCCGGCACCGGGATCCCCGTGTTCTCCGACCCGCGATCCACGGGCGAGCGATACACCGCCAGCTCCGCGCGGCCCGGCTCGGAGTCCGGGGGCACGGGCGAGTCGACCACGAACCGGTTGAGCGGGCGGCGCTCCGCCCCGATTGTGCTTACGCCGTAGAAGGGCAGTGTCCCCTTGGTACCGCCGAACAGGGCCCCGATCACGCTCTCGCCCCCGCCGGGCAGCGGGCCCCTGGTCTGCGGCAGCGTCTGGTCGTACTCGTTGAGGTACAGGGCCAGCCCCACGGAAAGCTGCTGGAGGCGGGCCCCGCACGCCAGGGCCCCGGCCTGGAGCCTGGCCTTCCCCAGCGCGGGCAGCAGCACCGAGACCAGCACCGCGACGATGGCGATGACCACGAGCACCTCGATGAGGGTGAACGCGTCGCGCCGAGCCCTGCCGGTCACCGCTTGGCGCCCTTGCGCTTCGGGGCCTTGCGCGGAGCCGCCATGCCGTTGTCGCTGGCCGGCTGCTCCGGCTCCACCTTCTCGCCGGTGATCGGGTTGGTGAAGTGCGATTCCTGCACGGGGACGACGCACTCCAGGATGTGCTGCAGCACCCGCGCCGGCGAACCGGTCGCGTCCACCTCGCGGACCCTGGCCTTGGGATAGTGCGCCAGCACCGGGAACGTCTCCATTTCGTAGACGCTCCAGCGCTTGCGGATCACCTCCTCCTTGGCGTCGTCGATCCGGTTCTCCTTCAGGGCCCGCCGCCGCAGCCGCCCGATCATCTCCTCCTTGTCCGGGCACACCAGGTGGATGATCTGGAGCACGTGGATGTGCTTCTCCAGCAGGCGGGCCTGGTTCACGTTGCGCGGGATCCCGTCCAGCACCAGCACGTCCGCGTTGGGCTTGTAGTCGCTGAGCACCGTCCGCGCGTGCATGTTCTGGTGCCACATCTTGATCGTCACGTCGTCGGGCACCAGCAGCCCCTTCGACGAGTACTGCATGAACGTCCGCCCCAGGTCGCTCGACATGTCCAGCGTCCGGAACACCTCCCCGCACGAAAGGTGGTAGAACCCGGGCACCTGGCCCAGGATCTTCCCTTGCGTGCCCTTGCCGGCGCCGGGCGCTCCGAAGAGCAGGATCGTCTGGTAGCGATGGGCCATGTCCGGTCTCCGCGGGGTGGCGATCCCTGGGGGCGCGGGCCGCCGGGGCTCGCTCAGAATACGGCGGAAACCGGCCCCGAGCAACCGGAATCGCCCCCCGCGGCCCCCCGGGACGACGCCCCTGCCGACCCGGCCTGAAGGGCAGGTCCGGGATCAGCGCCGCCCGTCGCGGGGCGGCTCGCCCCCCCGCACCGGCGCCACCGCCATCTGGAACTGCAGGCTCTGCCGGGCCGTCTGCGGCAGCGTGGGTGACATCATCCACCCCCAGAAACCGGGCGATCCGTACGACGCCACCGTCGTGGGCGGGTGGAAGTGGACCGCGAACGGCACCGTCTCGTCCGCGTCCTCCAGCACGCCGAAGTGCTTCCAGGGCCGCTCGATCGGCGGCGGGCGCGAACTCGACCGACGCAGCCCCGCCACGTCTACCGGGATCCAGTTCAGCGTCGCCTTGCCGCCCGCCGTCGTGGGCTCCTCGTACAGCGCGAACTCCACCCACGAACGCAGCCTCGTGCGGTTGCGGCGACCGGCGGCGAACCCGTTGCCCCCTCGTGTCACCCCGATCACCACACGCGCCGGGATCCCCGCCGCCCGGTACAGCGCCGTGAGCAGGACCGCCATGTCATGCTCCGATCCACGCCGCTGCCCAAGCGTCACGGGCGGGCCCTGCAGCTCGATCCCCTCCACCAGCCCCGCCGTGTTGTACGAGAGCCCGTCGCCCGAGGGCTGGACCTCGCCCGCCACCTTCCCGAGCAGGATCTTGGCCAGCGCCGCGGGCGTCACGTCCCGCGGGTTCTTCAGACGCGCCCCCTCCAGCCAGCGACCCAGCGCCTCCTTCACCGCCGCCATGTCGTACGGCGTGTCCGCCCCCGTCGCCGGATCCGTCGCGTGATCGATCCAGAACTGCGGCTCCAGCGCGTCCTTCACCCCGTCCGGCCAATCCAGCTTGGGCCACGCCACGCGCAGGGCGCCCGCCTCGTCGAACACGTGACGCCACACCTGCACGTCGTAGCTCAACTCCAGCGTCACGTCGTTGCACCGCCCCTGCGCCGCCTCCAGCCGCGCCAGCCGCGTCCCCAGCGGGTACCCCGTCAGCACCGTCACCGTCTCGTCCGCGAGCGCTCCGTCGATCCGCAGCTTGCCCTCCCAGCTGCTCCTCACCGACCGCGCGTGCGCCGTCTCCTCCAGCAGCGGAAAGACCACCACGAGCGTGTCAAAGTCGAACGTGTCGTACCGCGGCGGGTAGTTCGGCGGCGGGTACCGCTCCCTCCACGCCACGATGTCCACCCGCGCCGAGAACGTGTGCGTCTTGGACTGCTCACGCTTCAGGTACGGGCCCGGGAACTCCACCTCGTACTTCACCGGCGCCGCCGTCGGCGTCATCCCAGGGTTCTTCGGGTCCGTCGGACCCTGCGGCAACGGGTTGTTCGACGGGTCCGCCGGATCGCCCGGCGGGGGCGGCGGCGGCGGGGGGACCCGCGGATTGCGGGGGGCGGGCGGCTGAAACGCCCATGCGGATCCCGCATCCGCCGCACCCACCGGATCCAGGCACCCCAGCGCGAGCACCATCGCCCCAGCCACTCCGCACCTGATGCCACGCATGCGTCGCCTCCTGCCATCGCCCCACGGGCGCTCGGAAGGCTACTCACCCGCTCCGGTCGACGCCTCCCCCCGGTTGTAACGCCCTGAGGGCGCCAAGGTTCCCTTCGCCGCGCCCGGGCGGGCGCACCGCCCCCGCGCACGCGTTCGCCTCACTGCGGGAGGCGGCCGCCGGGCTACTTCCTGCCTTCCTGCTCGTCCATCATCTTCTTGACGAGCCCCGCCGGCAGCGGGCGGTACTCCAGGAACTCCATCGTCGAGCTCGCCCGCCCCTGCGACATCCCCCGCAGGCTCGTCGTGTACCCGAACATCTCCGACAGCGGCACCTCGCACGTCACCAGCTTCACCGGCCCGCGGTCCTCCGTGTCGATGATCATGCCGCGCCGGCTGTTGATGTCCCCCGTCACGTTCCCCAGGTAGTCGTTGGGCACCGTGACCACGACCTTCATGATCGGCTCGAGCAGCAGCGGGCCGGCCCGCTCCGCCGCCTCCTTCAGCGCCATCCCGCCCGCCACCTCGAACGCCACCTGTGACGAATCGACCGGGTGGCTCGACCCGTCCACCAGCGTCGCCTTGATGTTGATCATCTGGTACCCGTACTTCACGCCCGTCAGCGCCGTGCGCCGGATCCCGTCCTCCGTCGGCTTGACGTACTCCTTGGGCACCGTGCCGCCCACCACCTTGTTCTCGAAGGCGACGTTGTCCGTGAAGTCCAGCTCGTCGGCCTTGGCCCGCTCGGCGGTGTAGGGCTCCAGGTCGATCACCACGTCGCCGAACTGCCCGCGCCCGCCCGTCTGCTTCACGAACTTGGCCCGCACGTACTCCACCTTCTTCGAGATCGTCTCGCGGTAGCTCACCTTGGGCTTACCCGTCTCGACGTTCACCTTCATGTCGCGGATGAGCTTGTTGCGGATGATCTCCAGGTGCAGCTCGCCCATCCCGCTGATGATCGTCTGCTGCGTCTCGTCGTCGTACGTATACCGGAAGCTCGGGTCCTCGCGCCTGATCACCTGCAGCGCGTCCGCCAGCCGGCGACGGTCGTCGTTGCTCTTGGGCTCGATCGACATCGAGATCACCGGCTCGGGGAAGTGCATCCGCTCCAGCAGGATGGGGTCGTCGGCGTCCGCCAGCGTGTCCCCCGTCCAGCTGTCCTTGATCCCCACCACCGCCACGATGTTCCCCGCCGTCGCCTCCTCCAGCGGGATGCGGTGCTGGGCGTGCATCTCGAAGATGCGGCTGACGTTCTCCTTCTTGTTGTTCCCCGGGTTGAGCATCCGCGAGCCGCGCGAGAGCTTGCCCGAGTAGATCCGCATGTACGTCAGGTCGCCGTGCGCGTCCGACACCACCTTGAACACCAGCGCCGAGAACGGCGCCGACGGGTCGTGCGGGCGCGTGATCCTCACTTCCCTGTCCTGCGGATCCGTCCCCTCCACCTCGGGCACCTCCGTCGGCGCCGGCAGGAAGTCCACCACCGCGTCCAGCAGCGCCTGCACTCCGATGTTCCGCAGGGCCGCACCGCACAGCACCGGGCAGCACTTCCGCGCGATCGTCCCCTTCCGGATCGCCGCCTTGATCTCCTCCACCGTCGGCTCCTGGTCGTGCAGGAACTTCTCCATCAGGTGGTCGTCAAGCTCGGCGGCCTTCTCGATCATCGTGTGGCGCCACTTCCTGGCCGCCTCCATGAACTCCGCCGGCACGTCGGTCTCGCGGACCGTGTCGCCCTTCTCCCCCTCGAAGCGGAAGGCCCGCATCGTGACCAGGTCGATGATCCCCTTGTGCTCGCCGGACTGCCCCAGCGGGTACTGGATCGGGATGGCGTTGGCCCCCAGCCGCTCCAGGATCGTGTCGTAGCTGAACTCGAAGCTCGCCCCCAGCTTGTCCATCTTGTTGATGAAGCACAGGCGGGGCACGCGGTACCGGTCCGCCTGACGCCACACCGTCTCGCTCTGGGCCTCCACCCCCTCCTTGCCGTCGAACACCGCCACCGCCCCGTCCAGCACCCGCATCGACCGCTCCACCTCGATCGTGAAGTCCACGTGACCGGGCGTGTCGATGAGGTTGATCTTGTAGTCCTGCCCGTTGCGGACCCACGGGCACGTCGTCGCCGCCGACTGGATCGTGATCCCGCGCTCCTGCTCCTCCTCGAGGAAGTCCATGGTCGCGGTGCCCTCGTGCACCTCCCCCATCTTGTAGTTCTTCCCCGTGTAGAACAGGATGCGCTCCGACACCGTCGTCTTCCCGGCGTCGATGTGCGCGCAGATCCCGATGTTGCGGATGAATGTCAGGTCGGTCGTCATGGCTGGTTCTCGCTCGTCACGCCCGGCTCGATCGGGCTTTCGTGGTGCTCGTCCGTCGCCCGGCCCCGGCCCGGGAGAGGGGTGCTCTCTCCAACCGCCCCGCGGCGGACGGGTCGGTGCGGTCTGCTTGCCTGAAAGTCGCGGTGGGGGGCCCAGGCATCGCCGGACCGTGCCCCAAGGTCAGGGCCTCGAGTTGTCCTCGTCCTCGTCCATCGCTGGGCCCCTCTCCGACACGCCGCCCGCCGCCGCAACGCTCACGCGTCCGACGCCGAGCCAGCCCTGTTGCCGGTCCCCGACCCGCCGGGCCGAACAGCCCGACCGGGGAGCAGAATGCTAACGGGTCGCCCCCACGGATCAAGCCCCGGGGCCATTGTCTGGGCCCGCGGGGGACGCCATCCTCTCCAACCGCGCCCGCTCCAGGTCCGAGAGCCTGCGGAGGGGGTCCAGGCGCAGGTTCCGATCCGCCTCCAGGGCCCGCCAGGCCCAGGCCTCCGCCTCGATCGAAAGCCCGGCCTTGGCGCACGCGTCCGCCAATCGGACCTTGATCGTCAGCCCGTGCGGATCCAGGGCCGCCGCCCGCTGGAGCGCCCCGATCACGCTCGCCCCGCCCCCGGCCTCCGCCCGAACCGTCGCCAGCCACGCCCAGGCCTGCGACGAGGCGGGGAACAGTTCCGTCCCCGTTACGGCCGTCGAACTGGCCTCGGTGCGCAGGTGCATGGAATGCGGCGACTCGCCCGTCGCCGCCGCCGCTCGTGACTCGATGAGCGCCAGCCGGCTCGCGGCCCGCAGCGTCTCGAAGTGGTCGATGGTCTGGCGTGACAGTCGGTTCACCATCATGCCCCGCGCCGCTCCGAGCCGGCGCGTGCGCTCCGCGTCAACCCACTCCGCGAGCCGGCGAGGCTCGCTCGGAGCCGACGGTCCCAGAGCCTGCGCGTCACGCACCACCGCCGACACCGGCTCGCCCCCCGGCCCGCCCGCGAGCGACAGCCGCCGCAGCAGGTCCGTGGGCTCGGCGATGAGCCTCGACGCCGACTCCACCCCTGCCTGCCAGCGCCTCACCTCGACGGCGCGCACCTGCATTGCGTTCACGGCCCCGACGAGCAGCGCGGCGCCGAGGGCCGCGGGCCACGTCGGGGCGCGATCGCGCCGCGGACCCGCGACCGACCCCGCCCCCAGCCCGATCGCGACCATCAGGAGCGCCGCCGCGGTCGGGTGGGCCGCGGTCATCTCGACCTGCGCGTGCGCGATCACCGCCAGCGCCGCCGGCGCCACAACCCACGTCAGGGGCGCACGCCCCCGCAGCACCCACATCCCCACGCCGATCCCGGCCGCGGCCCCGGCGACGCGCGCGAGCAGCGCCTCCGGCCCCACCCCCCCGGACTCCTGCCCCACCGCGAACAGCACCACGACCGCCCACCCCGCCAGCAGTGCGACACGGAGCCGCGATTCCGCGCGATCGTCGCGCGCGGGCGAGCCGTCGGGCGACGCCCCGCTAGCCAGCGCGTTCCGCCCCGCTCGAAGCGCCCACGCCCCCAGGAGCGCGACCCACGCCAACCCGCCCACGCCCAGGCACGCCACCCAGTCGAACAGCACGCTGTGCGGGCTCGTCACTTCCTCCGGGCTCAGCGCGGGCTTGGCCAGCAGGTACGCGTCCTTGAACCCCGCCGGCCCGACCCCCATCAGCGGGTGCTCGACGATGATCCGCGCCGCCCCTTCCATGTAGAACCAGCGGAAGAGGAGCGACAGTTCGCCCACGCGCTCGCCGACGAGCCCTCGAAGCCAGACCGCCGCCAGCGGCGCCGCCACCGCTCCCAGCCCGACGACCAGGGGCCACGACCCGGGCCCCGCCCCCGCGCGCGACCGTCGCCGCCACGCGAGCGCGACGATGGCCACGCCCCCGACCGCCGCCGCATACCCGCCCTTGGCCCCGCCCATCGCCAGCCCCGCGATCGCCGCCAGCAGCACGACCCCGATCCACGCGAGCCCGCGCGCACTCCGATCGCTCCAGGCGCCCGCGGTGAGCCCCGCGGCGAACACCACCCCCCACGCCGCGAACGTCGAGTACACGTTCGCCAGCCCGAACCACCCGGTCGCCTCGGGCTGGAAGAGCCGGCGCTCGAACGCCGCGGCCATCGCCGACCCGGGCTCCCACCCCTGGCTCGCCAAGAACGCCTCCCGCGTCGCCCGATACTCCGCCACCGTATTCGGGTGCTCGACGAGCACCTGCACGCCGCCCTTGACCACCATCGCCGCGACCACGCCCGCCAGCGCCGCGGCGATGAGGCGTCGGCACGTCGGGTCCCCGCCCGCGTGCGCCACCGTCAGCCCCGCCGCCATCGCCCCGGTCCACGCCGACCCCAGCGCGATGTTCTCGACCGTGATCGTCTGTCGCACCGCGACGTGCCCGAACGCCGCCGCGGCCCCGACGACGAACAGCACGAACTGCCACAAGGAGAACCGCCGCCCATCCACGGCGCACCCGAGCACGTACACCGCCAGCCCAAGCACCATGATCACGCCCGACTGGGTCAGCCCCGCCGGCCCGATCCCCATGATCGGCGAGGGCAGGATCGCCGGGTCGGTCCCCCACCCCGGGAACGGGTCGTAGGTCGTGAGAGCCAGCAAGCCCGGCACCACGACGCACGGCGCCAGCCCGACCGCCCGCGCCGCGGCCCCCAGCGACGCCCACCGTCCCCCGCCGGTGTCAGTGGTCTGGGTCATGGCGTGGGCGTCCGCCGGGTCCACCGCTCGAACACCGCGATCACGCCCAGCATCAGAAGCGTCTGCCCCACCACCAGCCACGCCTGCCAGGCCGACAGCGACGCCAGCGACAGCCCACCGATCCCCGTGATCGCCGACGCGCCCCAGATCACCAGCACCGCCTGAGGCCGCGTCAGCCCCCGGTCCGCCAGCCGGTGCGAGAAGTGCTGAAGATCGCCCACGAACGGCGACTTCCCCTGCGACAGCCGGATCACCGTCACGCTCGCAAAGTCATACAGCGGGATCGCCAGCACCAGCAGCGGCGTCAGGGCCGCGTGCAGCGGGCCCGACTCGCGCCCCTGAGTCACCGCCTCCGCTGTGTAGAACGTCCACGACTCGGTCGGCACGAACGTGATCCGCGCCGACAGGAACGCCAGCAGGAACCCCAGCACCGTCGACCCGCCGTCGCCCATGAAGATCCGCGCCGGCGGGGCGTTGAACCGCAGGAACCCCAGCAGCGAACCGATCAGGAGCGCGAAGCACGCCCCCACGAACCACTGCCCGTGGATCAGGCTCACCGCCAGGAAGCACGCCGACGCGATCGCCCCCACCCCCGCCGACAGCCCGTCCATGTTGTCGATGAAGTTCATGGCGTTCACCATCGCCACGACCCACGCCACCGTCAGCCCGACCGACAGCCACGACCCCCCGGCGTAGGCGTCGAGCATCGTCAGCACGCGCGTCTCCGTCGCCACCACCGCCACCCCGGCGAGTACCGCCATCGCCCCCAGCTTGAGCATCGGGCCCAGCGGGCGCCGGTCGTCCACCAGCCCCATCACGTGCAGCAGCCCGGCGCACGCCAGCATCACCAGCCCGCCCGGGATCACCGCCCGCAGCCCCGGCAGGTGACCCGCCAATGCCGGGCTGATCGACTCCCAACGCTCCGTCGGCACCGCCCACGCCGCCAGCAGCCCCGCCGCCATCGGCGCCGCGAACGACCAGAAGATCGCGACGCCCCCGGTGTTGGGGATCGCCCGCCGGGCGGCCTTGACCTGCCCCGCCACGCCCGCCGAGTCCAGCGCGTTCAGCCGCAGGCTCACGCGCCGCACCACCCACGTCGCCGGGAGCGACAGGGCCAGCGCCAGGGGAATCAGCGTCAGGCACAGCCAGACCATGGGCACGAGTCTACCGATCGAGCCGCGCCCGCGACGCGAACCGCACCCACACCCGAACGCCCGCGGTCATCGCGGCGAACATCGCCACCACGATCACCCCAAGCCACCCCACCCGCAGCGGCCAAGGCCCCAGGCGATCGATGATCGTCGGACGCTCGGGGCTGGCGTCGCCGATGTACCCGTAGTTCCACCCGTTGGGGATGTTGATGGCCGACACCAACGCCGCGTACCCGATCGTGAAGAACAGCCCCAGCCCGAAGTCCCTCCACGCCGGCCGGAACCGCAGCACCACCAGGTCATACACCGCCGACCCCACGATCTGCGTGTGACCCACCCAGAACAGCCAGTAGTTCCAGTCCGCCACACCCTCCTGCAGCACCGGCGTGAAGAACGCCTGCGTCGACAGCCCGATCCCCCAGTAGAACAGCACCGCCCGGAAGAGCGGGTGCTGCGTCAAGAGCGCGATCATCCCCACCCACGGCACCAGGTCGCACACGTGCAGCGGGAGGCTCACCGCCGGGTGGTACACCCCCGGCAGCAGGAAGAACACCACCGTCCAGCACTGCCACCCCAGCATGAACAGCAGCCACCCCACCCGCAGCGCAAACTCCCTGTCGCGCCGTTGCAGCCACCGCCCCAGCACGCACGCCCCCACGATCGTCCCGAGAAACCCAAGCGCGGTCACGCCGTGCAACGCGCCGAACGACCGGAACTCCCGCGCCCACCCCCCCGACCCCGGCCCGTCCGCCACCGAGCACACCCACGCCGCCACCACGGGCATCACCCCCACAACCATCATCGACCCTCCCCCTCACCCCCGCCCACCCCTCCGCCTCCCCCATCCTCTCCCATTGGGCCATCTGGCCCTTGGCCCATGTGGCCGTTCGAGCCCTTCCCCCCCTCCCGCCTCAACTGCCCGCACGCCGCCTCGATGTCCCGCCCGCGGCTCGCCCGGATGTGCGCATTGATCCGGCGTTCCCGAAGAACCTCCTGGAACCGGCGCACGTCCTCGTCCCGCGGCCTCTTGAACGGCAGCCCCGCCACCTCGTTGTACCGGATCAGGTTGATGTTCGCCCGCAACGTCCGCGCCAGCCGCGCCAACTCCTCCGCGTGCTCCGCCCCGTCGTTCACGCCCCGCAGCAGCGTGTACTCCAGCGTGATCTCGCGCCCCGTCTTCTCGAACCACTTCCGGCACGCCCCCAGCAGGTCCGCGATCGTCGTGTACTCCGCCCACGGGATCAGCCTCCGCCGGATCTCGTCCGTCGGCGCGTGCAGCGACAGCGCCAGCGTCACCGGCACGTCGAGCTGCTCGGCCAGCCGCTCGATCGCCCCGGGCAGCCCCACCGTCGACACCGTGATCTTCCGCCCCGAGATCCCCATCCCCCACGGGGCGTTGAGGATCCGGATCGCCGGCGCCACGCTCCGGAAGTTCGCCAGCGGCTCGCCCATCCCCATGAACACCACGTTCGTGATCCGCGCCTCGGGATCACCCTGACGCCGCAGCACGTCGCGCAGCCGCCACACCTGCTCCACGATCCGACCCGCCGACAGGTTGCCGTCCAGCCCCCCCAGCCCCGACGCGCAGAAGCGGCACCCGACGGGGCACCCCACCTGCGACGAGATGCACGCCGTCCGCCGCTCCTCGCTCGGGATCATCACGCACTCGGTCTGCCGCGAGGGATCGTCCACCGGCCTGGCTGGCGCGGAGGCGATCATGGGCAGGGGAACGCCCTCCGCGACCGCCCTCTCCCCTCTCGCCTCGTCGTGCTCGGGCGTGCCGCACGCCGCGGGCACGTCGGGATCGTCCCACTGGATAAGCAGCTTGCGCGTGCCGTCGCTGGCCGTCACGTCCCGCATCGCCCGGCCCGACAGGAACGTCATCTCTCGCGTCAGGCACTCCCGATCGGCCCTGGAGAGATTCGACATCGCCGCGGGGTCGACCACGCCCGTGCCGTACACCCATTCGAGGACCTGGGCGGCGCGGAAGTGCGCCATGCCGCGCGCCCGGCACCACTCCGCCAGCGTCTCGGGCGTCTGCTCGAAGATGTGCATCACCGGGTGCCGCATCCCCCGATCCTACGGGCGGCATGCGTCCCGCTCTGGGGAAGCACGCTCCTCTCCCCCGCGCCCGCGGCGGGGCTTCTCAGGCCCCGTCTGGTTCGAGCGCCCGCCCGCTTGCGCCGAAACGCCCTGCCGTCGCGGCGAATCCGCGCTCAGGGTTCACCAGGTTCAGGAACCCGGACAGGATGCCGAGGCCATCACCGTCGCCGACGCAGCGCCAGCAGCCCGGCCAGGCCCAGCGCCGCCGCGCCCGCGGGCGCGGGGATCGTCGCGACGTACCCCGTCTGCGCACCGTTGCGGTATCCCCATCCGACGATCGTGCGCCCATCCCAGGAGACTGCCGTGGGCGTGTACAACTCCCAGCCGGTCATGTCGAGCCCGCCCTCGCGGAGGATGTCGATCAGGCGGCGCCACCCCGTCCCCTCCGTCCACACCGCGGCCCGGTCGTTGCCCAGGCTGTAGTACGCGCCCACGATGACCGACCCGTCCGCCGACACGCCCGTGGCGTTCCAGCCCTGTTCGCCCGGCCCGCCATCAATGAACCGGAAGCCCTCCGAGGGCGTCCATACGTACGGCACCGCCCGTCCGCCGTTGACGTGCGAGCCCACGAAGCTCAGCCCGTCGGCACGCATCGCGTTCACGTCCCAGTAGCCCGGGAAGGGCACGGTGAGCGCGGTCCACCCCAACCCCTCTTCCCAAACCGATATCCGCTGCCAGGAGTGCGGCTGCCCGACCATCCGCCGGCCGTCCGCCGAGACGCCCCAGACGTTGGAGACCTCCGTGTACGTCTCGATCGTGCCGCCCCGCGTGGAGCGCATGCCCAGGGGCTGCTGGTTCCCCACCGCCACGCTTCCGTCCGCGTTCACGTCCCAGCACTGGTTGAACCGCCCGCCGATCGGCTGCCCGATGGGCTCGGTGACGAACCCGCCGTTCTCGTACCGCCACACCATGGCCAGGGCTCCCGTGGGCCAGGTCATGCGTCCCACCACGGTGCGCCCGTCCGCCGACAGCACCAGCCCCTCGCGTCCCTGGTACCCGGGCCAGGCCGCCGGCAGCGGCTCGTACCCCCGCTCCGCCGTCCACAGCCCGCTGTTGTAGAGGATGACGCGCCCGTCCGCTGACACGTCGCTCGCCGTGCCGCCCCCCAGGGTCCGAAACGAGACCTGGGCCTGGGCGCACTCCCCAAGCAGCCCCGAAGCCAAGATCAAGCGCATGACCGATGACACGACGCGCGTTGAACCCCTCATGTCATCCCCAATATGCCACGCGACTCGACCGGTGCCAGCAAAAAGCCAAGCCCGGGGAGAATCGTCGAAGGAAGTTATCCCCAATCCGCGATTCGGGCTTGACATGTCAGGGCTCATCAGGTTCAGGAACCCGGACAGGATGCCGAGGCCATCACCGTCGCCGACGCGGCGCCAGCAGCCCGGCCAGGCCCAGCGCCGCCGCGCCCGCGGGCGCGGGGATCGTCGCGACGTACCCCGTCTGCGCACCGTTGCGGTATCCCCATCCGACGATCGTGCGCCCATCCCAGGAGACTGCCGTGGGCGTGTACAACTCCCAGCCGGTCATGTCGAGCCCGCCCTCGCGGAGGATGTCGATCAGGCGGCGCCACCCCGTCCCCTCCGTCCACACCGCGGCCCGGTCGTTGCCCAGGCTGTAGTACGCGCCCACGATGACCGACCCGTCCGCCGACACGCCCGTGGCGTTCCAGCCCTGTTCGCCCGGCCCGCCATCAATGAACCGGAAGCCCTCCGAGGGCGTCCATACGTACGGCACCGCCCGTCCGCCGTTGACGTGCGAGCCCACGAAGCTCAGCCCGTCGGCACGCATCGCGTTCACGTCCCAGTAGCCCGGGAAGGGCACGGTGAGCGCGGTCCACCCCAACCCCTCTTCCCAAACCGATATCCGCTGCCAGGAGTGCGGCTGCCCGACCATCCGCCGGCCGTCCGCCGAGACGCCCCAGACGTTGGAGACCTCCGTGTACGTCTCGATCGTGCCGCCCCGCGTGGAGCGCATGCCCAGGGGCTGCTGGTTCCCCACCGCCACGCTTCCGTCCGCGTTCACGTCCCAGCACTGGTTGAACCGCCCGCCGATCGGCTGCCCGATGGGCTCGGTGACGAACCCGCCGTTCTCGTACCGCCACACCATGGCCAGGGCTCCCGTGGGCCAGGTCATGCGTCCCACCACGATGCGCCCGTCCGCCGACAGCGCCAGCCCCTCGCGTCCCTGGTACCCGGGCCAGGCCGCCGGCAGCGGCTCGTACCCCCGTTCCGCCGTCCAGAGACCGTGGTTGAAAAGAACGGTCCGCCCATCCGCCGAGACGTCCCCGGCGCCCCCGCCCCCGAGATTCCGGAACGAGACCTGGCCGGAAACGCAAGGCGCGTGCATGGCTGGACCTGCCAGGATGGCAACGAGAACGGAACGAGAACGGGCTGATCCGGCCGTCACGCCTTCAATATGCCCGAGGTTCGGGACAACGCCAGCAAAACCACGCGTGCGCAACGCATTCACCTCGAAAAGTTATCCACAATCCGCGATTCGGGCTTGACATGTTAGGGGGGGGGGCAGGGTATACCACGGTGACGGTCGCACCGGGCGACCGCACGCACACTCTGTCGGGGAACCTCCATGAACGACGTATGCATGCTCGTGTCCGCCTGCGCCGCCGGCGCGGCCCTGGCCCAGCCCGTCCTCCCCGCCCGTCTGCCCGCGCCCGAGGCAAACCCGATCCGCGTCGATTACCAGTACGGAGAGGTGCCGGAGAACGCGCACGAGCCCAGCATCGCGGTGCTCCGGCGCTCCTCCGACGGCGGGTACACCGTCTTCGTCGCCTGCCGCGACTACCAACCGAGCCAGTTTAGGCATGCGGGCGCCGGGGCACCGAGCATCTGGGCCGGGCGCCTGTACCAGGATTCGCCGCCTTTCTTCTACAACGGCCTGCGCCCGCCTCTCGGATCATGGCCCACGCTGCCGCGCGACACGCGTTCGCGCCCGAGCATCAACCCGCGCCTGGCTGTGGACCTGCCCAGCGGCGACTTCCACGTCACGGCCCTTGGCTACGGAGACTGGACGGCGAGCAGCGTGTACCACCTCCGCTGGAGCGCGGCGAGCTCGGGGTGGCAGCCCGCGACGCTCATCACGAACACCGCGTTCGGGGACAAGAACGGGTGGGGCGCGGGTCCCTTCGACGACTTTCCTCGCGTCACCGCCTGGCGCGACGGGAGTGGCGCCCGCCATCTCGTCGCGGGGTTCCAGGCGATCGACGTCGACACGGAGGGAGGCGTGATCTCCTACGCCGACCCGCGCACCCTCGTCCACCGCTCGGGCGACCTGGGCGAGAACTGGGACCCTCCCTTGCCCCCGCCGGGCCAGCCGCGCACGGAGAACGTGAGCGCCACGGGCGCGTGGCCGAGTCGCTACGTGCGCGGCTCTGTGCCCCTGGTCACGTCGTGGGGGAGGGTCGTCAGCGTCTACGCCGAGGCTTCCAATGGCGTCCCGGGGCGCGTCGGGGCTATCAAGGTCGCGTGGTCCAACCCGTCGCAACAGGGCATGCTGGGCGGCGCGCCCGGCACGTGGTCGGCACCGGTCGAGGTCTGGAGTGCCGCGGACGGGCCCCGATTCTGGCACGACGTGCCGGGCTCGCGCATCCCCGCCGGCTCGTCTCCCGGCTTCACTGTGGCCTTCTTCCATGATGCCGTGGTCGAGCCGGGCACCGGGAGCATCTATGTCGCCTACTGCGACCTGATGCGGGCGCATGACCGTGCGCAGTGGCCCGGGCCTGCGCAGGCCGAGGGCGACCGCAACATCGTCGTGCGCGTCGCCAAGGGCGTGGTCGGCGCCGGCGGGGCCTACGAGTTCCCGTCCGTGAGCGAGCACGTCACGATGCCGCTGCCCCCGCTCGCCACATTCGACCAGTTCCACCCGGCGATCTGCCTGGACGCCTGGGGCGGCGTCAACGTGCTCTGGTACCAGACCCACAACAGCGACGCGAACATGCCGCAGCCCAGCATCGCGGACATGCGCGTGCTCTACACGCGAATCTCCAACTTCGACTGGCCCGCCCTCCGCTCCTTCAACGGCACGGCAAACCCCGCCGAGCAGACCGCCACGCTCGCCGGGCCCTTCGACCCCAACATCACTCCCCTGCACGACGTCGGCGACTTCATCTCCATCGCGGCCGCCGCCGACCGGGTGTACGCGGCCTACATGAAGGTCTACGACGCGGGAGCCCCCCCCGACGCCCGCTGGCGCCAGGGCGTCTACGCCCATCCCATCCTGCTCGTCGAGCCGTGATCGAGGCACCCGACGGGCGGGGGAGGCGCGAACGCCGCCGGGGCGGCGTTGTTTCGGCCCCGCCTACTTCCGCGCGCTCACCGTCAGGGGCACCGCGCCGTACCGCTCCGGCGTGATCGTCGGCGCCGCGACGTGGATCCGCCGCGAGTCCGCGTCGATGCCGCGGGCCCGCATCTGTCGCCGCAGTTCCGCCGGCAGGGCGAAGTACGCGTCCTCCTCCACCACGTCCCGCTGCTCGATGGTGCCGCCGAACCGCTCCAGCAGCGATCGGCTGATCTCCGCCACCAGGTCCTCAGGCGCCGACGCTCCCGCCGTCAGCAGCACCTTCTCCTTGCCCGTCGCGAACCAGCCCCAGTCGATCTCGCCGGCGTCGTCCAGCAGGAACGCCGCCCGCCCCACGTTCCGCGCGATCTCCGTCAGCCGAACCGAGTTCGACGAGTTCTTCGACCCCACCACCAGCACCAGGTCGCACTCCGGCGCCAGCGTGCGCACGGCGTGCTGGCGGTTGGTCGTCGCGTAACAGATGTCCGAGCTCGGCGGCTCCTTGATCCCCGGGAAGGCCCGCTTCAACGCCGCGATGACCACGCCCGCGTCGTCCGTCGAGAGCGTCGTCTGCGTCAGGTACACCAGCCGCTCCGGGTCGCGGATCGTCAGCCCCTGGATGTCCTCCACCCGCTCGACCACCTGCGTGGCCTCCGGGGCCTCGCCCCTGGTCCCGACCACCTCCTGGTGGTCGGCGTGCCCGACCAGCAGGACCTGGTACCCCTGCCGCGCGTACCGCACCGCCTCCGAGTGCACCTTGGTCACCAGCGGGCACGTCGCGTCGATCTGGGTCAGCCCCCGCGCCCGCGCCTCGTCGCGCACCGAGGGCGGCACGCCGTGGGCCGAGAAGAGCACGATCGACCCCGCCGGGACCTGGTCGATCCGGTCCACGAACACCGCCCCGCGCTCCCGCAGCCGACCCACGACGTGCCGGTTGTGCACGATCTCGTGGTAGACGTACACCGCCCGCCCCTTGTACAGGTCGAGCACCTGGTCCACCACGTCCACGGCCATGCTCACGCCGGCGCAGAACCCCCGCGGGTTGGTCAGCACGATCTTCACGCTCGGGGCAATCGTACGCGACGCCCGCCCGCGCGCCCCCGCTACGCTCCGGGACGCACCACGCTCACGGAGGCCGCCATGGCGTCTCGCTCGATCGGATACTGGGTGGCGTCGGCGGCGGTCCTCGCCGCCGGGCTGGGCTTCGCCGGTCTCAACGCCTTCGGCCCCTCCGAGCCCGCCGCGATTGAGCGCGCGCCGGCGGGCGAAGCGCCCCACGTGGAACAGCCCTCGATCCGCTTCGGCGTCGCCGAGGCCCCGCCCAAGCCCGCCGGGGCCATCCGCCTGACGACCCTCAACCTTCAGAACCTCTACCGCGACGCACCGGGGGAGACCCCGGACCCGGAGCGCAAGCCCGCCAAGCCCGAGGCCCAGCTCAAGGCCGCCGGCGACCTCCTCCGCAAGCTCGACGCCGACGTGCTGGCGCTGCAGGAGGTGGAGTCGGAGGCGGTCCTGACCTGGTTCCGCGACACGTACCTGGGCGGGCTGGGGTACGACCACGTGGCGTCCGTGGACGCTGGGGACGACCGGGGGATCGAGCAGTCGGTGCTGAGCCGATTCCCGATCGAGGGGGTCAGGAACTGGCCGGGGCTGGTTCTGGAGGGGAAGCACCCGCTGACGTCGCGCGACCCCGAGGCCCGCCCGGGGGAGGAGATCCGGTTTCGGCGGTCGCCCCTGCGGGCGCAGGTCGTGGTCCCGGCGGAGCGTGCGGGCGGGTCGCCCTACCGCCTGACGCTGTTTGTGGTCCACCACAAGTCTGGGCGGGACGCGGGGTACTGGCGCGAGGCGGAGGGCAAGGCGACGGCGCGGCTGGCGAAGGAGGAACTGGCGGGGGACCCGGATGGCAAGGTCGTGATCCTCGGCGACTTCAACGCGACCATGGTGGACATGAGCTTCCGGGCGTACCTGGACGCCGGGTTCGCCGACGCCCAGGCCGACCGCGCGGTCGGGAACCCGGCGTGGGCGACGCACGAGAGCGGGCGCACGATCGACTATGTGCTCGTGAGCCCGGGGCTGCGGGCGGGGCTGGTCGGATCGGGGTTCGTGCTGGGGGCGCCGGCCCGCCCGGCGGGGGTCGATTGGCGAACGTACCCGGCCCCGGCGGGGTATGTCTCCGACCACTACGCGGTGGCGATCGACTTGGTGCCCAAGCCCTGAGGGTGTGAAGAGCCGGTCGGGTCGGGCGGAGGCGGAGGCGGGTGGGTATGCTCATGGGCCGGTGATTCCAACCGCCGGCGGCGGGCGGCGCCGGCATCGGCAAGGCCTCCGGACGGCCCATGACCACGCCCCGAACGAGGACCCACGGATGACGCGACACTCCCTCGCCCACCCGCATCGGCCCACGAAGAGCCCGCGCCGTGGGTTCACGCTCATCGAGCTGCTGGTGGTGATCGCGATCATCGCGCTGCTGATCAGCGTGCTGCTGCCGGCGCTGGGGGAGGCGCGGGAGGCGGCGCGGACGACGGTGTGCCAGAGCAACCTGCGCCAGCTGATCCAGGCGCAGGCGTCCTACGCCAACGAGTACAAGGAAGCGTTCGCGGGGGGCGCGGTGACGAGCGGCTACGAGGCCCTGAGCGGGTTCGGGCAGCCGCCGCGGTTCAACGGGATCGCCGTGCAGGCGTGGGACAGCCACGGGCCGCTGGCGGCCCACATGGGGATGCAGGGCCCGGGCGAGGGGATGCAGCCGGGCGACCCGAACTCGGAGCAGATCCGGGTTGAGCGGTTCGACTGGTACCGGACGGGGGCGCGGGCGTTCATCTGCCCGTCGAACAACATCCTGGCGGTGCCGTACCCGAACCCCAACAACCCGATGTGGAAGTCGGGGCGCATGCTCAGCTACAACATGAGCACGCAGATCACGTCGACCGAGGAAGGGACGGCGCGGGGCGGCACGAACAACCGCATCAGCGCGGGGATCGATCGGCGCCGGTTCAGGCCGTTCATGGACAAGATCGGCACGGCCCACATGAAGGCAGCGTTCTTCGAGGGGCACCGCTACGCCGTCGCCAACACGGAACCGGACTTCGATCATGCGCTGACGGCGTCGTTCGGCGGGGCGTTCGGGGGCACGGGCCCGTGGTTCAACGACAACAAGGAGCTGGACCGGCGCATCGCGCCGGGGGAGGCGCTGGCGGGGCAGATCCCGGGGGCGTTCGACGCGCGGCGCTGGGCGTTCCGGCACGGGTCGCGGAAGATCGACGCTCGGTCGGGGACCTCGGGGGCCCAGGTCCGCGGCAACGTCTCCTTCTGGGACGGGCGCGTCGAGATCCTGACCGACCTGAAGGCGACCGAGCCCAACATCTGGTTCCCGACGGGCACGCGCCTGAACGTGAACGGGCGGCAGCTCGAGACCTGGCTGGGCACGCGGGCCGAGTTCGCGTCGCAGACCGGCGCCAACGGCGAGTACGCCGTTCCCTGACCACGCCCCAGAGCCGCGCGGAGGCGCCGATGCCGGACCTGAAGACGGGACGCCCCTCGCTGCTGGCCGACGTGGACGTACCGGCCGAGCCCAAGGCCGGCGAGGGTCGTCCCGTCGACCTGTCCAAGCACCGGCGACTGATCCTCGCCAGCGTCGGGGCCTTGCTCGCCATCGGGGTGCTGGCGTATGTGCTCGGCGGCGCGGTCGCGGCGCGCCGGAACGATCCCGGGGTGGCGTCGCGGATCCGGGCGGTGATCGACTCGGAGACGGGCGAGTTGATCCGCGAGTACTCGGTGCCCGACGGGGCCTCGCTGCCGTGGAAGAACCCGCGGTCGGGTCGGGCGACCCTCTACCCGGCGGCGACGTGCTACTGGACGCGCGAGGGCAAAGCCAAGCTCGACCCGACCTACGTGCTGCTCAATGAAGACGTGGGCAAGCCGGGGGCGACGATCTGCCCGGACTGCGGGCGGACGGTGGTGCCGCACAACCCCATGCCGCCCACCGACCTGCTGATCGAGGCGGCGGAGGCGGCCAAGGCGGGTCGGAAGTAGGGGGATGTCGCGCGGTGGGGGCCGGGGCGTGCCGCCGCGCGTCAGTGGTCAATGCGTCCCGTCGCGACGCGCTGATCGCGCGGATGTTCGATGAGACTCGTGCGTCGGGGGGCCCTTGCTCCGCGCGGGCCCGCGGGCTGAGCTTGTGGCGGGGACGCCACGCCTCGCGGCGGGTCTCCCTTCGCCACGCCGCCCGCTGATGCGTGATGCCCGCCCGGGTTCGAGCTGCGGTCGGTGTCATTGTGCCGGCCGTCCCGAGGCGGTGGGGCGTCGGCTGGCACGGGGGGGACGCCGCTGGTCGGGACCGTCGGGCAGCACGACGCGGGCGTGATGACGGGCGGGGCGACGCGGCTGGAGGGGGGTTCTGGGCGGCGGACGGCGGGCCGCGCGAGGCCAACCTGACGGGCGACGGCATCGTCGGCTTCAGCGACCTTCTCGAGTTCCAGAACCTCTACAACGACGGCTGCTGAGCCTGTTTGTCCGAATCGAGATGCCGACAGCCCGTGGGGAGCCGCGGGCTGTCGGTGTCTTCTCGGGGGATGGGGGAGGCTGATCCGAGCCTTCGCCCGCGGACGGCCTCAGGCTCGGCGTGCGGGAGGGAGGGCGCGGGCGGGGCGTGACCCGGGCCGCTATTCTGCCGCCTTATGAACACGCGCCTTGCCCTGTCGGTCGTTGTCGGTTCGGTGCTTCCCTTCGTGGCGGCGTGCCAGGCCCAGCCGGGCGTGGGCGGCCCGCCCGAGGTGGGCGGGCTCGGGAGGGCGGTGGGGTACCCGCAGTACCCGAGCCCGAGCCCGGACGGCTCGACGGTGGTGTTCTCGTTCGGCGGAGACCTTTGGTCGGTGCCGGCGGCGGGGGGGACGGCCCAGCGGCTGACGAGCCACGCTTCCGACGAGACGCGGAGCGCGTTCAGCCCGGACGGCACGCTCCTGGCGTTCGAGAGCGAGCGCGAGGGATCGCGGAACGTGTACGTGATGCCGGTGTCGAAGGGGGCGGGCGGGCTGGTGGCGGGGGACGTGAGGCGGGTGACGCTGGGCGACCGGGGTCACACGCTGGCGGGGTTCAACCACGACGGCACGCGCGTGATCCTGACGAGCGGGCACGAGCCGGCGATCTTCCGGGGCGTGAAGATGTACAGCGCGCCGGTGAGCGGCGAGGGCCCGATCGAGAAGATCACGGAGGCGTACGGGGCCTCGCCCAGCGTGTCGGCGGACGGGTCGTCCGTGCTGTTCGTGCGTGGGCGGCATGACCCGACGCGGCCGCGGTACGCCGGGTCGGCGACGAGCGACCTGTGGCGGCTGGACGTGAAGGGCGGCGGGTTCACGCGGCTGACGACGAACGTGGCCAACGACGGAGACGGGTATCCGCTGCCGGACGGCTCGATTGTCTTCGTGTCGTCGCGGGACGGGCAGAACAACCTGTGGCGGCTGCCCAAGGGGGCCACGGACGATTCGGCGGCGGTTCAGCTCACGCGGTTTGCGCCGGCGGCGGGGGAGGTGACGATCGGGCACGGCGTGCGTGACTTCTCGGTGCCGGCGGGCGGGACGCTGGGCGTCTTCTGCGTGTGGGACCAGCTCTACACGATCGACCTAGGGGCGGGCAAGCCCGAGGCCCGGGTGGTGCGCGCGAACGTGGGCGGCGACACGTCGCAGCTCGACTACGCGAGGCTCAATCTCTCGCGGCAGGTGAGCGAGGCGGCCCTGAGCCCGGACGGAAAGACCGTGGCGGTGGTGGCCCGGGGCGAGGTCTTCGTGCGGAGCACGGAGAAGGACCGCCCGACGCGGCGCGTGACCAACTCGCACGCCCGCGAGCGCGACGTCGCGTGGTCGCCGGACGGGCAGCGGCTGTACTTCGCGAGCGACGAGACGGGGACCAACGCGATCTACGCGGCGACGGTGGACCTGGCCCGCGAGGACCTGGAGCCCAAGAAGCCCGAGGCGGCGAAGCCCGAGGGCGAGAAGCCCGCGGAGGGCGAGGGCAAGGAGGAGAAGAAGGAGGCGGCGAAGAAGGTGGACCACGGCAAGCGTTGGGCCGAGTCGCTGACGTTCAAGGTCGAACCGGTCTACGTGAGCGGGCACAACGACCGGTCGCCCAAGCCCAGCCCGGACGGCACGTCGCTGCTGATCACGCGGACGCGCGGGGACCTGGTGCTGCTGGACCTGGCGAGCAAGGCGGAACGCGTGCTGTTCGAGTCGTGGAACGAGCCCGAGGTGTCGTGGCTGGCGGACTCGCGGCACCTGGTCTACGCGCTGGAGGACGTGTACTTCAACAGCGAC
The DNA here is from genome assembly GCA_016873295.1 of Phycisphaerae bacterium. Classification (GTDB taxonomy): domain Bacteria; phylum Planctomycetota; class Phycisphaerae; order Phycisphaerales; family UBA1924; genus VGXM01. The sequence continues at coordinate 100,168 of VGXM01000003.1, forward strand.
ATCTGGCTGCTCGACACGCGGGGCGAGGGCGGGGCGGTGAACATCACGCGGCACCCGGACAGCGATGCCTCGCCCCGGCCGTCGGCGGACGGGAAGGTGCTGTACTTCCTGAGCGACCGCGACGCGAGCGTGAACGGCGACATGGCCGTGTACGGCGTGAACCTGGACCGCAAGCTGGACGGGCTGTCGCCGTACGAGCTGGCGGAGTACTTCAAGACGGCGGCGGAGAACGCCAAGAAGCGCAAGCCGCTGGGGGCGGAGGAGCCGGCGGCGGCGTCGCGTCGCGGCCCGGGGGCGGCCAAGGAAGAGCCCAAGGGCGAGGGGGAGGGCGAGAAGGCCGAGGGGGAAAAGAAGGAGGAAGAGAAGCCCAAGGCGGAGCCCAAGAAGCCCGAGCCGATGGAGTTCGACACGGACGACGCGTACCTGCGAATCCGACAGATCGTGTCGATGCCGGGCGGGGCGGGGGCGCTGGAGACGACGCCCGGGGGCGAGCGGGTGATCTTCCGCGGGAGCGTGGAGGGCTCGGTGTCGCTGATGAGCGTGGACTACCGGGGTCGGGAGCGCAAGACGGTGTCGGCGGGCCCCGCGTCGGGGGTGAGCGTGAACCTGGCGGGGGACAAGGTGATCTTCGTGAGCGCGGGGGAGGCGTCGATCGGCAAGCCCGGCGGGGGCGAGGTCGAGAAGATGAGCATCGATGCGCCCGTGGTCATCGAGATCGAGCAGCAGCAGGCGCAGAAGTTCGTCGAGGCGGCGCGGCTGCTGGGCGAGGGGTTCTATCACTACACGCTCAAGGGGCTGGACTGGCCCGGGCTCTCCAAGCGCTACCAGGCGCTGGCGATGCGGACGCGGACGGACGCGGAGTTCAACCGCGTGGTGAACAACCTGTTCGGCGAGCTGGACGGGTCGCACCTGGGCATCCGGGGCGGTCGGAGCACGGCGGGCGAGGGCGTGCCGCTGGCGTACCTGGGCGTGGACGCGGAGGCGGTCGCGGACGGCTGGCGCGTCACGAAGGTCTTCCGGCAGGGGCCCGCCAACCGCGAGACGTCGAGGCTGAGCGTGGGCGACGTGGTGCTGGCGGTGGACGGCACGCCGACGGCCAAGGACGGGCGCGTGACCAGCGACTTGGCGGTGGCGCTGCAGGGGACGGCGGGGCGGGAGACGCTGCTCAAGGTGAAGAGCGGGGAGGGTTCGGAGCGGCTGGCGCTGATCTCGCCGGTTTCGATGGGGGCCGAGTCGGGGATGCGGTACGACGAGGAGGTGGCGCGGCGGAAGGAGATGGTGGACCGGCTGTCGGGGGGGAAGCTGGGGTACCTGCACATCCGGGGGATGGACATCGACTCGGTGCGGGAGTTCGAGCGTGACCTGTACGCCGCGGCCCACGGGAAGGACGGCCTGATCATCGACGTGCGTGACAACGGGGGCGGTTGGACGGCGGACATCCTTCTGGCGTCGCTGACGGCGCCGCGGCACGCGTACACGGTGCCGCGCGGGGCGGACCCGGCGACGATGCCTCGGGACGCATATCCGCGCGACCGGCGGCTGATCTACGGGTACAACCGGCAGATCAGCGTGCTGATCAACCAGAACAGCTACAGCAACGCGGAGATCTTCCCGCACTCGATCAAGACGATCGGGCGTGGGAAGCTGGTGGGGGTTCCGACGTTCGGGGCGGTGATCTCGACGGGGGCGGCGTCGCTGATCGACGGCACGACGGTGCGGATGCCCTTCCGGGGGTGGTACCTGCCGGACCACAAGGACATGGAGAACAACGGGGCCCGCCCCGACATCATGGTGGACATGACGCCCGAGGCGGAGGTGGGCGGCACGGACCCGCAGATCGAGGCGGCGGTGAAGGAGTTGCTGGAGCGTTCGGCCCGCGAGCCGTTCTGGGACTGGAAGAAGTAGGGCTCAGCGGGGCGGGGTCGGCGGGCGCCAGGGCGAGGCGTTGGCGGGGAACCGGCGGGCGTAGAAGCCCAGGTCCCAGAGGCCGATGGTGCGGTCGGCGCTGGCGGTGGCGAGCGTGGAGCCCTCGGGCGAGAGGGCCAGGGAGAGGACCAGGTCCTCGTGCCCCTCGAGCTGGGCCAGTTCGCGCCCGGTGCGGACGTCCCAGGCCTGCACGACGGGGTCTCGGCCGCAGGAGAAGAGGATGTTGCCGGCGGGGTGGAAGGCCAGGCCGAAGACCTGCTGCTTGGCGCCGCCGAGGGTGGACGTGAGTTGGCCCGTGCGGGCGTCGTAGAGGCGGATCTTCCAGTCGTCGCTGCCGGTGGCGATGAGGTCGCCCCCGGGGGAGATCGCGACGGAGCGGGTGACGATGCCGACGGGCGCGGTCCGGAGGCGTTCGACGCGCCGGTTGAGGTCCCAGGCGATGCAGACGCCGTCGGCGCCGACGGTGTAGAGCGAGCGCCCGTCGGGGCTGAAGGCGCCTTCGACGACGCGCCCATCGTGGCCGCTGAGGCGGGCGACGTCGTCGGGGGCGTCGAGGGCGAGGAGCCAGACGTCGGGGGCGCTCCCGACGACGGCGAGCGTGCCGCCGCCGGGGCGGAAGCCCAGCCAGGTGGGCACGGGCGGTCCGGTCGCCAGGCGCGTGGCGGCCCCGCCGGGCTCGAGGAGATGGAGCGAGCCGTCGGTGCCGGCGGCGATGAGCGAGGCACCGTCGGGCGCGTAGACGACCGCCTGCACCGACTCGGCAAGGCGGTCGGACTCCAGGGCGAGGGAGCGATCGGCGGCGCGCCAGACCCGGACGCGCCCGTCGGATGCCGCGCACGCGAGGGCGGACCCGTCGGGGGCGAACACGACGCGGTGGACGGTGTCGGTGGGTCCGGCGAGGGAGTGGCGCCATTCGTTGGGGCGGGTGCTGTAGACGCGCAGGGAGTCGATGGCGTCGCAGACCGCGAGGTGGGCGCCGTCGGCGGAGAGGATGGGGATGGCGCGGAGTTGCCCGTGCTCGAAGGTGGTGACGGCCCGCCCGGCGGCGGTGTCCCAGACGATCGAGTTGCGCTCGCTGCCGTGGGAGAGCAGGGTGGACCCGTCGTCGCTGAAGGCGAGTGAGGAGATGAAGCCGCGGTGGGCGGCGCGGAACTCGCGGGGGGCCGCGCCGGGATCGCGGGCGTCGTAGAGCAGGAGGTTGGTGGCGATGCCGACGGCGAGCATGCGGGCGTCGCGGCTCATCCGGACGGACCCGATGCCGAGGCGTTCGTGGCTGGTCCGCAGTCCGCGGGGGAGGGTCCAGGTGGCGAGCGGGGCGCCGTCGAGGGCCGACCAGGAGCGCACGACCAGGTTGATGCCGGCGATGACGGTCCGTCCGTCGGGCGAGAACACGGGGCGCGCGAACCAGGGGACGGACTCGGCCAGCGTGGCGATGGGGCGCAGGTCCGGGCAGGTCGAGAGCAGCAGGCGGCGTTCGGCGTCGATCGACAGGAGCTTCGATCCGTCGGCGCTGACGTCGACCAGCGACCGGGGCGCCAGGGCCGCGGCGGAGAACTCGAGCGAGGGGCCCCCGGTGGCGTCGTGGGCGATGGTGCGGTCGGCCCCGAAGACGAGCGTGAACCGCCCGCCGGTCACCAGGATCCGGTCCTGCGGGCCCGCGTCGGCCACGGGGGGCGAGGCCTCCAGCAGGCGGCCCGACGTGACGTCGCGGAGTTCGGAGGCGCCGTCCGTGCGCATGACGCGGACCGCGGACCCATCGCGTTCGAAACGGATCGGGTCGGCGCGCTCGAGCGTGGCGACGTGGGTGACGCTTGGGTGGCCGGCGTGGAGCTCGAAGAGGGCCCAGGCGGCCTGCGTGGCGAGCGGGGGCGACTCGAACGGTAGCCCGGGATCCCCCAGGCGAGGGCGCAGGGCCATGAGTTCGGGCCAGATGAGGGCCTCGGCCCTGGCGTTCTCGCCGCTGCGAGCGACGGACCGGCCCCGCTCGATGGTGCTGCTCGAGAGCGCCTCGGCCAGGAGGGTGCGCTGGTGGGCCAGGCGCCGCGACGACCACGCCATGGCGACGGCGAAGGCGGCCAGGAGCAGGACCAGCCCGAAGGCGGCGGAGAAGGCGACGCGGTGCTTGGCGGCGAGCTTGCGCAGGACGTAGATGGTGCTGTGGAGTCGGGCCTCGACGGCCCGCCCGGCGAGCCAGTTGTCGAGGTCGCCCTTGAGGGCCGCCGCGGACTGGTAGCGGCGCTCGGGCTCCTTGGCGAGGGCCTTGGCGACGATGGCCTCGAGTTCGCCGCCGGCGGGGACGTCGCCGGGCTGGAGCCTGGCCAGCGGGGGCGGGGTGGTGCTGACGATGTTGGCGACGGCGCCGGTGAGGGAGCCATCGGTCTCGTAGGGTCGGCGCCCCGCGAGGAGTTCGTAGAGCATGAGCCCGAGGGAGTAGACGTCGGTGCGGGTGTCCACCGAGTCGGGTCGGCCCGAGACCTGCTCGGGGGAGGCGTAGGCGAGGGTGCCGGCGAAGCTGCCGGTGCGGGTGATCTGCGTGGCGTGGGAGACTCGGCGGGCGATGCCGAAGTCGACGACGCGCACGGCGCCGTCCGACGCCACCAGCACGTTGCCGGGCTTGAGGTCGCGGTGGATCACGCCGTGCACGTGCGCGTGCTGGACGGCGTCGCACATTGAGGCGAGGGCGAGGACCTTGGAGCGCAGGGCGTCTCGGCGTCCGGCGGGGGTGGGGGGCGCGTCGGCGTCGACGGCCTGGGCCCAGGCGTCCAGGGTCACGCCGTCCACGAACTCCATCGCCAGGGCCAGGCGGCCGTCGGGGAGCGTGAGTGATTGGTAGATGCTCACGATGGAGGGGTGGCGGAGGCTGGAGGCCAGTTCGGCCTCGCGTTCGAGCCGTCGGCGGGCGCTGCGCCCGGGCGCGCCGGTCTCGATGATCTTGAGGGCCACGCGGCGCTTGGTGTCGAGTTGCACGGCCTCGTAGACGGCCCCCTGCCCGCCCCGGGCCAGCTCGCGCACGAGCTGGTACCCCGGCATGCTCTCGGGCACGGGCAGCGGACGGGCGGCGCTCGCGAGGGCGTCGGGCCCGAGGCGGTCCACCAGGTCGCTCATGAAGTCGAGGTTGGCGCGGATCTGGCGGGCCTGCTCGCGGCAGGCGGGGCACGACCGGGCGTGCGCCAGGGCGTCGGCGTCGGACTCGCCCGAGAGCGCACGCTCGAGGCGGTCCGGCGGCGGGCAGGAGGTGCGGGGTGACGTGCTCACGCCTCATCGAACTCCTGCGTCACCTGGGCCACGATCTCCCGCAGCTTCCTGATGACGCGGTTCTTGGCGACGTAGACGTCGCCGACGGACATGCCGCACTCCTGGGCCACGGCGTCCGGCGGCACGTGGCGGACGGCGCACAGCTCGAACGCCTTGATCGTGCGCTCATCGAAGCGCGAGCCCTGGCGGAGCGTGGCCAGGGCGCGCTCGAGGATGGTGTTCTGGACGGCGTGGCCCCAGTCGCGGTCGGCGGTGGCGGGGTCGGGGAGGTTGACGATGGCGGACTCGCCCCGGGGCGTGCCGCGGCGGGCCTTGGTGCGCAGGACGTCGGTGATGCGGTTCTGGGCGATGCCGATGATCCAGGAGCTGAGTCGGCCCCGCGAGCGGTCGTAGCGACCGGCGGCGTAGTCGGCGGCGAACTGGGCGAGCGTGACCTGGGCAGCGTCGGCGGCCTCGTCGTGGTCGAGGCCCCGGCGGAGGGCGAAGGCGGCGACGACCGGGCGGTAGCGGCCGTCGAAGACGCGCCACAACTCCGCATTCGCGGTATCGCGCAACGAGTCCAAGAGTTGGGTCGTGGTTCGGGTCTCCAACGGGGGGGGTTCCGATCGCCGGTCATTATGCCCGAAACCCCGCGCCCGTACACACCGCAAACGCCAGTCGGCGCGGGGATTGTGCAGGAAGTGCTGCAAGGTTGGCGGTGCCCGGTCGCAGTCTGAGTGCCTCGGCGGGGCGCGTGACTCGCGCCGGGGCGCTACCGGCCCCGGTCAGGCCCGCAGGATGCGGAAAGCGGACCGGAGGCTCCAGAGGAGGATGTTCCGATGTTGCGCCGCTTCTCGACCGCCGCCGTGATCTTCACCGCCGGGCTTGCCGTGCAGAGCGCGTCCGCCGCGACCGTGCCGCTGACGTGGCTGGACCAGGGCCCGACCCTCTTCGGGAACTCGATCCCGAACAACTCGGTATTCTGGCACCCGGGACTCGGGAACGTTCAGGTGACGTACGCATTCGCCGGGACCTTCACCGACGCCCGGTTCAACAACCCGCTCCTCAACAACGGGAGCGTAACCAGCGGACCGAACACCTACACCTGGGGTCCGCAGGAGCTGTTCGCGGCGACCTGCTTCGCCGGCACCGCGGGGACCTTCACGGGGCAGTGGTCGATCACCTACACGTTCTCGGGGACGCAGGCCGCCGGCTCGGTGTACCTGGGAGTTGCCGGCCTCGGGCGGACGACGAACCACGGCGGCGTGTGGACGGTCGCCAGCGTGAACCAGAACGGGACGTTCCTGGGCGACTGGTCGGGGGGCGGCAACTACGGCCCGACGGAGTGGAACCCGGGGGTCGGGACCTTCTGGATGCGCAACTCGCTCACGGGCCCGGGCGGGGCCGACCCGTGGTGGAACACGCCCCTGGCCGTCATCCGCATCGACGACGCGGTCAACACGCTGACGGTGCACTTCGACCAGTTGCCGGGCGACGGCGTGGGGGTGAACATCGCGGCGGTCCCGGGTCCGGGCGGCGCGGCGGCCCTGGGGCTGGCCGGGCTGATGGCGATGGGGCGTCGGCGGCGGTGATCGAGGGGCGGGTGGCGTGCTTCCCCCGGGCGGGGAGCACGGCACGCGGGTCAATCGAGCCAGTCGAGGGCCTTGAGGCGTTCGGGGACGTAGGTCTCGGTGACGTAGGAGATGTCCTTGGTGATGAGGGACTCGACTTCCATCTTGAAGCCGTTGTCGAGCAGGCCCTGGATCTCATTCTGCCAGCCCTTGTGGCGTTCGAACCAGGGGTAGGCGGCGATCTCCCTGGCGCGCTTGATGTCGGTGTCGTTGAGGTCGATCTTGACGTCGTCGGTGAGGTCGCAGGCGCGGTAGTCCTTGGCGCGGATGCCGACGAACTTGGCGTCGGGGATGGCGAGTCGTTCGCTCTCGAAGGCGAGGGAGATGGAGCCCTGCTTGATGACGCTGTAGATGTAGTGTCCCCAGGGGTCGCAGTCGAGGAGGCAGTAGATGGGGAGGCCCAGCTCGGTGTTGAGGCGCTTGAGGAGCCGGCGCACGCCGCGGGGGGGCTGCCCGCCGCCCTCGGTGAGGATGCAGTTGTGCTTGGCCCAGAAGCGGTCCTCGTTGAAGCGTGACCAGACGGTGTTCTTCTCGACGTGGAGGACGAACCTGGCCTCGCACTTCTTGAACTGGATGACGTCGGGCTCGACGATGGAGGGGATGGCGTAGCCTCCGGAGCCCATGCGTCGGCAGTCGATCTCGTCGCCGGAGTCGACGAGGGTGACGTTGCCGACGATGGTGCCGGCCTTCTTGGCGAAGACGTGGAGTTCCTCGCGGAGGGCGCCGAGGCAGACCTCGAGGTCTTCGAGGATGCCGTCGGACTCGTCCTGGTCGGCGAAGGTCTTCTCGCTGGTGCCGGCGACGGTGTGGAGGCCCTTGTAGAACATGCCGCGGAGGCTGAGGGTCTTCTGGGCCGCGATCAGCTCGCGCACGCTGTGCGAGTGCAGCATCGTCTGCATGAACTGCTTGGCCTGGTTGAGGTTGAAGAGCTCGCGCTGGGCCTTGGCGTCGCCCATGCGGAGGATGCGGTGCTTCCTGTCCCAGATCGTGTTCCCGCGCGTGCGGGTGGGGACGTCGATGACGGGCTCCTTCTTCGCGAGGGCCTTCCTGACGACCCCCTCGGCGAGGGCGACGATCTTGCGGTCGGTGGCGGCGTCGCGGTCGGCGACGGCTGACTTGCCGGGTTTCCTGGGCATGGGCACTCCGTTGCCTGAGGCGGCAGTGTACGGCGGGGCGCGGTAGCATTCCCGCGGAGGGCGGCATGGCCAAGCGGAGCGCGAGGGGGAAGAAGAAGGCGGCGAAGAAGGCGGTCGGGAAGAAGGCGAGGTTCGTGCGCGCCAAGCACGCGGGGAAGGCGGCCCCGGAGCGGGACGCCGGGACGGGGGAGAAGAAGTACGGTCGGCGGAAGGACCTGAACAAGCCCGGGGCCGTGGCGATCGACCGTCTGCCCGAGCCGCAGCGCTCGATCGCGCGGGCGGCGGACCGGATGATCCGGACGCTGGTGCCGGGGGTGGAGTGCGTGGTGAAGTGGGGGAACGCGTGCTACTTCGCCGACGGCAGGGCGTTCGCGTCGCTGCACCAGACCCGGGCGGGCATGAACCTGGCGCTGCCGGGGACGGAGCTGCCGGACCCGGCGGGTCTGCTGGTGGGCACGGGCAAGACGATGCGTCACGTGAAGCTCAAGGACGAGTCGCTGGCGCGGAGCACGGAGTTCGCCAAGCTGATCCTGGAGGCGACGCGCGCGGGGTTCGAGGGCCTTTGACGGCGCGAGCGTCGCGGGGGCGCGGCACCGACCCCCGAGCCATGGAGGCGGCATGATCATCGACGCGCACACGCACCCGAACAACTGCCACGAGGACAAGGCCCGCGACATCGATGAGTGCCTCGAGCTCGACCCGGGGTACGAGCCGTTCTACCCGCACGACAAGCGGTGCCGGGTGATCTTCGAGCCGGCGATGGAGTTCGGGGTGCCGGTGATGATCCACTCGGGGGACACGTGCTCGCCGACGGGTTAGGTGCGAATCTCGCACCCGCCGCACGTCGACGACGTGGCGGTGGACTCCCCGAACCTGAAGGCCGTGATCTGCCACGTCGGGAACCCGTGGATCCGCGACTGCATGGAGGTGGTATACAGGAACGTGTACGCGGACATCTCGGGGCTGGTGCTGGGGGACTTCTCCGACCGGTTCGAGCAGTAGATGCTGGGCAAGTGCGGGAGATGATCCTGTACGCCGGCGAGCCCAAGTACCTGTTCTCCGGGACCGACCGGTCCATCGCGACGATGGAGCCGTACCTGAAGCTCATGCGCACGCCGGAGCTGACGCCCGAGGCGCGGGAGCTGGTCGTGTGGCGGAACGCGGCCCGGCTGTTCAAGATCGACGCGGAACGGCTGAAGCGGCAGGCGGGGTCAGTCGCGCGGGCGGCGCATGGACTCGACCTCGCGCGAGAGGCGATCGACCTGCTCGGCGAGGCGCTGGAGCTGCTCGCGCATCCGGCCCATCATCTCGCTCATCTCGTGCATCATGCCGGCCTCGGGGCGGGCGTCGTGGTCGTGGGGCGGGCGGTCGGGCCCGCCGGCCTCGCGCGCGACCAGCTCGGCCAGGTCGTGCAGGCCCGCCGCGCGGAGGTGCTCGACCGCCTCGCGGACGTGGGCCATGCGCCCGTCGGCGGGGCGGTGGCCGGCTCGCTCGCGCCCTTCGAGCGAGGCGTTGAGCTCGCGGGCGGTCCGCACGGCGCGCTCGAGGAGTTCGTCGTGCTCGCGGCGAGTGGCGCCGGCACGCTCTTCCAACTCGTGGGCCTGCTTCTGAGCGGCGTCGGCGGCGTCCGGGCGCCCCGCCTCGCGGAGCTCACGCGACCGGCGCGCGGCGGCCTCGACCTCGGCCCGCTGCTCGCGGAACGAACGCTGCGCCCTCATCGCCTCTTCGAGCAGATCGCCCAGGCGCCGGGCGTCGTCCTCGCGCCCGGCCTCCTGAAGGCGGGCGTGGACACTCCGAATTCCGGCCAAGGGGTCGGAGTCACGCTGGGCCCGGGCCCGGGGTTCCGGCTGCGCGGGGGCTATGGCGAGCGAGGGGCCCGCGAGGGCGAGCGCGGCGAGGATCGCGAGGGGGCGTGTCATGGCGTGCTCCTTGAACGGTGACCACGGGCTGAACGCCGGGTGGCGGTCGGGCTTTCGTCCAGTCGGCCAGTTCGTTGCCGGCCGGGTTGGGGGGGGCGAGTGCTTCACGCAATGGACGTTGACGAACATGGGCGGCTTCTAGAACAGCCTGGGACCGTCGTCGATGGGGACGAGTTTCCCGTCGACCAGGCGCATCTTGGGCTTGGGGGCCTTGCCGGGGGCCGCGGCGGGGGGGGCGGACAGGCGGGACGGCTTTGCCCCCGGGGTCGACGGCTTCGGGGGATTCGCGGCGTTGGGCGTGGACGGTCGGCGTCCCTGGGGCTTGGCGTCGGGCTGGGGGGGCGGGGGCTCGGGGGCGGTAGTGGTCGGCGGGGCCGGGGTGTCGACGATGAGCACGCCCTCGGCGTCGTCGGGCGCCTCGTCGCGGAGGGCCCTCCCCTCGTCGTCGAGTTCGAGGTCGGCGACGGCGGTCTTGGCGCGGGCCTGTTCGAGGAGGGCGTCGTAGAGGCGTTTGGCGTCGGTGCCGGTGATGGCGCCGGCGGCCTTGGCGATCTCGCCGATGTACTTCTGGAAGACGTCGCGGCGCTGGCCCTCGCGCCTCATGCGGGCCCGCTTCTTGAGGTAGGCGCCGAGCTTGCGCCCGCACTCCATCAGGGCCAGCTTCATTTCCCTGCGGATCTCGTCGTAGTCGGCGATGGCCTCCTTGCTCTCGCTGGTGAAGGGCACCCACACGCTGGCCATGTGGAGCATGATCACGAGGGGGCCGACGGGGGCCGAGCCGCGGGGCTGCTGGAGGTCGTAGTTGCGCCAGTTGGTCTCGGCGACGGCCTTGAAGGAGGAGCAGGCGGACTGCTGGAAGAGGAGCGGGACGCGGTTGGCGAAGCGGATGACGCGGGCGGGCTCGTCGGCGGGGAGGTCGCCGCCGAAGGCGATGGCGGCCTCGATCAGGAAGGGGCGCCCGCGGTAGACCTCGGGGCTTCGGCTGGAGGCGGCGTAGAACTCGGCCCGCACGCCCTTGAACATGCCCTTGAGCAACTGCTGCACGCCGATGGGGGCCAGGCAGTCGGTGGGGGGCGGGGCCAGGCGGGCCTCCTGGAACTGCTTGAAGAGGGCCTCGACCTGCGGGGGCTCAACGTCGGCGGCCCTGGTGCGGGAGGTCAGCCTGATCTTGGAGCAGAACTCGCCGGCGGTCGCCGGGGAGACGCGGCAGAAGCGGTCCTGGAGGAAGTGGTAGAGCGTGCCGCCCTTGTTCGAGGCCTCGAAGTCCTTGAGCATCTGGAGGAGCGTGCCCAGCTCCACGCCACGCGGGTGGGGCTGGATCTCCTGGGTCTCGGGCGGCAGTTCGCCGATGGCGCGAGGGAAGACGACGGTGGGGCCGAGGTCCTGCGTGAGGACGGGCGGGGGCGCGTCGGGCGTAGCGGCTTTGGCCGTCGGGGCGGCGGGCTGGGCGCGGCGCCTGAGGAGCGGGGTGTCCTCCTCGTCCTCGGTGGTGCGGGTGGGGCGGATGAAGGTGACGCGGGCGTGGGGGTTGGCGATCGCGGTGAGTTCGAGGAACTCGTCGACGGAGCCCCGCCCGCGCTGGTACTTGCCCTCGAGCTCGATGGTGACGCTGGTGCCGGTGGGGTAGTCGTCGGCGGAGAGGAACGCCGCGGGGTTCTCGAGGGAGCGGACCTGGGGGAGCTCGCGGAGGCGTGCGAGGGGGAAGTCGTCGGTCTCCTCGTCGATGGTGACCTCGGCCCGGTTGGTCTTGGTGTTCATCGCCAGCTCGATGTGGTGGGCCGGCTTGCGGGGCTTGGGTCGGGTCTGGATGAGCATGGGCTTGCCGGTGGTGATGAGCCCGTACATGCCGGCGGCGGAGATGCCGATGCCCTGCTGCCCGCGGGACATCTTGAGGCGATGGAACTTGGAGCCGTAGAGGAGGCGTCCGAAGACGTTCTCGACCTGCTGGCGGACGATGCCCGGGCCGTTGTCGACGACGGTGATGCGGAAGCGGGAGGACTTGGCGGAGGCGGGGCGGTCGGGCTGGAGGTCCTCGATGACGACGGTGACGTCGGGGAGGATGCCGGCCTCCTCGCAGGCGTCGAGGGAGTTGTCGACGGCTTCCTTGACGGCGGTGAGGAGGGCCTTGCGCGGGCTGTCGAAGCCCAGCAGGTGCCGGTTCTTGGCGAAGAACTCGGAGACGGAGATGTCCCGCTGGCGGGCCGCCATGGACTCGGCCGTCGCGCGCTTCTTGGTGGTCATCGTGGGGGGGATCGGCAGGAGCGTGGACACGTGGCCCTCCGTGGCCTCTGGGTCGCCCCGCGAGCGGGGGCCGACGGATGATATCGGCGTCGCGGTGACGGCAGGCCCAGGGAAGGCGCTCCGAGCCGACGGCGCGAGCCCTCGGTCGGGCGCGTGGTGCCATTCCTTCCGACGGCTGGCGCCGTCGGCTCTGAAGGAAGGGGCGTGCCGGTTCAGGGCATGGGTCCGGGGCGGGTCAGTGGGCGGCCGCAGCAGGGCTCGCAGCCGATGGAGCGCCAGCCCGTGAGCGCGATGCGGGGCGTGCGGTAGTCGTCGCGGGCGGGCTCGGCCCGGCAGAGGTCGGTGCTGAGGTACTTCTTGTTGCTGTCCGGGAGGACGGTGACGACGACGGCGTCTTCGCCGAGGCCGTCGAGCACCCTGTCGGCACCGAGGAGGTTGGCGCCCGAGGAGATGCCGACCGCGAGCCCGGAGCGTCCGAGGGCCTGGGCCATCAGGATGGCGTCGCCGTCCCACACGTCGACGATGGGGTCGAGCTCGTCGAGCCGAACGATGGAGGGGACGAACTCGTCGCTGATGCCCTGGATGCGGTGGGCCCCGACCTTGCACCCGGTGCGGAGGGTGGGGGAGTTGGCGGGTTCGAGCGGGTGGACGCGGACGCCCGGGAACCGAGCGCGGAGGCAGCGTCCGACGCCCATGACGGTGCCGCCGGTGCCCACGCCCGCGACGAAGGCGTCGGGCGCGAGCCCGACGGCGGCGAGCTGGGCGAGGATCTCGGGCCCGGTGGTCAGCTCGTGGGCCTGGGTGTTGGCGGGGTTGTCGAACTGCTGGGGGAGGAAGACGCGGCGGCCCTCGCGGGCGGCGAGTGCGGCGTAGTCGCGGGCCAGGGCGATGCTGCCCAGGAACCCGCCCTGGTCGCGCGAGACCGGGACCACTTCGGCGCCGAAGGCCATGATGAGGGCGACGCGCTCGCGGCTCATCCAGTCCGGCATGAAGATCCGAACGGGATGCCCCAGCGCTCGACCCATTGCCGCGAACGAGATCCCCGTGTTCCCGCTCGTCGCCTCGACGATCTCGTCCCCAGGCATCAGTTCGCCCGACTCGTACCCGCACCGCAGGACCCACGCCGCCATGCGGTCCTTGATGCTCCCCGTCATGTTCTTCTGCTCGTACTTGGCGAACACCCGCCGGCGGCGGCCCGCGGACTCGTAGTGGATCTCCAGCAGCGGCGTCCGCCCCACGAGCACAGACAAACCATCAATCCCCGTCGCTGAACACCCGCCCTGTTCCAGCGCCATCGGCACGCCCCGCGGGCCACGAAACCCCAAGAGGATAGAGCGGTCCGGGAGTGCGATCTCTCCGCGCCCCGCGCGGAACCGCCCCGGGGCAGGGACCTCTCCGGACCACATCTGTCTGCTCCTCCCCTTCGACGCGGCCTGCTCCCCTTCCCCGTTCCGGGGAGGGGCCGAGGGAGCGGGCGCCGCCGCACTTGGAGTACCTGGGCGCGCGCGAGCAGAACTGGCCGGCGCTGGCCCTGGAGCTGTCGAAGCGGTACGCGGCCCTGGGGCGGTGGGACCAGTCGTGGGAGAAGGCGCTGCGGGCGGCGCGGGTCGCGCCGCACGAAGCCGGGGGGCGCGAATGGGCCGCCACCGTCGCGATCAAGCGCCGCGACTTCGAAGCCGCGGAGTGGCAGATCCGGTCGTTGATCAGGCTCGAGCCCGGGCGCCCGGTTCACGCGCAGCGGCTGGAGGCGCTTCTCAAACTGCGGGCCGCGGGCAGGCAGCCCGGTCCTGCCGCCGGACTTGCCGGGTCCGCGCCTACTTGTTGGCCGTGCGGGCCGGCTGAGCCATGGTCGCGGCCATCTCGGCCTGGCGTGCGTAGTCGATCGCCTCGCCCAGGATCCGCGCCGCCTCCTGCGGGGCGTGGAAGCCCATGGAGTTCTCCGCGTTGACGTAGTCGGTGCGCCACTGGGCCTTGCGGTGCAGGGAGCGTGCGTCCTTGAGGTCGGCGTCTCCGGCGCCGCGCCCGATGGCGGCCTCGATGGCCTGGATGGCGGCGACGGTGGCGATCTCGGCGCGGTCCATCAGCTTCTTGGTGCGGTCCTGGATGGTCGCGACGCGCGACTGGATCTCGCTCTCGGGGTAGTTGTGGCAGGTCTGACAGGCGCGGGCGACGTTGAGGAGCGGGCTGCGGATCTGGTGGTCGCTGACCTTGACGGCGCCCTCGCGGGTGTAGGGCATGTGACAGTCGGCGCACGAGACGCCGGCGCGGGCGTGGATGCCCTGGCTCCACAACTCAAACTCGGGGTGCTGGGCCTTGATCACGCCGGTCTTGGCGGTGGTGTGGGTCCAGTCGTTCCAGCCCACGTCGTTGTAGTAGTCCTCGATCTGCTCGGCCTTGAGGCCCTTGTGCCAGGGGAAGGTGAGGACCTTGCCCTCGCCCTTGAAGTAGTACTCGACGTGGCACTGGGCGCAGCTCATGCTCCGCAACTCCTGGCGCGAGGCGTCGACGTTGGGGTCGTAGGGCCTTTCGCGGCTGCCCTTGCGCCACTGCTCGACGCTGGGCAGGTGCGGAACGGGGTCTTCGGACATCGCCAGGGCCCGGATGCCCTCCGTGAACGCCGGTTTGGTGATGCGCAGGGCGGTGGTCTTGGGGTCGTGGCAGTCCAAGCAGGTGACCGGGTGGCTGACCAGCTGTGTCGCCTCGCCGTAGGGCATCTTGCTGATGACCTCGAACCCCTTCAGGAGCTGGGCCTGCCCGTGCTCCGAGAGGAGGGGATCGGCCAGCGCGCCCGGAGCGCCGTTCTTGACGCCGGCGGTGCGGAACTCGAGCACGTTGGAGGCGTGGCAGTTGAGGCACGCCCCGGGCTGTTTGCGGAGTTTCACGCGGTCGGTCTCGCGCTGGTCGTGGAGCATGAAGGCGTGCCCGCGGCGTTCGCGGTAGTCGAGGGCAAAGGCGTAGCCGTTGAAGATGGTCTTGAGGCGCGGATTGGCCTCGATCTTGGACTCGGGCTTGAGCACATCGCTGCCGGGCTCGACGGGCATGGCCTCGCTGCCCCCGTAGCGGGTGCGCTCGTTGTCGGCCGTACGCCGGTATCCGTCGTACTGCCTCGGGAAGTTCTTGCCCCACGCGGCGGGGTCGAGCGTCGTCTCCTCCAGTTCGACGACGCGGAAGACGGTGGAGCGGGCTTCGACCTTGCGCTGGTTGATGTTCTGGTAGAGGAACATCACGCCGATCGTGGCCGCGGCCACGACGACGATCGTCACCCAGTAGAGGCCCCAGTTGCGCTTCGGCGATGCGTTCATGGATGCTCCTTGACTAACGCCGCGGGCCGTGCCCGACGGACCCGTGGCAGTGCGTGCAGTTGGTGGCCTCGAGCCCCTTGGGCCCCGGCAGCGCGGCCATGTGCCCCGACATCTCGGTGTGGCACCGGACGCAGTTGTTCTCGATGATCTTCAGGTCGTCCGGCGCGATCCGGATCGGCTCGTGGAAGTTCTGAAGCGTGAAGGCCTTGCTGTGCCGCCAGCCGTGCACCGCCTTGGTCAGGTAGCGGGGCAGGAGGTCGGCGGGCACGTGGCAGTCATTGCAGTTGGCGACGGCGTGGTGGAGCCCCCTGGCCCAGCTGTCGTGCGGCTCGCGCATGACGTGGCAGTTGACGCAGGCCTTGGGGTCGTCGGAGAGGTAGCTGGTCGCCTCGGCGAACTTGGCGGTGTACCCGCCCAGCCCGATCAGCAGGCCCGCCAGCAGGCTGAGAAGGAGGCCGGCCCCCGTGATCCGAGCTGACCGATTCATGGCCATGTGAGACGCTCCGGCGGGCACAACCGCACGCCCGGGGATTGAGGATACCAGAGTCAACTATGATCGTCAACCCTCCGTCGCCTGCTCCTGCGCACGGGCGCGATGGTGCGCGCACCGGTCCATCTTGCGGATTGTCCCTGCCGCGAGTACCTTCAGGCATGGAGTTCTCCAGGGTGCTCATCGCGGTCGACGGCAGTCCGCACAGCGATCACGCTCTCGGGATTGGCGTCGCGCTGGCCCGCAGGCTGGGGGCCGAGGTGGGGCTCGTGACCGTGGTGGACCCGGCGCCCGCCGTCGCGCTCGAAGGCGGGGCGCCGAGCGTCGACATTCTGACGATCCTGCGTCAGGAGGCGGTCCAGACGCTGGAGAAGGCCAAGGCGCACGCTGCGGGGGCGCGGGTGTCGGCGCATCTGCGCGAGGGGGCGCCGGCCACGGAGATCCTGCACGCCGCGACTCAATGGGGGGCTTCGCTGATCGTGGTGGGGAGCCACGGTCGGACCGGGTTGAGCCGCCTGTTCATGGGGTCGAAGGCGGAAAGCGTGGCGCGTCACGCCGACGTGCCGGTGCTCGTCACGCGCCTGCCCGCGGCCAAGGGCTGAACGCCCAGGATCCAGCCCTCGGCGGCGGTGTCGGCGTCGCCGGGGGCGAAGAGGAGCGTGGAAGGCTCATCGGCGTCGAGCACCTCGTCGCGGGCCGCGGCGACCTGGCGTGCGTCCTTGATCGGGAAGGGCTGGCGAGCGTGATCGCCCAGGCTGGGCAGATCTCCGCGAAGACCACGGCGTCGGTGGAGAGCGAGCGAGTCTCGAACGGCCAGAGGACCGCGCGCGACGCGGCGCCACGGTGGACGCCGCGGACCAGTCCACCGTGACCACGCGGTCGAACATGGCAAGGGCGGTATCACCGGGCAAGCGTGCATCATGCGGATCCCCGCCGCAACTCGGGCGGAGCATCCGAAGAGGTGTGTGGAAGATCGAGCCCCTCGCGGAGCGAGGGGGTACCCAAGACGCCCCGAGCCCCAGTGCGAGCCCGTTTCAGTCCCGGTCGACCGGCGCGCGGGCGATTCTCTGTTGCATGCTTCCCGCTCAGGATCGCCGCGGCCTACCGTTGGCCCTCACTCACAGGGAGCCCGCATCGATGGAAACGACGCTGATCATCCTGAAGCCCGACGCCGTGCAGCGCGGCCTGATGGGGCGCATTCTGACCCGCTTCGAGGACAAGGGGCTGCAGGTGGTGGGGTGCAAGCTGATGCAGATCAGCCGTCAGCTCGCGGAGACGCACTACGAGTCGCACAAGGGCAAGGGGTTCTACGACGGGCTGGTGCGGTTCATGACGAGCAGCCCGGTGCTGGTGATGGCGGTTCGCGGGAACGCGGCGATCACGATCAGCCGCAACATGATGGGGGCGACGTTCGGGAGCAAGGCGGCTCCGGGCACGATCCGGGGGGATTTCGGCGTCTCCAACAGCTTCAACCTGATCCACGGGTCCGACAGCCCGGAGGCGGCGGAGCGGGAGCTGAAGCTCTTCTTCAAGCCCGAGGAGGTGCTCAGCTGGCCCCGGCAGATCGAGACGTGGGTGTACGACACCAGCGGCGGGAAAGTGGAGTAGGCCGCGGAGTGGAGGGGGTCGCCCCCGAACACATCCCGCCCATTGCGGGTCTCGGCGTGAAGAGAGCGCAAGCCCGGCGCGTTGGGGTGGACGGTCCGCGGGCACTCTGCTAACCTGATGGTGCCTTTGGGGAGTCGTTCGGTCCCAAGGGCGGAGAGAGCCCGTCGCCCGCGCGGGCCGGCGGCCGATGCCGCTGGAGCGGGTGGTATCTCCAACGCTTGGCCGGACGGCGGCCTTCCGCGGCCGCGCAGCACGGGAGAGAGACATGTTCAGGATTGCAGCGATCGTCGCAACGGCCGGTCTGGCCGCCGCCGCCCATGCCGACATCCTCGCCGGGTGGACCTTCGAGGTCTCCATCCCGGCCACCGCCGGCCCACACGCCGCCGAAGTCGGCTCCGGCTCGGCCCTCGGCTGGCACGCCAACGCGGCCACGGTCTACTCCAACCCCGTCGGCAACGGCTCCGCCGAGTCCTTCAGTTCCGACAAGTGGTCCGTCGGCGACTACTACCAGTTCCAGACTTCCACGCTCGGCTACATGTCGATCACCCTCACCTTCGACCACACGTCGAGCAACACCGGCCCGCGCGACTTCGAGGTGCAGTGGAGCATCGACGGCGCGACCTTCATCACACTGGCGTCGTACTCCGTGCTCGCCAACGCCACGCCCAACGCCTGGACCAGCGTGCCGCCCCGCAACCCCCTTCATACCTACGGCCCCTTCGCCGCACCCGCCGCGCTGAACAATCAGGCCAATGTCTGGTTCCGGCTGCGGAACTCAACGACGGTGTCGGCCAACGGCGGTACGGTGGCGACCACCGGCACGAGCCGCGTCGACAACGTGGACATCGAGGGCGTACTCATCCCGACGCCGGGCACGCTGGCCCTCTTCGGGTTTGCCGGCCTGGCTGCCGCTCGCCGTCGCCGCTGACCGGCGGTCGTCGACACACCATCACGGAGCGGGCGACCGGCGTCGCCCGCCTTCTCGCGCCCACGCAGAACTGCGCCTTCGGCGCCCGTCGGCACGCGCGGCCCGCACCGGCTTACTGAACGGCGGCGGCGTCGGGCTTGATCGAGCCGATCACCGTCGGCGCCTGCTGGACGATCTGGTCGGCCAGCTCGCGCCGGTGGATCTTGACCTCGCGGGGGAAGTCGAAGGCGACCCGCACCCGCTCGCCCTTGATCGAAGCGATCCGGACGACTCCGATCGGATTCTTCGGGTCGCCGATGACAACCTCTTCGCCTTCACGTCGTGTGATGACCAACATGGCCCAGCACTCCCATCCTGGTTACGGACCAGCCACCCGGCCCCTTTATACCACGGCGCTCGGGCCGCCGCGACGCCCATGTGGAAGACTGGTGGACGACGCGGATTATCGGAGCCTGTTCGGGGGATCGGGGCTTGCGACGTTCATCCCACGGCCCTGACGGCGGTGACCTCGGGGACGTGGGCCTTGAGGTTGCGCTCGATGCCGACCTGGAGGGTCATGGCGCTGGAGGGGCAGCCGACGCAGGCCCCGTGGAGCCGGATCTGGACGACCCCGTCGGGCGTGATGGAGACCAGCTCGACGTCGCCGCCGTCGGACTGCACGGCGGGGCGGATGAGGTTGAGCACGCGCTCGACGCGCTCGCGGAGCGGGGCGTCGTTGGTGCGATCGGTGGCCGAGGTCGTGGTCACGATTGGGGATTGTAGGGTCGGTTCGCGCATGGGGGCATGGGTCGTACACTGCGGTTGATGCCCCGAACACCGCTCGCGATCGTCGGGTTGCTCATGGCGTTGGCCTGGCTGAGCGGCGCCGGCCCGGACGACGACCACCTTGCCCGGCTGCGGAACCCGGCCCTGAGTCCCAAGGGGCGGATTGCCGCGATGGAGGCGGCGTGGCGCGAGGCGCAGGGCGACGCCGGGCTGCTGTCTCCCACGCGGAGGGCCCTGCTCGACGTCGCCTGGGACGCCAGCGCACCGGTGGATCTGCGCGCGGGCGCCGTCGATCGGCTGCTCGGCGACGAGGATCCGGAGGCACGCGAGCGGGCTCGGCGCGAGGCCCGCCTGATGCTGCCTCGGGAGCGTCGGTGGGAGGTGGTGCGCCGGATCGGGGCGGCGGCGGTCGCGCACGGGTGGACCGACTTCACGCCGGCGCTGATCCGGGCGTGGTCGCAGCCGGACCGGCAGGTGAAGGACGCGGATCGGCCCGAGCGGGAGACCCTCGAGAAGCTGCACCCCGGGCGACCTATCGCGGAGGTGGTGCTGGAGCAGTTCCTGCGCCCCGAGGTGGTGGACGAGGTGGAGGGGCTGGACATGGAGCGTCGGATCCGGGCCGACGCGTGGGACCTGCTGGCGCGGCTGGACGCGGACGGGTCGGTGCGGATGTCGCTTCTTGAGGGGCGGGCGGTGCAGGATCCGGCGCTGGGCTCGGACCCGCTGGTGCAGGACCTGCGGGCGGGGTTGTCGGACCTGCGGGCCATCCCCTTCACGGGCGAGGAGCTGGCGTGGCTGCGGGCCCTGCGGGCGCCGGGGCCGCCGGCGTGGCGCGAGTGGTACGCCGAGGCGGCGGTGGCGGTGTCGCGCGTCGACGCGTCCGTGCAGCGGGCGCTGCACCTGAGGCACGCCGAGCCCATCCGCTGGGCGGCGGCGAACCGGGAGGCGTGGCTGAGGGCGTCGCGCGACGACCTGCTGGCCCAGCTCCGCGCGCGGCTGAAGGGGCGGACGATCCGCGAACGGACGCAGGGGTACGGCGACGCGAGCATGCGCCTCCCCGAGCGGCTGGAGTACTGGGAGGCCGCGCTGACCTGGGCGGACGTCCTGACCGTGCTCATCCTCGACGAGGCGGTGCGCTCGCCCGGGGTCGTCGCGGCGTTTCGGACGCAGATCGGCCTGGACCGGAAGGAAACGGGGACGGAGTTCGGCGGGGTGCTGTCGGCGTCGGCGGACGGGTTCGCGGCGACGCTCTACCCGCCGCGGATCGGGCAGCGGACCAATGACAACAGCTTCGTCGCCAGCGAGGACATGGTGCGGGGGGCGGACCGGGCCCTGGCCCACTATCACTTCCACGTGCAGAACTGGCGGCACGCCGAGTACGCCGGACCCAGCGCGGGGGATCTGGTCTACGCGGCCCGGAGCGGTCGGCACCAGCTCGTGCTCACGGGCGTGCGGCGGGGGGTGGTGAACGTGGACTACTACCAGCCCAACGGCGTGATCCTCGACCTGGGCGAGCTCGAGGTCGGCGGGAAGTAGGGCCTCACGCGAGACCCGCCTTCACCATGGAGCACACGGAGGGCACGGCGGAAGAGGGTCTTTGGGTCGGAGGCAACGAGTGGCGCGAGTCGGAAGTCCTTGGACGGAGCGCTCCGGGTGCCACGGGTCATCGGGCGCTTCGCCCGATGACCCGTGCGGCTGTCAACGCCCGTCCGGGCGCCGGCACGGGCGACCGCCGGGCGGATCGCCCGTGGCACCCGCGGCGTCCGCCCGCGCCTTGGTGCACGTTCTTCCGACTCGCGCCACTCGCACTCCGTGGTTCCGTGGCGTCGTGCCGGGTTCGGGTCCTGGGATAGCCTCCGGCGTCTAGGCTTGGCGCCCCGCCGCGGGCGATGGAGACACGGGCCATGGCAGGCACCGACGTGCTGGCGCTCCTGAAGGAGCGCGACATGCTGTACCAGGCGACCGACGAGGCGGCGACGCGCGTGGCGTTCGAGTCCGGGCGGGTGTCGTGCTACGTGGGGTTCGACCCGACGGCGCGGAGCCTGCACGTGGGGAGCCTGCTGCCGATCCTGGTGCTGGCGCACGTGCAGCGGGCCGGTCACCGGGCGGTGGCGCTGGTCGGGGGCGCCACGGGGATGGTGGGGGATCCGAGCGGTCGGTCGAGCGAGCGGTCGCTGCTCTCCGACGCGGACGTCCGGGGCAACGCCGAGGCGATCCGGGCGCAGTTGGCGCGGTTCCTGCGGTTCGACGGGGACAACCCGGCGGCGATGGTGAACAACGCCGACTGGATCGGGCCCATGTCGGTGATCGACTGGCTCCGCGACGTGGGCAAGCACTTCACGGTGAACTCCATGCTGGCCAAGGAGAGCGTGCGCTCGCGCCTGGAGGACCGCGAGCACGGCATCAGCTACACCGAGTTCAGCTACATGCTCATGCAGGCGTACGACTTCTACTGGCTCTTCGAGCACGAGGGCTGCCTGGTGCAGGGGGGCGGGAGCGACCAGTGGGGGAACATCACCGCGGGGATCGACCTCATCCGGCGCAAGACCGGGAAGGAGGCCCACGGGTTCACCTGGCCCCTGGTCACGAGCAGCGCGGGCGAGAAGTTCGGGAAGAGCGCCGGCAACGCGGTGTGGCTGGACGCGGGATTGACCACCCCCTACCAGTTCTACCAGTACTTCGTGCGGGCGGAGGACGTGGACGTCGGCAAGTACCTGAAGTTCTTCACCTTCCTGCCGGTCGCGGAGATCGCGTCCATCATGGACGAGCACGCCAGGGACCCGGGGAAGCGGCACGCCCAGCGCGTGCTGGCGCGCGAGGTGACCCGGATCGTCCACGGCGAGGCGGCGGCGGCGGAGGCGGAGTCTGCCTCGGCGGCGCTCTTCACCCGCGGCGGGGGCGGCGCGGCGGAGAAGCTCAAGACCCTGGGCGACACCGTGCCCACCAAGCCGATCTCGCGCGCGGGCTGGGCGGAGGGGCCGGTGTCGGCGGTGAACCTGGTGGCCATGGCGGGGGTGGTCGCGAGCAAGGGGGAGGCGCGGCGGTTGATCGATCAGAAGGGGCTGTCGATCAACGAGGAGGTCGTGACTTCGCCGCAGCACCCGGTGGGGCTCGACCGGTTCATCGACGGCGTGCTGCTGGTGCGGACGGGGAAGAACAACTACACGCGGATCGTGCTGCGGGACTGAGGGCGGTCAGCGGATGCGCCGGCCCTTGTGCTGCTGGTGGGCCTTGGGCGTGACGTGGAAGGTGGCGGTGCAGCGCCCCACGCGGCGCTCCTTGCCGGCGACCCTCGAGCCCACGGCCTTGGGGAGCATCCGCTCGGCGGTGGGGCGGACCTTCTCGGGCAGGAGCGACTGCTGCACGATGTCCATGTCGATGGTGACGTTGAACTCCTTGCCGGCGGCGATGAGCTCTTCGATCTTCTCGCGCGGGGAGATCTTGTAGACCGCGGGCCCGAAGCAGGGGCGCAGGAACTTGTACTCCAGGCCCTTGCAGACGACGGTCCAGTGCCCGCCGCAGATCCCGAAGATGTACATGCCGCCCGCGATCTCGGAGTTGGCCAGGAGTGCCGCGCCCGCCATGGCGTTGTACCAGTTGCGGTTGAAGCGACGGAAGGGGAGGATGGCGGAGAAGGTGGAGGCGTCGACCCGCTTCATGCGGATCCCGCTCTTGAAGGCCAGCGGCAGCCAGAGCCAGCTCGTCAGACGCTGCCAGAAGTGGCTGCGGCTGCTCAGGCGGCTGATGAACAGGTCCACGCGGTCGAACCAGTGGCGCGAGCCGAAGCTGGTGTGGCGCGGCGAAAGGGCGCCCGCGTCATCCGTGGGCGCGCTCGCGGTGTCGAGCGAGCCGTCGGCGGGCGTGGTCGGCGGCTCGATGGTCTGTGCGGTGGGAGGAGTCACTTCGCTGGGTGGCCCCACGAGGGGGTTTCGATGGGATCGTAGCCGGGCCGAGGGGCCCGGGGCCGTGGTCGGCGCGTCGGACGGGCGTGTTCTCGGGCCCGGGCCGGTCACGCCTCGTTCTCTTCGAGCGTGTACCACCCCTTGCCGTCGTCTCGGGCCCGGCGGAGGGGGTTGGCGGGCTCGTGGTCGAGGACGAGCAGCCAGTCGCGCTCCGCCGCGGTCTGGAGGAACCAGCGCTTGCTGATCATGCTCGTGTAGGGCTCCACGTCGTAGGCGAGGCTGGCGGCGGCCGGGAGGTGGGCCGCGGTGGGCATCACGTCGGGCGTGAAGACCACGGCTCGGCCTCGGGTGTCCGTGAACTCGACGGCCTGCTGGCCCCAGGTGTGCCCGGGCACGAGGAAGGTGTGGATGCCCGGCAGCACCTCGGTGCGGCGCATCTCGTGGGTCAGGCGGGGCGTTTCGTCGCGGTCGGGGGTGTAGCCGGTGGGGAAGGGGCGCGGCGAGTCGACCGGGCGCACCCGTTCCTTCATCGGCTCCAGGTGGTCGCGGAAGTAGGTGCGGGTCATGACGGAGCGGTTGGCGAGGGCGTCATCCCACTCGCGGGACTGGACGTAGAGGTGAGCGCTGGGGAAGGTGACCTTGACGGGGTGCGTGCCGGGTCTGCCGGAGAAGGCGGAGGCCTCGCCCGTCCAGTCGGGCGTCTCGCCGGGGCGAGGGCGGCGGGTGAGCCCGCCGGCGTGGTCGAAGTGGAGGTGGCTGACGAAGACGGCGCCGATGTCTTCGGGACGGCAATCGGCCTCGTGGAGGGCGTCGGTGATGGAGCGCTCGCCCAGCGCGAAGATGTCGCGGCTCCTGGCGTCCAGCTTGTCGCCCGTGCCGACCTCGAGGACAACGAGCTTTGGGGCGTCGGGGTAGAGGGGGTGCGGCGTGCCGGTGGTGGGGGCCGGGGGCTCGTCGGCCCGTTCCAGGAGGAGGCAGTTGTGCTGGACGCGGATTCGGGCGCGGTCGTCGGTCTCGACCGTCTTCCGCCAAACCGCCCGGGGAATGAGCCCGAACATGGAGCCGGCGTCGAGGCGGAACTCGCCGGCGCGGAGCAGCTTCCAGCGGTATCGAACGCTCATGGGGCCAGCGTAGCAACCGGGGGCGGCGCTGGTCGGTAGACTGGCGGGATGACCGACGCGCCGGCCCGCACGATCGAGGTGGACCTGCCCTGCGTCCGGTGCCGATACCTGCTGCGCGGGGTCGACGCGCGCGGCCAATGCCCGGAGTGTGCCCTGCCGATCGCGGAGAGCTTCGACCCGCGTCGGCTGCTGCTGGCGGACCGGCGCTGGCTGAGGCGCCGCGCGATCGCGACGACCCTGACCTGCCTGTTCCCGGTCTTCTGCTTCGCCACGTTCGTGGTGTTTGTGTGGTCCGAGGCCGTCGCCTGGATGATCAACCTTGCGGCCGCGATGGCGGTGCTTCTGCCGATCGTCATCCTCGCGCTCGCGGCCGCGGCGACGGCCCCCGATCAGCACGCCGGGAGGCAGGCCAGGGTCGGGCGGTGGATCGCGGTCGGGGCGGGCGCGGCGATGGTGATGGTGTGTTCGACCGCGCCGCTCTGGGTCGCGCTCTCGCCGACGCTTGTGCGCGGATGGCTCGTCCCGGTCGTCGCGGTGTTCGGGTCGCTGGCGGTGATCGCCGGGACGGGCCTGGTGTGGAGCGACCTTGCGCGGCGCGAGCGGCTCCGATCGCGCGCTCGGTTGGCCGAGGCGGTGGTGTGGCTGGCGCTGTTCGGGGCGTCGCTCCTGGGCCTTGCGTGGCTGGCGGGAGCGTTTGGTTACTGGCCGGCCGCGGAGTGGGTGGCGCGAATTTTCGGGACGGTGCTCCTGGTCGGCATGGCGGCGGTGGGGCTCTCGTGGCTGATCGCGGGGGTGCTCGCGGCCCGCATGCTCCGGAGGATGCGCGGTGAGGCCGTCGATCCAGCGGCGCTCCCCTCGACCATGCCGGGCCCTTGACGGTCAGGCGCGGCGGAAGCCGAGGAAGAGCCCGGCCCCGGCGGCGACGGCGGAGGGGACGTAACCCAGCACGAAGTCGCGGAACTCGTCGAGCCGACCCCGGGTCCAGTCGAGGGCTTCGCCCAGGTGGTCGCCGACCGCCGCCCAGTCGATGGTGGCGGCGCCGGTGCGGTCGAGCACGATCACCAGGACCGCGATCGCCCCCGCGACCAGCAGCGACACCTTGAGGAACATCCGCGTGACCCACCCGACGAAGTAGGCGGCGAGGAAGGAGAGGCCCAGGCGCACCGTCGCAGGGCCGCCCTCGTCGATCAGGCGGCTCCTTGCCGGCGCGGGCGGGTCGGGAGCGGGGGCGCCGGTGGCGACGAACCCCTGCACGGGCGGGGGCCGATCAGTGGCGGGGGCGCCGGCGGTGAGGGCCGCGTAGGCCCACAGGGCGGCGCCCGCCAGCGTCAGGGCGAGCATCGCCAGCACGACGCGGGACCTCCAGGGCGGGCGCCTGCCCGGCGGCTTGGGAGCGGAGTTGGCGGGCGCATCCGGCATGGCGGGTCAGGCGAGGCCCAGGCGGCGCTCGGCGGCGGCGAGGGCGGCGTCCACCGCCCTGGGGCCCGTGCCGCCCGGGATCTCCCGCCGGGCCAGGCACGACTCGACGGTGAGCCAGCCCGCCACGTCCGGGCCGATGCGGTCGGAGAACTTGCGGAGCGAGTCGAGCGGAAGCTCGTCGAGGCGCTTGCCCGCGCCGATCGCCTCGCGGACGGCCCGCCCCACGATGTCGTGGGCGTCGCGGAATGGCACGCCCTTGGAGACGAGGTAGTCGGCCAGCTCCGTGGCGTTGGTGTGCCCGCCCCGGGCCGCGTTGAGCAGGCGTTCGCGGTTGAGCTTGAGCGTGTCGGCCACGCGGGCGAGGATGCGCAGGCAGAGGCTCGCCTGGTCCATGGCGTCGAAGAGCGGCTCCTTGTCCTCCTGCAGGTCCTTGTTGTAGGCCAGGGGCAGGCCCTTGCAGGCGACCATGAGGCCCACGTGGGCGCCGATCACGCGCCCCGCCTTGCCGCGGAGGAGCTCCAGGGCATCGGGGTTCTTCTTCTGCGGCATGAGCGAGGAGCCGCTGGAGACCGAGTCGTGCAGCTCCACGAAGCCGAACTCCTGCGACGAATAGAGGATCAGGTCTTCGCCCAGGCGCGAGAGGTGCACGGCGAGCGTCGAGAGGGCCGAGAGCGTCTCGATCGCGAAGTCGCGGTCCGCGGTGGCGTCGAGGCTGTTGGCGCTGGGGGCGTCGAAGCCCAGGTCGGCGGCGAGGGCGGCGCGGTCGACGGCGAAGGTCGTGCCCGCCAGGGCCGCCGAGCCGAGCGGGCATACGTTGACGCGCCGGCGGGCGTCGCCCAGGCGGGCCGCGTCGCGCTCCAGCATCTCGACGTAGGCCAGGCACCAGTGGGCGAAGAGCAGCGGCTGGGCCCGCTGGAGGTGGGTGTAGCCGCAGAGCACGGCGGGCTGCTCGCGCCGCGCCAGGCGCACCAGCGAGGCCTGGGCCGACCGGACCTCGGCGAGGCGGGCGTCGATCGCGCCGCGCGTCCAGAGGCGCAGGCCGGTGGCGACCTGGTCGTTGCGGCTGCGGCCCGTGTGCAGCTTCTTGCCCAGGTCGCCCACCGCGGCGATCAGGCGGCGCTCGACCCAAGAGTGGATGTCCTCGTCTGATCCGGCGTCGCGGATCGGCTCCTCGGGGTCGTCGGTGACCAGGGCGAGCAGGTCGGCGAGAGCGGCCTCGAGGCGCCTGCGCTCGTCGGTGGTCAGAACCTTGGCCCGCTCGAGGGCCCGGGCCCAGGCCATCGACCCGACGATGTCCTCGCGGGCAAGGCGGTAGTCGAAGGGGAGCGAGTCGTTGACCTCGCGGAAGAGCGGGTCGGCGGCGTCCTTGAAGCGTCCTCCCCACAGGGCCATGCCACGGCTCCTTTCGAAACGGAGCGTAGGGAGTCGCTAGCGGGAACGACGCGCCTTGCCGGCTCGCGCCGCCTTCTTCGCGGGGGCCTTCCTGGAGTGTGGGGCGGTCGCCTTGGCCGGGCCGCGCTTGGGCTTCGACGGCCTCGCCTTCGCCGGGCGCAGGGCCGACTCGTAGCGGGCGACGTGGCTCTTGAGAGAGACGCGCGCGATGGCCTCGCCGAGAACCTCCAGGGGCACGTCCTCCAGCCGCCGGAACCGGATGCAGCACTTGCCCATGTCGAGCTTCTTGCCGGCCCCGGTCCACCGCTCGCGGAGCCAGCGCTCCTCGGCGGGGTCGGCGTAGACGGACATGAGGTACACCGCCATGTGGTTCTTCTGCGAGGCGAGAGCCGCGAAGGGCAGGGGCTGCTCGGGGTTGCAGTGGTATCCGGCGGGGTAGATGGAGTGGGGGACGTAGTACCCGATCATGCCGTACTGCATGCCCTCCGCGAAGCCGCGGTCGAGGTTGTCGAGCACGGCCCTTCGGACGGCGGAGATCGCGGCGCGGCGGTCGGGCGGCAGCCCCGCCAGGTATTGGGCGACGGTCGAGGCCTTGGATTGCATGGCGCAGCATAGTCTGCCGCGGCGGGCGCGGGCCCTGTAACCATCGCACCGGGGTCGGGTGACTCCCCTGAGTGTGCCCCATCGGCGGCGGTCGGCCGGCCCGATGCTTAAGCCTCGGATGATCGGGCCCGATTCTCTGCCGGTTGCGTTCGCGCCGACCGAGTCGGGCGAAGGCGTGCGGGCCGGGCCGCGCCCGGTTCAGCAAGACGTGATGTCGATGCGCCCAATGGACCCTGTCACCTCTGCAAGGCCTCGAGCGGCGAGCGGGATAAGGCGGCGCCTGCCGCTCGTGGTGACCGTGCTGATGGTGGCGGCGGTCGCGGCGTTCTCGGTCCAGGCGGTGTCGAGCTTCCGGACGCTGATGCGCCTCCGCATCAACGGGCCGGTGTATGCCCGGATCATGGACGGCAAGGACCTCCTGGCGGGGGCCGCTCCGCCGCCGGGGTACATCGTCGAGAGCTACCTGACGGCCCACCAGTTGGCCGACGCGGAGGATCCGGAGACGGTCCGGGCCCTGATCGAGTCGTTCGCGAAGCTCCGGGCGGCGTACGGGAGCGAGGTCGAGCAATGGGGCGCGCGGCTCGAGCCGTCGACGATCCGCGACACGATGCTGGTGCGGGTTCACGAGCCCGCGGAGCGGTTCTTTGAGATGGCCGAGGCGACGTTGGTCCCGCTCTGCCACGCGGGCGACCGCGACGCGGCACGCGTGTTCCTGAATGGCCCGATGCAGTCGGAGTTCCGGCGCCATCGCGAAGCGATCGACGACGTGGTCGCGCTGGCCCGGCGGCATTCGGCGGCCATGGAGTCGGAGGCGGAGGGCGAGATCTCTTCCGGACGGCGCGCGGCGGTTCTTCTCGCCGGCGCTGGCGCGGTGACGGTGCTGTGCGTGCTCGGGGCGCTGCTGGTCTGGTCGCAGGCGCGGAGCGGGGCCAGGGCCGAGGCGATGGCCCGCGGGATGATGGCCGACCTCGCGGAGGTCAAGGGCACGCTGGACCGGTCGCCGGACGCCGTGTACATGTTCGATTCGGCGAGCCTCGGCTGCGTCTACGCCAATCGGGCGGGTCTGGATCAGGCCCGCTGCGGCGAGGGTGATGTGTCGCGGCTGACGCCGAGGCGCATCCTCCCGGAGGTCACGGACGAGGCGATCGACCTGATGGTGCGGCCGCTGCTCGACGGCTCCCAGTCCTCCGCGTCGTTCGAGTCGACGCTGTGCGGACCGGACGGTCGCCAGACCGACGTCGAGGTCACCCTCCAGCTGGTCCGCCTGTCGGGCGACATCGCGCGGCTGGTGCTCCAGGTCCGCGACGTGTCCGAGCGCCATCGGAGCGAGCGGTTTCGGATGGGACAGGCCCGCGTGCTGGAGTTGATCGCCTCGGACGCGGCGCCCAAGGTCACGCTCGAGGAGCTGTGCCGCGTCATCGAGGGTCAGAGGCCGGGCATGCTGGCGTCGGTGATGCTCCTCGAGGGTGACCGCCTGCGAGCCACCGCGGGTCCCTCGCTCGACCCGGTGTACCTGCGGCTGATCGACGGGCTTCAGATCGGTCCCGAGGTCGGATCGTGCGGCAGCGCGGCCGCGACCGGGGAACGCGTGATCGTGGTCAACACGCTGACCGACCCGAAGTGGGCGGCGTTCGTCGACGTCGCGCGGCGGTTCCGCCTGATGGCGTGCTGGTCGCAGCCCGTCAAGTCGGTGGATGGCGAGGTGCTCGGGGCATTCGCCATCTACCACCGCAAGCCCACGGCCCCCTCGCCCGAGCAACTGAGGCTCATCGAGGAGGCGGCCCGCCTCGCGGCCATCGCGATCGAGCGGCAGCGGTCCGGCGAGCGGATCGACCGGATGATCGCGGAGCTGCGCCGGGCCCGCGCCGAGGCGGAGGCGAGGGCGGAGGAGATGGCCGCCCTCCGCGACGCCGCCGACTCCGCCAACGTCGCCAAGAGCCAGTTCCTGGCGAACATGAGCCATGAGATCAGGACGCCCCTGACCGCCATCATCGGCTTCGCCGAGGTGCTGGCCTCGGGCCCCGAGGGCGACCAGGGGTCGGCGCTCCGCGCGACGGACACGATCCGGCGGGCCGCGTCGCACCTGCTCTCGGTGGTGAACGACGTGCTCGACCTCTCCAAGATCGAGTCGGGGAGGATGACCACCGAGCCGGTGCCCACCGACCTGCCCCGGGTCGTGCGCGAGGTGGCCAACCTGCTGCGCCCCAAGGCGACGGAGAAGGGCATCGGGCTGCGGGTCATGGCCGGCTCGATCCTCCCCGGGCACGTCCGCATCGACCCGGTGCGGCTGCGGCAGATCCTCATGAACCTGGCGGGCAATGCCGTCAAGTTCACGGACCGGGGCGCCGTCACGATCATCGTGAGCGAAGAGGGCGGCGGCGGCGAGCCATGGCTGGTCTTCGACATCACCGACACCGGAGACGGAGTCTCGGAGGAGCAGGCGTCGGCGATCTTCCAGCCGTTCCAGCAGGCGGATGCGAGCGTTACACGAAGACGCGGCGGCACCGGGCTGGGGCTCGCGATCAGCCGCAAGCTCGCCCGGCTCATGGGCGGCGACGTCACGCTGGTCCGTTCGGTGCGGGGGGAGGGCTCGTGCTTCCGCCTGCGGCTGCCGCTCGTGCCCGAGGACGGATCCGCGTGCGTCAACAGCCTGGAGTCGGTGATCGACGGAGACGGCGTCGCGCCCCCGCTGCCTTGGTTCACGCTCACGGGCCGCGTGCTCCTGGTCGAGGACGGAGCCGACAACCGGCGGCTCATCGCCCATCACCTGGCCAGGGCGGGGGCCGAGGTCGAGGTCGCCTGCGACGGCGAGCAGGCGCTGGGCATGGTCCATCGGGCGGCACATGAGGGACGGGCGTTCGGCCTCGTCCTCACCGACATGCAGATGCCGGTCATGGACGGCTACGCCCTCGCCAGGACACTCAGGAGCGACGGCAGCGACGTGGCGATCGTCGCCCTGACCGCCCATGCGATGGCGGAGGACCGCAAGCGGTGCCTCGACGCCGGGTGCGACGACTACGCGAGCAAGCCGATCGAGCGCGCGGCCCTGCTGGCGAAGTGCGCCGAATGGCTGAACGTGCCCAGCCGGCGCGCCGCACGACGCGCCGCGTGAGGGCCCGCCCTTCGCCCGCGGTACCATCGCCCGTCATGGACCCGGTCCGCGCGCTGACACCCGCCGATTCCCGCGCCTACGTCGCCCTGCGGCGAGAGATGCTCGCCGACGCGCCCTGGGCGTTCGGCGCCGACCCGGATCGCGACCGCGGGAGCGATGGTCCGGGCATCGCCCGCTCGCTCGCGGGGCCGGAGTACGCGATCCTGGGCGCGTTCGAAGAGGGGCGCCTGATCGCCGCCGCGGGCGTGTTCCGGGAGGAGAACGTCAAGCGCCGGCACGTCGCGATCGTGTGGGGCGTGTACGTCACGCCCGGGTGCCGCGGGCGGGGCCTTGGGCGGGCGGTGGTGGCGGGCGCGATCGACGCGGCTCGGGCTTGGGACGGGGTCGAGGTGGCGCAGCTCTCGGTGAGCGAGCGCGCGACCGCGGCGCACCGGCTGTACGAGTCCCTCGGCTTTGCGACCTGGGGCGTCGAGCCGCGCTGCCTCCGCGTCGGCGGACAG
The DNA here is from genome assembly GCA_016873295.1 of Phycisphaerae bacterium. Classification (GTDB taxonomy): domain Bacteria; phylum Planctomycetota; class Phycisphaerae; order Phycisphaerales; family UBA1924; genus VGXM01. The sequence continues at coordinate 131,397 of VGXM01000003.1, forward strand.
GCGTTCGACGAGCGCCACATGTGGCTGTCGCTCGACAGGCCGGTGGACTGTCGATGACCGGGCGGGGTCAGCGGGCCCCGCCCCGGTCCTTGAGGGCCCGGATCCGTTCCGGCAGGCTCAGCAGGCGGATGAACCCGCCCGCGTCCTTCTGGCTGTACACGTCCTCGCCCTCGAAGCTCACCATCTTCTCGGCGTAGAGCGAGTGGGGGCTCTTGCGCCGCACGGCGGCGGCGACTCCCTTGAAGAGACGCACCACGATCTCGCCGTCGAGCCGCCGCGACATGCGCTCGGCGCACGCCCACAGCGCCTCGCGCAGGGGCGTGAACCAGCGACCGTCGTACACCAGTTCGGCGAAGGTGGGCCCCAGGTGCTCGCGGTAGTGCCGGGTCTCGCGGTCGAGGACCAGCTCCTCCAGGGCGCGGAGCGCCTCGACGATCACGGTGCCGCCCGGCGTCTCGTACAGCCCGCGGCTCTTCATGCCCACGCGACGGTTCTCGACCAGGTCGACGCGCCCCACGCCGTGCGCCCCGGCGATGGCGTTCAACTCCGTGATGATCTTCCACGCGGGCAGCGGCCGGCGGTTGAGGGCGATGGGGCGACCCTGCTCGAACGCCAGCGTCACCGTCTCGGGTTTGTCCGGGGCCTGGGCCGGGTCGACCGTGAGCATCCAGGCATCGTCGGGCGGGGCGTTCCACGGGTCCTCGATCGTGCCGCCCTCGTGGCTGATGTGCCAGAGGTTGCGGTCGCGCGAGTAGATCTTGGTGGCGCTGGCGGTGGTGGGGATGTCGCGGGCCTTGAGATAGTCGAGCATCGCCATGCGCCCCGACAGGTTCCACCGGTCGTGACGCCAGGGGACGATCGTCTCCAGGTCCGGGGCGAGGGCGGCGTAGGCCGACTCGAACCGAACCTGGTCGTTGCCCTTGCCCGTGCACCCGTGCGACAGGGCCGTGCACCCGGCCTTGCGGGCCACGTCGACCTGGGCCCGGGCCAGGCACGGGCGCGCGATCGCCGTGCCCAGCAGGTACCGCCCCTCGTAGACCGCCCCGGCGATCATCGTGGGCATCACGAACTCGTCGGCGAACTCGCCCTTGAGGTCCACGACGTGGCACTCGACCGCGCCGGAGTCCTTGGCCTTCCTCTCGACGCCGGCCAGTTCGTCGGAGCCCTGCCCCACGTCGCCCACGACGCACACGACCTCGGCGCCTGGGATGTTCTCCCTGAGCCAGGGGACGATGCAGGAGGTGTCGAGTCCGCCGGAGTACGCGAGGGCGATGCGCTTGGTCATGGGGAGGGGGCCGGATGGTCAGGGGGTGGGAGACCGGGGGATGGGGCGGTTCAGCCGGGGTGCTGGTTGGCGAGGAGGTGGAGCAGGAGCGCGTTCTGGACGTGCATGCGGTTCTCGGCCTGGTCGTAGACCACGGAGGCCGCCGAGTCGATCACGTCGTCGGTGACCTCGAGGCCGCGGTGGGCCGGGAGGCAGTGGAGGAACCTGGCGTTGGGGGCCGCCTTGGCCATGAGGCCCGGGTTGACCTGGTAGGCGCTGAAGCGCTTGCGACGGCGCTCCAGCTGCTCCTGCTGGGCCATGCTCACCCACACGTCGGTGTAGACGAAGTGGTGCCCGGCGACGCCGGCGGGGTCGTTGGACAGGGCGATGGTCGCGCCCGTGCCCGCCGCCAGCCTCTGGGCGTCGGCGACCACGTCCGCCGCCGGGCGGAAGGCCTCGGGCGTGATGACGGTCAGGTCGAACCCGATCATCGCCGCGGCGTGCATGAGCGAATGGGCGACGTTGTTGCCGTCGCCCACGTAGGCGACCTTCTGCCCGGTGTGCCCGTTCTCCGGAGCGACGCCGGACTGCTCGAGGATCGTGAGCGCGTCGGCCAGAGCCTGGCAGGGGTGGAAGCGGTCGGAGAGACCGTTGATCACGGGCACCCGGGTCGCGGCCGCGAGCTCCTCGAGCGTGTTGTGGTGGAAGACCCTCGCGACGACGCAGTCGACCATGCGCTCCAGGTTCTTCCCCATGTCGTACACGCTCTCGCGCTGCCCGATGCGGCTGGAGGAGTGGTCGACGTAAACCGCGATGCCGCCCAGCCGCTGCACGCCGATCTCGAAGGTCAGACGCGTCCGCAGCGAGGGCTGCTCGAAGAGCAGGATGACCGTCTTGCCCGCCAGCGAGTGCCGGTAGGGCGACAGGTCGCGCTTGAGCGATCGGGCCGAGGCGAGCAGTTGGAGCAGGCGCTCGCGCCCGAGCGTGGGCAGGCTCAGGAGGTCGCCGTTGGGCTTGGCGGGGGCGGGGGCTTTGCGGGCGACGGTCGGGATCTGCATGCTCTTGAGTCACTCCTCTCCGGACAGAATAGGTCGGTGCGTCACGAGGGCAGGATGCGCGTGCCCCGGGGCGAGCCGCCGGCCCACGACGACAACGCGCTCGCGTCGTTCCCGCTCAGGATGACCACCGGCACGCCCGATCGGCCGGCGGCGGCGGCGGCGGCGCGGGCCTTGACGATCATCCCGCCGGTGATCGTCCCGTCCCGGATCAACCCCTCGACGCCCCGCAGCGTCAACTCCGGCACCACGCGCTTCGACCCGTCGAGGACCCCGGGCACGTCGGTGAGCAGCACCAGCGCCGACGCCCGCAGCCGACCCGCGACACCCGCCGCGGCGTCGTCGGCGTTCACGTTGAGCAGCCGACCCTCCGCGTCCATCCCGATCGACGAAAGCACCGGGAGGTACCGGTTCGACAGCAGCAGCTCCAGCAGCCCGCACCCGTCCGTCGCGTCGGCACGCACCCGCCCCACGCACCCCGGGTCGAACGAGTAACCCGTCGCCCTCTCCGTGGGCAACGCGCCGCCGTCGCCCAGGCGGAGCCCCACCGCCGCGACGGCTCGCGTGTTGAGCGCCGCGACGATCTTCGTGTTCACCACGCCCGCAAGGATCGCGGCGATCTCGTCCATGTGCTCGGGGGGCGTGATCCGGATCCCCTCGCGCCGCTCGCTCACGATGCCGAGGCGCTCCAGGTGCCGATCGACCGCCTTGCCCCCCCCATGCACCAGCACCACGCCGCCGGGGTGGGACCGGTGGAACCCGGCGACCGCGTCCCACAGCGGCGGGGCGGTGCGCTCGTCCTCGACGGCGGTGCCGCCGACCTTGATCACGATCGGGCCGGCCCGGGTCATCGCGTCGCGCCCCCGGGCCCCGCGGGCAGCAGCCCCGCCCCCTCGGGCAGCCCCATCGCGATGTTCATGCACTGTATCGCCTGGCCCGCCGCCCCCTTCACGAGGTTGTCGATGGCGGAGACGAGGATGAGGTGCGCGTGCCCCTCGTCCAAGGCCCACGCGATGTCGCAGAAGTTCGTCCGTTCCACGCCCGCGACCGAGGGCCACTGCCCGCGCGGCAGCAACCGCACGAACGCCTCGTCGGCGTACGCCCCTCGCAGCGCGGCCTCGATCCGGGCCGCGTCCCACCCCGGCGCAAGCTCGACGTGGATCGTGGAGAGGATCCCCCGCTCGAAGGCCCCCAGGTGAGGGGTGAAGACCGTCGCCACCCCCGAGTAGGCGTCGATCTCGGGATTGTGCCGGTGAGAGAGCACGTTGTACGGCTGGAGCGAGACCTCGCAGAAGAGCGCCTTGAGCGCCAAGCCCCGCCCCGCGCCCGAAACGCCCGACGTGGCATCGACGATGGGTCTGGTGCCCGGACGCACCGCCCCCGCCCGCGCCAACGGGGCCAGGGGCAGGATCGCCGACGTCGGGTAGCACCCCGGCACCGAGATCAACCGGGCCTTGCCCAGGGCCTCGCGAACCCCGGGGAGCTCCGGCAGGCCGTACACCGCGCCGTCGGCCAGGTCGCGCCGCGCGTGCTCGATCCCGTAGTGCTTGAGGCACGCGCCCCGGTCCTTGAGCCGGTACCCACCCGAGAGGTCCAGCACGCGCAGCCCGCGGTCGGCCAGCGGCGGCGCCAACTCCACGCTGGCCTCGTGCGGCGTGGCGAGGAACACGGCGTCGGGCTCATGGGCCGCGACGGCGCCCAGGTCGGTCGCCCGCACCTCCAGCCCGACCAGCCCGCGGAAGCGCGGGAAGAGCTCCTCGAACGCGCCGGGGCGGTCGCCCTTCTCGCGCCGCGCGGACGCAAAGAGCCCGACCGGCTTGGCCGCGGGGTGCGACAGGAGCAGCGACACCAGTTCAGCCCCGGAATACCCGCCGGCGCCGATGACGACGACGCGCGCGGGGCGCACGTCGGAGAACGGGGCGCCCTCGGGCCTGGTCGTGGTCATGGCTTCTTCCCGGCAAGCAGCAGGAGCCGCGACTGGAGGCGATGGGCGCCGCGGGGCGAGGGCGCCGCCGCGAAGATCGTGTCGTCGCCCGCCACCGTTCCGATGCACTCGGGGAGCTTGGCCCGGTCCAGCTCGACCGCCAGCGGGTTGGCGTGCCCCGGGCCCGTGCGCACCACCACCATCGCCCCCGCCGGGCGGGCCGAGATCATGTAGCTCTTGAGGGCCCGCTCCAGCGTCCGCAGCCCGGGCTGGAGCGTGGTGTCCGGGGGCGGCGCGATGCGGTACCCGGTCGGGCCCTTGACCACCCCCAGCTCGCGCAGGTCGCGCGACAGCGTGGCCTGCGTCGCCCGGATCCCCACCCCCACCAGCAGCGACCGGAGCGCCGCCTGGTCGGCAACCCGGTGCTTGTCCAGGAGCTCGCGGATCGCGTGCTGTCGTCGGGCCTTGGCGTGCACGGCATAAGTATTCGGTCGATGCAAGAAGAGTCAAGCCGCAGGCCCGCCCGGATTGCAGCCGGGCTCAGCGGGCGTGCCGGTGCAGCGACAGTTCCGTCCAGTCCTCGGTCTGTGCGGCGGCCGATCGGGTAGCGGCCCATCGCCGGGCCGCGGCGTGCTGGGCCATCCACCACAGGGCCCGGGCGGCCCAGCCGCGCAGCGGCCCCTGTGACCGCCGAACCAGCCACACCAGCGGCGCCAGCCCGTGCCGCCGGATCAGCGGATCGTCCAGCGACACGAACGTCTCGGCCCGCCCGGGATCGCCCTGCCGACCCGATCGCCCGTAGAGCTGGCGATCGACGCGACTCTCGTCGTGCCGCTCGGTCGAGACGACCACGAGCCCGCCCAGCTCGCGGGCCCGTCGGTCCAGCAGGATGTCGGTGCCGCGCCCCGCCATGTTCGTGGCGACCGTGACGGCACGCTCCTGCCCGGCCTTGGCGACGATGGCGGCCTCCTGCGCCTCGCGCGTCGCGTTCAGCACCTCGTGTGGGATCCCTCCCTCCCCCAGCCGCACGCTCAGGCGCTCCGACGCCGCCACGCTCCGCGTGCCGATCAGCACCGGTCGCCCCTCGCGGTGCAGGCCCCCGACGCGCTCGGCGACCGCCGCGAACTTCGCCTCCTGCGTGTCGAAGATCCGCTGCGGCGCGTGCACGCGGATGACCGGGCGGTGCGGCGGCACGCGGACCACCGGCAGGCGGTACCAGCGCCACAGCTCCGCCCGCACCTCCGCCGCCGTCCCCGTCATGCCCGACAGACGCCGGTACCTCTGGAAGAACCTCTGGTAGCTGATGCGGCTGCTCGTGACGCGGTCCTCGGTGACGTCCAGCCCCTCCTTGGCCTCGACCGCCTGGTGGAGCCCGAGCTGCCACTGCCGCCCCGGGAGCACGCGCCCCGTCGAGCGGTCGACGATGACGACCTTGCCCTCCTGGATGATGTAGTCGTCGCCGAGCGTGTAGATGACCCGGGCGGTCAGCGCCGTGGTGAGCAGCTCCTCCCTCCGCCGCGGCCCGGCCCAGAACGCCGGGAGCCCCCCCGCGCGCTCCGCCAGCCACGCCCGACCCTCGTCGGTCATGCGGACCAGCCGCATCCGCTCGTCGACGGTGAAGTGCCGCCCCTGCGTGAGCTGGGTGGCCAGCGCCGCCGCGGTGCGGTAGTGGTCCGCCGCCGCGTGCGCGTGCTCGTCGCGCTCCGCGATGATCGCCGGCGTGACCGCCTCGTCGATCAGGACGCTGTCGGCCTCGTCCACGATCGCCGAGTGCAGCCCGCGCTGCACGACCAGCCGCCCCCAGTCGGGCCTCACGCGCGCATCGTCCGCCGCCGCGGCACCGAACAGCCCGTCCATGAGCACGCCCGCCAGGCGCGGCCTGAGCGGCGTGATCAGGCGGTCACGCAGAAAGTCGAAGATCACCTGCTTGTCGGCGGCGTACGTGATGTCCGCGTCATAGGACCGCCGCCGCTCGGCGTGCGGGCTGGAGTCCTTGAGCGACGCGACCCTCAGACCCAGGCGGCGGTACGCGGGCCCGCACGTCTCGGCGTCGCGCTGCGCCAGGTAATCGTTCACCGTGATGACGTGCACGCCCTTGCCCAGCCACCCGTCCAGCGCCGCCGGCAGGATCGCCGTCACCGTCTTGCCCTCGCCCGTCGCCAGCTCCGCGCAGCACCCCTCCGACATCGCCAGCGCCCCCAGCACCTGCTCCGGGTAGAGCGCCAGCCCGATGGTCCGCCGGATCGCCTCGTGGGCCACCGCGAACGCCCCGTCCACGGCGCACGGGTCGAACCGGTTGATCAGCACGCGCTCCCGGGCCTCGTGGATCGCCCCGTCCAGCGCGGCGTCGCCGCGATCACGGTGCCCCCTGGCCTGATCGAGGATCGCCTCGGCCCGCGCCCACTCAAGCCGCGCGCGGCGCGAGCGAGCCGCCCATCCCAGCAGGCGCTCGCCCAGCACGTCGATCCCGCGCATAGGTCGGCGCCGATCCCCCGACCAGCTCAGCGTCGGCCACAGCCTCATCGAGCCCGGCGCCGGCCCGCCCCGTCCGCGCGGCGCCCGGGTCGCGAGCGGCATCGGCATGCGCGGGGCACACTCGCTCACGACGCGGCCCGCCCCTCCACGTACTGCATCGCGCGGCGCCACCACTGGACCATCAGGGGCTCGGCCGGCGTCGCGAACCGCACCCGCGCCCGCAGCCCGGGCGGCAGGTCGAGCCGCCCCGCCGTCGGCGCCACGTCGACGCTGAACAGCGGCGAGAGCGTGGCCCGCTGGCGCTCGTCCGTCGGATCCATGAGCACCTCGCCGCCCGAAGTCGCCGCCAGCGACTCGGACGACACCTCGCGCGTCGCCACGCGGTCGACGCGCACGATCCGCCCGTCGTGCTCCGTCCCGCCCAGGCCCCGGACGCGGAACGACGCCGACGGGGGCCCCGCGCCGCGGAACATGTACGCGAGCTCCCGGTCCGAGACGTCGGCCCGCGCGATCAGGCGATCCACCGACGCCACGCCGGCCAACAGCGCCCCGCGCCCCACGAATCGCCCCAGGGCGTTGCCGAGGTCGGACGCCGACCCGCTCGCGGGCAGCAGCCGCCCCGAGATCGGCGCGCGGATCGTCAGCGATTCGACGCGGGCCTCCAGCCGCTCGACGTCGGCCCGGAGCTTGGTCACCTCGGCCTGGGCCGCCCGGTGCTCCGCCGGGTCGCGGGCCAGGGCCGCGTCCAGCCGCGCCTCGCCACCCCGCAGCCGCGCCCGCCCGCGCTCCAGCTGCGCCGCCAGTTCCGGGTTCCGCAGCACGAGGATCGCCTCACCCGCGCCGACGTCCCTCCCCGGCTCGACGAGCACGCGATCGACGAACCCGGGCTCCGGCGCGCGGAGCGGCGCCTTCTGGAAGGGTTCGAGCGTTGCGGGCGCGTACACCGCCGCCGGCGCCGGCACCAGCCCCAGCACGCCCAGGAGCAGGGCGACGAACGCCGACGTGATCCCCAGGGCTCGGGCCCGCCGACCCTCCAGCTTCGTCGACCCGACCAGGTACCCCGCGCCCTTGGCCAGCGGCACCACCCCCCACGCGAACACCATGATCGCCGCGATCACCAGCCCCAGGGCCAGGTACCGCTCCGAGATCAGCAGCACGATGTAGAGCATGACGACGTAGCGGTAGGTGAAGGAGCACGCCCCGAACACCCCGATGAGCCAGGCCTCGCGCCGGCTCCGCATGGGAGGCGGGCGCAGCCCCGGGATCCGGAACACGCCCCGCTCCACCATGTACTGCCAGAGCTGCATCGCCTTCTGCCACAGGTTGGGCACGCCGATCAGGTCCGAGAGGATGTAGTACCCGTCGTACCGCAGCAGGGGGTTGGCGTTGAAAAGCAGAGTCGTGAAGCCCGCCGCGATCACCGTGTTGGCGGCGACCGTGCGCCACAGCCCGGGCTCGGCGGTCGCCCACACGACGGCGGCGATCGCCGCGGCGAACGTCTCGAAGATCATCCCCGCCGACGACACCACCACGCGCTTCCACGTCTCCGGGAACGCCGACGCGCTGCTGGCGTCGCAGTAGGGGAACGGCAGCACGTACGCCAGGAGCATCACCCCGATCTCGTTGCACGCCCCGCCGTAGGCCTTGACCGCCGCCGCGTGACCGAGTTCGTGCCACGCCCGCAGCAGCAGGAACACGGCGGCGAGCGTCACCAGGTTGCCGGGGGCCAGCACGTTGTCGAAGTGCGACCCCAGTTGCGAGGCGTGGGTGCCGACAAGGTAGAGCGCGACGAGCATCGCGACGCCGTAGAGCACCAGCCCGGGCAGCGTGAAGAGGGGTCGGAGCAGGTAGGCCAGACGATTGAGCCACGCGTCGGGGTTGATGAGCGGGATCGTGAAGAACACGCCGTGCCCAAGCCTCCGCTGGCGCTTGCGCGACTCGACCTCCGACTCGCGCCGCCCCAGTTCCAATGACGCCAGGGGCTGCTCGCCCGCCAGCAGACCGTGCCGCTGGAGCTTGCCCAGCACGTCCAGGCACTCGCGCTGCGTCGGGGCGTCGTCCCCCAGCTGCGCGTTGCAGGCGTCCCACGCATGGTCGACCGTGCGGGTCCCGTCCAGCATCCCGGCGAAGAACCACGCCGCTTCCGACAGCCGGAAGTACCCGCCCCCAGCCGGCTCCTCGACCACGAAGACGGTGTGCGGCCCGAACTGCTGCCGCGCGACCCGCGCGTGCGCCGACAGCCGCGGTCGCGTCGGGCCCACGCGGTACCACAGGTCCGCGAACGAGGATTGGGGGTCGGGTCGGAAGAGCGCCAAGGGTCCCTCACCACCACAGCCGCAGCCGCAGTTCGTCGATCAGCGGCCTCGTCAGCCGCGCCAGCCCCGTCGTCCACCCGTGGCCCAGCCGCGCCACCCCCGACATGCCCGGCCGCAGGAACGCCGCCGACGCCGGGTCCGCCAGCTCCGCCTCGACCAGGTAGACGTTCCGCCCTCGGATCAGCTCGGCCATGGGCGTGATCCGCTCGACACGCAGGGGGATCCGCCGGTCCGGCAGGGCCCGCGGCGACATGTGCCCCTCCTGCCCGACGCGCACGTCGTCGATCCGCCGCTCGTCCACGTGGAGCACCACGCGGTTGTCGGGCGCCACCACCTCGAAGAGCGACTGCGTCGGCTCCACCCGCGCGCCCACGAACTGCTCCAGGTCGCCCCGACCGATCACCCCCGCGATCGGCGCCCGCACCTGCGCCTGCTCGATCAGCGACGCGTTCAGCGCGATCTCGGCGTCGAGGGCCGCGATCTCCGCGCCCACCGCCTTGGCCCGCGCCGTCTCCCCCGACGCCAGCGCCGCGTCGCGCTGGACCTCCTGCTTGGCCCGCTCCGCCCGGGCCCGGGACAGCTCGGCCTCCAGGTCGCGCGTGTCCATCGTCGCCAGCACCTGCCCCGCCTCCACCGTGTCCGCGGGGCGCGCCCGCACCGACGCCAGGTACCCGATGAAAGGCGGCACCACCACCCGCGCCTGCGTCGCCCGAACCTCGCACTCCGCCGGCACCACCGCCGGGATCGGCACCGCCGCCAGCAGCACCAGCGCCAGCAGCAGCACCAGCCCCACCAGTTTCGCCGCGGTGTACCGCGGGCCCACGAGCACGTGCCCGATCTCGAGCGTGCGGTCGCGCAGCACCGCCAGCACCCCACGGTCCGCCAGCCGCCGCGACCACAACGCCGGGCCCACCACCTCCCCGATCAGCCGCAGCAGCGCCAGCCCCCCGGCCGGGAGCGGGTCGTTCGGCGCCCGCTCCAGCGTCAGCACGCCCACCACGTCCCCCGAGACCCGCAGCGGCAGGCTCGCCACGCTCGCCGGCCCGAACTTGTCCGCCAGGTCCCCGTGGGCCCGGTTGACCCGCCTCAGGTTCGGATCGCTCTCGGCCTCGGGCGGCGCGGGGCGCGCCACCTCGGCGTCCTGCCAGGCGCACTCGTCCATGGCCGCCTCCAGTGCCGCCAGCGTCGGCGTCCGGTGATCGATCTCGTCCGTGTCCGACACCGCGACCACCTTGATCCGGTGGTGCCACGTCAGACCGACCGACACGCGGGCGCACCCGAACCGTCGCTTGACCTCGTCGCACAGCACCGCCGCCATGCTCTGGGCCGTCGGCGCCGCCTGCGACGCGTCCAGCAACTCCATCGCCTCGCGCAGCTTCAGCTTGTGCTCGGCCTCCTGCATCGCCTGCTCGCGCCACAGGAACGCCTCGAAACGCGACGCCGTCAACGCCAGCTTGGTCAGACCCTCCTCCGCCGCTCGCTCCGAGCCCCGCGGCAGGATCAGCACCCCCACGAACTCCGTCCGCCCGTCCACCACCAGGGGCGCCGCGATCGCCGGCAGCACCGCCTCCGGCTCGTACAGCCCCGTCGAGCGACCCTCGCCCCGCGGCACCGACACCGCGTCGATCTTCCCCGCTACGGGCTGGTCCGTGCGCCCATCGGCCCCGGGCGCCGCGTCGACCGCCAACCGCTCCAGACGCGCCACCAGGCCCGGCGTCAGCGGGTCGTACCCCGCCTCGCCCCGAGCGAACCCCGGCGCCCCACGGGCCACGGCCACGCCCCGCTTCCGGTCGGCGCTCAGCAGGTAGATCACGCCCGCCAACGCCCCGATCAGCGCGCACTGCTCATGCACGAGCGAGGTGAGAAAGGCCGCGACCGATTCCGGGATCAGGGGCGGCCCACCCCCCAGCGGCGCGGCCGAGGGCGTCCGCGCCGGCGTCGTGGGTGAGGATTCGATTCCGCTCATGCAGGTGCCGTCCGTGCGCCGGGCCGAGGGTGTTCCGACACGTGGATCCTAGTGCGGGTCGCCGGCGCCTGTCGCGCCAGAGGCCGATCCTCGGGCGACGATCGGGGTTCCATGGGCACGTCCGCCGATGGGGTCGCTCGTGCCAGGCCGCCCGCGATCCTATGGCGGGACCGAGCGCTCGCCGAACGCTTGAACCGGCGCGCACAAGGCCTAACCTTCTCTCCCCATTGTGAACCGGGACGTGCCAGCCGGCCAAGCGGTCCTGACGGACCCCCCGCCAACATGGTGCAGGAGCCGAGGCCATGTACGCGATCATCGAGGAGTCGGGCGGGCAGCGCAAGGTCGAGCAGGGGCAGGAGTTCCTGATGGACCTGCTCAGCGACGGCGCCGCCAAGCCGGGCGACACCGTGACCTTCGACAAGGTCCTGGTCGTGGGTGAAGCCGGGGGCAAGGCCAAGGTCGGGCTCCCCTACGTCCCCGGCGCCAGCGTCACGGCCCAGGTCGTGGAGCCCGTCGTCAAGGGCCAGAAGATCCACGTCTGGACCTTCCGCGAGAAGAAGACCTGGCAGAAGAAGCGCGGGCACCGGCAGCAGTACACGGGCGTCAAGGTGACGGGCATCGTCGCCTGACCCGCTCTGTTCGCGCCCCGCCCGATGCCGGGGCCGCCAGGACGGTGTTTGTTTGCCTCGGGCACGTGCTCTCGGTTGGCGCGCGCACAGACGTTGATCGCCTTGACGGCGGGTCGGCGATCTGGTAAGGTTCAGTCGTTGGCGTTCGCCGCTTGGAGGGCGGCGAGGGGCCAAAGGAGGAGGGACAAATGGTGATTTCTCGCGCGCTGTCGTCGATGATGCTCGCCGCGGGTGTGGCGTGCGCGCCGAGCCTTGCGGCCGACAACTGGACCATCCACATGACCGTGGACAACCAGTTCTCGGCGTGGTTCGGGAACTCGATGCAGACGACCCTTGCCGTCGGGTCGGGGAACTCCTGGCCGACGACGTACACGTTTAACGTCGGCGGGGCCAACCCGACCGACTACTTCTACGTGGCGACGTCCTCGGATCACTCCGCGGCGCAGGGGTTCATCGGCGAGTTCCACAACGTGACCCAGGGGTACCAGTTTCTGACGGGGCTGAGCGGGAACTGGGAGGTGTTTCCCGCGGGGCGATACCTCCAGCAGTTGTTCGGCATGACGAACCCATGGCCGGCGTCGGTGATGCCCACGCAGGCGCAGATTGACTCGGCGATCACCTACGCGACGACGCTGGGGCTGTGGATCCCGCCGACGTCCTTCCCGGGATACACGAACGGCGTGGGTCCTTGGGGGTTCAGGCCCGGCATCTCCGCCAACGCCCACTGGATCTGGCACCGCGACCCGAACGGACCCGCCAATCCCCTCACGCCCGGCTACAACCACGAGGAGTTTCTCGTGTTCCGCGTGCCGGGAGTGCCCAGCCCGGTCACGGCCCTGCCGCTGGCCCTGATGGGCGTCTTTGGGCTGCGCCGGCGTCGGTAGGCTCGTGCCGGATCGCGCCGGGGCGCCAACGATCCCTTCGATGCGAAGGGTGCGGGTACTGACCACCGGCGGGACGATCGAGAAGGTCTACGACGAGGCCACCGGCACGCTCGAGAACCGCGGCTCGATCATCGCGCGCATGCTCGGAGAACTGCGCCTGGAGGCGGTGGAGGTCGCGGTTCGACCGGTGCTGGCCAAGGACAGCCTGCTCATGACCGACGACGACCGGGCCCTGGTGCTCGCCGCGGCTCGCGATGCGCAGGGCGAGAGCGACGGCGTCGTGATCCTGCACGGGACGGACACGCTGGCCCGCACGGGGGAGTTGATCCACGCTTCCCTCGCCGCGCCAAGGGTGCCCATCGTGCTCACGGGGGCGATGCGCCCCTTCGAGATGAAGCGCTCTGACGCGCTCCAGAACCTCACGGAGGCCATCTTCGCCGCGGGCGTGCTGCCGCCCGGGGTCTACTGCGTGGCCCACGGGCAGGCCCTGCGGTTCCCCGGCGTCACCAAGGACCAGGGTCGGCTGGCGTTCGTGCGCCGGGGGGACTGATTCTCGGACGCCCCCCGGGGCGGGTCGTGGCGTCGCTCGGGGCCGATCGGGGGGCTCGGGGCGGGCGGGGCTGGACCGTCGCGGCGCGCGGGCCGATAGCGGGTGGGCGGCGCGGAACGCCGCCGCGGGCCCGCATGACCCCCCGAGACCAGAGGCGATGGACAAAGCCAGCGTCATCGGCAGCATCCTGGGCTTCGTGTTCTGCGCCATCGTGATGCTGAAGGCCAGCCACGGCGACCTGTCCATGTTCTGGTCCGATAAGGGCATGTACATGGTGTTCGGCGGGTCGCTCAGCGTGGTGCTGATGGCCATGCCCATGTCGAAGATCAAGTGCATCCCGGGGTACACGCGGCGGTTCTTCTTCCACAAGGGCATGGAGCCGGTCGAGGTCATCGAGCTCATGAACAAGCTGAGCGAGAAGGCCCGGCGCGCCGGCATCCTCGCGCTCGAGAGCGAGATCCCCAACATCAAGGACCCGTTCCTGGGGGCGGGGCTCAAGGCCGCGATCGACGGCGTGGAGCCGGACGCCATCGAGGGCACGCTGCGGATGGAGATCCTGGCGATGCAGGACCGGCACAAGGCCGGCAAGAAGTTCTTCGACCTGATCAAGCTCTACGCGCCCGGGTACGGGCTGGTGGCGACGCTGATCGGGCAGATCGGCATGTTCGGGCACCTGGGCGGGGACATCAAGATCATGGGGCACATGCTCGCGGTGGCGGTGGTCGCGACCATGTACGGGACGGTGCTGGCCAACGCGGTCGCCGGGCCCATGGGCGACAAGCTCGCGCTGCGGTCGGGCGAGGAGATCCTGGGGCGGGAGATGATGCTGCAGGGGATCCTGTCGATCCAGGGCGGGGACAACCCGCGCGTCACGCTCGAAAAGATGCTCGCGTTCATCCCGACGCCCGCGCGGGCCAAGTACCGCCAGGCCGCCTGATCCCCGGACCACGCCCCCATGCCCGAACAGGACCACGACAGCCACGCGGAGGGCGAGGGCCACAAAAAGGCGCACAAGAAGCACGCTGGGCACGGGGGCGGGCACGAGGAGGGGCACGAGGGCGCCCCGGAATGGCTCATCAGCTTCGCGGACAACGTGATGCTGCAGATGGGCTTCTTCGTGATCCTGCTGGCCCTGAACATGGGCCCCAAGTCGACGGCGGCGGCGGGGGGGCAGCCGTCCGACACGCCCAGCGAGCACCCGCAGTCGGGCGAGTTCTACGACTTCGTCATCGCGGTGCGCGAGGGCTTCAACAACCCGGTCGACATCCTGTCCACCGACCCCAAGGACGCCCCGCTGGTCCGGCGAATCAAGGAGCGCCAGGGCGGCCCGGCGGACCAGGACGCGCCCCAGGGCGAGCACGAGAAGGTGCAGAGCGTGCGCCCCAGCGACCTGACCAGTCTCGGGGCGGCGGTTCCGTTCGAGGACGGGTCCGACTTGCTCTCGCAGTCCGCCCGCGACGTCATCGAGGACACCGCCCAGCGGCTGCGCGGGCTGAACTGGATCGTCGAGCTCCGCGGGCACGCGAGCCCCAGCGAGGCCCTGCGCGACCCCGACAAGGGGCTCGAACTCAGCTACCGGCGGGCTCTGGCCGTGCGCCGGGTGCTGGTCGAGTCGGGGGTCCGGCGCGAGCAACTGCGCGTCGTGGCGATCGGCGACGGCAACCGTGTGGTGGCCCGGACCTACGACCGGGAGAAGGACCGGATGAACCAGCGCGTCGAGGTGGTGGTGACCAACGAGGCCCTGCCGCCGGACGCCTTCTCGACGCCCCAGCAGCCGTAGGCCGCGGCTACTTGAGCTCGACCGACCAGTAGGCGTGGTCGAGGAACGCCTTCCACGAGGCGTACTTCTCGTGCCCGAGGCGGAGCGAGATGAGTGGGTTGCGCTTGGGGCGCTCCGGCCTGCGGACGAGGGACATGCCCGCCTGCTCGGGGGTGCGCCCGCCCTTGCGGGCGTTGCAGCGGATGCAGGCGCAGACCAGGTTCTCCCAGGACTCGCCCCCGCCGTGCGAGCGCGGGCGGACGTGGTCGAGCGACAGGTCGTTGGTGGGGAAGTGCCGACCGCAGTACTGGCATTGGTTGCGGTCGCGGGCGAAGAGGTTTCGGCGGTTGAGCTTGACGGCCTGGTCGGGGAGGCGGTCGTACCCGAGCAGGCGGATGATGCGCGGCACGGGGATCTCGAGGCGCACGGTGCGGACCCAGTCGAAGCGCTCGCGCTCGTGCTGGATGCGGCGCTGGATCTCCGAGGCGTCCGTCCACGTCTCGATGTTGTAGGTGAGGAACTGCTGTGTCCCCGCCGCGTCGGTCTGGACCTGGATGATCTCGGCGATGTTGCGGAAGAGCAGCCCGAACGCCCGGCGGGCCGTGACCACGCGGACCGCCATGAAGGCCTTGTTCAGCACCAGCACCTTGGCGTTGAGCCCCTCGGTGTGGGCGAAGGTCGACAGCGATAGGTGGTCCTCGGCCGGCAGGCCGTCGGCACCGTCCTCGTGCTTCCGATGGTGGCCGTTCGCGGCTCTGGATGGGCGTCCGTGCATGGGGCCCCGCAGGCGACCTGGGGCCTCCACTCCGCCGAGCGCCGCCGGGTCAGCAATTCATATGGTGCGGGAGGGGGCGGATCAAACCGGCCCGGTCAGTGCCGGAAGTGGCGCAGCCCGGTGGTCAGGCAGGTCACGCCCTTCTCGCGGCACAGGGCGAACGTGTCGTCGTCGCGCTTGGAACCCCCCGGGTGGACCAGGCACGACACGCCCGCGTCGATGAGCACCCCGGGGGCGTCGGGGAAGGGGAAGAAGGCGTCGGAGAAGGCCACGCCGCCCCTGGACCGGTCCCCGCTCTTCTCGACCGCGATGCGGCAGGCCTGCAGGCGGTCCATCTGCCCGGCGCCGGCGCCGACCAGGGCGAAGCGCCCCGCGGGGGCGCTGCCGATGCAGACCGCGTTGCTGGTCAGGGCCCGGCAGACGGGCTCCAGGAACCGGGCCAGGCCCAGTTGGGCCTCGGAGGGCGGCGGCCCCGCGCGGTGCCCGAAATCACCGGCGAGCGCGTCGTCGCGGGTCTGCGCGAGCACGCCACCGGGGATGGAGCGGAAGTCGATCGCGGTCCCGGCGCCCGGCGCCGCCTCGACGCGGAGCAGGCGGACGTTGGCGGACCTGGACCGGAGCAGGTCGAGGGCGTCGTCGTCGAAGGCGGGGGCGACGATGACCTCGAGGAACACGTCCTTCAGCGAGAGGCGCTGGGCGGCGGGAGCATCGAGCGGGACGCTGAGGGCCAGGATCCCGCCGTAGGCCGCCAGCGCATCCCCCGCGATCGCCAGGTCGACGGCGTCGGCGGGCGTGGGTCCCGCCGCGGCCCCGCAGGGGTTGGCGTGCTTGATGACGCAGGCGGCGGGCCGCCCGGCGGTGACGCGTCCCAGGTGCAGGGCCAGGTCGAGGGCGGCGGCGGCGTCGTTGACGTTGTTGTAGCTCAGTTCCTTGCCGTGCAGTTGCCGGGCCGCGGCGATCGCGGCGCCGGGGCCGAGGCGGTAGAGCGCGGCCCGCTGGTGCGGGTTCTCGCCGTAGCGCAGCGAACGCACGCGTTCGAGGGTGAGAGAGAGCCGGTGGGGGAAGGGGTCGTCGTCGGGGTCGCCGGCGAGCCACGCCGCGATGGCCGCGTCGTACGCCGCCGTTCGCGCGAAGGCCTTGGCCTGGAGGCGTCGGCGCGTGGCGAGCGAGGTGGCGCCGGCGTTGGCGTCGAGCTCGGCGATGAGGGCGCTGTAGTCGGCGGGGTCGGTGACGACGGCGACCCAGTCGGCGTTCTTGGCCGCCGACCGCACCATGCTCGGGCCACCGATGTCGATGTTCTCGATGGCGTGGTCGCGGGTGACGTCGGGACAGGCGACGGTGCGTTCGAAGGGGTAGAGGTTGATGCAGAGCAGGTCGATGGGGTCGATGGCGTGGGCCCGCATGGCCTGGAGGTGGGCGGGGTCGTCGCGGACGGCGAGCAGCCCGCCGTGGACCTTGGGGTGCAGCGTCTTGACGCGCCCGTCCATCATCTCCGGGAAGCCGGTGACGGCCTCGATGGGGGTGACGTCGAACCCGGCGGCGGCCAGGGCCTTGGCGGTGCCGCCGGTCGAGACCAGGCGCACGCCGCGGGACGCCAGGGCGCGGGCCAGGGCGACCAGCCCGGTCTTGTCGCTCACCGAGAGCAGGGCCCTCTTGACGGGGATCAGGTCGGGCATGACGAACCCCTCGGGCCTGGCGGTCAGTCCCGCGGCGAGAACTTGGCGACGACGCCCCAGCGGCTCAGGCCGAAGAGGTTGCCGTCGACGGGGCTGTCGGCCACGAACCGCTCGGCGCCGGGGACGGGCACGCGGGCGAGCACGTCGCCGGTGATCTTCTCGACCTGCGACAGGGTCGACGAGGCGGCGTCCCAGACCAGGAGCGAGCCCTTGCGCTCGCCCACGAGCACGCCCTGAACCTGCGGGTTGGACCAGGCGGGGGTCGAGCTCATCGGGTCGAAGGCGTTGAAGCCCGAGTCGGGGAGCTCGACATAGAGCCGCCCGGCGTGGAAGGCGGGCGGCGTGGTGAGCGGCGCGCCGGTGCGGAGGCGCCAGATCGCCCCGCCGTTGCCCGCGAAGGCGTAGAGCGACTGGTCGGTGCTGGCCACGAACATGAGATTGGCGCCTGTGGCGGGGTCTCCGCCGGGAGGGCCGAAGATGCGGTTGCGGCCGACCAGCGAGCCCGTGCCCGGGTCGAGGAAGAGGACGGCGCCGGTCTGGGTCACGGCCCCGACCGCGCCGCCGACGACGACCAGGGGATGGTCGATGGCGCCGGGTGTTCCGAAGGCCCATGCGGTGAGGCGGTAGCCCAGCGAATGGGCGATGACCTCGCCCCGGGCCGTCCCGAAGATCAACAGGTCGCCCAGGAGCAGGGGGGGGGTGTTGACGACGCGTTCGAGCGGCTGGCGCCCGACCAACTCCCCGGTCGCCACGGCCAGTTGGAAGATCTCGGACTCGCTCGTCGAGAGCACCACGCCGTCCCTCCGGGCCAGCCCCACGAATCGCGTGAGCGTGTTGGAGAGGGCGTTGGACCAGCGGACCGCGCCGGTGGTGGGCTCAAGGACGCTGGTCGCGTTGCCGGATTCGTGCACGACGATGGCGTCCGGCGAGGTCAGGATCGACTCGATCCGCCCGCCCCGCTCCACGGGCGGGAACCCCCGCCAGTCCAGGCGATAGCCCAGGCTGGCGAAGCCTCCCTCGTCAATCTGGAACTCGGCGGCGCGGTCGTCGGCGGTCATGGGCGGCGGCAGCACCACCTCGCCCGTGCCGCACCCCGTCAGCCCTACGCCCGCCAGGACGGCAACGAGGAACGCGGCCTTCGTCGGTCGCCCGACAGGACACGAGCGGCCAGATCGGTTCGTCATACCGGCGATTCTCCAGCGACGGGCAGGTCGGCCCACGGACTCTCCGACCCGGCCCGGCGGGATGGTAACACATGGGGGCACCAGTATCGACGACCGCACCCCCCGCGTCAACTTGGGGGGCCCGGGCGGCCCCCACGGGGGCGAAACCACCGCCCGGCTTTACTTGTGCCCCGGATCCCCGAACAGTCTCCATCGTGTTCACCGGGATCATCCAGTCCGTCGGGCGGGTCACCGCCTTGGAACGCCGGGGCGGGCTCGTCCGACTGGCCGTCGAGCCGGACGACGTCTGGGGGCCGGCTCCGGCCCTGGGGGACTCGATCGCCGTGCAGGGCTGCTGCCTGACCGTCGCCCAGGCCGTCGCTCCGGGCGGCCCGCTGACCTTCGACGTCGTGCCCGAAACGCTGGCCAGGACCACGTTGGGGTCGCTCGACGTGGGGGCAAAGGTCAACCTGGAGGCCTCGGTGACGCCCGCGACGCTGCTCGGCGGGCACGTGGTCCAGGGGCACGTCGACGGCGTGGGGGTCTTCGAGCGGGTCCAAGCCTCGCCTGAATGGCGGGTCGCCGTCAGGCCGCCCCCGGACCTGATGCAGTACGTCATCCCCAAGGGCTCGGTCGCCATCGACGGCGTGTCGCTGACGGTGGCGAGCGTGGACCCGGCGGGCGGGACCTTCGACGTGGCCCTGATCCCGACGACGCTCGCCAAGACGACGCTGGGGGCGTCCTGCGAGGGGCACCGCTGCAACCTGGAGTGCGACGCCATCGCCAAGACCGTCGTGCACTGGCTCAAGCACTACGGGGCGTTGAGATAGGGTGCGCCCCTCCCCGTCAGGGGAGGGCTGGGGAGGGGTTGTCCGAATGCCAGGCTCACGCCGACCGACTTCACGTGCCACCGAGATCGCAAGGCCGATCTCGGTGGCACGCGGATCGGCGCGGATCCTGGGGGTCGACCCCGGGCTGCGCGTCACGGGGTACGCGTGCCTGGACGCCGGCAACCCGCTCCGACCGGCCCTCGTGGAGGCCGGGGTGATTCGGCTGGCGCGGACGGAGGCGGGCCCGGCGGGGCGGTCGGCCTCGTCGGTGTCGGCCCGGCTGATGGAGCTGGACACGGAGTTCCGAGCCCTGCTGGAGCGCCTGGCGCCGGGCGTGGTCGCGGTCGAGGGCGTCTTTGCGCACGTGGAGTACCCGGCGACGGCGATCGTGATGGGGCACGCCCGGGGGGTGCTGCTGCTGGCGATCCGGCGGGCCGGGCTCAGGCTGATCGAGCTGCGACCGGCGGAGGTCAAGAAGACGCTGACGGGGAACGGGCAGGCGGGCAAGGCGCAGATCCAGCGGGCCGTGCAGACACGCCTGGGGCTGCCGGAACTCCCCAGGCCGGCGGACATGGCCGACGCCATCGCGATCGCCTGGTGCGCCGCGGCCCGGGCCGCCGCGCCCCGCGTCTACCCTTGACCCGCATGAACCGCGACCAGGTGGCCGCCCAGGTTCTGATCGTCGAGGACGAGCCCGACCACGCCGAGGTCATGGCCGACGCCCTGCGCAAGCCCGGGCACGTCTGCACGATCGTCGGGACGGTCGCGGGCGCGATCGAGGAACTGCGCTTCGGGAAGTTCGACGTGATCGTGACCGACCTGCGCATGGCGGTGTCCGGGGGGAAGGACGGCGTGGCCCCCGACGGCGCCGACGCGGGCCTGGTCGTTCTCGGGAACGCCCGCACGCTCCAGCCCCAGGCCGAGACGATCATGGTGACGGCCCACGGCGACGTGCCCACGGCCCGGGCGGCGTTCAAGAAGGGGGCGTACGACTTCATCGAGAAGCCGCTGGACCTGGCCGTCTTTCGCAACCTGGTGAACCGGGCCGCCGAGACGGTGCTGCTGCGCCACCGTAACGAGGCGCTGCAGTCCAAGCTCGACGAGGCGGGGTTCGAGGGGATCGTGGCGACCTCCGAGCCCATGCGGGCGGTGCTCCGCAAGGTCAAGACGGTGGGGGCGGCGAACATCCCGGTGCTGATCTCGGGCGAGAGCGGGACGGGCAAGGAGCTGGTGGCCCGCGCCGTGCACCGCAACAGCCGGCGGGCCAGCGGGCGCTACGTCACCTTCAACTGCGCGGGGCAGAGCGCCACGCTCCTCGAGGACGCCCTCTTCGGGCACGTCCGCGGGGCCTTCACCGGCGCCGACAAGGAGCGGGCCGGGGTCTTCGAGTACGCCGACGGCGGCACGCTCTTCCTCGACGAGATCGGCGACATGCCCCTGGAGATGCAGGCCAAGCTCCTGCGCGTGCTGGAGTCGGGCGAGGTGATCCGCCTGGGCTCCAACGAGGCCCGGCACGTCAACGTGCGCTTCGTGTCGGCGACCAACCGCGACCTCCGCGAGCTGGTCAAGGGCGGCACGTTCCGCGAGGACCTGTTCTTCCGCATCAACGGCTCGCAGCTCCACCTGCCCCCCCTCCGCGAGCGCCGCGAGGACATCCCGCCGCTCGTGGCCCACGCGGTCGAGCGGGCCATGCAGCAGTTCGCGCCCCAGGGCGACGCGCCCGCCCCGCCCGAGCCCTCGGTGAGCGACGCGGCGATGATGCGACTGGTGAGCTACGCCTGGCCCGGCAACGTGCGCCAACTGCTCAACGTGGTGCAGAACATGGCGGTGTCGGCGATGGGGGAGGACCGCCCGCCGGGCGCCCCCCTCCTGCTCGACGTGCGGCACATCCCGCCGGAGATCCGCAGCGAGGACTCCCCGGACGACGCCGGCACGGGCGGACCGATCGCCTCGCTGGCCGGCACCACCCTCGAACAGATCGAGAAGCGGGCCATCCGCGAGACGCTGCGGCTGACGGCGGGCAACCGCGAGCAGGCGGCCAAGCTCCTGGGCATCGGCGAGCGCACGCTCTACCGCAAACTCAAGGAGTACGGGCTGCGCTGATCGCCCGTGGAGGGAACAGGCCATGAGCCACGCCGGAGAGGTCACGCCCCCGCCCCTCGCGCCGCCCATCGTCCCCGGCCCGGTCCCGCCCCGTCGGGCAGGACCGACCTGGGCCCGCGTGATCGGCATCATCTCCATCGTGCTCGGGTCCCTGGGCGCCCTTGGAGGCGCGTGGAACGCGATCGCGGCCGCGCTCTCGCCCGCGTTCATGGGTTGGATGCCCCCGGACGACGCGGCCTTTCAGGCGATGCAGGCCGCCATGCGGAAGTGGGTGCCGTGGCAGGTCGCCGTCGGCGTGGCCCTCCTGCTGGTCGCGGGCGTTCTGCTGGCCTCCGGGGTTGGCATGGTTCGGTACCGGCGCTGGTCGGTGCGCGCCGCGTGGATCTGGATCATCCTCAAGGCCCTTGCGGTCACGGGCAGTTCCGTCGTGACCGGGCTCCACCAGCGCGACCAGATGCAGGCGATGGCCGAAGCGGGGACTCCCCTGCCGGCGGGCCTGGTCGGCGGCATGGCGATCGGCTCGGCGATCCTCTACTGGCTGTGGGGGATGGTGTACCCCGCCTTCCTGTGCGTGTGGCTGGTACGGCCCTCCATCCGCAAGCAGACGCGCGATTGGCCGTAGGAGGACCGGATGCGCTGCAAGACCTGCCAGTACCCGCTCTGGGAGATCCGCGAGCGAATCTGCCCCGAGTGCGGCTCCCCCTTCAAGCCCAGCGACTTCGACTTCGTCCCCAACAGCGTTCAGTTCCGCTGCCCGCACTGCAACCAGAGCTACTACGGCACCGACGCGCGCGGGCACCTGGTCCCCTCCGAGTTCGATTGCGTCTCCTGCGGTCGGCACCTCCGCATGGACGACGCCGTGCTGCTGCCGACCGAGGGCGTCGCCGAGGAAGTGACCCGCGCCAACACCAACCCCTGGCTCGATGGCAAGGGCCGCTGGGTCACGCGCTGGCTCACGACGGTGGCGATGGCCCTCTTCTCGCCCGTCCGTCTGATGCGCGGCACGCCCGAGGGCTCGCGTACGTCGGCCGCGGGTCGATTCTGCGCCGTCACCAGCGCGGCCTTCCTGGCCCTCGGCGCCTCGCTCATCGCCGCGATGTTCCTGATGCCCGGGCTGGGGCGTGGCGGGGGCATGGTCAGGGCGCTGGCCTGGGCCGGACTGGGGCTCGTGGTTGGAGTCGTCGGGCTCACGGGCATCGCGGCTCTGTGGGGGTTGGCGGCCCACGGCGTGCTGCGTCTCACCGGCCCGACCCACGCCGGCCCGGCCCGCACCGTGCAGTGCACCCTCTACGCCTCCGCGGGCAACGTGCTCATGGCGGTGCCCTGGTTCGGCTTCTACCTTTGGCCCTTCTCGATCCTGTGGTGGTGGGGGTCGGCGGCGGCGATGGTCGTCGAGGCCCAGAAGGTCCGGGTGTGGAGGGCGATCGTCGGCACGGCGGTGATCCCGGCGCTGGGCCTGGCCGCCATCGGCGGCACGGTCGGCGTCGCGCTGTGGACGGCTCGGCAGGCGGTCGCGACGGTGCAGGCCACGGCCGCGGCGTCCTTCATGCAGCCCATCCCGCCGCGCGATGCCTTCGGGCTCCTGATCCAGCACGCCGAGGCCAACGCCGGGGTCGCCCCCGACCACGCTGCCCGCGCCCTGCTGGGGTACACGCCCGATCCGACCCGCCCCGCCCAGTGGGGTGGCTCGTTCCCGACCATGCTCCCCGAACTTCGCACGCAATCGCCCGCCGAGCGGATCCGCCGGCTCGATGAACTGGCCGCGTTGGTCGGAGCGGGCACGCCCAACCCCGCCGCGGCCCACCGCGTCGACGACCTTGTGTTCATGTACACCGGCGTCGACCTGCTCCAGCCGCAGGATGGGGGGCTCTGGGTCATCGTCAAGTGCCCCGATCCCGACCTCGGCGACCCGCCCTTCGGTCCCAGGCCCGTCGAAGTGATCAGGGCCGACGGCTCGGGCCGGAACCTGCGCGTCGAGGACCTCCCCGCCGAGGTCGACCGCCAGAACGAGCTCCGCCGAGCGCTCGGCGTGCCCGAGATCCCCGACCCGATGCGCGTCCAGCGCGTCAGACCCGCGCCCGCGCCGCCCGGCTGATGTGGGACCGTTGCCCGTGCCACGACTGCCGCGGCTCTGACCGACAGTCGTGGGGTGCTCTGTTGAGGCCCCCATCGCCCGCCACGCCGGGCCCGAGGAGGCCCGGCGACGAACGCTCGGATCGGAGCCCGACGACCCGAGCCTTGGCTCGAGGACTCGCTCAGACTCGGCGTGCCGGTTGTTGAAGTGGGCACCGGTGCATCGCGAGGGATGAACCGGAGAGAACACGACCGCGCCCAGAGCGGCACAGTCGTGGCGCGGACCGTCACCAGTCCAGCGGTCCAAGCCACGCGCGGGCCAGGTCCTCGACCGGGGCGTCCAGCCCAACGGCACGCAGGCGACCCGACCCGTCGAGCACGCCGACGCGGACGATCGGCACGCCCGCCCGAGCCAGGCCCGCGGTCACGTGGTCAGCGGCGTCGGACGAAACCTCAAGCACGTACCGGCTGGGGGACTCGGCGAACGCCGCGACGATCGGGTCGGCGTGGGCCCGCGCCAGGTCGATCGCGGCGCCGATCGGGCGTTCGGGCGTGCTCCCGCCGATGAGCATCTCCGCGACCGCCACGAGCACGCCGCCCTCGGAGCAGTCGTGGGCGGAGCGCACCAGCCCCGCGCGGATCGCGTCCGCGACCCCCCGCGCCGCCGACGGCCCTTGCTTCAGATCGGTCCGCGGCACGCGGCTCGGGCCCAGCCCGGCCAGTCGCTGGATCATGGAGCCGCCCAGGTCGCCCGTGGTCTCGCCGACCAGCAGCAGCACGTTGCCGGGCGCCTTGGCGTCGCTGGTGACGCACCGCCGCACGTCCGGCACGATGCCCAGCCCCGTGATGAGCAGCGTCGGCGGGATCTCGATCAGCCGCTCCACGCGCCCGGTCTTCGGGTCCGTCACCTTGAACTGGTTGTTGAGCGAGTCCTTCCCCGAGACAAAGGGCGTGCGGTAGGCCTTGGCGCCGTCGTAGCACCCGGCGCAGGCCCGCACCAGCGCCCCCATGTTCTCCGGGCGCTCGCAGCTGGGCCAGCAGAAGTTGTCGAGGATCGCGATCCGCGACGGGTCGGCCGCCACGCACACCAGGTTCCGCACGCACTCGTCGATCGCGGCCAGGGCCATCAGGTACGGGTCGCCGCCCGCCCCCGGGTCGCCGACACCCGTCTGGAGCCCGCACCCGACCGCGACGCCCCGGCCCGTGCCCGGCACCGGCTCGATCACCGACGCGTCGCTGGGCCCGCGACCGCCCGCGCGGCCCGGCCCCACCAGCGGCTTGACCACCGACCCCCCCTGCACTTCGTGGTCGTACTGCCGGACGATCCAGTGCTTGCTGGCGATGGTGGGATGGGAGAGGAGAGCCTTGAGCGGGTCAGTGAGAGAGTGAGGCGGGGTGGCAGGGAAACAGCCAGACCGCGAGACAGCGAGACAGGGCCCGGACGCCGATCCGCGCGTGCCTTCTCCCGGCCTCGCGGTCTCGCTGCTTCCCTGCCCCGCTGCTCCGCTTTGCCCCGGTCTCACTCCGTCCCCCCACACCGCCTCCTTCGTCGGCATGGGCAGCCCGTCGTGCAGCAGGTCCATCGACAAGCGACCGACCTCCGTGCCCTCGTAGCGCAGCACCAGCTCGCGGCCGGGCGTGCCGAACGTGCCCAGCACCGCCAGCTCGACGCCCTCCTCGGCGCAGATCCGCTCCA
Organism: Phycisphaerae bacterium; assembly: GCA_016873295.1. Classification (GTDB taxonomy): domain Bacteria; phylum Planctomycetota; class Phycisphaerae; order Phycisphaerales; family UBA1924; genus VGXM01. The sequence continues at coordinate 156,534 of VGXM01000003.1, forward strand.
GCGCGGGCAGGCGGTCGCGCGGCACCGCCAGCACCATCCGCTCCTGCGCCTCGCTGATCCAGATCTCCGTGTACGACAGACCGGCGTACTTGAGCGGGGCCCGCTCCAGGTCCACCTGGGCCCCCAGCGCCGAGCCCATCTCGCCCACCGCCGACGAGAACCCGCCCGCCCCGCAGTCCGTCATGGCCGTGTAAAGCGGCGTGGGCTCCTCGTCCCGGGCCCGCAGGATCGCGTCCAGCACCCGCTTCTCCTCGATCGCGTTGCCGATCTGCACGGCGTGGGAGAACTCGTCGGCGTGGGTGTCGGTCAGCTCGGCGGAGCTGAAGGTCGCGCCGTGGATGCCGTCGCGTCCCGTGCGACCGCCCAGGGCGACGATCAGGTCGCCGGCGCGGGCCTGCCCGCGCACGCGGTCGCGCGGGATCAGCCCCAGGCACCCGCAGAAGACCAGGGGGTTGCCCACGTGCCGATCGTCGAAGTGCACCGCCCCCGAGATCGTGGGGATGCCCATGCGGTTGCCGTAGTCGCGCACGCCCGCGACGACCTCGGTGAGGACGCGGCGCGGGTGCAGGCACCCGGGCGGCACCTCGTCGGCGGGCGTGGCGGGGCCGGCGACCACGAAGACGTCGGTGCTGGCGATGGGCTTGGCGCCCAGGCCCGTGCCGATGACGTCGCGGATGCATCCGCCGATCCCCGTCGCCGCCCCGCCGTAGGGCTCGATCGCCGACGGGCGGTTGTGGGTCTCGACCTTGACGCACACGCCCCAGCGCTCGTCGAAGGCGACGACGCCGGAGTTGTCCTTGAAGACCGAGAGCGTCCAGTCGACGCCGTCGCCGATCAGCTCGTGCGTCGCCGCCGCCACCGTGCGCTTGAGGAGGTTGTCGATCTCGACCGTGCCGTCGTCCCGCACGACGTGCCCGGGCCGCCCCTCCCACCGGATCTCCGCTCCGCCCCCGCTCTCGCTCCCCCTCTCCCCCCTTGTCTCGCTGTCCCGCTTCGCCGCCTCGCTGTACCTCACCCGGCTCTTGAGCGTCTTGTGCACGCAGTGCTCGGACCAGGTCTGGGCCAGCGTCTCCAGTTCGATGTCCGTGGGCTCGCGCCCGATCGACCGGTAGTGGTCGCGGATCGCGCGCATCTCGGGCAGGCTGAGGAACAGGTGGGCCTCGCGGCTGAGGCGCTCCAGGGCCCCGTCGTCGAGTTCGCGCAGCGGGAAGCGCGTCAGCCTGAGCCTGTACGCCGTCCCCCTGGGCAACGACGCGGGCGTCCACGGCGCCAGGTGGATCGCCTGCACCGCGCGGTTGGCCAGCTGACGCTCGGCGAGCAGGCGGACCCCCTCGTCCGTCAGCCCCGACACGTCGTAGCGCCAGCCGGTGGAGACGGCGGGCGGGGCGTCGAGCGAGAGAAGGTCGCGGATGGCCTCGCGCACGGACTGCGCGGCCGGATCCATCACGCCGGGGAGCGGGTGCACCTCGACCACGGCCTCGCCGGACCGGGTTGGCGACGCGCCCCGCGTCCAGGACTCCACCACCGGGGCCGCCAGCAGCCGCTCCGCGATCAGCCGGACCTGCGCGTCCGTGAGTGCCGCCTCGATCAGGTACACGCGCGCCGTGGAGGCGCGGGCGATGGGCTGCCCGAGCGACGCTCCTTGGCGCACGACGGCGTCGGCCCGCGGGTCGGTCACGCCCTCCCGGGCCCGGACCTCGATCCGGACCACGCCGGGCCGGGGGCTTCGGTCGGCGCGTGCGTCGGGCGGAGCGGGGCGGGTCTGGCTCACGCGCCGATGGTAGCGGGGTCGGTCGGGCGCTCGGCCCGTCCTTCCGCGCGGCGTGCCCCCAAGGTACAGTGTGCCCCGATGTCCTGCCCGAACGACAACCCCTTCGCGCCCGCCCCCGCCGCGCCGAGGACCGACCTGCTGACCGACGAGCCCGAGCGCGGGGCGATCGGGTCCATGCTGTTCGAGGTGGCGTGGGAGGTGTGCAACCAGGTCGGGGGGATCTACCAGGTCATCCGCTCCAAGGCCCCGTCGATGGTCCAGCGCTGGGGCGACCGCTACCTGCTCATCGGGCCGTACGACCCGGTCAAGGCCCAGCTCGAGTTCGAGCCGGCGCCCGTTTCGGGCTGGTTGGCGCGGGCCCTGACCATCCTCCAGAGCGAGGGGCTGAGCATCCACCACGGGCGCTGGCTGGTGAGCGGCAAGCCCCGGGTGCTGCTCATCGACGCCGCCCTCACCGAACAGCGTGTCAACGAGCTCAAGTACCGCCTGTGGGAGGACCACAGCGTCGAGTCGCCTCCCAGCGACCCGCTGTACGACCAGGTCCTCTCGTTCGCCGAGGGCGTGGTGAGGGTGTTCGACGCGATCTGCCGGGAGCGTTCGATGTCGACGGGCGCTCCGTCGCCCGCCCGGCGTCCGATCGTCGCGCACTTCCACGAGTGGATGGGCGGGATGGCGATCCCGATGCTCGCTCGCCGCAAGTTGCCGATCGCCACCGTATTCACGACGCACGCGACCTTGCTGGGGCGCTACATCGCGTCCAGCGACCACGACTTCTACGAGCGCCTGCCCCGCCTCTTCCACGAGGCGGAGGCGCGCCGGTTCGGGATCCGGTCGCAGCACGCGGTGGAGCGAGCCTGCGCGCGCGCCAGCCACGTGTTCACGACCGTGTCGTCGATCACGGCGGAGGAGTGCGCCGCCCTGCTGGGGCGGAGCGTCGACGCCGTGCTGCCCAACGGGCTCAACGTCGAGCGCTACAACCTGGCCCACGACCAGCAGCGTGCGCACGCCGAGCACAAGGAGGCCATCCACCGCTTCGTCATGGGGCACTTCTTCCCCAGCTACTCCTTCGACCTGGACAAGACCCTCTACCTCTTCTCCAGCGGACGCTTCGAGCCCCGCAACAAGGGCTTCGACCTGTGCCTGGAGACCATGGCGCGCCTGAACGCCGAGCTCAAGGCGGCACGGGACGGCTGGGCCAGGGGCCTCACCGTCGTCTTCTTCATCGTCTCGCGGCGACCCACCCGCAGCCTCCACCCCCTGGCCCTGGAGAAGCACGGCGTGCTGGAGGAACTGCGGGAGGTGTGCGCACGGATCACGGAATCAGTCGGGGAGCGGCTCTTCCGCAGGGCCGCGGCGGGGGAGAGGCTCCGCCTGGACAGCGAGGTCGACGAATACTGGGCGCTGCGGTACGTGCGCACCCAGCACGCGATGCGCTCGGCCCACCCCCCCCCGGTCGTGACCCACGTCATGGCCGACGACAAGCACGACCCGGTGCTCGTCCACCTGCGCGAGCTCGGGCTCTTCAACGCCGAGGACGATCCCGTCAAGGTCGTGTATCACCCGGATTTCATCAACCCAGCCAACCCGCTGTGGGGGATCGAGTACGACCAGTTCGCCCGGGGATGCCACCTGGGGCTGTTCCCATCGGCGTACGAGCCCTGGGGGTACACGCCCCTGGAGTGCCTGGCGATGGGCATCCCGAGCGTGACGAGCGATCTGGCCGGCTTCGGGCGGTACGTCATGGAGATGTTCCCCGACCACGACCGCTGGGGGCTCAAGGTCCTGAGGCGTCGCGGGCGGGGGTTCCACGAGGCAGCGGCGGACTTGTGCGCCTACCTGATCGACTTCTGCCGGCTCGACCGGCGCGGGCGGATCACCCTGCGGAACGAGGTGGATCGGCGGAGTTGGGAGTTCGACTGGGAGAAGCTGGGGCGGGCCTACCACGCGGCCCACGACCGGGCGGCGGAACGGTTCTGCGTGTCGCACGAGGTGGACGCCGGGCTGGTCGACCTGGGGGCCTCGTGACGGACCCGGCACGCCCGATCGTGGAACTGCACACGGACGGGGCCTGTTCGGGGAACCCGGGGCCGGGCGGCTGGGCCTTCCTGCTCCGTCACGGCGCCAGCGGAAAGGAGATGGTCCGCGCGGGCGCCGAGGCGGAGACCACCAACAACCGCATGGAGCTGCGGGCCGTGATCGAGGGGCTGTCGGTGCTCAAGTCCGCGTCAATCGTGGATCTCTACAGCGACTCGCAGTACGTGCTGAACGGGCTGAGGGAGTGGATCCACGACTGGAAGAAGCGGGGCTGGAAGACGTCCGCCAAGAAGCCCGTCAAGAACCAGGAGCTGTGGCAGGCGCTGGACGACCTGGCGTCGCGGCACACGGTCCGCTTCCACTGGATCCGCGGGCACAGCGAGCACCCGGACAACGAGCGCTGCGACCGCCTGGCGGTGGAGGCCAGGGAACGGCTGGTGGGCGGCGGTCTCCCTCCCTTGGAGGGGAGGGCGCAACCGCCCGGCGCGGGAGTGGAAGGGTGAGGCGGCTCGTGCGGCCAGTTCTGGTCGGCGCCGTCGCCGCGGTGGTCGCGGGGGAGGTGGCGTGCCGGGTGGGGCTGGGGCTGGGGGATCCGCCGCTGTTCGTGGCCGATCAGGAGATCGAGTACCTGCCCAGGCCGGGGGTGTACCGGCGGTTCGGGCATCGGGTGTCGTACAACGCGTTCCACATGCGGTCGGCGGAGGTCGGCGAGCGGGCACAGGAGGGCGAGCGTCGGGTGCTGGTGCTGGGCGACAGCGTGCCCAACGGGGGGGCGAAGCTCGACGACGCGGAACTGGCGACGGCGCTGCTCGAAGGGCGGCTGGGCCGGCGCGTGCTCAACGTGTCGTGCGGGAGCTGGGGGCCCGCGAACCTGCTGGCGTATGTGCGGCGGTTCGGGTGGTTCGACGCGGGCGTCGCGGTCGTGGTTCTCAACGACGCGGACGCGTGGGACGTGCCGACGTTCGGCCCGCTGGGTGGGGAGCTGCCGACGAGGAAGCCGGTGTCGGCGTTGTGGGAGGCGGCGACGCGGTACCTGCCGCGGGTCCTGGGGCGTGGGGGAACGCCGGCGGTCGAGCTCTCGCCCGAGGACGTGGAGGCGAGCCTGTCGGCGCTGCGGGAACTGGTGGGGCTGCTCCGGTCGGAGGGGGTTGGCGTGGCCTTCGTGCTGCACGCCGAGCGCGCGGAGGTGCGGGGGAGCGCGGCGCGGGGGACGGTTCTGCTGCGGCGGACGGCGCAGGAACTTGAGGTGCCGGTGGTGGAGACGGGTCCGGCGATGGCAGGGGCGGGGCTGGATCGGGTCTACGACGGGCGGGTGCACCTGACGGCGGAGGGGCAGCGGGTGCTGGCGGATGTGCTGGCGGAGGCGGTGGAGCGGGCGGGTGGGCGGTGAATCGTGAACAGTGAGCAGTGCGGAGTGAGGCGAGAGGAGCGGGCGGTGTGCGGGTGGGACGGGCTGTGCGGGTTGCGGGGGCGGGGGGGCGTGTAGGGGTGTGGGGGCTTGGGCGCGGGCCCGGGAACGATCACGTCTGGAAAGGGACGCGGCGGTTGGGATGAACCGCGGTCGGGCGTGCGCCGATGACGGGGTGTGAGCCGTTGCCCGGTGCCGCGGCGTCCAGACCCGGAGGGGCGATGCATCTCAGCGAGATCCTGAAGAAGGCGTACGAGGCGGACGCGTCGGACATCCACCTGATCGCGGGGCAGCCGCCGGTGTTCCGGGTGCACCAGGTGATGACGCCGGCGGAGATGCCGGTGCTGAGCAAGGAGACGGCGCGGGGGCTGTTCGAGCAGATGGCGTCTGCGGAGACGGTGCAGGCGTTCGAGCGTCAGCGGGACGCGGACTTCTCGTACGAGGAGGCGGGGCTGGCCCGGTACCGCGTGAACGCGCACATGCAGCGCGGGGCGCTGGGCATGGCGATGCGCATCATCAAGACGAAGGTGCCGGCCCTGGCGAACCTGAACCTGCCGGAGGTGATCGCGCGCCTGACGTACCTGCCGCGGGGCCTGGTGCTGGTGACGGGCGACACGGGGTCGGGCAAGTCGACGACGCTGGCGGCGATGATCGACGCGATGAACCAGCGGTACCGCAAGCACATCATCACGCTGGAGGACCCGGTCGAGTACACGTTCCAGAGCAAGGAGTGCGTGATCGAGCAGCGCGAGCTGGGGCAGGACATGCCCAGCTTCGCCTCGGGCCTCAAGCACTGCCTGCGTCAGGACCCGGACATCATCCTGGTGGGCGAGATGCGCGACCTGGAGACGACGGCCCTGGCGATCAGCGCGGCGGAGACGGGGCACCTGGTGCTCTCGACGCTGCACACGGTGAACGCGTCGCAGACCGTGGAGCGCATCATCGACATGTACCCCGGGGGGCAGCAGAACCAGATCCGCTCGATGCTGTCGAACACGCTGCAGGCGGTGGTGTCGCAGACGCTCTTCAGCCGCATCGACCGCGCGGGGATGGTGCCCGCGGTGGAGATCCTGCTGTGCACGCCCGCGGTGCGGAACCTGATCCGCGAGGCGAGGACGTTCGAGATCCCCAACGTGATCGAGACGAGCCGCTCGATCGGGATGTGCTCGCTGGACACGTCGATCGCGGAGCTGTTCTTCAACGGGATGATCTGCAAGGAAGACGCGGTGGCCCAGGCGGCGTACCCGGACAAGCTGGAGCGCCAGCTGGCGGCGTAGGCGGGCGCGAACCCCGGGGCCGGTCGGAACGCGGCCCGCGGGGGCGTCGGGAACAGAAGTCACCATGCCCAACTACCGCTACCAGGTGAAGACGTCCGGGGGCCAGGTGCAGGTCGGCGTGATCACCGCCGACACGGTGCACACGGCGGCGCAGGTGCTGCGCAACCAGGGCATGCACGTCGTCGGGCTGTCGCCGATCGCGGCGGCCCTGGACACGGGTGGGCTGATCGCCAAGTTCCGCGAGCTGAACTCCGGGCGTCCCAACCAGAAGCACGTGCTCGACTTCACCACGCAGCTGGCGGTGATGATCCGCGCGGGCATCAACCTGCGGTCGGCGCTGGACGGCATCGCGGAACAGACGACGCACACGGCGTTCAAGAAGACCATCCTCCAGCTCAAGAACGACGTGGAGGCCGGCAAGCAGTTCTCCGAGGCGATCGGGCGGCACCCCAGGCTCTTCGGGCCGCTGTACGTCAACATGGTCAAGGCCTCGGAGATGTCGGGCAGCTTCGCCAAGATGCTCGACCGCATCGCGGGGTACATCGGGCAGCAGCTCGAGACGCGGAAGATGGTGGTGGGGGCGGCGATCTACCCGTGCATCATCGGCGTGCTGGCGGTGGGCGTGACGATCTTCCTGCTCACCTTCGTGCTCCCCAAGTTCTACACGGTGTTCGAGGGCAAGGAGGAGATCCTGCCCTGGGCGACCAAGTTCCTGATGGCGGTGAGCAAGACGATGACGGCGTACTGGCCCGTGCTGCTCGGGGCGGCGGCCCTGGTCGGCGGGGCGCTCTTCGCGTTCAAACGGACGCAGGTGGGGTCGTTCTGGTTCGACAAGTCGAAGCTGTCGATCCCGGTGGTGCGGGCGATGTTCCGGGCCCTCTACATCAGCCGGTCGCTCCAGACCATGGGCCAGCTCATCAACGCGGGCGTGCCCATGCTGGACACGATCGCGATCACGGGCGACGTGTCGGGCAACCAGCTCTTCAAGGGCATGTGGCGCCGGGTGTACGCGAACGTGAAGCAGGGCAAGAAGATCACGGTGGTGCTGTCGAAGGACACGCTGCTGCCCCGGGCCGTGGCCCAGATGATCGCGGCGGGCGAGGAGTCCGGTAAGCTGGGCGAGGTGCTCGACGAGATCTCGGTCTTCTACGCCAGGCAGCTCAAGGACGCGATCAAGGCGGTCACGTCCATGATCGAGCCCATCATGATCCTCATCATGGGCACAGTCGTCGGGTTCATCGCGATGGCGATCATCCTGCCGATCTTCAAGATGAGCCAGCTGGTCAAGTAGCCGATGGGGCCCGCGGGAGGGAACGGGCCCGCCGCGGCGTGGGCGGGTCCGGGAACCCGGCCTGGAGGCGGGAATGGCGCGCACGGTGGAAGGACTACTCCGGAGGGCGGGGCGCGGGGCGGTGCCGCCGCGCGGGTTCACGCTCCTGGAGACCAGTTTCGCCCTGGTGGTGATCGGGGTGGGGGTGCTGGCGTTCGTCGAGGCCCACCAGGCGTTCATCCAGAACAACAGCTGGTCGAGCCGGGCGGCGACGGGGACGTACCTGGCCAACGAGATCCGGGAGATGATGCGGCGCCTGCCGCGGCACGACCCGGTGACCGGGCTGTATTTCACGGGGTCGGGCGAGTCGGCGGTGCTGAGGGGCTGGGGCATCGAGACGGGCGAGGTCGACCTCACGGACTTCGACGACGTGGACGACTTCTCCGGGCTGGTGTTCGGCGCCGCGGGGACGTTCGAGGGCCCGATCAACGCCTTCGGCGAGGTGATCCCGCAGACGGACGTGTCGGGGGCCGTGGTGATCGGCTCGGGCGGCCGGCCCCTCCCGCTGCGGGGGTGGACGCAGCGCGTGCTGGTCGAGAAGGCCGATCCGACCAACTACGGCGCGGGCGTAGGGTCGGCGTTCTTCGTGCCGGCGGGCGGGGGCAACCCCGGGCGGGCGGTCGACCGGTTCCCCCTGCGCGTGACCGTCGTCGTCGAGCACATGCTGGACGGAGCCCTGAGGGCGGAGGAGATCACCCGCGTGACGTGGGTTGTTCCGGACTGACCGTGTTGATCCCGCGCGTGGCGATCGAAGGAGTGCGTTGATGATGGCGCAAGGCAATCGACCCGGTGAGCGCCGCGGGACCAGAGCGCGGCGGGCGCCCGCGGCGTCGCGCCGCGGCGTGGCGTCCGTCGTCGCGATGATGTTCCTGATGCTGTTCGGGTCGCTGGCGGCGGCCATGGCCATCGCCAGCAAGGGGAACATCCGGACGGCGGCGACGCACCTGCACGTCTCGCGGGCGCTCTCCGCCGCTGAGACCGGGCTGGCGATCGCCACGCGCCGGCTCGAGGTGTCGACCCAGCGGTTCGTGGTGTCGCAGAGCAACATCAACCCGACGTTCGGGCAGGCGATCTGGTCGGGGAGCGGGGTGCCGGGGCAGGTGGTGGTGCAGCCCCCGCCCCACAGTCCCCCCGAGAACCCGGCGCCGACCGGGATCGTGCGGGCCCTGGCGAACCTGCACGCGGCGGACCTGAACCTGGTGCCGGGGGTGAGCGTGTCGGTGCCGACCATCGGCAACCGCATGGCGGGCGTGGACCCCGCGGTGTACGCGTCGGGCAACTGGCTGTACACGCCGGCGGTGGCGGTGGAGGCGCCGACGGTGGGGGCGACGGTGCCGCCGCCGTGCTTCTCGATCACCTACGCGCCGCTGGCCAACGGCACGGACGTGCGCGTGATCGTCACGGGGCTGGACTTCAACTACCAGCGCTCCGGGCAGCCGGTGACGCGGACGATCATGCAGGATTTCCGCCTGGCCAAGTCGGCCCGGCACGCGATCCTGAGCTCCAACCGCATCATGATCGGCAAGAACGTGACGGTGTGGGGCGACCTCGGGGCCCGCTACCAGGACGTGGGGCGGACCAACGGCGACCCGATCGTGACCCGATCCGACTTCCTGGGCCTCGACGGCGTGCTCGACCAGAAGCTGAACCTGCTGTACGGCGCGGTCCGGGCGTCGGACGTCGACGGCGACAACCGCCTGCGCGTGAACCACCCGACCGAGGGGGCCGCGATCCCCTCGCAGCAGTTCGCGCCGACCTGGGGCGGCCCGCCCGGGGCCGCGTTCTTCGACGTGACCGGCGACGGCTACGTCGACGACTTCGACATCTTCATCATCCACTACGACCGCAACGGGGACGCCCGTCTGACGCTGTCGGCGGGCCTGACGGCGGGAACGCCCGCCGCCGGGCTGACGCCGGAGTTCACCGCCGACGACCAGCTCGCCCTGCTGATCGACGGGGGGGCGCCGGACCGCAACCGCAACGGCGTGTGGGGCTGGTCGGACGACAACCTGAACGGGCGGTGGGATCCGAACGAGGCCATGCTCGACCGGGACCCCGTCCGGGGCGTGAACCGCGACCAGATCCTGGGGTGGCGCGACGGGTCCATCGACAAGCGCGACCAGTACGGCAAGGTGCACGGCGGGCTGAGGTTCTCGGTGCAGAAGAGCGCGTGGGAGTCGGCCCAGGGCCCGGTGCCCGATCGCGTCCGGGGCCCGATCCGCCCCGGGGGGATCGCGGCCCAGACGTATGGCGTGTCGGACACGGGCCTGCCGGCGGTCACGCCCGCGAGCGTGAGCGCGTCGAACACGGCGCTGCGGAACGCCGCCGATGGGGCGAGTTTCCAGAACCAGGTGCAGTCGCAGACGGGTCGCCCCGGGGTGGTGATCCAGCCGCTGGCGGGGGACGTGGCGCCGGTGGACGGGCTGCCGGACAACTGGCAGACGGCGTACTTCGAGAAGGTGCCCTTCAACTCGCCGTCGCACTCGGATTACTACTACCGCCCGGTGTACCAGGGGCTGGTGTTCAAGGACGTGGTGATCCCGCCGGGGACCAATGCGCTCTTCCGCGGCTGCACGTTCGTGGGCGTGACGTACATCCAGAGCCAGTCGGGCAACACGCACCTGCTCTGGAACGAGTACGGGAAGATGCAGATGGACGCGCTGACCGGCAAGCCGATGCCCACCGTCCGGCGGAACGTCTACGGCGGCACGGCGTACCCGACGATGCTGCCTCCCTCGGCCCTGCCGCCCAACCAGCCCCTGCTCATCGCCACCGACGCGATGCAGTCGCAGGACAAGGCGGACGTGCCGTCCAACAGCGGCGTGAACGTGAGCGCCCTGCCGGAGCCGCTGGTCGTGAACGGGAAGCGGTACACGGACACGCGTCTGCTCTCCAACAACATCCGCTTCCACGACTGCCTGTTCGTGGGGTCGGTGGTGTCGGACACGCCCCAGGGCTACACGCAGGTCCGCAACAAGCTGCAGTTCACGGGGGCGACGCGCTTCGTGACCACGCACCCGGAGCACCCCGACGACCCGGACTACAACCCCGAACCCCAGGACCTGGGCGAGATCGCCAAGAGCTCGCTGATGGTGCCCAACTACTCGGTGGACATCGGGCACTTCAACAGCCCCGACACGCAGAACGTGAAGCTCAACGGCGCCATCGTGGCGGGGGTGCTCGACGTCCGCGGCAACACGGACATCAACGGGGCCCTGATGCTGACCTTCAGCCCGGTGTACGGCGAGGGGCCCCTACGCGACGCCCGCGGCAACCCCGTCGGCAACCCCGCCGAGTTCAACACCACGCTCGGCTACTTCGGGCCCACCGAGGGCGACAGCGAGTCGCTCAACCCCAACGACCTGCCGCTGGTGATGGTCGCGGGCGAGCCCAAACGCCTCGTGGGGTACGACACCAACGGCGACGGGCTGGCCGACCTGCCCCACAGCGTCAGCCCGGTCCCCGGGGGCGCGGTGCCGGTGTACTTCCACGGGTACGGGCGCATCAACGTGCGCTTCGACCCCAGCATGGTGCTCCCCGACGGCATCATGCTTCCCATGGGCATCAACCCGCTGAACTCGACCTACCGAGAGGGCAAGCCATGATCGTCCGATCCACCAGGCCCGCCCGCGGCTTCAGCCTCGTCGAGGTGCTGGTCGCCCTGGCGATCACCGGCATGCTCCTCTCCGCTTCGCTGGCGGCCCTGGACGCCTCGTTCAAGAGCTACAAGCAAGTGACGGAGTCGGCGTCCACCAACGTCGTCACCCGCATCGTCATGCAGCGCCTGATGGCGATGATCCGCAGCGGGACCGACTTCGGCCCCTACCCGGACGACCCGCTCGACAGGAACGTCAACCCGGTCTACGCCAACTTCATCGAGTTCCAGTCGGCCCTGGCGGGGACGGGCAACTTCAAGGTGATCCGGATCGAGCGCCGAGCGCCCTCGTCGCCCCAGTCCGGCCCCTTCGAGATCTGGTATGTCGAGACGCGGTTCGCCGCGGGGGCGCAGACGGGCGTCGACCAGCGCCCGCTCCTGACCAACGTCCGGGACGTGGTGTTCACGCTGGAGTACGACGTCGGGCCCCGCCTGCGCCGGGCCACCGTCGACCTCACCGTCGACCCCAACGACTTCCAGGACGCCGCGTTCCACAGCGACATGGCGGCGCCGACCATCCGCATGGTCAGCACCGCCATCCCGCGCAAGCTGGACTAATGGCGCGAGCCGGAAGAACGCGCCCAAAGGCGCTGGCGGGCGCTGCGGGTGCCACGGGCGATCCGCCCGGCGGTCGCCCGTGCCGGCGTCCGGACCGGCCTCGAACAGCCGCACGGGTCACGGGCGAAGCGCCCGATGACCCGTGGCACCCGGAGCGCATCCGTCCACGGACTTCCGACACACACCGCTCGTCGTGCGAGTCGCAAGAACGCGCACCAAGGCGCCGCGGGTGCCACGGGCGATCCGCCCGGCGGCTCGCCCGTGCCGGCGTCAGGACGGGCGTCGAACAGCGGCACGGGTCATCGGGCGAAGCGCCCGCTGACCCGTGGCACCCGGAGCGCATCCGTCCACGGACTTCCGACACACACCGCTCGTCGTGCGAGTCGCAAGAACGCGCACCAAGGCGCCGCGGGTGCCACGGGCGAGCCGCCCGGCGGCTCGCCCGTGCCGGCGTCCGGACGGCTGTCGAACAGCCGCACGGGTCATCGGGCGAAGCGCCCGATGACCCGTGGCACCCGGAGCGCATCCGTCCACGGACTTCCGACACACACCGCTCGTCGTGCGAGTCGCAAGAACGCGCACCAAGGCGCCGCGGGTGCCACGGGCGATCC